>NZ_JADWYX010000042.1:0-27235 GCF_016786355.1 Frankia sp. AgB1.9
GCCTGACCGATTCCGGCCCGGGAGACCGGCACCGGGGCATCGCCGGCCCGGTCATCCGATGGGTGACCGGGCCGGCCACCCATCGTCACCGCCCGACGCGGGAACCACGCTCGGTCGACGGCGGTGCTAAGGTCCGTCAACAAAGTCCGGTTTGCCCTCCTCGGGAACCTCGTGCTGTCACCGCGCCGTCCGACACGGTGGTCTTTCCCGGAGGGTCTGTCTGTTCCCGACGATGGCGCACGGAGATCCACACCGACCATGCCTCAGACACGCCGATGAGCCGCACCCTGATCGTCACCGCCGTCCAGGCTGAGGCGGACGCGGTGTGCGCGGGCCTGATGGGTAGCTGGTCTCGCTCCCGCGGACCTTCCACCGAGGTGCCGAGCGCACCCGTCTCCCCCGACTGGGACCGCCAGCTGCTGACCACCTCGACGCTCGGCCCGTACGTCGGCCGTCGGCGCGGCCCGGTGACGGTGCTGGCGGCCGGCACTGGCGGCCCGGCGGCCGCTGCCGGCACCGCCGTGGCACTCGCGGTCGCCGCGGCGACCGGCGACCCGTTCACCCTGGTGCTTTCGATGGGCGTCGCCGGCGGGTTCCGCGGCTGGGCCGAGGTCGGCGATCTGGCGGTCGCGTCCCGGCTGGTGGCGGCCGACCTGGGCGCCGAGTCCGGCCTGGAGGACCTGCGCGAGCCGGCCGGCAAGGTTCACGAGATGGACCGAAGCCTCGGCTTCCACAGCACCGGCGCGCCGCCGCTGCCGCGCGCGACGAGCTCCTCCGCGGACGGGAAGTTCCTCACCCTCGACGACCTGGATCTCGGCTCGTCGACGATCATCCCGGTGTCCGGCCTGGTCGACCGGCTGGCGACCGTCGTCGGCATCACCGGCCGCCGGGTTGTCACCGGGCCGGTGCTGTCCGTCGCCACCGTCACCGGCACCGAGCTGCGCGCCGCGACCCTGACCGCCCGGCTCGACCCGGTCGCCGAGGGCATGGAGGGCTACGCGGTCGGCACCGCCGCCGCCGCCTTCGGCGTCCCGGCCGGCGAGATTCGCGCGATCAGCAACCAGGTCGGCCGGCGTGACCGCGGCAGCTGGAACCTTCCGGCCGCGCTGGCGAGCCTGCGCACCGCGGCCGGCGCCCTCGTCGCCCACCCGGACGGCCTGCTGGCCGCCGTCGCGGACGCTTCGGCGGCGGACGCCTCGCGCCCACCGGTCGGGCGCTGAGCGCCCTCTCAACGCCTCTTGGCGGGGACCGACGGACAATGAGGGCATGACGATGTCCCAGGTGACGGCGGCCAGCGAGGCGAGCCAGCGAGAGCACGCGGGCCTGACGCTGGCGATCTCGCCCTGCCCGAACGACACGTTCGCCTTTCACGCGCTCGCCCACGGCCTGGTGCCCGGGGTGCCCCCGGTGTCGGTCACGTTCGCCGACATCGACGTGCTGAACGCCCGCGCGGCCGACGGCCAGGACGACCTGGTCAAGGTCTCGTACGCCGCCCTGCCCTGGCTGCTCGACGGCTACCGGCTGCTGCCGGCCGGCGGAGCGCTGGGACGCGGCTGCGGTCCCCTGGTGCTCATGTCCGCAGGCAGCCCCGCCGCCGCGGACGCCCAGGGAGACGCGGCGGTGCTGCGTGGGGCGCGGGTGGCGATCCCCGGGACCCGGACCACGGCCTACCTGCTGTTCCGGCTGTGGGCGGCGGGCATCGACGTGGCGACGATCGACGTGCTGCCGTTCGAGAAGATCATGCCGGCGGTCCAAGCTGGCCGGTACGACGCCGGGCTGGTGATCCACGAGTCCCGGTTCACCTACCCGTCGTACGGGCTGGTGTCCGTCGCCGACCTGGGCGACTGGTGGGAGGGTGCGACCGGGCTGCCGATCCCGCTCGGCGCGATCCTGGCCCGCCGGGACCTGGCCGAGCGGACCGGCGACCTGGCCGCGGCCGTGCGGGCCAGCGTGGCGGCTGCCTTCGCCGACCCGGCTGCCTCCGCGGCCTGGGTGCTCGAACACTCCCAGGAGCTGGCGCCCGAGGTCGTCCAGGCGCACATCGACCTGTACGTCAACGACTTCAGCCTCGACCTCGGCGACGAGGGCTACGCAGCGGCCGACGAGCTCCTGGCCCGGGCCGCCGCGGAGAACCTGGTCCCCGCGCTACCCCGCCCCCTCCGCGAGGCGTAGCCCTTACGAGCGCTCAGGCCTCAAGCTCGCTGGCTACCGCGTGGACGACCTTGGCCACCCGCTGGGCGATGCGGCGATCGGGGTAGCGACCGCGCCGGAGCTCACCCTGGACGTCGTCCAGCACCTTGATCATGTCCTCGACCATCGCGTGTAGCTCGTCGGGGCTGCGCCGAGCGGCTTCCTTGGCGGCCTTGGCCACGGACGGCGGCTCGGCAAGGACCCGGACGGAGAGCGCCTGGTCTCCCTTGCGGCCGGCGGCGACGCCGAACTCGACCCGGTCGCCCGCGCGCAGCTTCTCGACACCGGCCGGCAACGCGGCCTTGTGGACGAAGACATCCCCGCCGTCGTCGCGGGAGAGGAAGCCGAACCCCTTGTCGACGTCATACCACTTGACCTTGCCGGTGGGCACGGGCGACCTCGTTCTTAGCGCGACGGGAGCTGCGACGCTTTCTCCCCCACCGTCGGGGCGCCGTCGGTCTGGCTCCCGGTCGTCCGCTCGGCCGCCAACCGGTGGGATCCCTGGCGGCAAAGAAGGCGCGACCGACAAACGACGGTCCTCAGGCTATCCGGCCGGCGCCCGACAGGCGCAGGATTCCAACGCCGCAGGGGCGGACGGCACAGGCTCCCCACCGGGACGGCCCCCGGCGAAGCCCGCTGTTCACCCAGGCCCAGGGCTCAGAGCAGCTCGTTCATGGCGCCCGACCGGAAGCCACGCGGATCCACCTCGATGAGGTCGAAGCCGGTGACGACGGAGGTCAGATCGGGCCGGGCGGCGAGCGTCGCCACGAGCTCCGCGTCGACCTCGATCCGGGCCCGGTCGCCCAGGTCACGCACGCGCAGGTCACGCACACGCAGCTCCGCGTCGGCCAGCGCCAGCCGCAGTGCCTGCTCGGCGCGCTCGACCCGGGCGAGCCGACTGGGCGTCACCTCGATGCCGTAGGCGATCCGGCTGGCCAGGCAGGCGGCGGCCGGCTTGTCGGCGGTGACCAGGCCAAGCCGGTGGGAGGCCGCCCGGACCTGCCGCTTGGTCAGCCCGGCGTCGAGCAGGGGGGTGGCCGCGCCCCGCTCGGCGGCGGCCCGGATGCCGGGGCGGAACCCGGCGACGGCGTCGTCCGCGTTCGTCCCGGTGACGACGTGGGCCAGGCCCAGGTCGGCGGCCAGCGGGCCGAGCGTCTCGGTCAGCTCCGCCTTGCAGAAGTAGCAGCGGTCCGAGCCGTTGGCGACGTAGCCGGGCCGGGCCTGCTCGTCGGTGGTGGGCAGCAGGTGGCGCACGCCGAGCGCCGCCGCGAACGCACGGGCGGCGTCGAGCTCGGCGGCCGGCAGGGACGGGGAGACCGCGGTCGCGGCCACAACCGCGTCGGGCCCGAGCGTCCTCGCCGCCCAGGCCAGCAGGAAGGCCGAGTCGGCGCCGCCGGAGAACGCGACGAGCACCGAGCCCAGCTCCGTCAGCCGGGCGCTGAGGGCCGCCATCCGCTGGTCGAGGACCGCGCCCGCGAGCCAGTCGGGGAACTCCGCGAGCCCGCCGAGCACGACGTCCGCGCCGGCGGCCGAGAGGGCGCCCGCGTCGTGCGACCCGGTGGTCAGCCCGACGGACAGCGCCCCGCCGGCCCGGGCGCCGAGCACGTCGCCCTCGTGGTCGCCGACGTAGATGTGCACGCCGTGCTCGCGGATCGCGTCACCCTTGGCGGCGGCCCAGAGCCAGCCGACGACGACGTCCGGCTCGATCCCGATCGCCGCCAGGCTGGCGCGGGCGAGCCACTCGGCCTTCGCCGTCACCACGACCACCCGGCCGCCTTCCCGCCGGACCGCCTCGACGGCCCGCGCAGCCCCCGGCATCGCCTCCGACACCGGCACGGCGTGGTCGACGTACAGCTCGCGGTAGAGGGTCGCGGCGGCGGGGACCTCGTCGGCCGGGAACCAGTTCGCGAGCTCCTGCTCCAGCGGCGGGCCCAGCCGGCTCGCGGCCAGTTCGCCGTCGATCGGGACGCCGGTGCGGGCGGCGATCTGCGCGTAGGTGGCGACGATGCCCCGGCGCGCGTCCAGGAGCGTGAGATCCAGGTCAAAGCCGACGACAAGCGGAGCGGAACTCATCCGAGCTGACACGACCCGAGCGTAACGACCGGGTTTCCGCGCTGGCCAACGGACGGCGCCGGGGCGGTCGTCGTCACGGCGGGCGGGCCGACGTCAGCCCTCGACCGGGATCTGGGCTCCCTGGCCGATCAGGCCGTCGTGCAGTTCCAGGCGCGTCGGGCCGGTGTCGACCGGGATGTCGAAGATCAGCGTTCCACTGACCTGGGCGTTCGGCTGGATCTTGTTCCACAACGAGTCGAACGGGTAGTACAGCCGGGTTTCCAGCGCCGAGTAGGCCTCGTGCCGGCCGCCGTTCTGGTCGTACATGAACTGCTGGTTGGCGACCAGCGTCCGCGACGAGGTCCCGACGTTTCGCACATTGATCTTGACTAGGCAGTACTGGCCGTCCGGCTTGCGCGGGATGATGCCGATCTTCTGCACGCCGCAGCGCAGGCTCTGGATCTGGAACTGGAGCGAGCCGTCGGTGTAGAGGCGGCTGTTCGGCCCGGTCGACGTCGGCGTCGGGGTGCTCGACGGCGGGACGGAGCTGCCCGGCCCGGGCGAGTCGCCGGGGTTGAGCGCGATCAGGGTGATCGCCAGTGCGCCCAGAATGATCAACACGATCGTCAGCCAGAGCCCGAGCCGGCTGCCGCCGCGGCGGCCACCGGCGCGTACCGGCATCCCGGGCCGAGCCGGGCCCTGGTAACCCGCAGCACCCGGGCGCACTCCGGCGGCCGGGGTCGACGGCCGTCGTGGCGGCACGATGCCGCCCTGAGCTTCGCCGGGCCGCTGGTACCGCGCCGACGGCTGGCGCGGGTCGTAGCCGGGGCCGCCGGGCCGCCCCGCGTCCTCGACCTGCGCGGTCGCGGCGCCGTAGCCGGGCGGTGCCACCCGCGTGCGCGGCAACCCGCTGGCGGGGTCCGGCCCGGTCAGGGCGACCACTGCGGGGCTCGCCATCACCTCGGCCCGGTCGGCGGCGAGCCCGAGCAGCTCCTCGCCGGGCGGCACCCCCGGCTCGCCGGTGTGACCGCGCTCGATGAGGGCCAGCAGCAGGTCGCGGGCGGTCGGCCTGGCGGCCGGGTCCTTGGCCAGCGCGGCGTCGATCAGGTCTCGCAGCGGGGGGACCAGGCCGGTCAGGTCCGGCGCGGCCGAGACGGTCCGGTAGGCGAGGTCGATGTCCTTGCCCTCGCCGAACGGGTGCTGCCCGGTTCCGGCGTAGGCCATGAGGATGCCCCACGTGAAGATGTCCGCCGCAGGCCCGATCGGCTGCCCGTTGATCTGCTCGGGCGCCATCCAGCCCGCGGAGCCGAACCCCCAGGACGTGGGCTTGGCCGTGGAGCCGTGGGCCACCGCCTGGGCGATCCCGAAGTCGATCACCCGCGGCCCGGACAGCGACAGCAGCACGTTGCTCGGCTTGAGGTCGCGGTGTACCAGCCCGGCTCGGTGGATGGCGGTGAGCGCGGTGGCGACGCCGACCGCGAGCCCGGTCAGGGTCGACGGCGTGAGCGGGCCACCCCGGGCGATCGCCTGGTCCAGGCGCAGGCCGTCGATGAACTCGGTCACCAGATAGGGCGCGGCCGCATCCGGGTCGGCGTCGAGCACCTCGGCCGTGCAGAACGGCGCCACGCGACGCGCGGCCGCCACCTCCTGCCGGAACCGGCGGCGGAACTCCTCGTCGGCCGCCAGGTCCGGGCGGATGACCTTCACGGCCACCAGCCGGCCACGCTCGCCCCGGCCCAGATAGACCGTCCCCATGCCTCCGGTGCCCAGGCGGCTCAGCAGCGGGTAGGGCCCGACCCGGTGGGGGTCGTGGGCCGCGAGCGGGTCACCCGACAGCCCGGAGGCCGGGCGCCGCTCCGCGCCCGCCACGTCCTCCGTCACCCGCGCCCCCTGGTCCCCCGTCCGATACCCCGGTCACTCGTAGCCGCAGTCTCCCCCAACACCGGGGCGCCGCGCTGCCCGCGTTCGACTCGACGAGACCGCTCATTCCGCCGCATGCCGGCACCTACCCGACAGGCTGGCGCCGAGTGCGGGGCAATCATCCCCTTTGTCGGCCATCAGACCGGTGGCGGCTGCTGGAGGGGCACCGACGGTCAGGCCGCGGCCGAGGACGCCTGGTCGCCCGGTTCATCGGGCGGGCGGGGTGGCAGGAAGGAGACCCGGCGCCCGCAGGCCTCGCAGACCGCCTCCTGGGCGCCCGGCTCCTCGTCGGACTCGGCGAAGTACGTCAGGGGCACCGTGCCGGTACACCAGGGGCAGCTGATCCACGGCCCGTCGACGGCGCCGCCATTTGTCATGGATCCACGATGACATGTCGGCTTCCCGGGTCGGGGATGGCCAGGGCGGGCCCGACCGGCAAGACTGGGGGCATGCCGGAGCTGCCCGAGATGGAGGCGCTCGCGAGCGTGCTGCGCGACCGCGCGGTCGGCAAGGTCGTCACGAGGGCCGAGCCGGTCGCGATCAACGCACTGCGCACCGTCTCGCCTGGCCCGGCCGACCTGGTCGGCGCGACCCTGGTCGACGCCACGCGGCACGGCAAGTTCCTCGACCTCGTCTTCGCCGGGGCCGGCGGCGAGCGGCTTGACCTCATCGCCCACCTGTCCAGGGCCGGCTGGCTGCGTTGGAAGGACAGCCAGCCGGCGGCGCCCGGCCGCGGCGGGCGCGGTGGCCTCGCCTGGCGGCTGGTGTTCGACGACGGTTCCGGCTTCGACCTCACCGAGGCCGGGACCCAGAAGCGGCTGGCCGTCTACCTGGTGCGTGACCCGGCCGAGGTGCCCGGGGTGGCCCGGCTGGGCATCGACCCACTGGATCCGGCCTTCACCGTGGAGGCGCTGGCCGCGCTGCTTTCCGCCGCCGGGCGCAGCCAGGTCAAGGGGGTGCTGACCGACCAGTCGGTGCTCGCCGGGGTGGGCAACGCGTACTCCGACGAGGTGCTGTGGGCGGCCCGGCTGTCCCCGTTCGCGCCGTCGAGCGGTCTGTCGCCGGAGCAGGTCGCCGCCCTGCACGACGCTCTGGTGGGGACGCTGCGAGCGGCCGTCGAGGCGGCTGGCGGGCTGGGCGCCGCCGACCTCAAGGCGGAGAAGAAGGCCAATCTGGCCGTGCACGCCCGCACCGGCGAGGCGTGCCCGCGCTGTGGCGACACCGTCCGTCAGGTCGCCTTCGCGGACCGCAGCCTGCAGTACTGCCCGACCTGCCAGACCGGCGGCCGGGTGCTCGCCGACCGCCGGCTGTCCCGCCTGCTGAAATAGGGCCCGACCGGGCCTGCCACGGACGTCAGAGCACGAACGGAGCGCCCGCGCTTTCGGTGGCCATCGGGCGACCGCCCGCGGCCCAGGCCATCATGCCTCCGGCCAGGTTGTACGCGTCCCAGCCGCCTTTGGTCAGGTAGCCGGTGACCATCCCCGACCGGTTGCCGGACCGGCAGACCGCGATGACGCGGGCCGATCGCGGCACCTCGTCGAGGCGGCTGACGAGGTCGCCCATCGGGATATGCGTGGCGCCGTCGATGTGACCGGCGGCCCACTCGTCCGACTCCCGGACGTCGAGCAGAAACAGCTTGTCGTCGCCCGTAGGTTCGGCGGGAATGTCCGCCACCGTAACGGTCGGCACCTGATCGGGACCCATGCCAGCCATCGTGCCACCTCCGCGGCCCGCCGCACCTCCCGGCACCCGGGATCCGCCCCGGTCCTGGCTGGGGCTCTCAGGGTTCGATCGCCGAGCTGGCCAGGGCACGCAGCGTCATCGGCGGGCCGTCGAGCGAGGTGTTGTGCTCGCTGGGACGCAGCGAGTCCAGCAACAGGTCGATGTACCGGCGCCAGGTCTGCCCGACGGGCGCCTCGGTCAGCTCCAGCACGACCCGGACCGCGCGCAGCAGCACGATCAGGTCGGCCAGCACCGCGTCCGCGCGGATCAGGCCGGCCTCCTGCGCGTCGGTGAACATCAGCCCCAGTAACGGGACGACTTCGTCGAACACGAGCGCGGAGGTCCGGCCCGTCCACAGCCGCCGGGAGACGAAAGCCCACCGGCAGGCGTCCTCCGAGATCGACGTCATCAGGAACTCGCGCAGCGCTCGGCCGGGCGGGGCGGTCTCGCGGGCGATGACCGCGAGCTCGCGTACCCGCCCGACCGCCGCGGCCAGTGTCTCCTCGACGAGCGCGTCCTTGTTCGGGAAACGGCGGTAGAGCGTCCCCATCCCGACGCCGGCGCGGCGGGCGATCTCGTCGACGCCAACAGCGAGGCCATGCTCGACGAACAGCTCTCGGGCGGCGCACAGGATGCGTTCGCGATTGCGTTCCGCATCGCGTCGCAACGGTCGCGGTACCGATGCGGCGACGCCGACGACCTGGGGGACCCCCGAACTCATGCGGCAACTGTAAAGGCCCCGTATAAGCCCAATCATCCGTTCTGATCGCACCGTCCCCCAAGAGCGGTCGGCGCGCCATTCGCTCGACGGTCCTTGCGAGTCAACGCGGCCGCCGCGCGTGCCGGCCGGTCGAAAACCCGATATGCCCCCATCTGTGGCACGATCGGGCGCCGGGCCGCCATCACCGAGCGACAAAACCGCTCGTAACGGCCTGGGCTCCGGCAGACTCGCCGCTAACGAACGGACGTGGGACAGGTGGGGGACATGGGCACGTGGGTCGCGGGGCGGCTCGCCGCTGTCGTGGCGGCGGCAGCGACAGTGGCGGTGCTGGCATCGGGGTGCAACGCGGTTTCGACGGCGCTCAACGACGCCTCGACCGCCAGTCCGTCTGGCGCTCTGCCGAGCGGGTTCGCGGCGAACGGTTCGGACGTCGGTGCCGACGGCTCCGCGCTCGCGGCGCTGGGCACGCTGAAGATCGCGCCGCTCGCCACGTCACCGAAGTACGACCGTGACGCGTTCGGCACGGCCTGGAAGGACGTCGACCACAACGGCTGCGACACCCGCAACGACGTCCTGCGCCGGGACCTGCACTCGGTGACGGTTCGCACCACCGACAACTGCATCGTCCTCACCGGCGAGCTGAACGACCCGTACACGAACAGGATCATCCGGTTCAACCGCGGCAAGGACTCCGCGGCGGTGCAGATCGACCACGTCGTCCCGCTGGGTGACGCCTGGCGCACCGGCGCCTACGCCTTCCCTCAGGCCGAGCGCGAGGCGATAGCCAACGACCCCGAGAACCTCCTCGCCGTCGACGGACCGACGAACATCAAGAAGAGTGACAGCGACGCCAGTGAATGGCTCCCGCCGGCGTCGGGTTACAAGTGCACCTACGTCGCGCGGCAGATCGGCATCAAGGCCCGCTATCACCTGTGGGTGACCCAGGCCGAGGCCGACGCCATGCGCACCGTGCTCTCCTCCTGCGCCTCCCAGCCCGAGCTCGGCGGCTGACGGGCCGCGCCCAACGCGCACTCATACGCCGTGGCCGCTGAACGATGTAACCGCGGCCACGGCGTATGAGTGAACCGAGTCGTTATGCGTTGAGGCGACCAGCGCGCCAATGACCGCACAAATGAAAAAGCTGGGAGCCGACCGTTCAAGGCTCCCAGCCATATATTTGCTTACGAGTGGGCGAGGGGGGAGTTGAACCCCCACGTCCTTTCGGACACACGGACCTGAACCGTGCGCGTCTGCCATTCCGCCACTCGCCCGAGTGGTCTTGCCCGCTACGTTACGCTTTCCCGCCAAACGCTGTTACTACCAGGCACTGGCCGACAGCGTGGCCTGCGCCTCACTGCATTCCCAGCACGCATCTCACCCGTACTAGATGGCACCTACCACATCAAACCCCGGTCACATCAAGCTCGAAGTGGCGCGGCCTTTGTCTGGTGCGCAGCCACGGTACCACGTCCGCATGGGTAGATGGCGCCGGGGTAGGTCGGGTCTGACGGGTGGCCTGGAGCCTCTGAAGCGCGAGGGCGGCGGGCGCCGACGAGAGGGGGCCGGTGGGATGCGCGCCGCGACTCGAAGGTTGCGCGGCGTGGGTTGTCCGTGAGGTGACGAGCCTGGTCACGCCCGGTGGTCGGGGACGACCAGGGCGGCCGTCATACGATCTCACGTAGCGGGAGGAGGGAGGTCGGCCATGGGTGTGCTACAGCGATTCGAACGCCGCCTGGGCGGCCTCGTCGAGGGCGCGTTCGCGAAGGTCTTCAAGGGTGGCGTCGAGCCGGTGGAGATCGCGGGGGCGCTCGCCCGGGAGGCCGACGACAGACGGGCGATCAGCTCCAACCGGGTACTGGTGCCGAACGAGTTCGCCGTGGAGCTGGCCAGTCCGGACTACAACCGCCTGTCGCCCTACAGCCGGGCACTGTGTGACGAGCTGGCCGAGATGGTCCGCGAGCATGCGGCCGAGCAGCGGTACACGTTCGTCGGACCGGTGAGCATCCGGCTGTCCGAGGCGCCGGACCTGGACGTCGGCGTGTTCCGGATTCGCAGCAGCGTGGCGTCGGCGGAGGGGATGGTGGCGACGCCGCAGCGGCGTGGGTCACGAGCCGCGCCGGGCGTGCCACGACTGCTGATCACGAACAAGGAGGCCCCGCCCGGCCGGGAGCGGGAGTACGAGCTCACCGCCGAGTCGACCCTGATCGGTCGCAGCGTGGAGTGCGACATCCGGCTGACCGACACCGGGGTCTCCCGCCGCCATGGCGAGATCCGTCGGATGCCGGATGGCAACTGGCTCTACGTGGACGCCGGCTCGACCAACGGCAGCATCGTGAACGGGCGGCCGGCGACACAGGTCAAGCTCGTCAACGGGGACCTGATCGAGCTCGGCGCCGCCCTGGTCACCTTCCAGCGCGACGACGGCCGAGGCGGTCGGGACAGCCGCGAACCGGGTCGGCTCGCGGCCGAGGCGCCGGAGCCCTTCGGCCGCCAGAACGACCGTGAGCCGGGTGGCGGTCCGGACGCCTTCCGCGGCGGGCGCGGCGTCGACCGAGACGGCCGCCTCGACCCGCGCGACCGCCCAGAACCCCGCGACCGTCCAGAACCGCGCGACCGCCCAGGGCCGCGCGGCGAGCAGTACCGGGACCGGCCGGACGGCCCGGCTCGGCCCGACCGACCGGCTGGCAACCGCCCCGACGAGCCGTTCAACGACCGCTCCGGCGCCCGCGGCGAGCCCTACCGCGACCGACCGGCGGGCCCGGCCAGAGCCGACCGACCCGACCGGCTCGGCGCCCGCTCGGACGAGCCGTTCAACGACCGCTCCGGCGCCCGCGGCGAGCCGTATCGCGACCGGCCGGCAGGCCCGGGTCGGCCCGACAGAGCCGACCGGGCCCCTGCCCGGACCGACGAGCCGTTCGACGACCGCTCGGGCCCGCGCGGCGAGGCCGGCCGCGACCGGTCCGGTGCCCGCGGCGAGCCGTATCGCGACGTTGCCAACGGCCGCCCGGCCCGCCCGGGTTCACCACGCCCGGAGCCGCAGCGCGACGAGCGACCGCGCCACGACCCGCAGCGCAAGGACTCCCCGCGTCCTGGCCCGCAGCGTCCGGACATGCAGCGTCCGGACATGCAGCGGCAGGACTCACCCCGCCCTGGCTCGCCGCGCGAGATCGCCCAGCCCGAGAGCCCGCGGCCCCAGGGCGCCCGGCGCCCGGCGCCGGTGGACGACCGGTCGGGCCCACGCGGCGCTCGGCCGCGCGACGAGGCCTACGGCGGCCCGTCGAGCGCTCGGAACGAGCCGAACCGGGACGGCCCGGCCCGGGTCCCCCGCGACGGGCGGGATGCCCGGGATGCCCGGCCCCGTCGGGATGGCGACAGCGATGAGTACGCTGGCCAAGGTCGCGGCTATGGTCGCCGTGCCGACGGGAGTGGGCCGCACCCGGCCGGGGCCCGCCGTGCCGGTGGCCGCGACGCCGACGGCCGCGACAGCCGCCCGCCGGAAGAGATCTACGATGCCGAGACAATCCTGCCCAGCCGGGCTCCCGGTCGTCCTCGGCCCGACGACCCTCGCCACCGGCCGGGCCCGCCCCCGCCGAGCGACCGGAGCTGGTAAAGCCTGATGGACCCATCCCAGCCGAACGAGCTCGTCCTGTTGCTGGTGAAAATCGGCTACCTGACGTTGCTCTGGACGTTCGTGCTGTTGGTCGTCCGCGCGATCCGCGCGGATCTGCTCGAACCCGCCCGGCGACGGGTGCAGCGGCGGGGCACTCCGGTCCGCGCGGGCGGCGGCGGGGAGGCCGCGGCGCGGCCGCGCGGTCATCAGCAGCCGGCTCAACCACCGGCGGGCCTACCGGCACCGGCACCACCGAACGCACCCAATGCATACCCGCCAAGCAAGGTCGTGGTCACAAAGGGTCCGCTAGCGGGCACTGTCATCCCACTAACCGGCGAACCGATCACCATCGGACGGGCTCCGGACTCGACGTTGGTTCTTGACGATGACTTCGCGTCCGGCCGGCATGCGAGACTCGTCCCTCACGACGGGCGCTGGTTCGTCGAAGATCTCAACTCGACCAACGGAACCTTTCTCGAACACACGAAAGTGACCACGCCCATGCCGGTATCCCTCGGCGCGCCGGTCAGGATCGGCAAGACGGTCCTGGAGCTCCGCCGGTGAGCCTGCGGCTTCACTATGCGATCCGCTCGGACGTTGGCCACGTCCGAGAAGGAAACGAGGACTCGGCATACGCCGGTCCCTACCTGCTAGCCGTCGCCGACGGTATGGGTGGTCACGCGGCGGGTGAGGTGGCAAGCTCGACGGTCATCGCCGCGCTGGCCGACCTGGACACCGAGATCGAGGCCGACGAACTGGTGGAGGCGCTCGTCTCCGCCATGCACGACGCCAACGCGAACCTGCGGGCGATGTCCGCCCGCGACGGTTCACTCGACGGGATGGGCACCACTGTCACCGCCATACTGGCCTCGGGTGACCAGTTCGGAGTGCTGCACGTCGGCGACTCCCGCTGCTACCTGCTGCGTGACGAGGTCCTGAGCCAGATCACGCACGATCACACCCTGGTGCAGGACCTGGTCGACCAGGGACGGATCACCCCGGAGCAGGCCAACTCGCATCCTCAGCGCTCGCTGCTGATGCGGGCCCTCGACGGCCGTGAGGTCGACCCGGACCTGTCGCTTCGCCAGGCCAGGGTCGGCGACCGCTACCTGCTGTGCAGCGACGGCCTGTCCGGCGTCGTCAGCGGGGAGACGATCCTCGAGGCGCTGCTGGGAACGAGCCCGCAGGACGCCGTCGACCGGCTGATCGAGCTGGCGCTCAAGGGCGGCGGCCCGGACAACATCACGGTCGTCGTCGCGGACATCGTCGACGACGAGGATGCGGCGGAGGCCGCCATGGTGGCCGGTGCAGCCGCCGAGAAGGACAGCGTTCCTGGCGCCACGCCGGCCCGGGTCGGCCCCAACCCGCGCAATCCGGACAGCGACTCGGCCGCCGCCCGAGCCGCCCGGATCGGCCGGGCGTCCCGGGGTGGGCTGTCGCCCGAGGACTTCGCCGACGGCGCGACCCCTGGCCGGGGCCGCCGCCGGGTCGTCTTCGTCAGCGCGACGGTCGCGGTGCTGATCGTCGTCACCGCGATCGCCAGCTGGGCGTGGGTGCGCAGCCAGTACTACGTCGGCGTGCACGACAACAAGGTCGCGATCTTCCAGGGGGTGCAGAGCCTCGACGCGCTGTCGAGCGTGCATGCGACCTTCGGGCCGATCTCCGAGGTGGCCGAGCCGGACCAGAGCGCGGTCCGGTCCGGTCTGCACGCGGATGACCTCGCCGACGCGCAGAAGAAAGTGAGGAACCTGCGGACCGTCCCGGCCAGTGGGTCCACCTCGAAGCCGACCACGACTCCGACGGCGACCCCGACCAACGGAAGCACGCTGCCCGGCACGGCGGCCTCGATCGCCGCCTGTGCGACCTCAGACCCGGCGGCAGCCCTCAACTGCGTGAGCCTGACGTCCCCGTCCCCATGACCCTGCCGCCGCTGCGCCGGCCACGCCCCGCGGACCTCACGGCCACCTTCGCCGGATTCCCACTACCACCAGGGCTCGAGATCCCGCCGTACCGTCGGCGCGAGCTCGGTCTGCTGGTGTTCGCGGGAATTCTGGCGACCGGTGCGCTGGCCGCGCTGATGCTGGCGCACAACGGCACGCTGACCTTCCAGGTCGCCACCTATGGGCTTGGGTTCTTCGCGCTGTGGGGCCTGGGGCACCTGGCCGTCCGCTGGTTCGCCCCGGCGGCCGATCCGATGCTGCTGCCGCTGGTCGCGGCACTCAACGGCATCGGCCTCGTGATGATCTACCGGATCGACCTGGCCAGGGCGGACGCGCAGCGCGCCGCACACAAGACGGTCACCGCCGGTGCCGCCCAGACCCAGCTGGTCTGGACCCTTCTCGCGATCATCGTGTTCGTGCTGGTCCTCGCGATCGTCCGCGACCACACGACGCTCACCCGCTACACCTACACGGCGGGCCTCGCCGGCATCCTGTTCCTCATCCTGCCGGCGGTCCCCGGGATCGGCGCGTCCATCAACGGAGCCCGGCTGTGGCTGCGGGTCGGGCCGTTCTCGTTCCAGCCGAGCGAGGTCTCGAAGATCCTGCTCATGATCTTCTTCGCGGGCTACCTCAGCCGGATGCGCGACGTCATCTCCGTCGCCTCGCCGACGTTCCTGGGCCTGAAGCTGCCACGCCCACGGGACCTGGGGCCCGTGCTGGTCGCCTGGGCGGCGAGCCTCGGCGTCCTCGTCATCGAGAACGACCTGGGCTCGTCGCTGCTGCTGTTCGCGATCTTCCTGGTGATCCTCTACACGGCCACCGAGCAGGTCTCCTGGGTCGCGATCGGCCTGGTGCTGTTCTGCGCTGGCGCGCTGCTCGCGGACCATCTGTTCTCGCACGTCCAGGTCCGGGTCGACGGCTGGCTGCACGCGTTCAACGGCTCCAACCCGAGTGGCAAGTCCTACCAGCTCGTCCAGGGCCTGTACGGCTTCGCCGCCGGTGGGATCACCGGGACGGGCCTGGGCCAGGGCAACCCGCGCAAGGTGCCGTTCTCGAACACCGACTTCATCATGGCCAGCCTCGGCGAGGAGCTCGGCCTGACCGGCGTCATGGCGATCCTGGTCATGTACGCGCTGATCGTGATGCGTGGGCTGCGGGCCGCCATCGGCGCCCGTGACCCGTTCGGCAAGCTGCTGGCGACCGGCCTGTCGGCGTCGCTGGCCTTCCAGGTCTTCGTGCAGGTCGGCGGCGTGATGCGGCTGATTCCGCTGACCGGCATCACCTTGCCGTTCGTCTCCTACGGTGGCTCCTCGATCGTCGCCAACGCGGCGATCATCGCGCTGCTGTTGCGGATCAGCGACAGCACGATCCGCAGCCCGCGGGAGGAGGCCGTGCAGGCGCCGCTCTACGACCCGGACGCGGTGGCCGGGGCGCGGACGCAGGTCGTGGTGAAGAGCTCGTGAACCGGCCGATCCGGAAGGTCACGGTCGTGTGCGCCGTCCTGTTCGCGGCGCTGCTGGTCAACGCGAACTGGGTGCAGGTCGGCGACCAACACTCGCTGAAGCAGGAACCGACGAACACCAGGGAGATCGCGGCCCGGCTGGACCGGCAGCGCGGCGGTCTGCTCGCCGGCCCGGCGGACGACCGGGTGACGATGGCCTCCTCGACGCCGGTCGACGACGAGTTCAAGTACCTGCGCCAGTACTCGGACGGCCGGCTGTACGAGCCGATCACCGGCTATTTCACGCTGTACAGCGCCACCGGGCTGGAGCACACCGAGAACCTGTTCCTCAACGGCGACGACGACCGGCTGCTGGCCAGCAGGGTCAGCGCGCTGCTGTCCGGCTCGGGCCGCAAGGGCGGCTACGTGCTGACCACGATCGACCCGAAGATCCAGCAGGCCGCCTCGGCCGCGCTCAACGGGCGCAAGGGCGCCGTCGTCGCGATGGACCCGCGCACCGGCGCGATCCTCGCGATGGTGACCGCGCCGACGTACGACCCGAACGACCTGGCCGGCCACAACCCGGACCAGGTGCAGAAGAACTACGACGCGCTGAACGCGGACACCAACCAGCCACTGCTGAACCGGGCCACGCAGCAGACCTATCCGCCCGGCTCCACCTTCAAGCTGATCACCGCCGCCGCCGCGCTGTCCACCGGGCAGTACGACATCAACTCGGTACTCCCGGCGCCGGACCGGCTCAAGCTCCCGCAGTCCAACACCGAGCTGCCGAACTTCGGTGGTGAACGCTGTGGCAACGGGCAGACCGACACGATGATCCATGCGCTGACGATCTCCTGCAACACCGCTTTCGCCTCGCTCGGCATGCAGGTCGGCGGGGACAAGCTGCGCGCGCAGGCGCAGGCGTTCGGGTTCAACACGACGATCGACGGCTTCGAGCTTCCCGAGGCGAAGAGCGTCTTCCCCTCGTCGCTCGACCAGGCGCAGACCGCGCAGTCGGCGATCGGCCAGTTCGACGACCGGGTCACCCCGCTGCAGATGGCACAGGTGGTGTCGGCCATCGCCAACCACGGGCGGATGATGAAGCCGTACCTCGTCGACGAGCTCGAAGGACCGGACCTCAAGCAGATCTCCAAGACCCAGCCGAAGGAGCTTGGACAGCCCATCTCGTCCTCGGTAGCCGATGAGCTGACGACCATGATGAAATCCGTCGTCACGTCCGGCACCGGTACCAAGGCACGGATCAGCGGCGTGTCGGTGGCAGGCAAGACAGGCACCGCCGAACATGGGACGAACGAGCCGCCGCACGCCTGGTTCGTCGGGTTCGCCCCAGCCGAAAACCCAAGCATCGCCGTCGCGGTCGTGGTCGAGGACGGCGGCGGAGAGTCCGGGACCGGCGGTTCCGTCGCGGCCCCGATCGCGCAGAAGGTCATGCAGATCGCATTGGACATTCAAGGATGAACAACCCGTCCGGGCAGCCAGCCCAGCCGTTCGCCGGTGCTGTTCCGGCGAACACCGTTCTCGACAACCGATACCGCCTCGACGGCCGGATAGCCACCGGCGGCATGGGCGAGGTCTGGCGCGGCGTCGACCAGACGCTGGGCCGACCGGTCGCCGTCAAGCTGCTGCGCCCGGAGTACGCCAGCGACGAGTCGTTCCTGGTGCGCTTTCGCGGCGAGGCTCGGCACGCCGCGCGTCTCTCGCACCCGGGCATCGCCTCGGTCTATGACTACGGCGAGGTCGCCACCGTCGACGATCACCCGACCGCCTACCTGGTGATGGAGCTCGTCGAGGGCGAGCCGCTGTCGGCCGTCCTGCACCGGGAGAAGCGGCTGTCGCCGGAACGGATGCTCGACGTCCTCGGCCAGGCGGCGGACGCGCTGCAGGCCGCGCACGCCCTGAACATCGTGCACCGGGACATCAAGCCGGGCAACCTGCTGATCCGTCACGACGGCGTCGTCAAGGTCACCGACTTCGGCATCGCGCGGGCGGTCGACGCCGCTCCGCTGACCGCCACCGGGATCATGATGGGCACGGCCTACTACGTGTCACCGGAGCAGGCCTCGGGCCGCCCTGTCACCCCGGCGAGCGACGTCTACTCGCTCGGCGTCGTCGCCTACGAGTGCCTGGCCGGCCGCCGGCCCTTCGACGACCGCAACCCCATCGTCGTCGTCATGGCGCACCAGCAGGACAACCCCCCGCCGCTGCCGGGCGACGTGCCCCACCAGGTCCGCCAGCTCGTCGAACAGGCGATGGCGAAGAACCCGAACCGGCGGCCGTCGTCGGCCGGTGGGTTCGCGCGCAGCGCCGCGGCCATCCAGCGCGAGATGTTCTCGCCGGAGCCACGCTGGGCGGCCGGCGCCGGCGGCGCCAGCCCCGACATGACGGCACGCCACCCCGGCCCGGCCGGACCGCCGCCGCGTGGACGCCCCCGAGCGGCGTCCTGGCTCGCCGACGGCCCGGCCGGCGTGGCCGCCGCCGGCGGTACGAGCACGCCCGGCAGCGCCGCCGCGCGTGGCGGCTACCCCGGCAGCGCTGGAGCCTCGGTCGCGCCGGGCGCCAACTATCCCGGTCAGAACCCCGGTGGCCGGGGCGGGCCGGCGACCAGCTACCAGCAGGGCGCGACGGGCTACCCGCCGGTCCAGCCCGGCGGCACCGGGTACCAGTCGCCAGCCGGCCAGACCGGCTACCAGCAGGGCGGCGGCTTCGCCAACCGTGCCGACGGCGCCACCGGCTACCAGCCCGGAGCCACGGGCTACCAGCCCGGAGCCACGGGCTACCAGCAGGGAGCGAACGGCTATCAGCCCGGCGCGACCGGCTATCAGCAGCCGGGCGCCACCGGGTACCAGCCCGAGCAGGCCGGCTACCAGCCTGCGCCCACGGCCTACCAGCCCACGCCGACCTCCTACCAGCCGGCCGCCGGCGGATGGGCCGGCGACGACCAGGGCGACGAGACCAGCCTGGCCGCCGCGCACCTCGCGCCGGCCGGCGAGCTGGACGAGCCGGCCGGCTGGCAGCCGGGCACCCGCGCGGCCCGCCGAGCCGGATCCACCCGCGCGGGAGCGGCCTCGGGACGCAGACGGCGGCTCAGCCTGCCTGTCCTGCTGGTGCTCCTGGCCATCACGGTGGTCGTCTGCGCGCTGATCACCCGGTCTCTCGCCGGTTCGGGTGGTTCGAACCATGCGGCGTCCTCCGTCACACAGGCGGTGACGACCGGTACCCGCGGTGGTGGGATCGTGGTCGTGGAGGCGAACGCGGGTGACTGACGTGACGGACTTGTACGGGACGGAACCACGTCTCGTCGGCGACCGGTACGAGCTGGGCGCCGGCATCGGCTACGGCGGCATGGCCGAGGTGTACCGAGGGCGGGACATCCGGCTGGGCCGCGACGTGGCCATCAAGGTGCTGCGCTCGGACCTCGCCCGCGACCCGAACTTCCTCAAGCGCTTCCAGCGTGAGGCGCAGTCGGCCGCGGGCCTCAACCATCCGGCGATCGTGTCGGTCTACGACACCGGCGAAGACATCATCAACGGCTCCCGCCTGCCGTACATCGTGATGGAGTTCGTCGAGGGCCGCACCCTGCGCGAGGTGCTGCAGCAGGAGGGCCCGTTCCCGGAACGCCGGGCGATGGAGATCACCTCTGACATCTGCGCGGCGCTGGACTACAGCCACCGGCTGGGCATCATCCACCGGGACGTCAAGCCGGCGAACGTGATGCTGTCACCGGACGGCTCGGTCAAGGTGATGGACTTCGGCATCGCCAAGGCCAACAACGCGACCTCGTCGACGATGACCGCCACGCAGGCCGTCATCGGCACCGCCCAGTACCTCTCGCCCGAGCAGGCCCAGGGCAAGAAGGTCGACGCTCGCAGCGACGTCTACTCGACCGGGGTGCTGTTCTACGAGCTGCTGACAGGTGAGCCGCCGTTCCGGGGCGACAACCCGGTGGCCGTCGCCTACCAGCACGTCCGGGAGATCCCCGATCCGCCGTCGCGGCACAACCCGCAGCTGTCGGCTGCCGCGGACGCGGTCACGCTGCACGCGCTGGAGAAGGAGCCGGACGACCGGTACGGGAGCGCCGGCGAGATGCGCGACGACCTGGAGCGGGCCCTCGCGGGCCGCCGGGTGGTCGCCCAGCAGTCCGGCCGCCCGACCGCTGGCGGCGCGGCCGCGGCGACCCAGATCGCCCGTGGCGGCTACCGCGACGACCCCCGAACCGGCGGCTACGACACCTACGACCGCTACGGCGACACCGGCTACCAGGACTCGGGCTACGAGGCCGGGGCCTACCGGCAGAGCGGCGAGACCCGAACCCGTGGCGGCTACGCCCCCGTCGGCGGCTACACCGACCAGTTCGAGCGGTTCCCACCGGACGACAACCGGTACGGCGGTTCCGGCGGCGCGGCCCCGCCGCCCCAGCGTGGCTCGAACGCCTGGAAGTGGGTGCTGGCCGGTCTCGCGGTCGTGCTCACGTTCGTCGTCGTCTCCCTGGTCGCGACGTCGCTGCTGTCCAACAAGGGCGGCGGGTCGGGCGGCGGTGGCTCAAACAGCGAGGCCACGATCCCCAAAGGCCTGAAGGGCCAGACGCAGACCGTCGTCAAGAACCAGCTGACCGATCTCGGTTTCACCCATTTCGCCACTCCGGTGCAGAAGAAGGTCACCGACGGGACCGCCCCGGACACGGTTCTCAACATCGACCCGGCCGAAGGCAGCAAGGTCCCGCTGACGACGACCATCACCCTGACGGTCGCGATCGCGCCGGACCAGATCCAGGTTCCGGGCGACGTCGTCGGCCAGACGGCGTCGGCGGCTAGGGCCGAGCTGGAGCAGCGCGGGTTCCAGGTAGACCAGCAGACCTACAGCGACAGCAACAACCCGCCGAAGCAGAAGCCGGGCCGGGTGGAGAAGACCGATCCCGTAGCCGGTCAGCCGGCCGGTCAGGGCACAACGGTCATCATCTACGTGGTCAGCTCGCAGGTGAACGTCGGCAGCTACATCGGCCAGTCGGTCTCGTCGGCCCAGGCCGCCCTGACGCAGCTGGGGCTGAACAACACGGTCCAGCAGCAGCCGAGCGACCAGGCGCCGGGCACCGTCATCGACCAGAATCCGAAGAACGCGACCGTGAACCGTGGAGACACGATCACCCTGGTCGTGGCCGCGCAGGCCACCAGCAGCCCGACCGGCACGCCGTCGACCGGTGTGACGCCGACGCTGCCCGGCCTGCCGACCTCGGGTACCACCGGCCCCGGCCACGGCGGCGGAACCGCCACCCCCAGCCCCACCGGGTGACGCAGACAGGAGGCGGGAGCGGGATGCGCATCCTGGTCGTCGACAACTACGACTCGTTCGTGTTCAACCTGGTCCAGTACCTGGGCCAACTGGACGCGGAGTGCGTCGTGCGGCGCAACGACGAGGTCGATCCGGAGCGGGTCGGCGACCTCGGGGTCGACGGCGTCCTGCTCTCCCCCGGCCCCGGGACGCCTGAGGCGGCCGGCGTGACCATCCCGATGGTGACCGCGGCGTCGGCCGCGGGGCTGCCGGTCTTCGGGGTGTGCCTCGGCCACCAGGCGATCGGCGTCGCCTTCGGCGCGACCGTCGACCGGGCGCCCGAGCTGCTGCACGGCAAGACGTCGGTCGTGCACCACAACGGCGCGGGGGTGCTCGCCGACCTGCCGAACCCGTTCGTCGCGACGCGGTACCACTCGCTCGCCGTCGAGGCCGCGACGCTGCCGCCGGAGATCGAGATCACCGCCCGGACCGACAGCGGCGTGGTGATGGCGATGCGGCACCGCACGCTGCCGATCGAAGGGGTGCAGTTCCACCCCGAGTCGGTCCTCACCCAGGGCGGGCACCTGATGCTCGCGCGCTGGCTGGACGCCTGTGGCGACGGCGGCGCCAGCCGCGCGCTCGCCCCGGCGCTGTCCGACGAGGTCGAGACCCTGCGCCAGGCCGCGTTCGCCTGACCCGGCGGCCTGTGCCCCTCAGGAGGGCCGACCCGGGCCCTCAACCGGTCAGCGGCGTGGCGAAGACGGCGGTCGGCGGTTCCGTCGCGGCAGGGAAGGACATGTCCGCCTTCGTCGCCACGTGGTAGCCGAGGTCGTAGGCGTCGACGTACTCCCGGTAGAGAACGACACCGGGGTCGGCGTCCAGGGCGGCCGTCAGCCGGGCCGGGTCGCCGATCGCCGCGACCACGAACGGCGGGGAGTAGACGTTCCCCTCCAGCAGCAGCGTGTTCCCGACGCAGCGGACCGCGGTCCGCGCGGTGACCCGCCGGCCCATCAGCGTCATCGCCCGCGCCCCACCGGTCCACAGGGCGTTCACCACGGCCTGGACGTCCTGCTGGTGCACGACCAGGTCGTCGGCGACGGGGGCGCGGACCCCGGACGGCCACGGGCCGGCGCGCCGGTCACGTGGGGTGTCGTCCAGCGACACGACGACTGCGGTGCCGCGCAGGGGAGTGAGGCCGACCTGCGCCAGCAGCGCCGCCTGTCCCGCGCAGTCAGGCGGCGCGTCCGGGCCGTCGGGGCCGGTGCAGCCGGCCGCGAGCGGTACCTGGGACGGCCCAGCCGGTTCCGGCGCCGCCAGCGGGTTGGGTGGCGCGAGGGCGGCCCGCACCTGAGCCAGGCGGTCGCGGGACCGGTCGACGCCGGCCTGGTCGGCCGCCACCACGCCCGCGAGCGCGCGGTGTTCGCCGGCCAGGGCGCTGCCGGCGGGCGGCGGGGCGTCGCCGGCGGACCCCCAGACGAGCACGAGCAGCAGGCCCGCGAGGGCCGCCGCCGCCGGGATGCCGACCCGACGCGCCTGGTCGGTTCGCCGTCCCTGGCCACTGTGCACAGGGAAACCATCGTGTCTAACGGGCGGTCCTGTCGACTCTGGGTCTTCGGTGTGTCTCGCCAGTCCCCCACTTACAGCCGCGCCGATGGGGATCGGGCGCCCACCACGGCGCGGACCCGTAATAGCCTGCACGCAATGTTTGTCTAGCCTCGACGAGGAGACCGTCCCGTGCCCGAATCGCGACGGCGCAAGCCGAAGAAGGCCACTGCGGCCCGCCCCGCCTCGACGGTCACCGCGAAGCGGCGGTCACCGTCGCCCCGGTGGTTCGGCGGGATGATCATGGCGTTCTTCCTGATCGGAATCGCCTACCTGCTGACCTACTACTTCTCCAACGGCGGCGTCCTCGGTATGGAGGCGCTGGGCGGCTGGAACATCCTCATTGGCTTTGGTTTTGTGGTGATTGGCCTGGGCGTGGCGACCCAGTGGCACTGACGGACCCCGGCGACGGTCCGCCTGGAACGCGGGTGGACCGATTCGGCAGGTCAGCTGCCCGGCGTGGCAAGTTGCACGGCTGAGATTTATCCACAACCGTTGTCCACATATGTGGACAGCCCCGACCACTCCCCTACGCTCCCCCAATGACCAGGCCGGTCGCCGCTCGGATGGCGGCGACCGTCTGGTCGGGGTCCTCGACGCCGACGATGAGGCGTTCGAACTCACAGCCGGCCGCGAGCAGCACGACAACGGCCGGCCGGCGCCGGTAGATGGCAACGAAGTCCTTGCCGCCGCGGTGACGCCAGGTGCCCAGGGCGATCACCCCGGGAACACCGGTCCCCGGGGCCCGGATGCCGCGCAGCTCGCCGAACGGGTGCGGCGAGACCTGGACGTCGGCTATCTCGTCCAGCGCCGCCGACACGTCCCCACGCAAGGCCGCAAGACGTTCGGCCTGGCTCAGCACGACCTCGACCCGTCCGCCCCCGACCACCAGCTTCGCCACACCCCAACATTAGGACCTCAGGATCCCGCGGGCGCGCGTTCGGTCGGCTGGACGTTCGGTCAGGTGCTGGGTGAGGGGCGGGCGTAGGCCTCGGCGTCCTCGGCTCGGATCACGTACATCACGGCGGTGATCAGCGCCAGGTGGGTGAAAGCCTGCGGGAAGTTGCCCAGGTGCCGACCGGTCGGCGGGTCGACCTCCTCAGCGAACAGGTCCAGCGGGCTCGCCATCGACAGCAGTCGCTCGCACAGCTGCCGGGCGCGGTGCAGCTCCCCGATCTCGACCAGGGCCGACACCAGCCAGAACGAGCAGATCAGGAAGGCGCCCTCCTCGCCGCCGATGCCGTCGTCCGTCTCCTCGGTCCGGTAGCGCAGCACCAGCCCGTCGACGGTCAGCTCGTCGGCGATCGCCAGCACGGTCGCCTTCACCCGGTCGTCGGACGCGGGCAGGAACCCGAGCAGCGGAAGCAGCAACGCCGACGCGTCCAACGAGGTCGAGCCGTAGTACTGGGTGAACACGCCGCGTTCGTCGACGCCGCGGGCGCAGACGTCGGCGTGGATCTCCTCCGCTACCGTCTTCCAGCGCGTGGCGGTCTTCAGGTCGCCGCGCATCTGCGCGAGCCGGCGGCCCCGGTCGAGCGCCACCCAGCACATCATCTTCGACGTGGTGAAATGCCGCGGCTCGCCGCGCACCTCCCAGATGCCCCGGTCGGCATCGCGCCAATGGGTCGCGGCCGACTCGGCGAGCCGGACCAGCACCGGCCACAGCCGTTCGGACAGATAGTCACGTGATTTCGTGTGCAGGTAGACCGAGTCGAGCACGGTCCCCCACACGTCGTGCTGACGCTGCTTGTAGGCGTCGTTGCCGATCCGTACCGGGGTCGCGCCGTCGTAGCCGGACAGGTGGCCCAGCACCTGTTCCTGGAGGTCCGACTCGCCACCGACCCGGTACATCACCTGGATGTCGTCGGCTTCCTCGCAGACATCGGCGATAAACGAGAAGAAGTCGTTCGCCTCGTAGTCCAGCCCCAGTGTGTAGAGCCCCCAGAGCGCGAAGGTCGAGTCCCGGATCCAGCTGAACCGGTAGTCCCAGTTGCGTTGGCCCTGCGGAGTCTCCGGCAGCGAGGTGGTAGCCGCGGCGAGCAGCGCGCCGGTGGGGGCGTAGGTGAGGCCCTTGAGCGCGAGGGCGCTGCGCTGGAGTTGCCTGCGCCAGGGATGGTCGGGGAACATGCCGCGCGACAGCCACTGCCGCCAGAACTCGGTCGTCGAGTCAACCGCGGCCATCGCCTGCGCGTACGTCGTGGGCAGCATTGGTTCGTGCGCCCGCCAGGTAAGCGCGACAAAAGCCGTGTCGCCCTCCTTGAGAGTGGTCCGCACCAGCGCGCGCCGGCCGTCGAAGCCGAGCCGCAGGTCGGTGCGCAGCCGCAGGGTGACGTCGGTGTCGGCGTTCCGGATGATCCCGGACGCGTAGCCGTCGCCCTCGTACTCCCACGACTCGGGCTTACGGCCGTAGTCGAAGTTCGGCTCACACACCAGGCTGAGATCGACCGTGCCGTGCTCGCAGCGGGCGGTACGCAGCAGCACGTGCTCGGCGTCCCAGTCCATCGGTGTGCGCCGGTGCGTCTTGGAACGGGCGGCGGTGCGGTGCCAGCGGCCGACCACCAGGCAGTCGGTGACGATGAGCCAGCCGTTCGGCGTCTGCCAGGTCGTCTCCACGACGTTGGTTCCTGGGAGGTAACGGCGTCCAGCAGGAATCATGATGCGCTCGGGACCGAACCGAAAGCCGCCGGCGGACCGGTCTAGGATCGAGCCGAACACGCTGGGCGCATCCGGGCGAGGCACGCACATCCATTCGACGTTGCCACTTGGTGCGACCAGGCAGGTGGTCTCGCAGTCCGAGAGGAACGCGTACTCGGCGATCGGCGGGAAAGGGCTGCCACCGAGCCGACGTGTCGGTGAGTGTGCCACCGCTGCCCCCGTTTCGCTGCGCCACCGGGTACCTGGTCAGACGTTGTCCCGAATTGCCCCCGGTACCGGCGAGCGGAGCCCGTACACTCCTCCCACTCATTGTATCGGAAGCAGAAACGGATAGTAATCATCTTGACCGGGGACCGGAGGCATCGACCGAGCGGGCGATTCCGGGCGGCAACCGGAAAAAGGCTCACCTCAGAAATAGGTAAGCACTGATACGGCGGGCTGAAGCACCGATAATCTGATCTCGCCACGCCACACGGTAGGGGGACCGCATGCCTGGCAACAACGGTTGCGCAGACCGCTCGACGAGGTCGGTGCGGGCGAGGTCGGGGGCCCCGCGGCCCCCGCGCGCGGACGACGGCCCGGTGCGCTGACGTACCCAGGCCTTGCGGCGACGCCGCCCGGCGCACCCCAGGCGCGCGCGGCCGACCGCACCCACCGTCGGCAATCGCCGGCCAACAGCCCCGGCGACGTTCGGACTCCCGTGCCCCGAACGCCGTTGGAGCCAATCCCTCCAGCTCCGTCGCTCCAGCGACCGCTCGGTTCTGCCGCGCCCGCGGCACCTACCGGGTGAGAGCGCCGCGTCCCGACGGCTGGACCGGACCCGACCGCGGCGCCCACTGCCTCGCAGAGCGTCTGCGCCGCCGAGCAGAACCGAAAGGCAACGACATGACCTCCACCGGACCGATGCTCGCCAGTAGGCACGGCGGCAGCATGCAGGCTTCCGCGGCGCCCGGAGGGCCGCTACGCACCGCCGGCCGGGCCAGGACCGGCGGCGAAGGGCCGCCGGCCAGCGCCCCGTCCGCCCGGTCAGGTCAGCCGGCCGGACCACACAGACCCGGCGAGGTGGCCAGACACGCGGAGTCCCGCGGCGCCACCAGCCCGTTCAGCATCGCGAACCTCACCTCGGTCGACAGCCAGTTCCGCTCCGACGGCCCGTTCGCCCCGGTCGGGCCGGTGCGCCCGGTCGATCTGGGCGGTCCCGGCGGCGGTCTCGCCCCGATCGGGCCCGGCGCCTTCCGGCCCGCGGGCGACCTGAACGAGCGCCCGTCGCCGGCCGGGGTGTACGACGCGCTGCTCGGCGGCACCGCGCACCGGCGGGTGGACCGCAGGTCCGCCTTGGCCATCCTGCTGGCCTGGCCGGACGCGCCGGCCGCCGCTCGGGCGATGAAGGACTTCCTGGTCAGGGCGGTCAGGTTCGCGGCCCGCAACGGCGTGAACCAGTTCCTCGCGCTGGGCGGCGGGGCCGGGACCGTCGACCCCGTGCACGAGGTCGCCTGCGCCGTCGCCCCGGAGAGCCAGACGGTGTACGTCGAGCCGGATCCGCTGGTGATCGCCCGGTCCCTCCCGGACATCCGGGATCGCCAGGTCGCGTTGGTGCAGGCGGACGTCTCCAGGCCGGCCGAGGTGCTGCGGCATCCGGGCGTGCTCGCCCACCTCGACGTCACCCAGCCGATCGCCGTCGTGATGGTGCCCGGGCTGCCGGAGATCGCCGACCACGAGGAGCCGCGCGAGGTGCTCCGCGGCTACCGGGAGGCCACCGCGCGCGGCAGTCTCCTGCTCTTCAGCCAGCTGTGCGACGAGGGCAGCGCACGCGGGCTGCGGGCGCTGTTCGAACGGGCCGGCCAGCCGGGTGCCCCCCGCCCGCACGAGCAGACCGTCGAGCTGGTCAGCACCTGGGAGCCGATCGAGCCGGGCCTGGTGCCCGCCGAGGAGTGGAACGCGCCGGACGAGCGTGTGCACCCGCACTTCGGCCGGCTCCCGGTCTACGCCTCCGTCGGCTGGCACTGACCCCACCGGCCGGGCCCGGCCCCGCCGTGGGACCGGGCCCGCGGCGGGCGGCCGCCGGGCGCCGCGGGGGGCGGCGCCGCGGGGCG
>NZ_JADWYX010000042.1:27245-31149 GCF_016786355.1 Frankia sp. AgB1.9
CCCGGGGGCCCCCCCCCGGGGGGGGGCCCCCGCCCCCCGGGGGGGGGCCCCGCCCCGGGGGGGGCCCGGGCCCCGCGGCCGGCGCCTGCGTCCCGCGCGGGACTGGCGCCGGGCGGGCGTCAGAACGTGTGCAGCGCCGTCAGGCTCTGGGTGTTCAGGACCGCGGCGACGATGAGGATCGCGAGGACGGCGGCGGTGCCGAGCGCCTGGATGGCGACCCGCCGCGCCGGCACGTAGGCGTAGAGCAGGCCCAGCACGACGCCCGTCGCCAGGCCGCCGATGTGGCCCCACTTGTCGATGCCCGAGATGCTGAACGTGATCAACAGGTTGATCCCGACGACGATCAGGATCTGGTTTGTGTTCACCCGCAGGCGACGCGCGATCAGGTAGTACGCGGCGAAGAAGCCGAAGATCGCGGTCGAGGCCCCGTAGGAGAAGGCCTTCTCGTCGTGGATCACGTAGCTGAGGGTGTTACCGCCGATCGCGCAGGCGAAGAACAGCGCCAGGTAGCGCACTCGGCCGAGGATCGCCTCCAGCTGTGTCCCGAGCAGGAACAGCGCGTACATGTTGAACGCGATGTGCAGCACGCTGCCGTGCAGGAACGCGGCCGTGACCAGTCGCCAATACTCGTGCTTCTGGGCGATGTCCACGCCGATCAGCGAGTAGTCGAGCGTGAACTGGTTGACGTGCGAGGTGCCGGTCAGCCCGGGCACGCCCTCGAGCACATAGGCGACCAGGCAGATCCCGATCAGGATCTTCGTGATCAGGCCCGAGGAGTCCCGGTCGGCCCGGCCGCCGAACTGGGTCGGCGACGCCGGCGTCCGGGCCGCCGCCGCCTCCTCCGGGCAGTGGAAGCCGACGGCGGCCGGCCGCATGCAGTCCGGGCAGATCGGCCGGCCGCAGCGCTGGCAGGAGACGAACGCGTCACGGTCCGGGTGCCGGTAGCACCGGTTCGACTGGCCCGACTGCCCGCCCGCCGGGACGCCGGGCGCGGGGTGACCGGAGCCGGGCGTCGATCGGCCGGACGGCTCGTCCGCTTCCTCCCAGACGGGCATCCCGGATGCGTCGCGGGCCCATAGGCCCGAGGAGCCTCCCTGCTGGGGGGCTCCCCAGACCTGCTGGTGACCCGGTCCAGGCGCGCTGTCGCCCGGCTCGCTCTGCTTCGGCATCGTGGGTGGCGTGCCCGCGCCGGTTGGGCGTTCCCAGGGCGAGGGCGCGGCAGTGGACGCCGGCTCGGCCTCGCTCGAACCGGAGGCCGCTCCGCCCGGCTCCTCGACGCTCACCGCCGCCACCCCCCGCGGGCCATCCGGCCCCCCAACCTGCGCATCCGTCCCCTTAAGCCGGGCGGGTCTCGATGGCGATTTCCTGGATCACCACGTCGGTCTTCGGGCGGTCCTGCGCGGCGGTCGGGGCCTTGGCGATCGCGTCGACGATCTCGGTACCGCGAGTGACCTCACCGAAGATCGTGTGCTTGCGGTTGAGCCAGTCGGTCGCCCCGACCGTGATGAAGAACTGCGAGCCGTTCGTGCCCGGCCCGGCGTTCGCCATGGCCAGCAGGTAGGGCTTGCTGAACGTCAGGTCCGGGTGGAACTCGTCGGCGAACTTGTAGCCCGGGCCGCCGCGGCCGCTGCCCAGCGGGTCGCCGCCCTGGATCATGAAACCCGGGATGACCCGGTGAAAGATCGTGCCGCTGTAGAGCGGGGTGCCGGTCTTCTTGGCACCGGTGCTCGGGTCGGTCCACTCCTGGTCGCCAGTCGCGAGACCGACGAAGTTGCGAACCGTCTTGGGGGCATGGTCCGGGAACAGCCGGACCTCGATGTCGCCCTGAGTCGTCCGCAGCGTCGCGTACAGCTCCTCGGCCATGTGCCTCTCTTCTCTTCGTGTCGCGGGTCGCCTGACCCGCGCAGGATTCGCGTCACCGGCCCACCGAACCCCATCAGGAGGACGTCCGCGCGCCGTGCGGGGTTCCGCCGTCGATCCGCGTCCGCCGCGCCCTCCGGGGCCGACCTGCTGACGATCGTATGTGCCGGCCGGTCACGCCGACGCGCCAGCCGAACACGGAGCAGCGCTCGGTGGCCCTGGACCACACGCGTCCAACCGGCGCCAGGCCCCCGTCGAGCCGGTCGGGCCGACGCGGTGGGGCGAACGAGGCACTCCGCCCTGTGCGCGCGACAGGAGCCGCCCGAGGCGGGAGAGTGCTGTCAGCACTACACAGAGTGATTATTGATGTCCGGCGGCAGGCGGGTTCCGGGCGAGAGCGGGGGCTCCCGAACATCCGACGTCGGGGGAGATCCGATGACGGCCGTCGACGGGCAAGCGCGTCGCGGCGTACATCGGGCGGGGCGTCCAGAGCCTCCGCCGCCTGTTGGCATGCGGCAGCAGAAGAGGGAGACCGATGGGTACCAGCAATATGCGGGACCGGCTCTCGCGCGTCACCGATGCGCCGGTTCAGAGCGCTCGGCGCGGCGGCCTCGGTGGCCTGCTGCGCGGCGGCGCGGGCGACCAGCACGGCCATGACCGGGACGGCGGGCCGATCTCCGCCCTTCGCGGCCAGATCGGCCAGCAGACCCGGCACCTAGACGGCCCCGGCTTCCAGCAGGCCGCCTGGGGCGCGGCCGGCCGGGCCGGCACCGCGATGGCCGGCGCCGCCGGCCTGGCGGCACGGGCGGGCCAGTCGGCCGGCAGCGCGCTCGCCGGGCGGGCGTCGGACATCTCCGGCCGGATGACCGAGCACGCTGACGACCAGAGCTGGTCGGGCCGTCAGGGCGACCGGCTGGCTGGTCGCGGGCCGGGCCGGCAGTGGGACGACGCGGGCCAGGCCTCGCGGGAGCAGCGCGGCGGGCGGTCGTGGGACCAGCCCAGGAGCCGGGGCGGCTGGGACGAGCCCGCCCGCCAGCAGCGGTGGGGCCAGCGCGACGACGCCGGCTACGGCTGGGACGAGGCGCGCCGCAACGGCAACGGCAACCACGGCCTGACCGCCCGGCTGAGCCGCGGCGACGAGGGCGACCAAGGCCAGGGCGGCGCGCTGGGCCTGCGTGGGCCGGCCCGAGGCGACCTCCGGCTGGGCGACGACCGGCCTGGCCGCGACTGGGAGCAGCACGGCGGGCAGCTGGGCCCGCAGGCCCGGGAGCAGCGCGGCCGTGGCCGCCGGCGCGGTCAGCGCGGCCACGACCAGCTGGCCGGCTGGGACGACCAGGCTGGCCGCGGGCCGGCGCAGCGGTGGGAGCGGCCGGACCTCAGGTCGCGGGAGGAACTCATCGGCGGCCAGGGCCTGCCCAAGCGGCACACCAAGCGGATCGAGAAGGCCCACGACGACGCCGACGACTCGGCCCGTCGTGCCTTCGAGGCGAGCGAGCGAGCCATGCGGCACAGCCATTCCCGCCGGGCGCTGAAGGACGAGCGCAAGGCGGTGGCGCAGGCCGACCGAGCCCAGCGGCTGCTCGATCAGCACCTGGCCCGGGCCCAGCACCGGGTGGCCTCGGCGCAGCGGCGCCGCCGCCGTGGCCTCGGCCTGCTGCTGCTGGCCGGCGCCGGTGCCGGCATCACCATCGCCGCGCGCCGCCTGTTCAGCCAGCCCAGTGGCGGTCAGCCGACCGCGGGCGGCGTGGACCAGACCGGTGCGTCGGCGACCCGCGTGACCACCACTACCACCCGCTACCCGGCCGACGACCGGCTTTCCGACGGCCTGCGGGACGACGTCACCGCCGGCCACCGCGCCGGGACCGACACGATGAGCGACTCGACCTCGCGTCGCTTCTGACGCCGGCGCGGGCCGACGGTCGAGCCGACTCGCCCTGACCGGACGAGCACTGATCGGACAAGCACTGATCGGACGAGTATCGACCCCCGCGGGGGGGGGGGCCGGGGGGGGGGGGGGGGGGGGCGGGGGGGGGGGGCGGCCGCG
>NZ_JADWYX010000042.1:31159-73321 GCF_016786355.1 Frankia sp. AgB1.9
CTCGTAGTTGTTTATAAGCCACAGGCCTAGGCCCGTGCGGGTCCTTCGGCTGCCCCGGTCGTCCGAGCCGGCCTGAACAGATCGCCGACCGGCACGACCGGAAGACCGGTCGGGCGGTACGCGGCGGGGGCGGCGGCCGGAACGGCCGGGTTACGCGGCGGCACCGGCTCGATCCGCCGGTAGGGCGCGCCGAGCGGAGGCCGCGGGTCGCCCTCGCCCCTGTTCGGCCAGAACGCCATCGCTCGCTCCGCCTGCGCCGTGATGGTCAATGACGGGTTGACGCCCAGGTTCGCGGTGACAGCGGCACCGTCGGCGACATGCAGGCCCGGGTGACCGAAGACGCGCTGGTAGGCGTCGACCACCCCATGCTCCACGGACTCCCCGATCGCCGCGCCGCCCAGGATGTGGGCGGTGATCGGGATGTTCGCCAGCTCCGTGATCGAACCCGCGGGATGGCCACCGAGCCGGGCGGCGACCCGGCGCGTCGCGTCGTTGCCCTCGGGGATCCAGGTCGGGTTCGGCCCGCCGTGGCCTTGGCGGCTGGTCAGCCAGGACAGGCCCCACGGCCCACGACGGCGGCGCACGATCAGCGAGTTGTCGTGGGACTGCATGACAAGGGAGATCATCGTCCGCTCGGACCACCGCCACGGCAGCCCGGTGAGCAGGGCCAGGTGCGGCCGGCGCAGGCAGGCGCCGAGGAACTTCAGCCACCGGGGCACCCGCCCGCCCCCGTCCGTCATCACCGACGCCAGCGGCGCCAGCGCGTTGCTGCCGATGCCGTAGCGGACCGGCTCGACGTGGGTGTGCTCGTTCGGATAGAAGCTGGACGTGATCGCCACCCCGTGGGTGATCCGCCGATCCGGGCGCACCTTCGTCGCGCCGAGGATGGCCTCCGAGTTCGTCCTGGTCAGGTAGCCGAGCCGGGGCGAGAGGTCGGGCAGCCGGCCGGCGTCGCGCATCGCGAGCAGCAGCCGCTGGGTGCCGAGCGCGCCGGCCGCGAACACGACCTGCTCCGCCCGCCAGCCGCGCCCGCGCCGCCGTGCCCGCGCGCGGCCCCACGGGGTGACCGCGGGCCAGGCGCCGGCCGGCTCGCCGAGGACCTGGTATCCGCCGCCGGGCAACGGGGTGACCGACCGGATCGTGGTGTCGGGCACGACCGTGACGCCGAGCCGCTCCGCCAGGTAGAGGTAGTTGCGGTCGAGGGTGTTCTTGGCGTCGTGCCGGCAGCCGCTCATGCACTCGCCGCATTCCAGGCAGCCGGTCCGCCGTGGCCCGGCGCCGCCGAAGAACGGGTCGTCGGCCGTCTCCCCCGGGGCGGGCCGGCCAGGGGGCCCGAAGTAGACGCCGACGTCGGCCAGCCGGAAGGTGTCACCGACGCCCATCTCCTCGGCCACGGAACGGAAGACCTCGTCGGCGTAGGTCGTCGTCGGGTTGGGGACTACACCGAGCATCCGCTCGGCCTGGTCGTAGTAGGGCGCGAGCTCGGTCCGCCAGTCGGCGAGGGCAGCCCACTGCGGGTCGGCGTAGAACGCCTCCAGCGGGCGGTAGAGCGTGTTCGCGTAGACCATCGAGCCGCCGCCGACGCCGGCACCGGAGAGCACCAGCACCCGGCCCAGCAACGTGATCTTCTGGATCCCGTGGCAGCCCAGCCAGGGCAGCCACAAGTATCGCCGCAGGTCCAGGCTGTTGCGCGGCAACGGCGACGCTCCGCCGCCCTGGCGCCGGTCACCCGAGCCCGCCTCGGCCACCCGGCCGGCGGCGTCGTCGGCGGCCGGGCCACCGGCAGCCGCGGGTGGCGGGGTGAACCGGCGGCCGGCCTCGACGACCGTCACCCGGTAGCCCTTCTCGGCTAGGCGCAGCGCCGTCACGCTGCCGCCGAACCCGCTACCCACCACCAGAACGTCGACGTCGAACGCACCGTCGTCGTCCTGGGCCGGTCCTGATCCCCCGGTTTCCATGACCCCATCATTCCCCCGCCGCCGCCCTCGCCATCGGAACCGGTGTCAGGTGGGAGGCCAGGAGGGGTCGGCCGCCGCCCGGCGGCCGTCAGGGTGAACGTCAGGGGCGAGAGTCAGGAGGCGCGGGCGCGGGCCAGTAAGGCGGCCTGCTCGGCGCCGAGGGCGGCGGCGCGTTCGATCTCGGCCACGTCCGGCAGCGCGGGGCTGTCCTCGCCCGCCCGGTCGGACCGCGGCTGGGCCGGTGTCTGTGCCACCGCGTTGCGCCAGCTCCGACAGGCCGCGCAGGGACACTGGTCGCTGGCCCGCGGCAGGTGCTTGAGCCGCCAGGCCAGGTTGTCCCCTGGGCTGTCGGACCCGACCTTCACCCCGCCGACGACCATGTGCACGAGGTGGGTCGCGAGCGTCGGCGCGGTCCAGCCGCCCTCGCGCAGGATGTCCGTCAGCCCGTCGACCGAGTCGTCGAACATCTCCGGCTCGCAGCGCATCGCCTGGGCCAACGTCGTGACCACCTGCCGCGCCGCGACGACCACCGGGTCAGGCGCCTCCTCGACGACCGGCGCCTCCTCTACAGGCGGTGCCTCGGCGACGGCCGGCGCCTCCGGCGCGGACGGTGGCGGACCGCTCGCGACGGCAACGTCGACCGGCGGCACGCCCACGGCCTCGAGCGGAGGCTCGGCCGGGGTCGGCCTGGCCGGCTCGAAGGGTTCCGTCCCAGGCGCGAAGTTCCGGTCCTCGATGATGATGCGGGTCGGCGTCACCGTCTCGTCGGTGATGATCCGAGTCGGCGGCAGCAGCTGGTCGGCAAGCCGGCCGAGCGGGGTGTCGTCCCGACCGTCCGCGGTCGGCCGGCTGCCCAGGAAGGCGCCGACGACCTGGGCCCGCCGCCGCACGGCCGCCTTCGAGTTGTCCAGCGGCCGCCCGCCACGGCGCCGGAAGACGTGCCTACCGACGATCACGCGCGGTCGGTCGCCGGTCGCCGTCAGCGGGCCGTCCTCCTCGGTGACCTGCTCCTCGTCCTCTTCCCACTCGACGACGGCCGTCTCGGTCGCACCCACGGCCGCCCGCCGGGACTTCGGCCAGCCGGCCACAGCGGAGGCCGCGACCTCGTCGGGCGCCCGCGTCGGGGCGGTGCGCTCGGGCAGCGGGAACCCGGCGCGTTCCGGGACCTCGTCCAGCGGCCGCCACCCCTGCATCGCGGCGCGGGCCGTCGCGGCCAGCGGGCCAGGCCTGGCCGGCCGGTGACTCGCGGGTACCGGGCCGGGCACGGGCGCCTGCCCGGCGACCGACGCCTGGGCGGGCGCAGCCAGGCCGACCCCGGCCGAGCGGGCGACCTCCGTCGGCAGAGTCAGCACGAAGCAGGCCGGGCGACCGGCGGCGGGCCGGCCGACCGTGCTGAGCCAGCCGAGCTCGCGCAGCTTGGCGAGCTGACGCTGGACGTGCGTGCGGCTGTACCCGGTCTGCTCCACGAGGACGGGCAGCCCGGGCGCGCAGAAGGCGGCGCCGGCCGGCAGGTCCGGGTCGGTGCCATCCGCCGGCTGCACGTGGCTGGACAGGACGAGGGCGACCAGCTTGGTCGCGCGAGGCAGCCCGGCCTGGGCCACTGTGCGGTGCCAGCCCACGTTGTCGGCGACGAGGTGGTCGGCGGAGGGCGTCGAGACCAGCACCAGGACCCCGGGAAGGGACAGCTGGCGCATCGTCTCGTCGGTCCTGACGGTCTGGCCGGTCTCCACGGAGCGTCGCCTCCTTCCTGCGTGTCTGCTCGTGCATCGCGCGTTCCTCGCCATCGGCCGACGGCGGGTCGGCTCGGCGCTGTATCGCGGGTCACGGAGCGGGTGGACGGTCTGGGCCGTCGGTCTCGGGTGCGGGCCTGCCGCGGGCCTTTCGTGCTCGGGCGGTCAGCCGGTCAAGGGTCGTGCGCTCGTCGCGGATGGGTCTCCGGGAGGCCGTCGCCGGGTATGGCGAGGCCGGCCTTCGCTATGCCGGTTCAGGCACGTTACCCCCTGCCGGCGAAGGGGTAAGGGGCTCGCGGCCAAGGGGCACACACCACGGCAACATGCCTGTGCGCGCGCACAACAAGCTCCTTACCAGCACTTATGCCTCTCTTCGGTCGAGTGACGCGAGTTCCAGCAGTCGTCCGAGCCTGCGCCGCATCGACACTCATCGACGCCGCGAAACGCCGACCCTCTCGCAGCCCACCCGGCCGCAATCTGACACCTACGTCAGGCCGCGCCAGCACTCCCGAAAACCGTTCGACGGGGCGGCGGGACCACAGAAGACGATGATCGCCAACGGTGCCTCCACTCGAAGGTGACGGAGCCCGTCGGTAACGTTGGGTCATGTCCGCCGACGAGGCGCAACGAGCCGATCCGCCCCGGGCCGAGCCGCTTCCAGCCGTCGGCACGCCGCGGGACCCGGCGGCCGTGGCCGGCACCGACGAGGACCCCGCGGCCGCCGTGCCCCAGCTCGTCAGGGCGCTCGCGGCCGCACCGGTCCAGCGGCACTGGCTCGACCAGGGGTCCTGGGTCGACGTCGGCCGCGGCTGGCTGCCTGGCGCCGAGGAGCTCTACCAGCACGTCCGCGACACGGCACCCTGGCACGAGGGCGCCATGTGGCGCTATGAGAAGTACGTCGTCCCGCCGCGGCTTTCCGCCTGGTACCCACCGGGCCAGCCGCCGCCGTACCCGCAGCTGTCGGCCGCCCATCTCGCGCTGCGCCGCCGCTACGGCATCTCCTTCGACGGCTTCGGCCTGTCCTACTACCGCGACGGCGCCGACTCGGTGGCGATGCACCGGGACAAGGAGCTGCGCTGGCTGGACGACACCGTGATCGCGATCCTGACGCTCGGCGCCCGCCGGCCGTGGACCGTCAAGCCGGCCCGGCTGCCCTCCGGCCGCCGCATCCTGAACGACGCGACCGACACGACGGGCCTCCTCGACCTCGCGCCCGGCCCGGGCGACCTGCTCGTCCTCGGCGGCCGGGCGCAGCGGAACTGGCTACACGGAGTACCCAAGGTGACCGGGCACGTCGACGGCCGGATCTCGGTCCAGTGGCGCTGGACGAGCCGCACCGGCCAGCCGGAGCAGGGCGCCGGCTACATGGCGTCCCGCCACTTCGGCCGCTAGCCGAGAACAACGGCCGGTCGATCGAGCCGGGCGGACGGGCGCGCCCCGCGATCCCGTCGGCGGGCGCCGGACCCCCGATGACGGACCGCGCGAGCACGCGCGACCCCTCGTCGGGCCGGTCGCCATCGAACATGAATCGAACATTCGTTCGTACTCATGAGGTGGCAACTGACGCTCACCACCCCCGAGAGCCCGATCTCTGTGACCGACATCACAAAACAACGGACGCTCGTCTTCTGGTCAGGGCAGTGGCGTCAGGGTGACGGCGAGCAGGCCAGGACGCAGGTCGTCCCAGCGATACCAGGCGGTCAGCTCCCGTCCGGGGTGCTCCCACGGGTTGCGCAGCTGCACTCGCCCGCCGGCCACGTCGACGGCCAGCACCGTGTACGCGTGCCGGCCGACCAGGCCGCTTCCTACCCGCGGCGCCTCGCCGTCGGTCGAGACGATCACCACGTCCCCGGCCGCCAGCCGGGCCGCCAGCTCGCCGACGGACACCTCCCCGGGCCGGAGCGTCCGGTGCGGCCGGCCGGTCAGGTCACTGGTCGCCACCCCTGGATCGCCACCGTTGATCGAGTCGTAGCCGCCGTGTGCCCGGGCGTACGCCTTCTCGTAGACGGCCGCCCACAGCTCGGGCCGGCCGGTGCCGTCATAGGCCGCCATCCCGGTCCGCGCCGGACGGCCTGCCGCGTCCCCCAGGCCGTCACCGGAAGCTAGGCCGGGCAGGTCACGGGTGACGGTGACGGGGAAGGCCCGGCCGTCGCGGTACAGCGTGACGGTGAACGTGCCGTTGGCGTTCTCCCGGATGCCGTCGGCCAGCAGGGCCGGGCGTTGGCGGGCCAGTCCGACGAGCGCGGCCGCGAGGTAGCAGTCGTCGACGCCGCCCTGGCCGACGTCGGAGGAGAAGATCCCGTCGCGGACCACCGCGTCGGTCCGGTCGGCGTCGGCCCCGTCCGCGCCGGGGGCACCGCCGCGATGGCCGCCGGTGCCCGGCGCGGCGGGCTCGAGGTCCGGCAGCAGCCGGACCAGCTCGTCGAGCATCGCCGTCGGCGCACTGGCCAGCAGCAGGTCCGCGACCGCCGTCAGCGCGGTCAGCTCGGCCCGGGTCCGCGCCGCCAGTCGCTTCTTCAGCCGTGTCACCGCGGCGGCGAACACCGCCAGCGGCGCGCCGCGCAACCGGCTGATCACCGCCTCCCTGGCCGCAGGCGGCAGCGCGGCCAGCCGCCGGCCCACCTCGCGCACCTCACCGGCCGACAACGCCTTCGGCTCCGTCCCGATCAGGGCCACCAGACCCGCGGCCACGGACCTGATCTGCCGAAGGCTCGGGGCCGGGGCGTCGTCGAACCAGGCCCGCTGGTCGATGAGCAACCCGCCGGCACGCACGGCGTCCTCGGCCGCGGCGAAGTGCGCCATCCGCCGGTCGAGCGACGCGGCCAGCCGGGGAGCGCCGACGGCGACGACGTGCGCGCCGAGCCTGAGCACGTCGGTCGCCGCCGCCAGCCCGGCGACCCGGAACGATCCCGGCGGCCCGACCGCGACGACGGCCCCGATGGCGCCGCCGAGGCCGTCGCCGGTGCTGGCGACGAGCTCGGTAAGGGCGAGGACGGCGGCGTGCAGCGCCTGGTCCTCGGTCGCGTCGACGGCGCCGGTGAGCCGGGCCGCGGCGGTGCCGGCGGCACGCAGCCGCCCGGCGAGGGCACCCAGCCGGCCCGCGTCGAACGAGACCGGGCCGTCCCCGCCGACGTCCCCGCCGGGCGGGTCGGCCGGGTCGGCGCCGTCGCTGCTCAGCCCGGCGCCTAGAGCGCGGACCAGCGCCAGGTCGGGGGAATCCCAGCCACGCGGCAGCGCGGGCACGACCACGGCCGGGCCGGCCCCCACCAGGGTGGACCCCTCAGCCGCGTTGCCGTCTCCGACGAGGCCTGGACCGCCGACCCGGCCGTCGGTCGAGCCGGTGGTGACCGCCCTGGTCGCGGCGTCGAGGACGTCCGCGACCCGGGAGTACCAGCCCGACCGGAGCGCCAGCGCGTCGGCGCCGGCCGTCAGCGCCTGCTGCCAGGCGTCGACGCGGGCCGTCGAACGCCGTTGCCAGGGTGAGGACCAGGTGTCGGTCGTGTTGAGCTCCGCCACTGGCTCCAGCAGGGTGGCTGTCGTCACGGCCAGGCGGCGCAGCGCCAGCGCCGCGTCTCGCAGCCGCGCCACGGCGGTGCCGACCACGGCCGGCAGCCGCACGGCCTGGTCGTCGGCATAGTCCCGGTCCCGCGCCATCGGACCCCCCGCACCCGTTTCGTCCCGCGCGGATCAAGGTAGGGGCGCCGACGGCGAATGTCACCCGGGAGCTTGATCGGGAGCCGTCCACAAGGGAGGCCCGGATGAGCGAGTTGCGTTAGCTTGGGCGGGGTAGCTGTCGTCCGCCCTGACCGTCACCCGCCCTGGCTGGCACGGCCGGCGCCCGCCCTGACCGTCACGGCCAACGCGCGGGCGGCGTACCCGCAGGTGCGCTCCAACGACACGTGCACCTGACCGACAACCGCGGCTGGAACGACCGCCCGCGTACCGCCCGTCGAAGGAGTCCCCCGTGCCCGAGGCTGTCATCGTCGCCACCGCCCGGTCCCCGATCGGCCGCGCGTTCAAGGGATCGCTGAAGGACCTGCACCCCGACGACCTCGCGGCCACCATCGTGCGGGCCGTCCTCGACAAGGTCCCGGCGCTCGACCCGACGACCATCGACGACCTGATGCTCGGCTGCGCCCAGCCGGCCGGCGAGCAGGGCTTCAACATGGCCCGGGCGGTCGCCGTCCAGCTCGGCTACGACTTCCTGCCCGGCACGACGGTGAACCGCTACTGCTCCTCGTCGCTGCAGACCACGCGGATGGCCTTCCACGCCATCAAGGCCGGCGAGGGCGACACGTTCGTGTCCGCCGGGGTCGAGATGGTCAGCCGCTTCGGCAAGGGCAACGCCGACAACCTGCCCGACACGCACAACCCGCGTTACGCCGACGCCGAGGCCCGCACCAAGGCCCGGGCCGAAGCCGGCGCGCCGGTCTGGACGGACCCGCACGAGGCCGGTCTGCTGCCCGACATCTACATCGCCATGGGCCAGACCGCCGAGAACGTCGTCCAGCACACCGGCCTGACCAGGGCAGACCAGGACGAGTTCGCGCTGCGCTCGCAGCAGAACGCCGCCAAGGCGATCGCCGACGGCTTCTTCGAGCGCGAGATCACCCCGGTCACCCTGCCGGACGGCACTGTCGTCTCGACCGACGACGGCCCGCGGCCGAGCACCACGCTGGAGGCGCTGGCGGCGCTCAAGCCGGTCTTCCGGCCGGATGGTTCGGTGACGGCCGGCAACGCCTGCCCGCTGAACGACGGCGCCGCCGCTGTCGTGGTCATGAGTGACACCCGGGCCCGCGAGCTGGGCCTGACCCCGCTCGCCCGGATCATCGCCACGGGCGTCACCGGCCTGTCCCCGGAGATCATGGGCCTCGGCCCGATCGGCGCGGTCCGCCAGGTCCTCGACCGGGCCGGGATGACGATCGGCGACGTCGACCTGGTCGAGATCAACGAGGCGTTCGCGGCCCAGGTGATCCCATCGGCCCGCGAGCTGAACATCGACTTCGACAAGCTGAACGTGCACGGCGGCGGGATCGCGCTCGGCCACCCGTTCGGCTCGACCGGCGCCCGCATCCTGACCACCCTGCTCAACGGCCTGCGCACCCGGGACAAGACCATCGGCCTGGAGACCATGTGCGTCGGCGGCGGCCAGGGCATGGCCATGCTGGTCGAGCGCCTCAGCTAGCCCCCGGCCCCAGCAAGGTCGGCCCGTTGACATGATCGCCGTTTTGGCCCTCAAGTGGTCACAAAATCGCTGCGGATACAGCCACCCGAGGGCGAAAACACCGATCTTGCTGGTCTCAGGACGAGGCCAGCCCTGTCAGATGCGGCACTAGGCGCCGGCCCCGGCCCTGGCGTGGCCCCGGGCCCCTTCCCGCACGCCACGCCGGGCTGCGGTGCTCCCTCGAAATGGCGATCAGCCGGGGGCTGATCGCCATTTCGCCTGGATCGCCCCGACCGCCACCTGGAGCCACCTGGGCGCAAACGGCGATCAAATTCCCCTACGGCGGTCGACGGTCGCCGTAGAGCATGCGGCGCGGGCGGCGAGAATGGCGGACCGCTGGCCGTGGACTGGGGTTAGCGGGCGCATGGAGGGGACAAGTTCCCAGGGACGACCAGCTATCGACGATAGGTGACCAGTCGAGGGGGCAGCGATGCATGCGACCGCAGGAGACCGGGTCTGCGTCCGCAGCCGGACGGTAGGCCAGGCAGAGCGACACGGTGTGGTGCTGGAGGCCCGCGGCAAGCCGGACGGACCGCCCTACCTGATCCGCTGGGACGACGGCCACGAAGGCCTCTGCTTCCCGAGCGCCGACTCCGTCCTCGAGATATTCGCCAGGCAACACGCCTAGCCCGACCAGCGAGAACGACTGGCACCGCACAAAGGTGGCCGTAGCCGGGGGTAGGCCGAAAGCGACGAGGGCCGCCCCTGAAGGAGCGGCCCTCGCGTTCAGTCTGGGGAGCCGGGCGGCGCCGGCCCGGACTCAGTAGCGGTAGTGGTCAGCCTTGTACGGGCCCTCGACGGCGACGCCGATGTACTCGGCCTGCGCCTTGGAGAGGGTGGTGAGCTTGACCCCGAGGGCGTCGAGGTGCAGCCGGGCGACCTTCTCGTCGAGGTGCTTCGCCAGCGTGTAGACGCCGGTCGGGTACTCGTCGGTCTTGGTGAACAGCTCGATCTGGGCGATCACCTGGTTGGTGAAGCTGTTCGACATGACGAAGCTCGGGTGGCCGGTGGCGCAGCCGAGGTTCATCAGGCGGCCCTCGGCCAGCACCAGGATCGAGTGGCCGTCCGGGAAGACCCACTCGTCGACCTGCGGCTTGATGTTGACCTTCTCGATCCCGGAGATGCGGGCGAGGCCGGCCATGTCGATCTCGTTGTCGAAGTGGCCGATGTTCGAGACGATCGCCTGGTGCTTCATCGCGGCCATGTGGTCGGCGGTGATGATGTTGAAGTTGCCGGTGGTCGTCACGAAGATGTCGGCGATCCCGACGACGTCCTCCAGCGTGGTGACCTGGAAGCCGTCCATGGCCGCCTGCAGCGCGCAGATCGGGTCGATCTCGGTGACGATGACCCGGGCGCCCTGGCCGCGCAGCGCGTCGGCGCAGCCCTTGCCGACGTCGCCATAGCCGGCGACTACGGCGACCTTGCCGCCGATCAGCACGTCGGTGGCGCGGTTCAGACCGTCGATCACCGAGTGGCGGCAGCCGTACTTGTTGTCGAACTTGCTCTTGGTGACCGAGTCGTTGACGTTGATCGCCGGGAAGAGCAGGTTCCCGCCCTTGTGCATCTCGTAGAGCCGGTGCACACCGGTGGTGGTCTCCTCGGTGACGCCCTTGATCGACTCGGCGGCCGCAGTCCACCGGCCCGGCTTCGCCGCGATCGTGGTGCGCAGCGTCTCCAGGACGATCGCGTACTCCTCGGAGTCCGAGGCGTCGGTCGCCGGGACGGCGCCCGCCTTCTCGAACTCGGCGCCCTTGTGGACGAGGAGGGTCGCGTCACCACCGTCGTCGAGGATCATGTTCGGCGCGCCGCCGTCCGGCCAGGCCAGTGCCTGGTCGGTGCACCACCAGTACTCCTCCAGCGTCTCGCCCTTCCAGGCGAACACCGGGATGCCCTGCGGGTCGTCCTTGGTGCCGTTCGGGCCCACGACGATCGCGGCGGCCGCGTGGTCCTGCGTCGAGAAGATGTTGCAGGAGACCCAGCGAACGTCTGCGCCGAGCGCGACGAGGGTCTCGATCAGCACGGCGGTCTGGATCGTCATGTGCAGCGAGCCCATGATCCGCGCGCCCCTCAGCGGCTGGCTCGCGGCATACTCGGCGCGGGTCGCCATCAGGCCCGGCATCTCGTGCTCGGCCAGCCGGATCTCCTTGCGACCGAACTCGGCCAGCGCAAGGTCAGCGACCTTGAAGTCGAAGCTCATCTCTCTCCTTCGGCGCTCCGCGCGCGCTCCTGAGACCCTTTTTGACCCTGGTCGATCTAGGACCTTTGTGACCACAGCCCGATGCCCGAGCGAGGGATTCATAGCCCGTGCCGTCTGGCGTCACGGTACGGCACTCGGCAGCGCGCAGCGGCGACCGGCCCCATAGTCGGGACCGGCCGCCGACCGTGATTTTCCCCGCCCTAGCAGGGCCTTCCGCGTCTGAGGCAGCGGTGAAACTTGACGCGAACTGGTCAGGAACCGATCGAGCCGACGCCCGGTCGGCGCCCGGTCCGCGCCCGCGCGGCAGGCGCCGACCCGCGTTCGGACGCGACCGTCGCTACGCCACGCTGCTGCCCGTCGGCGTGTCCGCCGGGGAGGTGGCCCGGCCGGCCGCCGCGCTTCCGGCCCCGCCCTTCGGGCGGTACACCCAGCCGCGCTCGTCCGCCCACACCAGCAGCGGCGGAAGCACGACGAGCGCAGACAGCAGCGCGACCGCCACGTTGAGCGCGACGATCAGGCCGAAGTCGCGCAGCAGCGGCAGCGGGCTGAACGCCAGCACCAGGATGCCGACGACGGCCGCCGCGGCTGACACGAGGAAGGCCCGGCCGGTACGCGCGGCCGCCTCGTCGACGGCGGCCCGTGGCGCCAGGCCGAGCGCCCGTTCCTCCAGATGCCGCTGCACGATCAGGGTGGTGAACTCGGTGCACAGCGCGATGACCAGCGGACCGCTCACGGCCGTCAGCGGGGAAAGTTCCAGGCCCGATCCCCGCGCGATCAGCGACGTCAGCCCGACCGCGATCAGTACCGGAACCACCGACAGCAGCGCCTTGACGAGGCTCAGGTACCGGATCAGCAGGACCAGGAAGACGCCGATCAGGGCGTAGTAGGTGAGCAGCGCCCGGTTGTGCTGGATGTTGTCCAGCAGGCTGGTGCCGACGACGGCGAGACCCGACGGCGTAGCCCGCACCCCGGCCGGCGGCTGCACGGTCGCGCGGATGTCCTTCACGACCACGGCGCGCTGTACCAGCGAGCTCGGGCCGGTCTGGAAGATCAGGTTCATCGCGCCGGCGGTCCCGCCGGGCGAGCTGAGGTTGACCGTGCTGCTGCGGATCGCGGCCGGAGCGACCCCGTAGGCGGCCCGCACGTCGTCACCGGTCGGCGGCACCATCTTCGCGCCGGGAACGTCGAGCAGGTAGCCGACGGTCGTGACGAGGCTGGAGGCGTTGGTCAGGACGTCGGGGTGCTTCGCGATCTGATCGCGAGCGACGGTGTTCACGAACGCGGCGGTCTTGTCGTCGAAGAGGTTGTCCGCCTGGATGTAGACGCCCAGCTCGCTGGTGGTGCCGGCGTGGTCGCCCAGGTAGTCGAGGTCCTTGATGACCTGGCTGTCCTGGTTGACCCACTTCTGCGGGTCGGTCTGGATCTTCTGGCCGCCCTCGACAAACGCCCCGCCGACGAAGACCGCGATCGCGATCACGACCAGCGGCAGCGCGGCGAGGCGCGGCAGCGACCCGAGCGCGACGGTCGCCCGCCCGAGCGGTCCGCGGGTGTAGTCCTTCGGCTGGGTGGGCCGCTTGTCCTCCCGCCACGCCAGCGTCGCGGACGTCAGCAGCACGGTCGCGAGCACGATGACCGGCAGGCCGATGGCCAGCAGCACGCCGAAGTCGCGGATCATCGGCGTGGCGTTGAACTCCAGCGCGAGGAACGCGACCACGGCGGCGACGGTGGCCAGCAGCAGCGCGGGCATCAGGTTGCGCAGCGTCGCCGCGACCGGGTTGTCGGCCCGGTCGAGCTGTGCCTCCTCCTCGACCCGGCTGTGTAGTTGGACCGCGAAGTCGATGCCGACGCCGAGCAGCACCGGTAGGCCGGCGATCGTGACGACGTTCAGATGGATACCGAGGTAGCCGGCGAGGCCGAACGCCCAGATCAGTCCGACCACGACGACTCCGAGTGGCAGCAGCCGCCAGCGCACCGCGAACGCGACCAGCAGCAGGCCGACCATGAGCGCCAGGGCGATGGCGCCGAGGGTCAGGAAGCCCCCGCGCAGGTAGTCGTTGATGTCCTTGAGCAGCACGGAGGCGCCGGTCGTGACGACGTGCGCGTTCTCGAAGTGCTGCTTGGCCATCGCCTCCTGCACCAGCGTCGCCGCAGCGCCCTCGTCCTTGATCGAGGCGTTGCCCTCGAGGCGGACCACCATCTGCGCGTTGGTGCTGTTCGGGAAGAACGGCACCAGCGCCTCGCGGACCTTGCCGCTGTTGTCGTAGAGCAGGAAGTTGTCCCAGGCCTGGGAGCCGATGGTCTGCTGCGCGGGCGGGATCGCGTTGACCCGACCCAGGGTCTTGATCGCGTCCTGGAGCCGGGTCGCCTGTGACGTCGGATCGGTGTCGCGCTGCTGCGCCGAGAGCAGCATCTTGGCGGCCGGGCTGTTGATCGGGTTGCCGTCCGCGCTGCTGACCAGGTTGTGGGTGAACTGCAGCGCGGTGACCGGGGTGACGACGGCGACGATCCGCTTGTCGGCCTCGAGCTCCTTGGTGACCGCCGCGAACGCCCTGAGGTTGTTCGGGGTGAACAGGTCAGTGAGGTTCTTGCCCGGGTCGACCGTGAAGTCCGTGATCATCGACTCGCCGCCGAACAGCGACTGGTAGGCGTGGTTGTCCTTCGCCACCTGCGAGCCCGAGTTGACGTAGTTGCTCTGGTCCGTACTGAACTTCAGCTGGGAGATGCCGAAGCCCAGCCCCACCGTGAGCACGAGCGCGATGACCGCGACGATGCCACCGCGCTGACCCGCCAGCCGGGCGGCTGACGTCCAGAAGGCTCCGGACCGGCCGCCGGGCGTGGGTCCACGCGACTCGGAGGGACCTGTGGGTGTGGACACGAGCAGACTCCCGGCGGGGTTCAGTGGGGCGGCGGTGGCTGCCCGGCTGGTTACTGGTGAGTTAGGTAACAGGTCCCAAGCTGTATAGCCCAAGTCTCACGCAGATGCGCAGTGCTCCCGGGACAGCGGCCGCAACAAACTTTCAAGGCGCGGGAAACGTCACGCTCGGCGATCACCCCTACTCGCCGAGTAGATCCTTGGTGAAGTGGATCTCGGTCGTGTTGGAGAGATCGTGGAGGTCGCGGGTCCGCCCGGCGCTGCGGTAACCCAACCGCTCGTAGAGCCGGTGCGCGTCCGAGAACCGGGTGTCGGACCACAGCTCGACTACCTGGGCGTGCCGGCGCCGGGCCTCCCGCTCCACCAGGAAGACGAGGGCCTGACCGAGCCCGCGTCGCCGGGCGCTCGCCGCGACGTAGAGCGACTTCAGCTCGACCCAGCCAGGCGCGGTCTCGCGCACCGCGACGCTGGCGGCGAGCAGGCCAGCCCGCCCGCCGTCCTCGTCCTCGACAACCCTGTTCTCGTCAACCTTGTCCTCGACGACCCACATGCGGCCGCGGTAGCGGGCGGGGTCCCGGTCGCCGGTGTACGCCGTCGCCGGGGCACGCATCCACGGCTCCTCGCCGTCGACATCGAGGACGCAGCCCGGGTACTCGGCCCAGGCCGCGCCGATCAGCCCCTGCACCGCCGGCCCGTCCTCGTCCTGGACCGGCCGCAGCCCCGGCAGGATCGACCGCCGCATCCAGACATGATCGATGCCCGCGGTCCGGTCAGTCGGCCCGAAGGTCTCGTAGCCGAGGCCGAGGTAGAGCCCGGCCACGGCCGCCTGCGAGTGCAGGCGGATGCCGGTCAGGCCACGCTCGGCCGCGCGTCGCTCCAGCGCGACCGTCACCGCCCTGGCCAGCCCGCGACCACGCACGTCCGGCCGGACCGCGACCCGCCCGATCACCCCGACGGACTCGCCGAAGCGGTCCGCGACCGGCCCGTCCGGCACCGGTTCGACCGGCGCCGATCCGTCCGCTGTCGGCTCGTCCGGCACCGGGCCGAGGTCGAGGTCGGGAATGGCGGCCGGGTCCAGCAGCCGCGCGGTCGCGAGCGCCCCGCCCGCCTCGTCCCAGATGACGGCGTGGTCGGCGGCGAGATCCGCCGCGTCGTGCTCCAGCTCGGCAGGGACGCCCTGCTCCTCGACGAAGACGGCCGTCCGCAGCGCCCGCGCCGCCGCGGGGGGCGGGCCCGGCAGCACGACGACGCGCGGCGCTCCGCCGTCGTCGCCACCGCCGCCCTCGGTACGAGGACCTGGACGAGCCGACACAACCATGGGCCGGAGTCTAGAAAGCGGACGGGCGGTCGGGACGGTGCTCGACCGGCCGGCCGTGCCCCTCGTCCGCCGCGTTCGGGCCGCCCCGGCCCTGCCGCACCGGCACTTCAGGGCCGCTGCGCGGAAGGCCTCGACACGCGGTCCATCCGGGCCCGATGACCCGGAGTGACAGAGGACACAGAGAATGAGAGTCGCAAGTCGCGCTTTTCTGGCAAGGCCGGCGACAGCATCGTCTCCTGACCGGCCCGGCAGGGCGGCAGAAATGAGCCTCTCCCGCCGCGACTCGGACACGACCCGAGGTCACGCGGGATCGCGTGCATGGCGGAGGCTCTCCGGCAAAACAGGGGTCAGAAATGGACATAATGAACAACTTCCGCGCGCACGACGTGGGCGCCGGCAGCTCCGGGTCGATGGCTCGGTCCGGCCGCCGGGGGCGGTGACGTGGCCGCCACCCGTTATCCATCCGCCGCCTGGCGCCCCGTCGTCAACACCTCCGGCACGATGATCGAGCCGACGCGCGGCCTCATCCCGCACGTCCAGCAGGGCAACGGCTCGCTCTACGGCATGTTCAACACCCCGAGTACCCAGGTGTCCAGCCATCTGTGGCTGTCCAAGGGCGGCGGCTGGGAGCAGTACGTCGACCTCGCCGACAAGGCCTGGGCCGAGGCCGCCGGCAACCCGTACTGGATCTCGGTGGAATGCGAGGGCTACGACACCGAGGACTACTCGCCGATCCAGGTCCAGCGGCTCGCCGAGTTCTATGCCTGGGGCATGACCGAGTTCGGCTGGAAGGCCGAGATCACCGACAGCGTCGACGGGTACGGCATCGGCACCCACCGGATGGGCGGCACCGCCTGGGGCGGCCATTCCTGCCCCGGCGACATCCGCGCCAACCGACGCCAGGACGTCCTCTCGGCCGCGCTGGCGCTGAACGGCACCCCGCCGCCCACCCCCAACCCGTCCCAGGCCCAACAGCGCTACGTCAACATGCCGACGCTGCGCAGTGGCAGCAAGGGCTCGGCCGTCGTCACCCTGCAGAACGCGCTGAACATCATCTTCGGCCACGAGGCACCGACCGGCGACCCGAACCGGCTCGTCCCGGACGGCAGCTTCGGCCCGGCGACCATCGCCCGGGTCGGTTCGCTGCAACGGCTGAACTCGCCGTACTACGGACCGATCGGGGTCGACGGCGTCGTCGGCCGGCAGACCTGGCTGAAGATCGGCTACATCCTCACCGGCATGAACCGCTGGGTCTGAGGCGTCGACGCCTGGCGGGCACACGGCACCTCCGACGCCGAACCGGCCGCGGCGCTACTCGGTGGGCTGCCGTGCGCCCGGCGCGCCGCGGCGGCACGGCAGACCGCGATCAGGCCGCCGGCGAGGAACGAGGAACCGAGCCAGCAGGCTCAGCCTCCAGGTCAGGGCCGGGCCGGTCAGGGGCGGGCCCAGACCCGGCAGCTCGAAGGGCCGCCCGACAGTCCAGGGGCGGGCGTTCGGACACGACGGCCGGTGAATTCGAGTCCTTCTGACCGATACCCGGTCAGGCCGCGCTCGACGTGATCACAGGTCAGCATTTTGAACGCCGTTCCCCGGGCACCGGTGACGTTGATTTCCCGGCGGGTCGGCCATGGGTCACCAATCGGATTGTCCGCCTTTCTTGTTTCCACCGGTAAGTCCTCACCCGAGTTCATTTTCCATTTGCCAGAGGGGCGCGCGGCTCGTTCTGCCCGGGCCGGCTCGCGGCATTGGTCTGCACAACCATGGCGACCTCGGGCCACGGTCGGTGACAGCGGGCAGAAGTAGCACTAAATTCTGGGCCGACGCCGGTGGGGCAAGCACCGGCGAGCGGCCGACTCCCCGATCTCACCGTCGGGCCGTGACCGGCCCCGATCGTGGATGGAGCATCACGTGACTGGTACGACGGAGCTCTACACATCGGGGGAATATCTGGGCCTGAACCCGGGCTGGCACGACGACGACGGCGCCTGGAAAGCACTCCAGATTGCCCGGATACTGGAGCGGAACAACCTGCACCCAAACTCCGTCTGCGATGTCGGCTGCGGCACCGGAAGGGTGCTGCGCGAGTTGTCGCACCATCTTCCTGGAACACCCCGGATGGTCGGTTTCGACATCGCGGCGGCGCCGCTCGGACTCAGTGAGGACGCCGGCGATGGTGTCGAGCTCGTCGCTGGCGACGCACGTGCGTCGGACGAGCATTTCGACCTGCTGATGATGGTCGACGTCTTTGAGCACGTCGAGGACTATCTCGGATTCCTGCGAACCTTCCGCGACCGCGCGGGTGCCTTCGTCTTCCACATACCGCTGGACATGTCGGTGCAGACGGTGCTGCGGGCGAAGCCGCTGCTGGGCGCGCGCCGCGGCGTCGGCCACCTGCACTACTTCAGCCGCGCGACCGCGCTCGTCACGCTGGCGGACGCCGGCTACCGGGTGATCGACGAGGCCTACACCCGCGGTGGGGTCGAACTCGCCGTCTCCGGCCGGCGCCGGGTCGCCCGGGTGCCGCGTCAGGTCGCCCACCGGCTGAATCCCGACCTGGCGGCCCGGGTGCTCGGCGGCTTCTCGCTGCTGGTCCTGGCGGAGGGTGCCTGAGCGTCCCTACGCCTGACCGGGCCTTGGAGTCCAGGACCTTGGAGTTCAGGCCCTAGGAGTTCAGGTAGGCCAGGACGGCGAGAACCCTGCGGTTGTCGTCCGCCGAAGGAGGCAGGCCCAGCTTCGCGAAGATGTTGTTCGTGTGCTTGCCGACCGCCTTCTCGGTGATGAACAGCCGGCCGGCGACGGCCGCGTTCGACCGTCCCTCGGCCATCAGCCCGAGCACCTCGCGCTCACGGGCCGTCAGCGCCTGCAGCGGCTGGTCCCGGGACCGCCTGGTCAGCAGCTCGGCCACGACCTCCGGGTCCATGGCGGATCCGCCGGCCGCGACCCGGCGCACCGAGTCCACGAACTGGCTGACATCGCCGACCCGGTCCTTGAGCAGGTAACCGACCCCGCCGCCGGGGCTCGAGAGCAGCTCGCGGGCATAGACCGGCTGAACGTCCTGGGACAGGACCAGCACCGGCAGCCCCGGGATCTGGCCACGGGCCTCGATCGCGGCGAGCAGGCCCTCGTCGGTGAACGTCGGCGGCAGCCGGACGTCCACGACGGCGACGTCCGGCCGGTGGGTCACCAGCGCGCGCAGCAGCGCCGGCCCGTTGTCGACGGACTCGACCACCTCGAAGTCGAAGGCCGTCAGCAGCCTGATCAGTCCATCCCGCAGCAGAGCCAGATCCTCGGCAAGCACCACACGCACCCAGCTAGCCTGTCACCCCGCCCATCCGGCCGTCGATCAGGCCGGATTGACCGCTTTCGACCGGGCCAGCCATCCTGGCAGCGACGACAGCGGTGCGGGAGGCGCGTTGACGAACCAGCAGGCCACGGGTGGCGACGGGGCGGCGAGCCGGTGGGGAACGCTGGCGAGCTACGCGGCGATCGCCGCCTGCACCCAGCTGCTCTGGCTGACGTTCGCGCCGATCACCACCGACGCCGCCCAGCACTACGGCGTCTCCGAGGGAGCGATCGGCTGGCTGGCGAACGTCTTCCCGCTGCTGTACGTCGTGCTCGGGATTCCGGCCGGCCGGCTGCTCGACCGGTCGATGCGGACGTGGCTGGCCGTCGGCGCCGTGCTCGCCGCGGCCGGCGGCCTCGTCCGGCTGGCCGGTGGCGGGTTCGGCGTCGCGATCGCCGGCCAGCTGCTGGTCGCCGTCGCCCAGCCGCTGGTGCTGAACGCGGTCACGGCGCTGGCCGGCGGCTACCTCGCGCACCGGCACCGGGCCGCGGGGATCGCGCTCGGCTCGGCCTCCCTGTTCGTCGGCATGATCGCGGCCTTCGTGCTCGGTGCCGCGGTCGGAGCCAGCCGGATGACGACGCTGCTCGCCGTCCAGGCCGCGCTCACCGTGGTCGCGACGGTGGCCGTGCTGGTGGCGTTGCGCCGCCCGGGACCGTTCGCCGCCCTGGCCGGTGCCGGTGCCGGTGCCCGGGGCGGCGAGCTCGTCCCCGCCGGGGCGGCCGCGCGCGGCGCGGTCCGGCGGCTGTGGGCCGACGAGGTCGTCCGCCGGCTGGTCACGATCGTCACCCTTGGCTTCGGCGTGTTCATCGCGCTGACGACCTGGCTGCAGGCCCTGCTCAAGCCGGCCGGAGTCTCCACCGGCGTGGCCGGGGCGCTCCTGCTCGGGATGGTGGCCGCCGGCACGGCTGGCTCCGCGGTGCTGCCGGCCTGGGCCGCCCGGCGCGGCCGTCGGACGGAGGTGATCCGGCTGTCGGTAGGGGTGACGGTGGTTGGCTGCGCGGTGCTGGCCGTCGCTCCCGGCGTGGCGACAGCGGCGGTCGCGGTCTGCCTGATGGGGTTGCTGCTGCTCGCCGACCTGCCGATCCTGCTGGAGGTCGCCGAGAACCGCCAGGGTGGCGACGTGGCGACCCTCGCCGCCCTGGTCTGGCTCGCCGGTAACGCCGGCGGCGTCGTGGTGTCCCTCGCGGTCCAGGGCCTGCTGCACCATCCCGCCGCGGCCTTCGCCCTGCTCGCCGTCGTCCTGCTGGCCGGGGTCCCGGTGATGCGAACCCGCTGGCTCGACGCCCCCGCCCGCGGCGACGCCTCGCCCGCCACGACCCCTGTCAGCGAGGCCGTGCCGTCCGTCTGACCCGCGCCTCGGCCCGTCAGACGGACGCCACCGCTTCCGGGTCGGCTCAGCCGCCGCCGGCAGTGGCGGCCGCGTCGGCCTTCTGGTCCCGGACGACCTTGCGCAGCGCCTCGCCGACCGGCCCGAGGCCCGCCGCGAGCTCGCGCGCCCGGTCCCGGTGGGCGCGCCGCTCCCGCCTGGAGAACAGGACGCCCATCTCGGCGATCAGACCGAGGGCGGCGAGCTGGCGGTCGCGGTCGGCGACGCGGGCCGCCGGCGACGCGCCTACCAACGTCTGACGCACGTCGCCGATCAGCTTCCGGGCCAGCCGGGTGTCGCGCACGGTCACGCTCGTGCGCGGGATCAGCCCGATCACCCGGTAGCGGTCGACGCGTAGCCAGCGGCCCGCCTCCAGATAGTCGCGGGCGCACCGGGTCGTGACCCGGTTGTCCTTGGCGATCCAGTGCCGCAGGGACCGACGGCGCCCTGAGCCCTCGATCTGGTCGAGCACCCGCGTCAGGATCGGATCGTCTGGAAGCACGGCCAGGCCGGGCCCGGCTGCCACCGCCGCGCGCCGCTCAGGGTCGACTGGCACGACCTTTCCGTCGGCCACGGCGACCCGCCCGCGCCGCTCCAGCTCCAGCACGGCGGCCGCGCGCAGGCCGGGGCCCAGGTAGCCGGACCTGTGCCGGCCGGCCATCCGTTCGCTCTCGGGGTTGTAGGTCAGCAGGTACAGCTGGGCCGGCAGCGAGTCGGGCAGATCCACGGCCTGCTCCTCTCGGACACGAGGTCCGGGCCACGGGATGGTCCGGCGTTCGGGGGTTCGGGTTCGGATGTGCGCCACGGACGCGACGCGCCACCATCAGGCCGTCAGGCATCCGGTGCGGGCTCGCGGCCGAGCGGGGTCTCGCCGGCGCCGTCGTCGGGCGCCTCGTCCGTGATGTCGTCCGGCGCCTCGGTGTCGTCAGCTCCGAGGGCTGGGTCGGGTGGGAGGGCTGGGTCGGGTTCCCGTGCGCCGTTGGCCTCGGCGGCGGGCGGGCGGCCGCGCCGCGGCATCCGTCCGACGGCGGACGGGAGCCGGCCGGCGGAGGCCAGCGCGCCGCGCAGCACGAACTCGATCTGGGCGTTCGTGCTGCGCAGCTCGTCGCCGGCCCACCGGGCCAGTGCGTCGTGCACCGCCGGATCAAGCCGCAGCAGGATCTTCTTACGTTCCGTCATGGGCCGGGACTAGTGGTAGAGCGACCCGGCGTTCACCACCGGCTGGGTCGACTGCTCGCTGCACAGGACCACCAGCAGGTTGCTGACCATCGTCGCCTTTCGCTCCTCGTCCAGCTCGACTACGTCCCGGCTTTCCAGCCGGGCCAGGGCCGCCTCCACCATGCCGACGGCGCCCTCGACGATCCGGGCCCGGGCCGCGACGACCGCGTTCGCCTGCTGGCGGCGCAGCATCGCCTGGGCGATCTCCGGCGCATACGCCAGCCGGGTGATCCTCGACTCGATGACGTGGACCCCGGCCGAGGCGACCCGTGCGGCGATCTCCACCGAGAGCATGGCCGTGATCTCGTCGGCGTTCTCGCGCAGCGACATCTGCCCCGTCTCGTGCGCGTCGTACGGGTAGCGCGTCGCGACGTGCCGCACGGCGGTCTCGGTCTGGATCGCGACGAACTCGATGAAGTCGTCCACCTCGAAGACGGCCTGCGCGGTGTCCGCGACCTGCCAGACCACCACCGCGGAGATCTCGATCGGGTTGCCGTCGGCGTCGTTGACCTTGGCGACGCCGGTCTCGTGGTTCCGGATCCGGGTCGAGACCCGTCGCCGGCTCGTCAGCGGGTTCACCCAGCGCAGGCCGGTGTGGCGGATCGTCCCCACGTAGCGGCCGTAGAAGGTCACGACCCGCGCCTGGCCCGGGGCGACGGCCGTCAGCCCGCCGAAACAGATCAGGCTCGCGAGGAAGAGCAGGATCCCGACCACGAGCGCCGCGGTGCCGCCGACGGCCACGCCGTTCGCGAACAGCACGCCGGCCAGCACGATCAGCCCGGCGGCCACCAGCAGTGCGCCGAGGGTGCCGAAGAACCCCACGGCGCCGGAGATCCCGGTGATCACCCGCTCACCCACCCGCGGGGCCGGCATGTCGATCGTCTCTCGGGGATCCAGCTCGGGACGGACCTGCGCGCCGGCCGGGCCCTCAGGCCCCCGCGGCGCGTCACCGCTGCTCATAGCGGCCATCTCCTTCGATCTCGATGGCGCGGGGACCGCCCCGCCGGCAAGCCCGGCCGCGCCACTATCAAAGTGATATCACTTTTTCGGGCCCGAGCCAACCGCCGGTCTGGCCGGTCGTGTGTCACGGCGGTAAATCCCAGCGGACGATCTTCCTGGACGTCGGGTTCGTCCGTACCGTCGTCGCAGGCAGGCCGCCGCGCGGCGGCGCCGAGCCGGCGCCGCCCGAACTGCCGACCCCCGGAGCGGCGTCCCGGCCGGCGCGGCGGGCCCAGTGAGGAGTGAACTGCGATGCGTGACCTGCGTGCGCTGCCCAAGGGGCACCTGCACCTGCACTTCGAGCTCGGGATGCGGCCGTCGACGCTGGCGGACCTCGCCGCGCGCAACGGCGTACCGACGCCGCCCACGACCGGGTTCACCGAGTTCGGCGGCTTCGGCGTCGTGATCGGCGGAATCCTGCCGATGTTCCGCGAGGTCGCCGACTTCGAGCGACTGGTCGACGAGGTCGTCGAGGACGCCGCGCAGGAGGGCGTCGTCTACCTGGAGCCGAGCTTCTACCCGTACCCGTACCTGGATGTCTTCGGTACCGCCGAGGCCGCCTGGGAAGCCGTGCTGGCCCGCTCCGCGCTGGCCGGCGAGCGCCACGGCGTCACCGTCCGCTGGATGGCCGCCGTCGACCGGGTCTTCGACACGCCGGAACAGGCCGTGGAGGTCGCGAAGCTCGCCGTCCGCAACCGGGACGCGGGTGTCGTCGCGCTCGGCCTGCACAACGACGAGAACGGCTACCCGCCGGAGCCCTTCGCCGACGCGTTCCGTTACGCCAAGGACGCCGGCCTGCTCTCCACCCCGCACGCCGGCGAGCTCGACGGCCCGGCCTCGGTCCGCGGCGCGATCGACGTGCTGTTCGCCGACCGGCTGCAGCACGGCATCCGCGCCGTCGAGGACCCGGCGCTGGTCGAGGTGCTCGCCGCGCGCGGCACGGTGCTGGACGTCTGCCCGACCTCGAACCTGCAGCTCTCCGTGGTCCCGTCGCTGGCCGAGCATCCGTTGCCGGAGCTGCTGGCCGCCGGCGTGCGCTGCTCGATCAACGCGGACGACCCGCTGCTGTTCGGGCCGAGCATCCTGCGGGAGTACGAGCTGTGCCGAGACACCTTCGGCCTCGGCGACGACCTGCTCGCCACGTGCGCTCGCAGCTCCGTCACCGGCGGAGCCGCCCCGGCCGAGGTCCAGGCGGCCGCCCTGGCCGGCATCGACGCCTGGCTCGCGGCTCCGGCCGGCTGACCGCCGGCGCCGCCGATCAGCCCTGACGCCGATCAACCCTGGCCGACCGGGCCACGCCATGATGGCGGGGTGGCGGACAGGCTGAAGGTCGTCATCGCGCCGGACTCGTTCAAGGGAACGCTGGCGGCCGATCGGGTCGCGGCGGCTCTGGCCGAGGGCTGGCTCTCGGTCCGGCCGACGGACGAGGTTGTCCGGCTGCCGATCGCGGACGGCGGCGAGGGCACGCTCGACGTCTTCGCCGCCGCCGTACCAGGAGCGCGCCGGCGGCCGGCCACGGTGACGGGCCCGCGCGGCCAGCTGGTCGACGCCGAATGGCTGGCCCTGCCCGACGGGACCGCCGTGGTCGAGCTGGCCCGGGGCAGCGGGCTGCCGCTGATGGGCGACCGGCGGAACGCGCGCGCCGCGCACACCCTCGGCCTCGGCCAGCTCCTCGCAGCGGCCCTCGACGACCCCGGGATCCGCCGGATCATCGTCACCCTCGGCGGCTCCGCCTCGACCGACGGCGGCACCGGCGCGCTCGCGGCGCTGGGCGCCCGGTTCCTCGACGCCACCGGCGCCATGCTGCCGCCCGGCGGAGGCTCGCTCGTCCGATTGGCGGGCGTCGACCTGGCTGGCCTGCGCACGCCGCCGCCCGGCGGAGTGCTCTGCCTGACCGACGTCGACGCGCCGCTGTGCGGCCCGCGCGGCGCCGCCGCCGTCTTCGGTCCGCAGAAGGGCGCCGACAAGGCCGACGTCCCGGTGCTCGACGAGGGCCTGCGGCGGCTGGCCAGCCTGCTCGGCGGCGACCCAGACGTGCCGGGAGCGGGAGCGGCGGGCGGCACCGGCTACGGACTGGCCGCCGCCTGGGGCGCTCGGCTGGTTCCGGGCGCGGCGACGGTCGCCGAGCACGCCGGCCTGCCGGACGCCCTGGCCGAGGCAGACCTCGTCATCACCGGCGAGGGCCGCTTCGACGCCACCTCCCTGACCGGGAAGGTGGTCGGCGGTGTCCTGAGCCTGGCTGCCGCCCGGCCCGGCGCGGCCGGCCCCGTGCCTGTCCTCCTGGTCGCCGGCCAGCTGGGCGCACCCGCCCCCACCGAGGTCCGCACCGCACTGGCTTTGGCCAACCTCGCGGGTGGCGTCGCCGCGGCGGTAGCCGAACCCGAACGCTGGCTCATCAACGCGGCCACCCACCTCGCCGCCGCCGCTACCAAGCAGGTCGAGGGCCAGCCATAGGCGCCAGGGCCGCCGCCAGCTCAACGCACGTTGATCGTGATCAACGCCTCCGCACCTATGGTTGCATGCCCGGCGAGCTGGCCCGCGTTCAGGCGTTCCGGGGGTCTGGTTCCTGGTCGGGGTAGGGGGCGCGGAGGCGGTACGGGGGGCCGGCCTGGGTGCTCGAACAGCGGGGGCAGATGACCGTGGGCGCCGCGGCCGGTACCAGGAAGCGGTGGGTGCAGGCGCCGGGCCAACGGAGCTGGCGGACGGCGTCGGGCAGGACGCGGCCGAATGGCAGCCGGTCCAGGCCCGCGCGGTCGCGTAGCCGGCCCAGTGGCAACCGGTCCAGCCGAAGGCGCTCCAGCCCGAGGCGGTCCAGCGGGAGGCGGGGCAGGCGGCGGGCGACGCAGGTGAGCCTGGTGTCGCAGGGCGGCTCGTCGCCCACCACCCGAGGATGGACCGAGCCGCAGACGCCACAGACGACCTCGGGCGGGGACGCGACGAAGGTCGGGTTCCGCGAGGTGGCTGAAAAGATCTGTACCTCGGCGTGATGGGGAGTCGGCCCCGCGCAGCTGTCGCACTGGATGTAACGGACCGCGGTCGCCCCGTCTCCACGGGTGTCCTGGATGAGCGCCACCATGGCGGACTGGATGCCAGGCCCGGCCGGCTCGGATCCGGTCGGGTCCGGCTCTTCGCGACTGGGCGGCCCCACATCCACCATGGTCGCTGACGACCGGGCCTCCGGTCTCGCCACAGTGCGGATCGGGGCGACTGTTGGCTCAGGTCACGGCCGTGTCGCGGCTCGATAGGCCGACCGATGTCCCGGCCAAGGAACCCAGCCGAAGTACCTAGCCGAAGTACCCGGCCGAGGAACCCAGCCGCGAGGACGGTCAGGTCGAGGTCAGCGGCCCGATGAGCAGTTGGCGGACGCTGGACGACACGCAGGCCGTGATCCCGCCGGACAGGGGCACCGACAGCGTCACGGTTCCGCCATCCGGCGGCGTGACGCGCAGCGCCGCGGCGAGCCTCGTCTGGCTCGCGGCGGTACAGCCGCGCTGGATGCCTGCCTGGGTGATCCGCAGCATGGCGGTCGCCGTGCCCCCGGCCGGGAGCAGAACCGCCGTTGCCGGACCGTCGTCCGTGTCGTCCGCCGGAGCGCCGAAGGCCGCGCCATCCGCGTCGACGAACCGGACGTCGGGGTAGCCGGTCAGGCGGCAGGCGACCGTGCCCTTGTTGCGCAGGACCAGGTCGTTGTAGACGTGGCCGGCGGTTCCCTCCGTGTGCCGCAGCGCGCCGGTGAGACCGCGTGGCGGACAGACCGGCGCCGCGGCGACGACGGCCGCCGGGGGCTCCAGATCGGTCGTCTGAGCCGCGGACGGTGATACGGCCGCCGCTGCGGTGGCCGTATCGCTGGGGACCCCGGCGGCGGCCTCGTCTGAGGCGGTTACGGGAATGGCGGTTACGGGAATGGCGCCCTCGGTGGCGACGGCGTCGGAAGGGACAGCGTCGGTCGAAAGGGTCGCCGGGACGACGCGGGCGGGCACTGCGGCCACGGGCCGGTAGTCGGACCGGCTCGCCGTGACGGTGGCTGTTCCGGCTTCGGTCGCCGGCGACCCACACCCGGCGCACGCGACCAGGCCGAACGCGGCGAGCGCCACTGCGGTGCACGACCTCCAGTGCGCTGGCGGGGCCCAGACCCGATCCGTCCGCATCTTGGGCTCCTTGGACTGGCGAGCGGCTGGCCTCACGCCGCTTATGCGACGCAACGCAAGGCCACGATGACGCAGAAGACCGTATCCACCCGCCATCGAACCGGAAAGCGCGACACACCGCTATTGAAGTGTCGCTTAGTGTGCCCACTCGCCGCTAGAACGACGACCGGCTCATCAGAACCAGCCGAAGGTGCGGCGCGGCCGCGCCGCGAGCAGCACGGCGGCGGTGAGGTTGTCGCCGGCTCCGGCGGCGCCGGCCCTGGCGATGAGCGATCGAGCGGTGGCCCTGGCGGCGTCCGGTTGGCCGCCGTCGGCGCCGGCCCGCGAGGCCGCCTCGATGGCGGCGCCGAAGGCGCGGCCCAGGTAGTCGGGAACGCCGTCGGAGACGACGACGAGCAGGTCGCCGGGCCCGCGGCGACGGCGGGTCACCGGGTGACCCGCGAATGGATCCGCCGGAGAGGTGGGCCCGAGAAACTCGCTCGGCTCGTCCAGCAGGTGCAGCCGGCCGCGCCGGACGACGGCCGCCGTCGTGTCGCCGTAGCCGACCGCGGCGAAGGCCGCCGCGGTCACGACGACCAGGCTCAGCGCTGTCCGCGCCGGCCGCGGCTCACCGCCAGGGGCCATGGCGGCGGCTGGCACGGCGCCGCCCGGGGCCGGTGGGCGGGCGACGGCGCCATGCGCCGCCGCGGCGAAGGCGGCCGCGAGCTCGGCCTCGTCGCCGGCCCGATGCGCGAGCAGCGCCGGGGCCCGCGCCGCGAGGGCCCGCAGCGCGGCGGTCGAGGCGGCCGAGCCGTTGTGGCCATCAGCCACGGCCAGCAGCGCGCCGGCCGGCCCGACGGCAAGCAGCGCCCCGTCCTCGTTCGGCTCGACCGCGGGCACCGCCTTCGGCCGCCAGCCGGCCGACAGCGCGGCACCGAGCATCGCCGGACCGCCGTCGCCCTCGACGGACAGCCCGCCGAGGGCGACCTCACCCAGAGCCGGATGGTCCGGACCGAGCAGCAGCACGGTCCGGACCGCATCGCCAGCCGCGCGGCCAGTGGCCACCCGCGGGGCCGGCCCGGTCGGGTCAGCACGCCGTCGGGCGGGAGATCGCGCCGTCATGACACCCCGGCGGCGGTCACCCGGAGGTGAGGGCCGCGCCGGGCTCCAGCGCGGCGCGCGGTGCCGGCACGGCCACCGGGGCCGGCGAGCGATGCCAGACGGTCCGGTTCACCTGGTCGATGTAGCTCAGGATGATCCGCAGGACCCGCGTGGAGACGTCGTCGACGTCGTAGTCGGGAGGCAGCCGGCGGCCCGCGCCACCGGCCGTGAGCCCGGACGCACCCGGTTGGGCCCACGCGGCGCCGCTCGGTCCGGTCGGCTGGTCGGTCACCGCGGCGACGGCGGCGAGGACCCGGTCCGGCCGCAGCACGCTGGACACCAGCACACCGTGGTCGAAGCCCTCCGGCCGCTCGTGCGACTCTCGGATCATGACGGCCGGGAAGCCGAGCAGGGCGGCTTCCTCGGTGAGCGTGCCGCTGTCGGAGATCACGCAGTGCGCCCCCCGCTGCAGCGCGACGTAGTCCGCCAGCCCGAACGGCCGTAGGAAGCGCACCCGCGGGTCAAGGTCGGCGACCGACGAGGGGCCGCCGGGGGCCGCGAACGCGTCGGCGCCCAACTCGTCGAGCCGGGCCCGGGTCCGCGGGTGCGTCGAGACGACGACCGGCATGTCGAACCGGTCGGCCAGCAGCGTCAGGGTGGCCAGCAGCGCGCGCAGCAGGTCGGGATGGTCGACGTTCTCCTCGCGATGCGCGCTGACCACCAGGAAACGCCCCGCCGTCAGCCCCAGGTCGGCGAGGACCGTGGAGCCCTCGATCTGGGCCCAGTGCTGGGTGAGGACCTCTTTCATCGGCGACCCGGTCACGAACACCCGGTTCGCGGGCAGGCCCTCGGCCAGCAGATGACGGCGCGCGTGCTCCGTGAGCGGCAGGTTCACGTCACTGAGGTGGTCGACGAGCCTGCGGTTGATCTCCTCCGGGACCCGGTCGTCGAAGCAGCGGTTTCCGGCCTCCATGTGGAACACCGGGATGTGCCGCCGCTTGGCCGGGATCACCGCCAGGCAGGTGTTGGTGTCGCCGTAGAGCAGCACGGCGTCGGGGCGTTCGGCCGCGAGCACCCGGTCCACCCTGGCGATCACCTGGCCGATCGTGTCCGCCGCCGTCGCGCCGGGCAGCACCGCGTCCAGGTGGTGGTCAGGCGGACGGATGCCCAGCTCGTCGAAGAAGATCTGGCCCAGCTCGTAGGCGTGGTTCTGCCCGGAGTGCACCAGCCGGACGTCGACGTGCCGCTCCAGCGCGGCGATCACCCGGCTGAGCTTGATGACCTCCGGTCTGGTCCCGACGATGACCATCACCTTGACCCGGGTGGGCGCTACTCGCGCCGGCCCCTGGTAGGCCAGCCGCATCGCGTGCTGCTTGGCGTTGTCAGCCATCACGGCGACCTCCGTCGTCTCGCAGCGTGATCCGCTCGACGAGCTCGTCGAGCATCGCGTCCCAACCGGGCGCGGTGTATCCGGTCGCCTCGGCGAACCGGTCGGCCAGCAGGCTCCGGTCGCAGGCCGGCCCCTCCGCGGCTACGACCTCGGCCACCGCGCGGGAACCGCCGGCGCGGCGCAGCCGGTCGGCGAGCCGGGTCAGCAGCTCGTGCTTCGTGATCGCCTCGGCCGTCGCGACGTGCCACAGCCCGGTGAGGTCCTCGTGCTTGGTCAGCAGCCGGTCGACGACGCGGGCGAACTCCATCGTGGTGAGCCCGGTGTAGATGGCCCGCCGGTAGCCGGAGACCTGGCCGCTCTGGGCGAGGAACCACTCCACCAGGCCCGACCCGCGGCCGGCCGGCTCAAGGCCGATGATCGACGTCCGCAGGGTCACCACCGGCGCCTCGCGGATTTCCCCGAGCAGCTTGGACATGCCGTACACGTCGACCGGGTCGGGCTGGTCGTCCTCGGTGTACCGCCCGCGCCGGCCGGAGAACACGCAGTCGGAGCTGACGTGCACCATCCGGACTCCCGCGATCCGGCACAGCCGGGCCAGCCGGTGCGGGAACACGGTGTTGATCTCGACGGCGGGCAGCGCCGTCCTGCCCTCGGGCCGCTGCTTGACCAGACCGACCGCATTGACCACCGCTTCGGGGCGGAAGTCGGCGAGCAGCGCGGCGAGGTCGTCCTGGCAGCGGACGTCCAGGCCGGCGAAGATCCGGTTGGCCGGCAGCGCGCCGGCCCAGGGGTCGGACCGGTCCTTTCGGCGCGGTGGCCTGGGCCCGTGGACGGTCACGCCGACGTCGTGGCTGCCTGCGAGCGCGCTGGCCAGCTCGTGTCCGAGCATCCCCGCACCACCGAGCACGAGCACTCTCATCAGGTCGTCTCCGTCAGGTCGGCGGCGGGCAGCTCGGGCCCAACCGGCTTGGCCTCTTTCCGGCCGGACCGGCCGTCGACGCCACCGGGACGGCCGTCAACGGTTGGCCTCCGCGTGGCGGCCACCGCTGCCGAGCCGCTGGTCGGGCACCCGGCCGGCGGTTCCGGCCGGCAGGGCGCCCGTCCGGGCCTGCTGCTGGCCATAGCCGTAGCCATAGCCGTAGTGCCCGTACCTGCGCCTGGAGCCGGTGGACTTGTTGAAGACGTAGCCGAGCAGCGGCGTCCCGACGAACTCGAGCCGGTGGCGGACCTCGGCCAGCACCCGCAGCGGCGTGCCGCGCCCGACGATCAGCACCACCGCGTCGGCCTGCGCCGCGATCGCGGCGGCGTCGCTGACGGCGAGCAGTGGCGGCGAGTCGACGATGATGATGTCGGCGTGGCCGCGCAGCCGGCCCACGGCGCCGCGGAACCGGCCGGTCCTGAAGAAGCTGGCCGGGTCCTCCAGGCGGGCGCCGGAGGCGATCACGTCCAGCCCCTCCGTGCTGTCCAGGTCGAGGGAACGCAGCACCTGGTCGACCGGCACGTCGGCGCCCAGGTCGGACAGGCCGGGCTCGTCGGGCACCTCGGCCAGCCGGGTCAGTCCACGCATCCGCTCGTCGCCGTCGACGACGGCGACCCGCCGGTCGTCTCGGGCCATCGCGATCGCCAGGTTCAGCGTGGTGACCGTCTTGCCGTCGCCCTGACGGGGGCTGGTGACGGCGATGACCCGTCCACCGGCACCACCCTCGGGCCAGGCGCGGGCCGTGGCCGCCATCGCGAAGCCGATCGACTCGACCAGGAAGTTGTAGGCCTCCCCCGCCGGTGACGATGGCTCGTACGCCGCAGGCAGCGCTCGGCCGCCGGCAGAGGGGACGAACTCGGGGACGTCGCCGAGGAGCGGGACGCCCAGCACGGTGGCGGGGTCCTGCTTCTCGTCGGCCTTGCGGCGGTACTCCGCGCGCCACCAGACGACGGTGGCCGCGAGCAGCAGCCCGACAAACGCTCCGACGACGCCCCCCACCGACGGCCTCGGCTGCGTCGGCGAGGACGGCTGCTTGGCCTCCTCGAACATCTGGACACCGTCGCCGTAGGTGGCGGTGTCGACGGCGATCTCGTCGGCCCGGCTCTGCACGGTCAGCAGCTGGGTAGCCGCGGCCTGGCGGGCGGCGGACAGGGCCGGGTCGGCGCTGCCGTCCTTGGTCGACGCGAGTTGGCCGTCGAGCTCGCTGATGCTGTCGCGCAGCCGCGAGATGGTCTGGTCCAGCTCGTCGGTCGTCGACTTGGCGTTCTGGGCGGCCGATGAGCGCACGGTCTCGCGGTAGGCCTGGCAGACGGCGTTCGCCACTTCGGCCGCGCCGGCGGCCGTCGGCTCGGTCGCGGTCACCATGACCTGCTCGAGCTGGTCCGACGAGGTCGCGCTGACCCGGGTACGCAGCTCGTCGACGCTGAGCCGGTTGTGCAGGATCTTGGTGGCCGCGGTCAGTACCTCGGTGGACGTGAGGTAGCTGGCCTGGCCGCGCACGTACCGCGACGGGTCGACGATCACCCGGTTGTTCTGGCTGAAGACGCTCGTGCTTCCCGGGTCGTTGAGCAGCATCGTGGCCGTGCTCGTGTAGAGCGTCGACTGGAGCGACGAGAGCAGGACACCCGCCGCGCCGAATGCGACAGTCACGGCAAGCAGCAGGTGCCATCGGCGTGCGAGGACTCCGGCAAGGTTCCGGCCACCGCCGACAGCGCTGTCCGTCTCCACAGGCTCGTTTCCTTCCCCGCTGGGGTGGCCGCCGGGCAGCGCCGGGCGAACCACCAACGTCGATCACTTAGAGTGTCTGGCCAACTATGTTGAGTGACAGTAGGGCCGGGATGGGCCGCACGGCGGAGGCGCGCCGACACTGGCCAGCCATCGAGGCATCCGCCGCCACGAGATCCGGGCGAGCGTCGCCACCTGAGCCATCCGGCGACTGAAAGTAGTCACGTTGATGCTTTGAGCATCTATTGAAGCGACCTAAGCTCACGGCGTGTGGCCGAAGACACGCTGGGAGACAGGAAGCGATCACCCATTGCTCAAATCAGACCTCGACCTGCTGTGCGCTCCAGACGGCACCAGCGCCCTGACCGTGGTGCCGGCACCGATGGCGCCCAGCCCGGAACTGTGGACGCTCGCCGCGCACGTCGCGCCGGCGCTCGCGCCGCTCCCACGGCGAGCCCCGGAATCCGTCGCCGCGGGAGTCACCGCGGGCCCGGCGCGGGCAGCCCGTCCTGACCCGGCCCAGCACTGGCTCGGCACGGCGGCCGGCATCCGCTATCCGGTCCTCGCCGGAATCCCGCTGCTGCTTTCCGGCTACGCGCACGACGCGGCCGGCCCGCTCGGCGTGACGGCCGGCAGCTCGCGCCGCGAGCTCGACCATTACTCGGCGGTGAGCCTGCGCCTGGCCGCCGATGTCGCGGACGACCAGACCCTCGCCGGGCTACGCGCGCTGGCCACCGTGGCCGAACGGTCCGGCACCCTGCTGGACGAGACCTGGGTGGACGCGCCCTACGACGGACCGGCCCAGCTGCGGTGCTACGAGTTCCTCCGGCCGATGGTGCGCGGTGGGACCGCGGTCCAGATCGGCGGCAGCGGCACCCACGCGCTGAAGTTCCTGCTCGCCGGCGCCGCGCGCGCGGTCATCGTGTCGCCCGTCGTCGGCGAACTGCTGCTCGCCGACGCCTTCGCGCGAGCACTGGGCCTGGCCGACCGGCTGCTCCCCGTCGCCGGAACCGGCGAGCATCTCCCGTTGGCTGCCGGCAGTGTGGACGTCCTTTACTGCGGCGGGACGCTGCACCACCTGGACACCGCGCGCGCGGGGCGGCAGTTCGCTCGGGTGCTCACCGCCGGGGGCCGCTTCGCCGCGGCCGAGCCGTGGAAGGTGCCACTCCTGCACGCCGCCGGCACCAGGCTGTTGGGGAAGCCTGAGCCCGTCGATTGCCAGCCGATCGACGCCGCCCGGCTCGGCGCGCTGCGCGGCGCCTTCGGCGGCCGGGTCGACGACCACAGGCACGGCGCGTTCACGCGCTATCCCGCGCTCGCGTTGGGAAGGGCCGGTCTCCGGCTGCCCGCGCGGACGCTGCTGCGGGTCATGCTGCGGGAGGACGCGCTCGAACTGCCGGGCTCCGCGCTGGGCAGCAGCCTTTCACTCACCGGATGCCAGGCGCCCAGCCCGCTGGCCGCCGAGGTCGGCCTGCCTCACGCGCGGGCTACCGCCGGGCGGGCCGCGGACAGCACTGAGACCGCCGGCGACCTGCCGGCGGTCTCAGTCTCGGGCGAACGTGGTCAGCGATAGCGCGGGGATGCCTGGTCGGCTCGCCGAGCGGACCCGGGGTACGGAGTGCTGTCCGTCCAGCCACCGCCGAGGGCGTCGCCACCCGTCGCACGGCGGCGGCGCATCCGCACACCCGTCGTCACGAGGTCGACGCCGTAGACCAGCAGGAACAGCCCGAACAGCAGGGTCACGCTGAGCACGCCGATGCTCGGGTGGGTGAACACGACGATCCCGAACACGATGCTGGCCAGGCCGACGAGCACCATGCCGGTACGGACGCCGCGCCGGGCGGGCATCGTGAACGCGGCACCGACCTCGACCACGCCGGTGACCACCGCCCAGATCCCCAGCCAGATGGTCAGCACGAACACCGTCATCGCGGGCCAGACGAGCGCCACCACACCGGCCGCGATGTCCAGCACCCCGAGGGCGATGCTGCCCGCGGCAGAGCCGGACCGGTCAATCGAGGACGCACGGTGGAAATGGCCGATCGCGTCGCAGAACACGTAGATCGCAAAAAGCACGATCAGCGCGCTCACGGTGACCCCAGGCCAGGCGATGGCGACAATTCCCAGCGCCACGGCAATAGCGCCGCGCAGCAGGAAGGAAGTGGATTCCGACCTGAGCATGTCCCATCACCTCCAGGTTGTTGCTCGGTCGCTACCAAGCGTGCCCACCCAGCCTGGACCGGACGCCTGGCATCTCAGGGTCAGGACGGTTGGCCCGGTCCGGAGCGGTCCGAACCGGGGCGAAGCACCGGGTTGCCCCGACCCGGGAAAATTCGGCTGAATAACGCGCGAGCGTTGGGACAGGATGGCGGGCATGGCCGCTCCAGCCGAGACCGCAACCGTCCGTCCCACGCCGCCGACGCACAGCTACTCCGTCACCTGCGAGTGGTCGGGCTCGACCGGGGTCGGGTACGACCGGTACTCCCGGGCGCACGTCGGGCACGCACCCCCGGCGGCCACGGCGGTCCGGCTGTCCTCCGACACCGCGTTCCGGGGCGATCCCTCGCTGCTCAACCCCGAGCAGCTGGTCGTCCTCGCGGCGTCTTCGTGCCAGCTGCTGGCCTTCCTGGCGATCGCCGCACGGGCCCGGGTCGACGTGCGGGACTACCAGGACACCGGCGCCGCCGTGATGACCGAGGACGGCCGGGGCGGCGGCGCCATCACCGAGATCACCCTGCGGCCCCGGATCACCGTCGTCACCGACGCCACCGAGGAGCGGCTGCGCAGGCTCGCCCAGCTCGCCCATGAGCAGTGCTTCATCGCCGCGTCGCTGAACTGCCCGGTCACCGTCTTCCCAACGTTCGAGATCCTCACCCCGTACGCGTTCCGGGACACCGAGACAGCGGCCCGCCGGCTGGCGCTGGTCTCCGACGTCTTCGATCCCGGATCCCGCGCCTTCGTCCACGACCGGGTCAGCGCCGCCTTCGTCCACGACCGGGACAGCGCCGCCTCCGTCCACGACCGGGACAGCGCCGCCTCCGTCCACGACCGGGACAGCGCCGCCTCCGTCCACAACCGGGACAGCGCCCACGGCCCGTCCGGCGTCCGCCTCGCCGTCGATCTCGGCTGCGGTCCGGGCCACACCACCCGGCTGCTGGCCGCCGCGACCGGCGCGGCCCGCACCGTCGGGCTGGACGCGTCGACGGCCTTCGTCGCCACCGCCGTCGGCACCGAGCCGGTGACCGCCCAGGGCGGCGGGTTGAGCGCCGATGGCGCCGCCGAGCTGGCCTTCCTGCGTCACGACGTCAGCCGGATGCCGTTCCCGGCCCAGGCACGCGAGGCCGACGTCGTCTACGCCCGGCTGCTGCTGCCCCACCTCGTCGACGTCACGGACGCGATCGGCGGCTGGATCACCCAGGTCGCCCCGCATGGTCTGCTGCTGCTCGACGAGGTCGAGTCGATCGACACCGACCAGCCGGCACTCGCGACCTACCTCGACCACGCCCGCCAGCTGCTGGCCGCCCGTGGCACGACCCTGCACGCCGGCCGGCTGGTGAACACCGCGCTGCACGACCTCGCCGCGCACAGCGCGGGGTCGTCGTTCGAGGTCGAGTACAACGCCACCGAGCCGGTGCGCCCATCGGTCCCGACCGCGGCGGAGATGTTCGGCCTCAACCTGGCCGTCTGGCGCGTCGACCCCCTCTACCGCGACCGCCAGCCCGAGCTCGACCGGCTGGCCGCCGACCTCGCGGCCCTCGCGGCCGGCCCGGAGCACGACGGTCACATCACCTGGACCATGCGCCGCGTCGCCGTCCGCCGCCTGGCCGGCTAGGGACCGCCGGACGCGGACGCGGAGCAGCGGCGGCTCCGTGGGCGTTGGACCGGTCGAACTGGCCGGCGTCGGCAATCGCGGGGCAGGACGGCCACGGTGAGAGGGGTTCGCGGATGCAGGCCGAGGGCGGAAGCCGGACGGCGGTGCTGACCTGTCAGGGACGGGCCGTCGCCGACGGGAGCGGCGCCGCCGGGCGGTTCGCCGACACCGTCGCGCTCGACCTGCTGCGCCCCGACGAGCGGCTCGTCGTCGAGCAGGTACGGGCCGGGACACCGCCCAAGGGCGCGGCGGCGCGGATGGCCTACGAGTCCGCGAAGGCCTGCGCCTCGGTGATGGTGCCGCGCACGATCGCGGCCGACGACGCCATCAGGGACCGGCCCGGTGGCGTGGCGCCGCAGCTGGTCCTGCTGGGGGCCGGGCTGGATGCCCGAGCCTGGCGGATGCCCGAGCTCGCCGGCACCGACGTCTTCGAGGTCGATCATCCGGCGTCCCAGCGGGACAAGCGCGACCGGCTCGCCGGCCGGCCACCCCTCGCGCGCTCGCTGACGTTCGTCCCGGTGGACTTCTCCAGGGACAAGCTCGCCGAGGCGCTGGCCGCCGCCGGTTTCCAGACCTCGAAGCCGACGACCTGGGTCTGGGAGGGCGTCGTCCCCTACCTGACCCCGGCCGAGGTCAGCGCGACGACGGCCGCCGCAGGCGAGCTCTCCGCCCCCGGCAGCCGGCTGGTCGTGCTCTACCTGGCCCCGAATGCCAGGGCATCCGCCGGCGTACTGGTCGCCCGCGCGATGAGCCTGCTCGCCCGCCAGCGCAGCGTCTGGGCCGACGAGCCCCGCCGGTCCGCCTGGACCGCGCCGAAGCTCGCGGCCCTGCTCGCCACACACGGCTTCGCCGTGACACGCGACGAGTCCCTGCTCTCGATCTCCGAGCGTCTCGCCCTGCCGAACACGCGCGGCGCCTCGATCGCGCACGCCCACCTGGCCGTCGCCGACCGCTGACCCACGCCGGCTCGCCGGATCCCGTCGCGTAGGCCGGGCCGGTCAGAACGAGGGGACGTCCCGGCGCCGCAGACCCAGTAGTCCGGCCGCGCCGAACCCGAGCGCCAACAGACACAACACCACCAGCGGCAGGGGGGAGACGGCGCCGCCGGCGGCCCGAGTGGTGTGGGTGAACGGCGAGACGTCCAGCAGCCAGTGGTCGAGGTTGAGGCCGGACCCGACAAGACTGATCAGGAGGCAGCCGATCAGTGCGGCCCAGCTGGCCGGCCACAGTCGCGGCCAGAGGCCGAACACGGCCAGCGCGGCCGCCGCGAGCACCGCGACCGCAGGCAGCTGTGTCGCCGCCGCGACGACGCCCCGGCCCGTCTCGCGGGCGAGGCCGCCGGCGCCAGCCCCGTAGACCAGCCCGGTGACAGCGCCCGCGAGCAGCATCGCGACGGCCGGGCCCAGGCACGCGAAGATCAGATGCCCGGCCGCCCAGCGCAGCCGGCCGACGGCCGTCGCGAGGACCGGTTCAGCCCGGCCGGCCGCCTCCTCGGCGCGGAGCCGCAGTACTGCCTGGATCGCGTAGCCCGCGGCGATCAGGCCGAGGATCGACATGATCGTGGCAAGATACGCGTCCACAAGACCGGCCCGGCCGCCGATCCGTTGGAGGACGTCGCGCAGGCTCGGGTTGTCGCCGACGAGGTCCGCCACGCCGCTCGCGACCCCGCCGAACACGACGCCGAGCAGGCCGAACCCGGTCAGCCAGCCGGCGAGCAGGCCGCGGTGCAGCCGCCAGGCCAGCGCGACCGGCGAACCCAACGCGGGGCCGGCTACCGCCGGGCCGAGCCGGTCGGGCAGCAGCCCGGCGCCCAGGTCGCGGCGCGCGCAGAGCACGAACGCCACGCCGACCAACCCGGCCACGAGGGCGCCGACCACCGCGAACACCCACCACCGCTGGGCACCGGATGTCCCGGCGTACGGATACACCCGTTGGACCAGGCCGATCGGCGAGATCCACGACAGCCATCCCAGGCCGCCGCCGGAGCCACCGGGGGTGGCCGAACCGCCGCGGTCGCCCAGGATCCGGGCCGCGTAGGAGACGCCGAGCACCACGCCTCCGATGCCCCGGGCAGCACCGGCACCGGTGGTCAGCTGCGCGACGACCGCCGCGACTCCGGCGAAGATCCATCCGGCCGATGCCCACTCCAGGCCGGTCGCGATCGCCCCGGCCACCGGCAGCTGCCGCAGGCTCAGCGCCACCGCGGTGATCAGCGCGACCCCCAGGTTGGCGGCGAACGCGACCAGCAGCGCCGCGGCCAAGCCCGCCTGTCGGCCGACAGCGGTGGATCCGATCAGCTCGCGGCGGCCGGCCTCCTCCTCGGCCCTGGTGTGCCGGATGACGACGAGAAGACTGATCAGACCTGTGACGACTGGGATAAACCCACCACGCCAGACGATCAGCTCACCGAGGCTGGAGCCGGAGAGCCGGCCGTAGAGGGCGGTGAAGGTGCCGTTGCGGGCGCTGGTCGCGGCGAACCGAGCCCGGTCGGCGGCCGTCGGGTAAAGGTCATGGAACGTCACCGCGAAGCTGAGCGGAAGGATCCCGACCACATAGACCCAGCTCGGCGCCAACAGCCGGTCGCGCCGAGCGACCAGCCGGACCAGCGCGCCCGTCCCCGTGAGACCGCCCCCGCGCCGGCGCCCGGGCGGCTGCTCCCGCTCCCGCGCGGGAGCGATGTCCGTCGTGGTCATCGCCGCGCCGCCTGCGTCGTCCGGTCCACGTCCGGCCCGCTCGCCGCGGCGTGGTCATAGTGGCGCAGGAACAGCTCCTCCAGCGTGGGGGGCTGGCTCACCAGCCCGCGCAGGCCAGCGGCCGAAAGGCGCGCCACGGCCGGGCCGAGCGCCTCGGCGTCCACCTCGAAGCTGATCCGGACTTCCTGGGCCGTCAGGTCGTGGACTCCGGCGAGAGCGCTCAGACCGGCCGCGACGGCATGGACATCGGCCGACGGCGCGAGCTCGGCCGAGACGGCGGTCCGCTGGAGGTGGCGCAGCTCGGCGAGGGTTCCAGCCTCCACCGTCCGGCCATCGCGGATGATCGTCACCCGGTCGCACAGCGCCTCGACCTCGGCGAGGATGTGGCTGGACAGCAGGACGGTCCGCCCGTCGTGGCGCTGTTCCTCCCGCACCAGGTCGCGGAACTGGTCCTCCATCAGCGGGTCGAGACCGCTCGTGGGCTCGTCGAGCAGCAGCAGCTCGACGTCGGAGGCGAACGCCGCGACCAGTGCGACCTTCTGTCGGTTGCCCTTGGAGTAGGCCCGGCCCTTCTTGCGCGGATCCAGGTCGAAGCGTTCCAGCAGCTCGGCGCGCCGGCGCCGGTCGAGGCCGCCGCGCAGCCGGCCAAGTAGGTCGATCGCCTCTCCGCCGGAGAGGTTGGGCCACAGGGTGACGTCGCCCGGGACGTAGGCGAGCCGGCGATGCAGCCCGGTCGCGTCTCGCCAGGAGTCGGCGCCCAGGACAGTCGCGCGCCCGGCCTCGGCCCGCATCAGTCCCAGCAGGATCCGCAACGTGGTGCTCTTCCCGGCACCGTTCGGCCCAAGGAACCCGTGCACCTCTCCGGTCCGGACCGTCAGGTCCAGTCCATCCAGGGCCCGGGTCGCCCCAAACGTCTTGACCAGGCCCTCGGCCCGGATCGCGTCATCCATGGCTTGAGTCCCTCGTTCTCGGGGGCCGCGCCGCTGGCAGCCCTGCCTCGAGCCGCTGGTACGCCAGGCGGGCCTGCGCCGCCTGCTCCGCGGTCAGCAGCGGCTGGGAGTACAGATCGATGAGCGCCTTACCCAGCCGGATCTGGCCGGCCGCGTCGAGGACGTCGGTGCCCAGCGCCGCGGAGACCTGGTCGTGCAGCATCAGCAGCCCCGTCTGCATCGCGATCAACGCGGTGGCGAACGCCCGTGGGTCGGCGGCCGCCACCGCGAGCCGGCCGTCGGCGAGCCACTGTTCGGTCAGCGCGACCATCTGCTCGAACAGCGCGACGGCCGCCGGCGAGCCGTCGACCAGCGACCGAGCCAGGTAGCGCCGCATCTCAAGCACTTCGGGGAACACCGTCGGCAGAAACGCGGGGTCCGCCGCCTCGCCTGGCCGCAACGCCTCGTCCTTGATGGCGACGGCGCGTTCGAGGGCATAGGAGTCGCAGGCGGCCCGCAGCGCCTCCTTCGACCCGAAGTGATGGCGGACCAGCCCTGAGGACACCCCGGCCGCGGTCGCGATCCCGCGGACCGTGGTCGCCTCGAAACCCTGCTCGGCGAACAGCCGCAGCGCCGCGTCCCGGATCCGCGCCTTCCCGGTCAGATCTACTTCATCCCGTCCGACCCGCATCGCGTCCCTCCTCGCCTCGGGACTATACGCAGGAGCAGGAGACTACACAGTTGTGTAGGCAGAATCAGGCCCCGATGACCCAGAGAGGCAGGATCAATCCGCCGCGACGCGACGGACGCCCGGGAACACCGAGCATGGCCTCGGTCAGGCCGGGGCTGGCCGAGGCCGAGGCCGTGGCGGCTGGCTAGGCGCCGAGGAAGTCGAGGACGGCCGCCATGGCGCGCATGTTGGACTGCAGCGAGAAGTGGTCCGCCCGCTCGATGAGGACACCCGTGGCGTTCGGGAGCATGGCCGCGAGCGCCTCCGGGTCGCCGGCCTGATCCCGCTCGCCGGTGACGACGAGCACCTCGCAGGTGATCGCGGCCAGCTCGACGGCGGTCAGCGACTCGACCGGGCGGCGGGCGAAGGCGGCCAGCGGGGCGAGATCATTGCCTGCGCTCTTGGCGAGGCCCCGGAACAGGCGGGCGCGGACGTCCGTCGGATCGTCGTTGTCGATCGCGAACGGCACCGCCTCGCGGATCTCCAGCACGGCCGGTCCGATCCCCATCAGGGCGAGCCGGTCGAACGACGCGATCCCGCGGGCCGCGATCTCCAGCAGGGTCCTGGCGCCGGCCGAGAAGCCCACCGCGTCGACGGGTCCGCGGTCGGCGAACGCGGCGGCGACGGTCGCCGCGACGTCGGCGTAGTCCGCCGGGTCGGTCGAGCGCGCCGCCGTGCCGTGCCCGGGCAGGTCGACGGCGATCACCTCGCGGCCGGCCTCCCGCAGCATCTCGATCCAGCCGGCCGGCCCCCAACCGTGCTCGCTGGAGGACGCAAACCCATGAACCAGGACGACAGGCGCCGAATCAGCCACCCGCGCACACTAACTGCCGGTGTTTCGACCCGTCGAGCGACACCTGGTGGTCGCGGTACTCCGCCCGTTCACAGTCACCCGGCCTGAGTCACCCACATTGGTCAGGTCAGCGGTCGCGGAGGCGGTAGCGCGACCAGGGCAGCGGGTCGTTCGTGCCGCGACGGGTCCGCGCGGGGCCGGCCGCCGGTTCCTCGGGCTCCGCCTGGCGGGCGGGCGGAACCGTGGCGCTCGGTCGGGGCGGCCCGGCCGGCGCGAGCGTCGAGCGTGGGAGGTCCTCGCCGCGGGGGACGGGTCCGCGCGCCGTCTGGTAGCCGATGGCGATCTCGGCACGGGCGAGCCAGTCGAGGTCCAGGTTGGGGGCGACGTCGACCAGCAGCGCGTCGATCCGGTCGACCAGGACGTCGGCCTCCGGGCCGCGGCGCTGCCGGCGCGCGGCCATCGCCCAGCGGCTGGTCGCGCTCTCCAGGTCGTGACGCGGGCTGGTGTCGTGCAGGCCGCGCCGGACGATCCCGGCCAGCTCGTCGGACAGCCGGGTCGACGGCGCCCGCTCCGCCAGGGCGACGAGCTCGGTGGCGAGGGCCAGCGCCCGTCCCCAGGCGAACAGGCCGCTGTGCTTGCTGGGCATCGCGGCGAGCTGGCTGATCCAGCTGGTGGTGACGCCGAGTGCGCGGGCGACGGCGCCGACCCCGCGGCGGGTGCCCTCGTCGGTCATCTCGGGCAGCAGCTGGTGAACGGTCATCGCCTGCAGGCTGGCTCGGCTCTCGGACAGCTCTCGCAGTGCCCGCCAGCGCACGGTCGGCGGCGCCTCGGCCCAGACGTGGACCATCGCCGTCAGGAGCTCGTCAACCTGTCGGTCGACCTGGTCATCACGCCGACTCACCGGTCAAACCGCCCTTCACCTCGCTTATTACCGGTGAACATCCGTCAAGTCACGGTAAACGACAGCGCACGGCGACTGAACCGTTACCTTTGGGACGTACGCCCGGCCCAACGGTCTTCGCGCTAGAGCGTCGCCCAACAAGAACCCGCACCCGACACCGGGTCCCGAGCCGACCACCCCTGCGCCGGTCCGCGCACCCAGCGCGACCACCAGAAGCGTCGACCGCTGGAACGCGACCGGCGGCCCGGGTGACCGTCAGTGGCCGCTGGGCTGGATCGGCGCCGGGTAGCCGGAGGGCGGTTCGGCCGCCCAGGCGGCGGCGCCGACGGCGCCGGCGAACCCGTCCACCGCCGTGACGATGCGTGGCGTCTCGACCAGCACCGTGTACCGCGACATGACCTCATCGATGTGTGGGCGGAACGCCGGCAGCCCGGCAGCGACACCCCCACCGACGACGATGACCTCCGGTGCGAGCGCGTTCGTGAGCCCGGCCAGCGCGATCCCCAGGGCGTGCCCGGCGCGGGCGACCAGCCGTGCGCACGCGGGATCGATGGGCGCGAGCCGCACCACGTCGGCGGGCTCGACCGCCTCCGGCTGTCCGCCGACGGCGGCGGCGAGCGCCGGCGCGCGCCCCCCCCCCCCCCCGCCCCCCGCCCCGGCGGCCCCCGCGCCCCCCCCCCCCGCCCGCACGCCGGCGC
>NZ_JADWYX010000043.1:0-17138 GCF_016786355.1 Frankia sp. AgB1.9
GCGGCCCCGGCCCGCCCCCCCCCCCCCCCCCCGCCCCCCCCCCGCGGGGCGGCGGCGCCCCCCACCGCCACCACCAGCACTCCCCGGGCCCGCGAGGACCGCCGCGACCGTGGCGAGCGCGCGGACCGTGGCGAGCGCGCCGACCGTGGCGAGCGTCCGGACCGCGCCGAGCGCCCGGAGCGGCCCGAGCGGGCGGACCGTGGCGAGCGCCCGGAGCGGCCCGAGCGGGGTGAGCGTCCCGACCGTGGCGAGCGCGCCGACCGTGGCGAGCGTCCCGAACGTGGCGAGCGTCCCGAACGCGGTGAGCGCCCTGAGCGCTCCAACGGTCGCCAGACCGACCGCCAGGGCTCGCGCCAGGACCGCCAGCAGTCCGACCGGTCGGATCGCCAGCAGTCCGACCGTCAGCAGTCCGACCGCCCCGACCGTCAGTCGGACCGCCCGGACCGTCAGTCGGACCGGTCCGACCGCACGAACGACCGCCAGGGCACCCGCGCCGCTGCCCAGCAGCAGCAGGATGACGACGAGGACGGCAACAGGCGGCGCGGCCGGTTCCGCGAGCGCGGCCGCAACCGTGGTCGCACCCAGGGCGGCACCACCGAGAACGAGCCGGTGGTGCGGGAGGACGACGTCCTCATCCCGGTCGCCGGCATCCTGGACGTCCTGGACAACTACGCCTTCGTCCGGACCAGCGGCTACCTGACCGGCCCGGCCGACGTCTACGTCAGCCTTGCCCAGGTCCGCCGGCACGGTCTGCGCCGCGGCGACGCCATCACCGGTGTCGTGCGCGCCCCGCAGGAGGGCGAGGCCCGCCGCGACAAGTACAACGCGCTCGTCCGGCTGGACACCATCAACGGGATGGACCCGGAGGAGGCCCGCGGCCGCCCCGAGTTCACCAAGCTGACCCCGCTCTACCCGCAGGACCGCCTGCGGATGGAGACCGAGCCGAACGTCATGACCACGCGGATCATCGACCTGGTGATGCCGATCGGCAAGGGTCAGCGCGCGCTCATCGTCAGCCCGCCCAAGGCCGGCAAGACGATGGTGCTGCAGTCGATCGCGAACGCGATCACCACCAACAACCCGGAAGTCCACCTCATGGTCGTGCTCGTCGACGAGCGGCCGGAGGAGGTCACCGACATGCAGCGGTCGGTGAAGGGTGAGGTCATCGCCTCGACCTTCGACCGGCCGCCGGGGGACCACACCAACGTCGCCGAGCTGTCCATCGAGCGGGCCAAGCGGCTCGTCGAGCTGGGCCAGGACGTCGTGGTGCTGCTGGACTCGATCACCCGGCTCGGCCGTGCCTACAACCTGGCGGCGCCGGCGTCGGGCCGCATCCTGTCCGGTGGTGTCGACTCGACGGCGCTCTACCCGCCGAAGCGTTTCCTCGGCGCGGCCCGCAACATCGAGAACGGTGGCTCGCTGACGATCATCGCCACCGCCCTCGTCGAGACCGGCTCCACCATGGACACGGTCATCTTCGAGGAGTTCAAGGGCACCGGTAACGCCGAGCTCAAGCTCGATCGCAAGATCGCCGACAAGCGGATCTTCCCGGCGGTGGACGTCGACGCGTCCAGCACCCGTAAGGAGGAGATCCTGCTCGCGCCCGACGAGCTGGCGATCATGCACAAGCTGCGCCGTGTGCTGCACACCCGTGAGCCCCAGCAGGCCATCGAGCTCCTGCTCGGCCAGCTCAAGCAGACGCGGACGAACTACGAGTTCCTGATGCAGATCGCGAAGACGACGCCGACCGCGGACTAGCGGACGCTGCTCGCCGGCCTGGGGCCGTGCTCCCCGCCTGTGGGCGGGGAGCACGGGACTAGGACGCGGGAGGTCGGTGTTACAGGGCTGGCGGCGGGTCGTGGGCGCGCCGCTGGCTCGGTCGAAGGTCTGGCAGACTTGGGCCGGTAACAGGCTCCGGTTCACGCCGTCGCGACACGCGACGGCGACCCGGCGGCCAACGTGAGAAGAGGGACCACCATGAGGGCTGACATCCACCCGACGTACGAGGACACGACCGTGGTGTGTACGTGCGGAAGCACGTTCACCACGAAGAGCACCAAGGCGGGCAGCACGATCCACGCCGAGGTCTGCTCGCAGTGCCACCCGTTCTACACCGGCAAGCAGAAGATTCTGGACGTCGGCGGCCGAGTGGAGAAGTTCGAGCGCCGTTTCGGCAAGCGTCAGCCCGGCCAGAAGGCCGCTGGCGTCAAGTAGGCAGGCGCGCGGCGCTCGTCCGGGTTACGGACGGGCGCCGCTTGCTTTGTCCGCGCTTTCCTACTTGTGCTGTGAAGAGGTAACTGATGGCTTCGGCGTTGGAGCGGATGCTCGACGAGCACGCCGTCATCGAGAAGCGGCTCGCTGACCCCGCGGTGCACAACGACGTCGGCGAGGCGCGTGCGCTGGGCCGCCGATACGCGGAGCTGGCCCCGATCGTCGAGCTGGCCCGGGAGATCGACCAGGCGAACGGCGACCTGGAGACGGCCCGGGAGCTGGCCGTCGAGGACCCGTCGTTCCGTGCGGAGATGGCCGACCTGGAGACGGCAATCCAGGACCGGCGCCAGCGGCTGCGCACGCTGCTCGCCCCGACCGACCCGGACGACGGCCGCGACGCGATCCTCGAGGTCAAGGCGGGCGCCGGCGGCGAGGAGTCCGCGCTGTTCGCGGGCGACCTGCTCCGGATGTACCTGCGCTACGCCGAGCGGCGTGGCTGGAAGACCGAGATCCTCGAGGCCAACCCCAGCGACCTGGGCGGCTACCGGGACGTCAGCGTCGCCGTGAAGTACCGCGGCCAGGTTCCCCCTGGCCAGCCGGGGGTGTACGGCCGGCTGCGGTTCGAGGGCGGCGTGCACCGCGTCCAGCGGGTGCCGGTCACCGAGTCGGCCGGGCGGATCCACACCTCCGCCGCCGGCGTGCTGGTGATGCCGGAGGCCGAGGAGGTCGACGTCCAGATCGACCCGAACGACCTGCGCATCGACGTGTTCCGGTCGTCCGGGCCCGGTGGCCAGAGCGTCAACACCACCGACTCGGCGGTCCGCATCACCCACGTGCCGACGGGTGTCGTGGTCTCCTGCCAGAACGAGAAGAGCCAGCTGCAGAACAAGGAGTCGGCGCTGCGAATCCTGCGGGCCCGGCTGCTGACGGTCGCCCGGGAAAAGGCCGAGTCCGAGAAGTCGGCGGCCCGCGCGAGCCAGGTCCGCACGATGGACCGCTCCGACAAGGTGCGCACGTACAACTTCCCGGAGAACCGGATCGCCGACCACCGGGTGAACTACAAGGCGCACAACCTGGAAGCGGTCCTCGACGGCGACCTCGACGACGTGCTCGACGCCCTCGCCGCCGCCGACCTCCAGGCCCGCCTGGCCGGGGACTCCGACGACGACTGACCGACTGCTGACGGCCGAGCTCGCCGCGGCCACCCGCCAGCTGGAGGCGGCTGGCGTCGCGAGCCCCCGGACGGACGCCCAGCTGCTGGCTGCGCACGTACTCGGGGTGCCGCGCGGCCGGCTCTCGCTGGTGCGGGAGGTCCCGGCCGAGGCGCTCGACCGGTTCTGGGACCTGATCGGCCGCCGCGCCGGCCGGGCGCCGCTGCAGCACCTGACCGGCGAGGCCTACTTCCGCCATCTCACGCTCGCCGTCGGCCCAGGGGTCTTCGTCCCCAGGCCCGAGACGGAGTCGGTGGTCGGCTGGGCGATCGACACCCTCGCGGCCGAGCTGTCGTCGACGTCCGCCGAGCGCCTCGGACCGGTCTGTGTGGACCTGTGCGCGGGGTCGGGGGCCATCGCGCTGGCGCTGGCCGACGAGGTTCCCGGCGCCGAGGTGCACGCCGTCGAGGCGGACCCCGCCGCGCTCGGCTACCTGCGCCGCAACGTCGCCGCCACCGGCCTGCCCGTGCGGGTCCACGCGGCCGACGTTCTGGGCCTCCCCACCGGATATGACTCAGCCGGCGCCTGGGCCCAGACGCCCGTGCTGGTCGCGCTCGCCGGGCTGGTCGGGCGGGTCGACGCGGTGGTCTCGAACCCGCCCTACCTGCCCGACGCGGACCGGGCCGTCGTCGAGCCCGAGGTCGGCCGCCACGACCCGCCCTGGGCGTTGTGGGGTGGCGGCGGCGACGGTCTGGCCGGGCCTCGCGCGGTGGCCGTCGCGGCCGCGGCCCTCCTGCGGCCGGGTGGTCTGTTCGCGATGGAGCACGCCGACGGGCAGGGCGCCGCCGTCCGCGCGCTGCTGGCGGGGCCCGGTGGCTGGAGCGAGATCGCCACCCGCCACGATCTCGCCGGTAGAGACCGGTTTGTCACGGCGCGTCGGTAGGGATCGGGACCCACGGGGAACTGGGCCCTCCGGGCGAGGCAGTAGGTTGGGCGCGTACGTAGCGCTTCCGAGATCCGCGGCGCGCGTCGCCGGGCGGGCCCGGCCGAGCCGAGCGCGGGGCCTCGTGGCGGTCGCGGTGACGGAATGGCTGTGAGGGACGAACGATGCGGCGGTTCGACTGCACGGACCCGGCGGCGCGCCAGGCCGGCCTTGAGGCGGCCGCGAGCGCGGTCGGCCGGGGCGACCTGGTCGTCCTGCCCACGGACACGGTGTACGGCCTCGGCGCTGACGCCTTCGACGCCTCGGCGGTGCGGGCCCTGCTCGCGACCAAGAACCGGGGCCGGAACATGCCGGTGCCGGTGCTCATCGGCTCCTGGCGCACGCTGGACGGCCTGGTCAGCCACGTCTCGATGCCGGTGCGCGAGCTCACCCGGGCGTTCTGGCCTGGCGGCCTGACCGTCATCGTGCGCCAGGCACCGTCGCTGCGCTGGGACCTGGGCGAGAGCCGGGGCACGGTCGCGGTGCGCATGCCGCTGCACCCGGTCGCGATCGACCTCCTCGGCCGGACCGGGCCGATGGCCGTCTCGAGCGCCAACCTCAGCGGCCAGCCGGCCGCGACCACGGCGGACGAGGCGGTCGCCCAGCTGGGCGAGCAGGTCGACGTCTACCTGGACGCAGGCCCCGCGACCCACGGCGTCGCGTCGACCATCGTCGACTGCACCACCGACGTTCCCCGGGTCGTCCGGCTCGGCGCCATCGACCTTCCGACGCTGCGCTCGGTGCTCCCGCTGGTCGAGGCGCCCTCGGAGGTCCCCTCGTGACGGGGCGGACCCGTGCGTGAGTACCTGCTCGTCTTTGTCGTCGCCGCGGCCGTCACGTTCCTCGCGACACCCGTCGCCCGAGCCGTGGCGCTGCGCATCGGCGCGGTCGCCGGCGTGCGAGACCGGGACGTGCACGCCAAGCCGACGGCGCGGCTCGGCGGCCTGGCGATGCTCGCGGGCCTCTACGCGGGGCTCGGCGTCGCCGACCGGCTGCCGTTCCTGTCCCAGGTCTCGCGCGACTGGTCGGAACCGCGCGCGGTCCTGATCGCCGCGACGCTGATCTGCCTGCTCGGGGTCGCCGACGACAAGTGGGAGCTGGACTCGCTGACCAAGCTCGCCGGGCAGATGGTGGCCGCGGCGGTGATGGTCCAGTTCGGGGTTCAGTTCTCGTTCGCGATCAACTGGAACAGCGAGACGACACTCAGCCTCGGCCCCGAGACCGCGGTCCCCATCTCGATCCTCGCCGTCGTCGTGCTGATCAATGCGATCAACTTCATCGACGGCCTGGACGGCCTCGCGGCGGGCGTCACCGCGATCGCCGCCGGGGCGACGTTCTACTACGCCTACCGGCTCGCCGTGGTCGACGGCTTCTCCAGGGCCGCCCCCGCGGCCCTGCTGGCGGCGGTGACCGCGGGCGTGTGTGTCGGGTTCCTGCCGCACAACTTCAACCCGGCCCGGCTGTTCATGGGCGACTCGGGCTCGATGCTGATCGGCCTGCTGTCGGCGTCCTCGATGATCTCGGTGACCGGCCAGGTCGCCTACGGTGGCTACGCCGGGCCGTCCCGCTCACTGCCGTCGCTCATCCCGCTGGCGATCCCGCTCGCCGTGCTGGCGGTGCCGTTCCTCGACCTGGGGCTCGCGGTCATCCGGCGGACCAGGGCTGGCCGGTCGCCGTTCGCGCCGGACAAGATGCACCTGCACCACCGGATGCTGGAGATCGGGAAGTCGCAGATCCGGGCCGTGCTCTTCATGTACTTCTGGGCCGCGCTGGTCGGTTTCGGCGGAGTGGCCGCGTCGTTCTCGTCCGCGCCGCTGCCGATCCTGCTCGCCACCCTGGGGCTGGGCCTGCTCGGCCTGGTGGCGCTGCTCCTGCTCGGCCAGCGCGCCGCCCGCCGCGCCGCCGGGGCCGGCGCCGGGACGAAGCCGGCCAGCACCTCCACCTCGGCCTGACGGGCCGCCCGGCGAGCGGTCTGCCCGGCTCGGCCGAGGCTGGCGCCGGTCCTGGCCGTTACCGTGGGATGAGGGCCGACGACGAACGACGACGACAAGCCGACGGATGAGGAGCACGGGTGGCGAAGGGAACGGGTGACCAGGCGCTGATCGGGATGCCGGTGCTGCGACTGGGCCTGGTGATCAGTGCCGCGATCGCCGTCCCGGCGATCGCGCTCGGCGCCGCGCTGTTCGGCGGGGCGGGAGCCGCCGGGGCGCTGGTCGGCAGCGCCGTCGTCGCCGGGTTCTTCTCGATGGGCAAGCTCGCCGTCGCGCTGGTCGCCCGCCGCGCGCCGCACCTGCTGCTGCCGGCCGCGCTCGGGACCTACACCGGCCAGATCGGTCTGCTCGGCATCCTGCTGGTCTCGCTGGACGGGGTCGAGGCCATCCACCTGCTGACGCTGGCCTGGACGGTCTTCGTCGGCGTCTTCGGCTGGATGGGCGCCGAGCTCTGGGTCGCGACGCACACCAGGGTGCCCTTCTTCGACCCGGCCGCCTTCGCCGCCCGGCAGGCGGCGCTGGCCCAGGCCGGACGGCCCGCGAGCACGGACCAGAGCGCTGCCGCCTCGGCCGCAGCCGCCGCGGAGCAGCCCGCGGCGGGCCGGTGACCTGGGCGTCATGACGAACGACGAGGTTCCGGGCGGCAAGCAGAAGGCCGGCGCTGGCCCGCGCCGCTCGGATGGGCCGGACCAGGCAGGCGCGCCTGGCGGCCAGGGGTCCCACCCCGGTGGCCGCCCGGCCCGGCCACGGCGGCCGGCGGACATGGAGAGCAACCCGGGCGTGGCCTGGAACGTGGTCGGGACGCTGGGCGCAGGCATCGCCTTCTGGGGCTTCGTCGGCTGGGGCATCGACCGGCTCACCCACCTGCACCACGTGTTCCTGCCGATCGGCATCCTGCTCGGCCTGGCCGCCGCGATCTATCTGGTGATCTACCAGGCGCTGCGCCGCTAGCCGGCGTCTCGTGAACTGCGACAGGCGTGTCGTAGCCATGTTGCAGGCCGTAAACATTTGGGTGACGGGTCCGCTCCGGCATCGCTGACCGTAGCTGCTCGATTGGGTGCTCGCCGCGTTCGGACGGCCGGGGGTCGGCCGACCTGGTCGCCCGGCGTGCTCGGCCGGGCGCGTTGCGCCAAGACGGGCACAACAGAACGAAACGTGTCGGCAACGTGTAGATGAACCCGACGCGGGGCGGATCGCAGCGCGTGCCGCGTAGGCGAAGGTGTGGATAGTATTCGCGGTACCGGGCGCCGACGCCGTCGGCCCCCGGTGGAGACGAGTCCCCGCTGGGCCGCGCCGAGCGACCGAGGGATGCGCGAACGAACGGTGTTCGCGCCTCTGGAGGTCTTCAGACGTGACATCAGCCAACGGGTGGGCGATCATGCAGTGGTCGCGGTTCCGGTGGTCAGTGTGACACGGTCGAACGGTCGCGCGATCACCATGTTGGTCGCGTGTCTGTCCGCCGAGGTCGTATGACCGCCGGCCGCGCCGACGGCAGGTTCGGTCGCGCTCCCGGCGGCTCCGGTGACATGGCAGACGGATGCCAATCAGCAACTGGTCGCCTGTTCTTCCGCTCCTGTGCCATCGTGTGCCCGAGCTTCGGTCACGATGAGTGCATCCTGGGCGGTCGGGCGGAGTGCACCGATAGGGTGGGATCCCTTTCCACCGGGGCGAGCCCGCGTCGCCTGGTGACAGTGCGTAGGAATTTGGATCATGGAGGTGTGTTGCGTGCCCGTCCTCGCCCATGGTGACGAGGGCTTCCAGGGTCCCACCACAGCGGTGTTCAACCCGCCGCACTGGTTTGACGTGCACCTGGGTCCGATCGACCTTTACCTGAACAAGGCCACCGCGCTGGTCATCTTCGCGGCGCTCTTCGTCGGCGTCCTGTTCTGGCTCGCCTACCGCCGCGCCTCGGTCGTTCCGCGCGGCCTCCAGAACTTCGTGGAGTCGATCTACGACTTCATCGACACCCAGATCGCCCGGGACATCATCGGCAAGTCCGGTGCGCGCTACACGCCGTACCTGGTCGTGCTGTTCTGTTTCGTCCTGGTCTGCAACGTTCTCTCGATCATCCCGGTGGCCCAGTTCCCGGCGACCTCGCGCATCGCGATCCCGATGATCCTGGCGCTCATCACCTGGGTGATGTTCAACTACGCCGGCATCAAGGCCAACGGGGGCGGCGCGTACTTCAAGGAGATGCTGGACCCGGCGCCGAACGCGCCCTTCGGGATTCGGCTCATCCTCGCGCCGATCGAACTGCTCTCCACGATCATCGTGCGGCCGTTCACGCTGGCGGTCCGGTTGTTCGCCAACATGTTCGCCGGCCACATGCTCCTGCTGATCTTCTCGACGGGCGCCGAGTACCTGATCCAGCGCCCGCCGTTCGTCTTCGGCGCGGTCTCGTTCCTCGTGACGATCATCATGACCGGGTTCGAGCTGGTCATCGACCTGCTGCAGGCGTACATCATCACCGTGCTCACCGCCGCGTACATCGGCGGAGCGCTGGCCGCGCACGGCGGCGGCGACCACGACGAGGGCCACAGCCTCGAAGATCCCGGGCTGGCGCAGCCCGGCGTGCTGGCCCCGGCCGCGGCGCACTCCTGAGTTTTCGGACACCCCGACCGCACCGGCCGAGTCCCGGTGCCCGATTGGATAGGAACATCTCGACCATGGCGTTTGAAAGCACTGCCCCCCTCGTCCTGGCCGCGGCCGACAAGGTCACAGGCAGCCTGGGTGCGGTGGCCTACGGTCTCGCCGCCATCGGCCCCGGTATCGGCGTCGGCATCATCTTCGGTCTCGGCGTCCAGGCGATCGCCCGGCAGCCCGAGGCCGAGCAGGTCGCCTTCCGGTACATGCTCATCGGCTTCGCGCTGGTCGAGGCCCTTGCGCTGATCGGTTTCGTCGTTCCCTTCGTCTTCAGCTAGCCGATGACGCGCGTCGACGCCACATCAGTCATCCTGGCCGCCGCCGAGAAGTCGAACGAGAACGTCCTGGTTCCGCCGCTTGGCGAACTCATCATCGGCACCATCTCGTTCGGCCTGCTGGTCGCCTTCTTCTTCTGGAAGGTCAAGCCGCAGGTCCAGAAGTACTACGCCGAGCGCACCGAGCGGATCGAGGGCGGCCTGGCCCGCGCCTCGTCCGCCCAGGCCGAGGCGCAGGCCGTGCTGGAGCAGTACCGTGCCCAGCTGGCCGACGCACGGGCCGAGGCGGCCCGCATCCGCGACGAGGCGGCCGTCCAGGGCCGTCAGATCGTGGCGGAGCTGCGGGCCCAGGCCGACCGTGAGGTCGCCGAGATCCGGTCCCGTGGCGAGGCACAGCTTGCCGCCGAGCGGTCGCAGATCGTCTCGCAGCTGCGTGGCGAGCTGGGCGGGGTCGCGCTGCAGCTGGCGACCAAGATCGTCGGTCACGAGCTGGCGCGTCCGGACGAGCACAGCCAGCTGATCGACGACTTCATCGCGTCGCTCGACGCCGGTGACGCGGCAGCCGCCGCGCCCGCCGGATCGGGGGGCTGACGGTGGAGGGACCCAGCCGGGCGGCTCTCGCCGCGGCGCGGGCCACGCTCGACGAGCTCACCGCGGTTGCGCCGGAAGGCGGGGCCACGGCCCGTCAGTCGACCGTCGCGGCGGCCGGCCAGGTCGCGTCCGACCTGCGGGCCGTCGCCGACCTGCTCGGCAAGGACCTCGCGCTGCGGCGTGCGCTGCACGACCCGAGCGCGCCGTCCGCGGCCCGAGTCGGGCTCGCCGACCGGCTGTTCGGCAGCCAGATCGCCGCGCCGTCGCTCACCGTCCTGAAGTCGGCCGTCGCCGGCCGTTGGTCGCGGGCGATTGACCTGCGGCTCGGGCTGATCGAGCTGGCGGTCGAGGCGCTCCTGGTGGACGCCGAGACCGCGGGCGCGCTGGACGAGGTCGAGGACGAGCTGTTCCGGTTCGGCCGGGTGCTCGACCGCAACCCGCGGCTCGCGCTCGCGCTGACCGACCCGGCCGCGCCGGCGTCGGCCAAGGAGACGCTCGTCGATCGGCTGCTGGCGGGCAAGGCGCACCCGGTGACGGTGCGGCTGGCCACGCAGGCGGTCGCGGACCGTGAGTTCGGCGACCTGTCTCGTCGGCTGGAGGAGCTCAGCCGGATCGCCGCCGGGCGACGTAACCGGGTGGTCGGGGTGGTGCGCACCGCCGTGCCGCTCGACGACGACCAGTTCACCCGGCTGCGGGCCGCGCTGTCCCGCTACTTCGGCCGTGAGATCCAGCTGCAGGCCGACCTCGATCCGACGGTGCTCGGCGGTGTCGTGGTGCGCGTCGGCGACGAGGTCGTCGACGGCTCCGTGCTGCGCCGGCTCGCCGCCGCCCGCCAGGCTCTGACCCGGTAACGCGTGAACACGACGACTCGTGGCCCCGCCGCCGGCGCCCGCCGCAGGCGGCGTGGCCCTTGTCTCTGGTCCGCCCCGAATTCGATCGCTCCGGTCTCGACAAGGCCGGACAGTAACCAGCCGGCCCTCCCGGGGCCGGGCTGTGACCAGCCGGCCTCGCCGAGGCCGGACCTTGCCCATGCTCGGGCAGCAAACTCCATGCCCAGCAATGAAGGACCGAAGCGATGACTGAGCTGACCATCAGGCCGGAGGAGATTCGCGACGCCCTCCGGGACTACGTCGAATCCTTCGAGGCCACCTCCGCCGACCGGGAGGAGGTCGGCCGCGTCATTCTGACCGGTGACGGGATCGCGCGGGTGGAAGGCCTCCCGCACGCGATGACCAACGAGCTGCTGGAGTTCCACGGCGGCGTGCTCGGCCTCGCGCTCAACCTCGAGGTCGGTGAGATCGGCTGCGTCATCCTCGGCGAGGGATCGCACATCGAGGAGGGCCAGGAGGTCCGCCGGACCGGGCGCATCCTGTCGGTGCCGGTCGGCGACGGCTACCTGGGCCGGGTCGTGGACCCGCTGGGGCGCCCGATCGACGGCCTCGGCCCGATCGCCACCGAGGGCGAGCGTGCCCTGGAGCTCCAGGCGCCCACGGTCGTGCAGCGCCAGCCCGTCAAGGAGCCGCTGCAGACCGGCATCAAGGCCATCGACGCGATGACCGCGATCGGCCGTGGCCAGCGCCAGCTGATCATCGGGGACCGGCAGACCGGCAAGACCACGGTCGCCATCGACGCCATCATCAACCAGCGGGCCAACTGGGAGAGCGGCGACCCGAAGAAGCAGGTCAAGTGCGTCTACGTCGCCGTCGGCCAGAAGAAGTCGACCATTCGTGAGGTCGTCAACACGCTGGAAGAGGCCGGCGCGCTGGCGTACACCACGATCGTCGCGGCCCCGGCGGACGAGCCGGCCGGCTTCAAGTTCATGGCCCCGTACAGCGGCTCGGCGATCGCCCAGCACTGGATGTACAACGGCCAGCACTCGCTGATCGTCTTCGACGACCTCTCCAAGCAGGCCGAGGCCTACCGGGCGATCTCCCTGCTGCTGCGCCGCCCGCCGGGTCGTGAGGCCTACCCGGGCGACGTCTTCTACTTGCACTCTCGCCTGCTGGAGCGTTGCGCCAAGCTCTCCGACGAGCTGGGCGGTGGCTCGCTGACCGGTCTGCCGATCATCGAGACCAAGGGCAGCGACATCTCGGCGTACATCCCGACGAACGTCATCTCCATCACCGACGGCCAGATCTTCCTGGAGTCGGACCTGTTCAACCAGGGTGTCCGCCCGGCCATCAACGTCGGCACCTCGGTCTCCCGAGTCGGCGGCTCCGCCCAGGTCAAGGCGATGAAGTCGGTCGCCGGCCGCCTGCGGCTCGACCTGGCCCAGTACCGCGAGCTGGAGGCCTTCTCGGCTTTCGGCTCCGACCTGGACAAGGCGTCCCGTGACCAGCTCGCCCGCGGCTCCCGCCTCGTCGAGCTGCTCAAGCAGCCGCAGAACCAGCCGTACGCGGTCGACCGGCAGGTCGTCTCGCTCTGGGCCGGCACGACCGGTCAGCTCGACGAGGTGCCGGTCGCGGACGTCCGCCGGTTCGAGACGGAGTTCCTGGACTTCGTCGGCCGTTCGTACCCGGGCATCTACGAGGTCATCTCGGCGACGGGCAAGCTCGAGGAGTCGACGACCGCCGACCTGGAGAAGGCGATCGACGCGTTCAAGGGCCAGTTCACGCTGAGCGGCGGCGAGCCGCTGGTCGTCAACGAGGCCGCGCCCGAGGCTCTGGCTCCGGGCGAGGTGCGCCACGAGTCGATCACGGTGCACCACCCGAAGCCCGCGGACGAAGAGGCCTGATCGGATGGCCGGCCAACTTCGCCAGTACCGGCGGCGCATCCGCACGGTCCAGTCGACGAAGAAGATCACCCGGGCGATGGAACTGATCGCCGCGTCCCGGATCGTCAAGGCCCGGACGCGCGTGGCGGCCTCGCGGCCGTACGCGCAGGAGATCACCCGGGTGATCTCCGCGGTCGCCTCGCAGTCGACGATCAAGCACCCGCTCACCACCGAGCGGACCGGGGTCACCCGGGCCGCGGTGGTGGTCGTCACCTCCGACCGTGGTCTCGCCGGCGGTTACAGCTCCAACGCGATCCGGCGTGCCGGTGAGCTGATGGAGCTGCTGGACGACGAGGGCAAGTCGGTGGCGTTGTACGTGGTCGGCCGCAAGGGCGTCACGTACTACAAGTTCCGCAACCGGGCGATCGCCGGTGAGTTCACCGGCTTCACCGAGCAGCCCACGTACGCGGACGCGAAGGCGGTCGCGGACGAGCTGCTCGCGGCGTTCGCCGTGCCCGAGGCCGACGGTGGCGTGGGCGAGATCCACGTCGTCTACACCGAGTACGTCAGCGCACTGACGCAGACCCCGGGCGCGCACCGGCTGCTGCCGATGAAGCTGACCGAGTCGGAGGAAGCGCCGGCGGGTGGCCCGCTGCCCGTCTACGAGTTCGAGCCGTCGGCCGAGGGGGTGCTCGACGCGCTGCTGCCCCGGTACGTCGAGAGCCGCCTGTACGTCGCGCTGCTGGAGGCGGCCGCCTCCGAGTCGGCGTCCCGCCAGCGGGCAATGAAGTCCGCGACGGACAACGCCACCGACCTGATCCGCACCTACACCCGGCTGGCCAACCGCGCCCGCCAGGAGGCGATCACCCAGGAGATCTCGGAGATCGTCGGCGGCGCGAACGCGCTCGCGGACGCCGGCTAGCCGGCCTCGCGCCGCGATGAGGTCGCGGGGTGGGTGTCATTAGTCGGCGGGGTACGGCATCGTAGGTGGTACCAACCGCTACAGCGACGTCGAAGCTGGACGGGACGGTCGGCCGGAGGCCCGGACCGACCGCCCGGCCGCCGTCGCAGCGCGCGGCACCGAAGACGTGGCACCACCAGCACCACCTGGCACTGCCCGAAAGACGCGCACCGCCACGAGACGTAACGACGAAGCACCGCGGAACTGAAGATCCTGCCTGAAGCCAAGGGTGGCCGAGGGCGCCAAGCCAGCCCCTATGGACCCGGCACCACGTGGGCCCTCCGGGGGCGCGGAGAAGTCGCAGTACGCGCCCCTTCGGCGCTCTAGTGAAGATCGAGGACGCCATGACCGTCACCACCAGCTCGACCGCCCCGGCGGACGGCCGGGTCCCGGGGATCGGCCGGGTCGCCCGAGTCATCGGCCCGGTCGTCGACGTCGAGTTCGCTCCGGACGAGCTTCCGGAGATCTACTACGCGCTGCACGTCGAGCGCACGCTCGGCGACGAGACCGCCACGTTGACCCTCGAGGTCGCCCAGCACATCGGTGACAACACCGTGCGGGCCATCTCCATGCAGCAGACCGACGGCCTGGTCCGCGGCGCCCCGGTGACCGACACCGGCGCGCCGATCTCGGTACCGGTCGGCGACGCCACCAAGGGGCACGTGTTCAACGTGCTCGGCAAGCCGCTCGACGTCGAGTCCGTCGAGGCGGAGACCACCTGGGCGATCCACCGCTCCGCCCCGCCGTTCGACCAGCTCGAGTCGAAGACCGAGATGTTCGAGACCGGCATCAAGGTCATCGACCTGCTGGCGCCGTACGTGCGCGGTGGGAAGATCGGCCTGTTCGGCGGCGCCGGCGTCGGCAAGACCGTCATCATCCAGGAGATGATCCGCCGGGTCGCCAAGGAGTTCGGTGGCGTCTCGGTGTTCGCGGGCGTCGGCGAGCGGACCCGCGAGGGCAACGACCTGTTCGAGGAGATGACCGAGGCCGGCGTCATCGAGGACACCGCGCTGGTGTTCGGCCAGATGGACGAGCCGCCGGGCACCCGGCTGCGGGTCGCCCTGGCCGCGCTGACCATGGCGGAGTACTTCCGTGACGTGAAGAAGCAGGACGTCCTGCTCTTCATCGACAACATCTTCCGGTTCACCCAGGCCGGCTCCGAGGTCTCCACGCTGCTCGGCCGGATGCCGTCGGCCGTGGGCTACCAGCCCACCCTGGCCGACGAGATGGGCGTGCTGCAGGAGCGGATCACCTCGACCCGAGGCCACTCCATCACCTCGCTGCAGGCCATCTACGTCCCCGCGGACGACCTGACCGACCCGGCCCCGGCGACGACGTTCACCCACCTCGACGCCCAGACCGTGCTCGACCGCTCCATCTCCGACCTCGGCATCTACCCGGCGGTCAGCCCGCTGGAGTCGACGTCGCGCATCCTGGACGCCCGGTACGTCGGCCAGGAGCACTACGACGTGGCCCGCGAGGTGCAGCGCATCCTGCAGCGTTACAAGGACCTGCAGGACATCATCGCCATCCTCGGCATCGACGAGCTCTCCGAGGAGGACAAGGTCCTCGTTCGGCGGGCCCGGCGGATTCAGCGGTTCCTGTCGCAGCCGTTCTTCGTCGCCGAGCAGTTCACCGGCATTCCCGGCAAGTTCGTCCCGGTCGCCGAGACGATCGACTCGTTCAAGCGCATGACCCAGGGCGAGTTCGACCACCTGCCGGAGCAGGCGTTCTTCATGTGCGGCGGGATCGAGGACGCGCAGAAGAACGCGGAGAACCTGTAATGCCGACCATGCGGGTCGCGGTCGTCTCTCCGGAGGAGAAGGTCTGGGAAGGCGAGGCGAACTTCGTCCTCGCCACGACGACCGACGGTGACCTCGGCGTCTGGCCCCGGCACGTCCCGCTCCTGGGCGTGCTCAAGGACGGTGCCGACGTCAAGGTCGAGACTCCGGGTGGCGACCTGCTCTACACGGTCGGCGGCGGCTTCATCTCCGTCACCCACGACGGCGTCAGCATCCTCGCGGAAAGCGCCGAGCTGAAGGCCTGACGGTTTCGTCGCTCGCTCCACGAAGCGGGGGGGGGGGGGGGCCGGCCCCCGGCCCCCGGCGCCCCCGCTTCGTCGTACCAGCCCCGCTGCCCGCCGCGCGTCGGCGCCCCCTCGGCGCCGCCGGCCGGTGCCGGCGCCGAAGATCGCCAGTTCGGCCCTCTGGTGGTTGCGATCGGGGCCCCGCGACGACCACGCCAGGGCCTAGACGGCGATCTTGGTCGCGTGCGCGCCGTGGCGTCCGCGGCGCCGGGTGGTTGCGGGACTCAGGCGTTGCCGCCGGGCTTCCAGAGGACGTCGCCGCCTGGGTTCGCGACGCGGCTGAGGATGAACAGCAGGTCTGACAGGCGGTTGAGGTACTGGGCCGTCAGGGGGTTCGTCCGGTCCCCGTCCACCGCGAGCAGCGCCCACACGTTGCGTTCGGCGCGCCGGGCCACCGTGCGGGCCACGTGCAGCAGCGCGGCCGCCGCGGTCCCGCCGGGCAGGATGAACGAGTCCAGCTTCGGCAGGTCCTCGTTGAAGGCGTCGCAGGCCGCTTCCAGCCGGTCGACGTAGGCCTGGGTGACCCGCAGCGGCGGGTACTTCGGATCGGGCACGATCGGCGTCGCGAGATCCGCGCCGACGTCGAACAGGTCGTTCTGCACCTGCCGGAGCACGTCGCGGACGTCGTCACGCGGCGCCCCGAGCGCGAGCGCCACCCCGATCGCCGCGTTGGTCTCGTCCGTGTCCGCGTAGGCCGTCAGCCGCGGGTCGGTCTTCGACGTCCGGGACATGTCGCCGAGCGCCGTCGTCCCGTCGTCGCCGGTCCTGGTGTAAATCCGCGTCAGATGGACAGCCATACGCCTACCCTAGGGGCGCCGCCGGTCCCGGCGCGTCGTCCAGGCCTGGGTCACAGGCGCCGTCGCTGGGGACCGGTGAGACTCGGCCATCGACTCAGATCTCGGCCCACACCATGGTCGCGTCGTCATGGGCACCGAACCTGGGCGTCCGGACGCAGTCCGGGTCCGCGGCCTCGGCGGCCCGCAGCTCGGCCAGCAGCTGGGCCGCGCCGCCCGCGACAATCCGGTCCATCAGCTCGCCGGAGTCGCTCACGAGGCCGAAGGGCCACAGCGCACGAGCGAAGCCGTCGGACATCAGCACGACGTTCGTGCCGGGCGGCGCGGGGAACGAGTCGATCGCCGCGTGCCGCGCGGCCTCGGGCGCCGCGGCCAGGATCCACAACCCAGCCGGCGAGTTGCGCTCCAGACGTCGCTGGCGCAGCTGTACCCGGATCTCCTGGTAGACGGTCGCGGCGGCGACGCCGCGGTCCAGCCGGTCGCGGACCCACGCCAGCGCCGCGTCCTCGGCTCCCTCGAACTGGGGATCCATCACCTCGATCGGCTTGCCCTCGACGTCGATCAGCACCGTGCAGTCCCCAAGCGAGCAGACCTCCACCCGGTCACCCGCGCGGCGAACCAGCGAGATGGCCGCGGTCGGGAACTCTCGGCCGGTCAAACCATGCGCGGCGCCCGGATAAGGCCCCGGGGCCCGCAAGGGGCCCCAAGCCGGGAGGAGGGGGCGGGCCCGCCCCGGCAGG
>NZ_JADWYX010000043.1:17148-72364 GCF_016786355.1 Frankia sp. AgB1.9
CCGCGCGGCTAACCCGCGAGAGGGCGGGGGGCGGGAACTCCCGGCCGGCCAACCCATGCGCGGCGCCCTGAGCGCCCCGCGGCCCGATCAGGGACCCCATGACGTCCTGAAGGGAGCGTCCCGCCCAGGGAAGGTCGCGAAGGATCTCGCTCGCCGTGTGGCTGAGCCAGGCCGCCGGGCTGACGCCCGCGACCAGCGGAGCCTCGTCGAGCGGGGTCGCACCGTCGATCACCCAGAGGCCGTCGTCCCGACTGCCGTAGGCGTCCTCGTTGGCGCTCTTGAACGACGCGCTGATGGCCTCGCGTATCCGCATCCGCCGGCCCCTCACCACTCGATCTGTCCCCACCCAATGATCGCTGCTGGGGACTCCAGGGCGGCTACAACAGGCCGTTTGCCGCGCGGATGATGTCGACGAAGCCGGACATGATGTCGGTGAGGCCGTAGTCCTTGGGGGTGTAGACGGCGGCCACGCCGGCGGCGCGCAGCGTCTCGGCGTCGCGGTCGGGAATGATGCCGCCGACGACGACCGGGAGGTCGGCGAGGCCCGCGGCGCGCAGGCCGTCGAGGACCTGGGGGACCAGCTCCAGGTGCGAGCCGGACAGGATCGACAGCCCGACGAGGTGGACGTCCTCCTGGACGGCGGCGGCGACGATCTGTTCGGGCGTCAGGCGGATGCCCTGGTAGACGACCTCGAAGCCGGTGTCGCGGGCGCGCACGGCGATCTGCTCGGCGCCGTTGGAGTGGCCGTCGAGGCCTGGCTTGCCGATGAGGACCTTCAGCCGGCGGCCCAGCTCGTCGCCGGTCGCCGCCACGCGGGCCCGGACGAGGGCGAGCTCGTCGCCCTGGGAGCCGGCGCCGACGATCGCGCCGACGGCCACGCCGGAGACGCCGGTGGGAGCGCGGTACTCGCCGAAGACCTCGCGCAGCACCCCCGACCACTCGCCGGTCGTCACCCCGGCGCGGGCGCAGACCAGCGTGGCGGGCACCAGGTTGGCCTCGGTCTTGGCCGCCTCGCGCAGCGCGAGCAGGGCCTCGTCGACGACGGCCGGGTCGCGCCGCGCCTTCCAGCCGGCGAGCGACTTTCGGGCGGCCTCCTCGACCGCGGGGTCGACCGTCTGGATGGCGGCGTCCAGGTCGGCGAGCAGCGGGTTCGGCTCGGTCTCGGTGAAGCGGTTGACGCCGACGACGACGTCCTCGCCGCTCTCGATCCGGGCGCGGCGCAGCGCCTGTGAACCGACCAGCTGGGACTTCATGTAGCCGGACTCGACGGCGGTCACCGCGCCGCCCATCGCCTGCACCCGGTCGATCTCGGCCTTCGCCGCCGCCACCAGTTCGCCGACGCGGCGCTCGACGACGACCGAGCCGGTGAAGATGTCCTCGTACTCCAGCAGGTCGGTCTCGTAGGCGAGGATCTGCTGGATCCGCATCGACCACTGCTGGTCCCACGGCCGTGGCAGGCCGAGCGCCTCGTTCCACGCCGGCAGCTGCAGCGCCCGGCAACGCGCGTCCTTCGACAGCGTGACGCCGAGCGCCTCCAGGACGATGCGGATGACGTTGTTCTCGGGCTGCGCCTCGGTCAGGCCGAGTGAGTTGACCTGTACCCCGTACCGGAAGCGGCGGTGCTTCGGGTTCTCGACGCCGTACCGGGTGCGCAGCAGGTCGTCCCAGAGCGCCACGAAGGCGCGCATCTTGCACAGCTCCTCGACGAACCGGACGCCGGCGTTGACGAAGAACGAGATGCGCGCGCAGACGTCGCCCATCCGCTCGCTCGGCACCTGACCGGACGCGACGACGGCGTCCAGCACCGCGATGACGGTGCAGATCGAGTACGCCAGCTCCTGCACCGGCGTGGCCCCGGCCTCCTGCAGGTGGTAGCTGCAGACGTTGATCGGGTTCCACTTCGGGATCTCGGTGACCGTGTAGGCGATCAGGTCAGTGATCAGCCGTAGCGACGGGCCGGGCGGGAACACATACGTCCCCCGGGACAGGTACTCCTTGATGATGTCGTTCTGGGTCGTCCCGTTCAGCAGGGCCGGGTCGGCCCCCTGCTCCTCGGCGACGACCTGGTAGAGCGCGAGCAGCCACATGGCCGTCGCGTTGATCGTCATCGAGGTGTTCATCTTCTCGACCGGGAGCTGGTCGAACAGGGCCCGCATGTCCCCCAGATGGGCCACCGGGACCCCGACCTTGCCGACCTCGCCCCTGGCCAGCACGTGGTCCGGGTCGTAGCCGGTCTGGGTCGGCAGGTCGAAGGCGACCGAGAGGCCGGTCTGGCCCTTGGCGAGGTTGCGGCGGTAGAGGGCGTTGCTCTCCGCCGGGCTGGAGTGGCCAGCGTAGGTCCGGATGATCCAGGGCCGGTCCCGTTCCTTACGACCCTCCGACGCCGTCGCCGCCCCGGAGGGCGCTTCCGCTGCCGGCGGGGACCCCTGTTCCTCGGCCATTGGCCAGCCGTCCCCTCGCCTTTGGGGAGGTCGGGCACGCAGCGCGCCGCCGCGACCCCCAGATCGTGGCCAACGGCGAAAGCGTACCGGCGCCACCCGCTCGCGCGCCCGCGAAGCGAACTGTCATCAAACGGCTCGACCAGCGTCAAGGGGTCGGATCTTGGCTGTTCATGGCCCCGGCCGGTCGGCCTGGTTAGAAAAGGGTGGGGATGGACGGCTCCAGGCCGCGTAGGGCGTCGTAGTCGACGGTCGCGCAGGACAGGCCGCGGTCGCTCGCCAACAGGCGGGCCTGCGGGGTGATGGACTGCGCGGCCAGGATGCCGTGCACCGGGTGCGGGAGCGCCGGGTCGTCGGTCATCCGGGCGATGTACCGGGTCAGCTGCTCGACGCCGTCGATCTCGCCGCGCCGCTTGATCTCGACGGCGACCGTGGACCCGTCGCCGGCCCGGCAGAGCAGGTCGACGGGGCCGATCCCGGTCTCGTACTCGCGGCGCACCAGGGTCAGGTCCGGCCGGATCGCGTCGGGGCGGTCGGCCAGCAGCACCTGCAGGTGGGCCTCGACGCCGTCCTTGCGCAGACCGGGGTCGATCCCGAGGTCGTGCGTGGAGTCGTGCACGATCTCCTCGATCGTGATGACGAGGGTCTCGGCGGCCTTGTTGGTGACCCGCCAGACGCCCTCGCCCTCCGCCAGCACGCAGGGGGGGCTCATCCAGTTCAGCGGCTTGTAAGCACGGCCGTCGGCGTGGATCGAGACCGAACCATCAGCCTTGATCAGCAAAAGCCGCACCGCGCTGGGAAGATGCGCGTTGAGCCGTCCGACGTAGTCCACGCTGCACCGAGCGATCACGAGGCGCACCCGGCCACGTTATCGCGCCAGTCGCCCACTACCCGGCGCAGGTACCGCCTTGGTCGCCGAAGGCCCGCCATCGCCCGATCTGGGCGGCCCTGGTCTCGTGGAATCGGCGAGGCGCGGCCGGGGGCTCCGGGGCCGTCTCAGCCGCTGCCGTCTCAGCCGCTGCCGTGCCTGCCGGGCGGCGTCGCGGCTCGCGCGACCACAAGTTCGTCGAGCATCGCCCGCCGGGCGACGTAGCGACGGGTGAGCCGGTCGGCCTCCTCGGCGGGCAGCCGGCCCAGCCGGACGGGGTCGCCGTTGTCGGCCATGTCGGCATGCTTCACGACAACGGCGGCGGGGTCGGCCGCGACCCGGGCCAGATAGGCCCTGACCGGCTCATCCGGGCGTTTGGTCAGCGCGTCGACCGTCGCGACGACCCGCGGTGAGTACCCGCGCTCGGCCAGGTTCGCGAGGGTCACCGGGGTGTCCTCGACGACGTCGTGCAGCAGCGCGGCCAGCTGGGCGTGCACCGGGTCGACGCCGGCAGCGGACGCGGTGCGCCCGACCGTCGCGCAGACCCGCAGCGGATGCCCGATGTACTCCTCCCCGGCCTTGTCTAGCTGGCCGGCGTGCATCTCGGCCGCGAACGACTCCGTCGCGGCGATGCCTGGTTCAGGACGCGCCATGGGCCTCACGGTAGCCGTGGCCGGTGAACGTCGGCCCAACCGGCCGGACGGGTCCCGACCTGGTCCTGGAGGATGGGACTCTTCGACTCTGGCTTGGCGGGTCAATGCGCCGGGAAGGGGCGGGACATGCCGGAGGCTACGCGGGATGAGCCCGTATCGGGTGAAGGACAGCCGTTGCGATCCCGTGGAGGCACAAGAGGGTCCACGCAAGCCCTAGCATCGCTTTCCGTGGAACGCTTCGTCGTGACCGGCGGATGTCAGCTGGCGGGTGAGGTCCTCATCCCGGGGGCGAAGAACTCGGTCCTGAAGCTCATGGCCGCGAGCCTGCTGGCGCCCGGCGTGACGACCTTGTCCGCGGTGCCCGAGATCCTCGACGTGGACGTCATGGCCGACGTGCTGACCACGCTCGGTGCCACGGTCCGCCGTGACGTCGCCACGGGGTCGATGACCATCGACACGCCCGCCACTCCGGGCGCGGCCGCCGATCCCGACCTGGTGCGCCGGATCCGGGCCTCGGTGGCCATCCTGGGCCCGCTCGTCGGCCGCTGCGGCGAGGCGCAGGTCGCGCTGCCCGGCGGCGACGCGATCGGCTCGCGGGCACTGGACATGCACGTCAACGGCCTGCGCCGGCTGGGCGCGGTGGTCGACATCGAGGACGGCGTCCTGGTCGCGCGCTCGTCCGGCCGGCTGCAGGGGGCGGCCATCTGGCTGGACTTCCCGAGCGTCGGCGCGACCGAGAACCTGCTCATGGCGGGGGTTCTCGCCAAAGGGACGACGGTCGTCGACAACGCCGCGCGTGAGCCGGAGATCGCCGACCTGTGCCAGTTCCTGACCGAGATGGGCGCGCGGATCGAGGGCATCGGCGGTTCGACGCTGGTCATCGAGGGCGTCGACGAGCTGCGGCCCGCCACCCACGAGACGGTGCCGGACCGGATCGTCGCCGGCACCTACGCGATCGGCGCCGTCATGACCTGTGGCGACGTCTTCATCCGTAACGGTCGGGCCGAGCATCTCGGCATCGTGCTGGAGAAGTTGTCCGCCGCCGGAGCCATCGTCGACGTCGGTGGCGACGGGTTCCGGGTCTCGATGGATGACCGGCCCCGCTCCATCGACGTGGTCACCCTGCCGTACCCGGGGTTCCCGACCGATCTGCTGCCTCAGATCATCGCGCTGGAGGCGGTCAGCCAGGGTGTCTCGCTGATCACCGAGAACGTGTTCGACAGCCGTTTCGTGTTCTGCCGCGAGCTGCTGCGGCTGGGCGCGCAGCTGCGAACCGACGGGCACCATGTGGTGGTCCGCCCGGCCACCCAGCTCGTCGGCGCCTCGGTCTCCGCCTCGGACGTGCGCGCCGGCGCCGGCCTGGTGCTGGCCGGACTGGTCGCGGACGGCATCACCGAGGTACACGAGGTCCATCACATCGACCGCGGCTATGCGGGCTTCGTGGAGAACCTGCGCGCGCTCGGCGCGGACATCCGCCGTGAGCGCGACGCCGTCGCAGCCTGACCGACGGCGGCCTCACCCGCCCGTGCGTCGCTCACCCGGCATACTGCATCCGTGCGAGCCGTATCACTGTTAACCGACCGCGGGACTGCCTGAGCTGGCTCGCGGGAACGACCGGTCGACAGGTGGGGCGGCGTCCCACACCGCTCGCGGTCGGGCGGTGCGTTCCGCCGTCGGGTCCGTGGCGACAGCGCACCCCGGAGGCAGGATCATGCTCGACGCTGTGCGATCCTGCCTTCGAGTGCACGCCGGAGGCCCACGTCCCCCGGAGCGGTAGGGGGAAAGGTGCGCAGGCCGAACGGAGGCACGTGCTGGACATGGATGTACCGATGCCGGCGGGCTCTGATGCTCGCGCCAGTGGCGTGCCCTGGAAGGCCTGGGTGGAGCAGCGGCGCCGGCCCGTGATCATCGGCGCCTTCGTCGCAGCGGCCCTCCTGGGAATCCTGATCGGCCTGCTGACCGCGCCCACCAGCAAGCAGGGATCGGGCTCGGCTGCCCCGGCCGTCGTGGCGCCCGCGCGCGAGCCATCCCAGGCGCCTGCCCCCTGGGCGGCCAATCGGGCTCCTGGAACGGCCGTCAACGTCACCCTCGACCAGAGCATGTCGCCGATCGTGCGCACGGCACTCGCCTGGGCCGCTGCCGACGACGCCCTCGCCAGGGCGGGCCGCAAGACCTGGTCCGAGGTCTACCTCGCGGCGGGCTCGCCGGTCGCGGGCACCGCCAACGCGCAGGCTGCCACGAGCAGGGCCAGCCTGACGGACCAGTCCATCACGATCCCGCAGGGCCTGCTGTACGGCGCAGTTCAGGGAACCGGCGCGGCCTCTGACCAGTTCTGGGCGGTTGGCTTCGCCGACACCACGAGCACCGCGGTCGCGATAAACCGGCTGCACGTCTGGGAGCGGGTCGGCAGCGACCCATGGAAGGTCGTCGCCAGCGGTGCAGGTGCCTGCGGCAAGGTTCCCCAGAGCATGACCGCGGTCTGGGGAAACCACCCAGAGATCTGCAACGCCCCTGGCTGAAGTCCCGCCGGTCTCACTGACCGAACGGCGCGATCTCGCCAGTCGTATAGTAATTCTGGCCAATCGTGTAGTGCAGCTGGGTGCTCACCTGCCAGTTGCTAGTGACAGTTGAGCACCAGCCCCCACTGGGCGCGGTGCCGATGCCACCGGTGACGCCCAGGTTGGTGCCGCCGTACACCGTTCCAGCGGTCATGAGCAGGTTGGTCTTCCCGTTGGCGATGTAGTTGGCGCCTCGCGCGACCTTCAGGCTGCCTTTCACCCAGGTCTCAATGGCGGCGCCGTACTCGGCCGAACCCGTGCCGTTCAAACGCGGATAAATGCGTTCGACGAAAAAGTACCCCTGATTCGACAGATCTGCGGCGCTGCAGGGCCCGGCGGCCTGCGCCATCGACGGAAAGCCGATGAATGCGATTCCTAGCGTGAGCAGGGCGAGCGGAAAGACCACCAGGCGGCGACGGACCGAAGCGTTTGTCTCACTAAGGCGCATAAAAAGACGATAACGATCCGCCAGTATTCGTCCGGTGACAACCCTCGCGCGTTGTCCGCCCGTTGTCTTTTCTGATCCGCCGCACGTCGCCGCGAAGTTGTCCGCCGGAACGCGTCTCGGGCGCCACTAACGCCGGTGGTCGTGGAAGCCGCGCCCGGTCTTGCGGCCGAGGTAGCCGGCCGTCACGAGGTGCTCCAGCAGCGGCGCGGGCGCGTAGCCGGGCTCACGGAACTCCAGGTACAGGGTCCGCTGGATGGCCAGCGTGACGTCGAGGCCGACGACGTCGGCCAGCTCGAACGGGCCCATCGGGTGGCCGCAGCCGACCTTCATCGCCGTGTCGATGTGCTCGACGCCCGCGTAGTGCGCCTCCAGCATCCGCACCGCGTCGTTCAGGTACGGGAACAGCAGCGCGTTGACGATGAAGCCGGCCCGGTCCGCGCAGATCACCGGATGCTTGCGTGAGGCCCGGGCGACGGCGAGTACGGTCGCGACCACGTCCGGCGCGGTGAGCACGGTGGGCACGACCTCGACGAGCTTCATCGCCGGCGCCGGGTTGAACCAGTGCATGCCGATGACGTCGCCCGGCCGGCTGGTCGCCGCCGCGCACTCCACCACCGGCAGCGACGAGGTGGTCGTGGCCAGCACGGCGCCCGGCTTCACCACCCGGTCGAGCTCGGCGAACAGCGCCTGCTTGACCGCGAGGTCCTCGACGACGGCCTCGATGACGAGGTCGGCGCCGGCCAGGTCGGCGAGCTCGGTCGTCCCGCGCAGCCGGGTCAGCGTGGCGTCCCGGTCGTCGGAGGTCATCCGGCCCTTCTCGACGGAACGCGCCAGCGACGACTCGACCTTCTTGCGGACCGCGGCCACCTTGTCGTCGGTCCTGGCCCGCACGACGACCTCGTAGCCGGACTTGGCGAGCACCTCGGCGATGCCGCAGGCCATCGTCCCGGTGCCGACGACGCCGACGGTGCGCACCGGCCGCTCGGTCGTGCCCGCGATGGTCACCGGGGGAGCGGGGTCGACCACCTCGGGCGAGTCGGGCCCGGCGTAGCTGTAGAAGCCGCGGCCTGTCTTGCGGCCCAGCATGCCGGCGGTCACCAGCTGCTTGAGCAGCGGCGCCGGGGCGTGCAGGTGGTCGCGAGAGGTGTGGTAGATCGAGTCCAGGATCGCGTACGCGGTGTCCAGGCCGATCAGGTCGAGCAGCGCGAGCGGGCCCATCGGGTGGCCACAGCCGAACCGCATCGCCGCGTCGATGTCCTCACGGCTCGCGTAGTGCGCCTCCAGCATCCGGACCGCGTTGTTCAGGTAGCCGAACAGCAGCGCGTCGACGATGAACCCGGCCCGGTCGCCCGCCGTCACCGCGTTCTTGTCGACCCGTTCGACGAGTGCCGCGAGGTCGGTGAGCACCGCCGGGTCGGTCACGACCGTGCTGATGATCTCGACCAGGCCCATCACCGGCGCCGGGTTGAACCAGTGCGTCCCGACGACCCGGGCCGGTCGGCCGGTGGCGGCGGCGAGCCGGGTGACCGACAGCGAGCTGGTGTTCGTCGCGAAGATGGTCTCCGGCGGGCAGAGCCCGTCCAGCCGCGCGAACAGCGCCATCTTCGCGTCCAGGTCCTCGTCGATCGCCTCGATGACGAGCGACGCGTCGGCGGCGGCGGCCAGATCGGTTCCGGCCTGGATCCGGGCGATCAGCGCGTCGCGCTCGGCCGGGGTCAGCTTGCCGCCGGCCACCGCCCGATCGGTCGAGTGCGCCAGGTGCCCGAGCCCGCGGCGCAGGCCCGCGTCGTCCTTCTCGACGCCGACCACCCTGATGCCCGCCCGCGCGAGGACCTCCGCGATGCCGGCGCCCATCGTGCCGAGCCCGACCACCGCGACCGTCGTCAGCTCACGACTCATGTCAGCTCCCTGTCGAAAGTGCCGCGCGCCGGTCCACCGGCTCTCCCGCGGCCGGCGCGGGTCGGATGTCACAAGCGTCTGCTGCTGGGCGGAATTCTCCCAGATTGGTGACGGACAAGCTCGTGATCGCGAGGTGGACTGTCGTACATCGAGCGTGGGGTCGGCCGGTGACAGCGAGTGTTGTCACGGGGGCGGGCGGTCCGCAATCGAAGGCCCCCTCCGGCGGGGGGCATCCGGCTGACCTCCCCCGATTTCGACCCGGCCGGCCGGTCCGTTCCCGCCGTGACCGGCGGATCGGGTGATTGGGGCGGATTGGGGGCGTACTCGAGGACTGGATGACCACGTCGCCGGGGACTGTGCGGTCGTACGCCCGTTCTAGGATGAGTCGGCAGCTGGGCGTCGGGCGCCGCGGCGGCCCGCCGAGCGGACACGGTCGAGCGGACACGGTCGAGCGGACCTGGATAAGCGGGGTGCTCCGGCAGGGCTCGTGGCGCCGGTAGCCGGACGGGAGGAAGGGTCGGCCGATGGTCTCCTTGGACAAGGACGCGGTACGAACGTTCGGCCGAGAGGTCGCTACCTTCCTGCCCGATCTGGTGCTCATGCTGCGCGGGGTCGTGGCCGATCCGCGGGTGCCGCAGTCGGCGAAGGTCGAGGCCGGGGCCGCGTTGGCCTACCTCGTCTCACCGCGCAACTGGATCACCAACGTCATCCCGGTCATCGGGCAGCTCGACGACGTCGCGGTGGTCGCCTTCGCGTTCCGCCGACTGGTCGTCGGCGCGGGTGAGCCGATCCTGCGCGAGCACTGGCGGGGGAGCGACCGGGCCTTCCACGCGCTCATCGGGGCGTCGTCGGCGCTCGCGAGCCCCGCCGGCGCGCTGCGCAAGGCCAAGCTCGCGACGACGCTGGCCGGCGCGGCCTTCGGCCGGGTCGGTTACCTGGGCGGGCGGTTCGGCCACTCGGACCGCGTCGTCGACGGCGAGGTCGTCGGCCGCGTCGACGAGTCGGCCCCGTCCGGCTCGTCGCGTCGGACCGACGGCGGCCGCTTCCGCAAGTGAGCCGCCGGCGTCCTGCCGGCCAGGAGGCGCGGCATTCCGGCGGTGGGGATGTGTCGAGGACGGCGCTGGCCGAGGCGCTGCAGTGAGCCCACGGCGCGGGGGATCGGGCCGGCCCCGGAAGGATCGGCCCCGGGAGGACGAGCAGGAGTCCCGGCCGGGATGGCTCGTCGAATCTGTGGTGATCGACGGCGAGGACTGGTCACAGCGACCGGTGACCGGAGCGACGAGCGACAAGCCCTACCGCTGCCCCGGCTGCGACCACGAGGTCCCGCCGGGCACCCCGCACATGGTCGTCTGGCCGAGCGGGCGCACCGACAGCCGGCGCCACTGGCACACACCCTGCTGGGCACGCCGCCGCGCGGGTGGGCGCCCGTACCGGGCTCCCTACTGAACTGGGCTCCCTACTGAACCGGGTGCCCTGCTGGCGGGACCGGCCGTGCGGCGACCAGCCCGATGCCCCGCCCGGCGCGGGCCGCGCCGGGCGTTCGGGGAACCGGGCCGCCTGGGTGCGGCAGCCTAGATGCGGCTGCCGGCCTTCGAGCTGACGGCCTTCTGCTCTTCCGGGCCGGGCAGCTCGATGGCCGCGGTGGCGGCGGCGAGCTGGTTCTGCAGCGCGGACAGCTGCTGGGTGACCTGGTTACGCAGCGCGCCGAGCTGCTGGGTGACCTGGTCCCGCTGCCGCTCGAGCTCGGAGAGCCGATGCGCCGACTCGTCCTCGAGCTTGTGCGCCTTGTTCCGGGACGTGTCGATGATGTGCTCGGCCTCGCCGCGCGCGGTCGACACGATCCCGGCCGCCTGCTCGTCGGCCTCGCGCAGCGTCCGGTCCCGGGTGTGCTCGGCGTCGGAGACGATCCGCCGGGCCTCCTCGAGCTGCGAGTCGGCGTCCCGGGTCCGCTCGGACCGCACGGTGGCGGCCTCTTCCTCGGCCAGCATCAGGATCTGGGTGATCCGGCCGCCGAAGTCGTCCCAGGCCGGCCGGCCGGCCGCGAGGTCGTCGCGGACGCGCGCGGCCTCGGCCGCCGCCTCCGACGCCGCCGCCTCGGCGGCGGCGCGATGCGCCTCGGCCTCGCGGAGTTGTTCCATAAGCCAGGCGACATGAGAGTTCACCTGGTGGGGGTCATAGCCGCGGCGAACCAGGTCGAAGCCGGGAGAGCCTTCGACTTCGCCGCCCATTGGCAACATGTCAGAGTGCTCGGTCATAGCAGACCAGCAATCCAGACGGTCGCGTGCCTAGTCACAAGGGCAACCCTACCGCCCGGTGGAGCGCCTTCCACAGCACCCCCGCCGCAATGGTTTCCGGCCGGTTTCGGGCGCTCTGAAACCGGCCCACCTGCCCAGGAGCTGGTCCCGGACAGGTACGGACGGCATGCAATCCGTGGCCGCCGAGTCCGTCAGATGCCGCGGAACCGGTTGATCGCGGCGAGGTGGCGGTCCCGGAGCGCCTGATCGCGGACGCCGAGCCCCTCGGCGGGGGCCAGGCACAGGACGCCGACCTTTCCCTGGTGCACGTTGCGGTGCACGTCGTGGGCCGCCTGGCCGGTCTCGTCGAGCGGGTAGACCCGCGACAGCGTCGGGTGGATCAGGCCGCGGGCGATCAGCCGGTTGGCCTCCCAGGCCTCGCGGTAGTTCGCGAAGTGTGAGCCGATGATTCGCTTGAGGTTCATCCACAGGTAGCGGTTGTCGTAGCTGTGCATGAACCCGCTTGTCGACGCGCACGTCACGATCTGGCCGCCACGCCGGGCGACGTAGACAGACGCGCCGAACGTCTCCCGGCCGGGGTGCTCGAACACGATGTCCGGGTCCTCGCCGCCGGTCAGCTGCCGGATCCGCTTGCCCAGGCGCTGCCACTCCTTCGGGTCCTGGTTGTGCTCGTCCTTCCAGAACCGGTAGCCCTCGACATTGCGGTCGATGACCAGCTCGGCGCCCATAGACCGGCAGATGTCGGCCTTCTGCGGTGACGACACGACGCAGACCGGGATCGCGCCGCCGCGCAGCGCCATCTGGGTGGCATACGAGCCGAGGCCGCCGGAGGCACCCCAGATCAGCACGATGTCGCCCTGCTTCATGGCCGCCCCGTTGCGGGACACGAGCTGCCGGTACGCCGTCGAGTTCACCAGGCCGGGACTCGCCGCCTCCTCCCAGCTCAGGTGGTCGGGCTTCGGCATCAGCTGGTTGGCCTTCACCAGGGCGAGCTGGGCCAGGCCGCCGAAGTTCGTCTCGAATCCCCAGATGCGCTGCTCGGGGTCGAGCATCGTGTCGTTGTGGCCCTCGGGCCGCTCCAGCTCGACCGACAGGCAGTGCGCCACGACCTCGTCCCCGGGCTTCCAGGCATGCACGCCCGGCCCGGTCCGCAGCACCACACCGGCCAGGTCGGAGCCGACCACGTGGTAGGGCAGGTCGTGCCGCTTCGCCTGTGGCGACGTCTTCCCGTAGCGCTCCAGGAAGCCGAACGTCGACATCGGCTCGAAGATCGACGTCCAGACGGTGTTGTAGTTGATCGCCGAGGCCATCACGGCGACGAGTGCCTCGCCCGGCCCCACTTCCGGGGTGGCGACCTCATCGAGGTGCAGCGACTGGCGCGGGTCCTTGTCCCGGGAGGCCATGCCCTCGAACATGCCGACCTCGTCCTTGCGGACGACCACCCCCCGGTAGGACTCGGGGAGGGGCAACCTGGCGAACTCCTTCTCGCGGGTCTCAGCAGCTGGCCCTTCAGCAAGGTCGGCTGCTGACCCTTCGGCGAGGATGGCGTCAAGGATGTCCTTCACGGGTCTACCTCCGGCGGTCGAGCGGCAGTCAGTCCTTCGAGCGGCACGGTAAGTGTCATCGATAACCGCCATCGGAGTCGCGCCGTAGTGAGGCATCGGCCAGGGACGGCGCTCCGCGCCTCTGGCCGATCTGCCTGGTTCGGGCGCTGAGCGCCCTCCCTAACGCTGGTTCGGGGTGGGCGTGAGGTGCGTGGGTTGAGCTGGTCCAGGGTCGGGACCTGGGATGCGTTTCGCTCGGGTGGTTTCCCGGGTCGGCGCGCCGCGCCCGCTGGCCGATCACCTGGTTCGGGCGCTGGGCGCCCTCCCTGACGCTGGTTCGGGGTGGGCGTGAGGTGCGGGGGTGGAGCTGGTCCAGGGTCGGGACCTGGGGTGCGTTTCGCTCGGGCGGCCTGCTTGGTCGGCGCGTAGCGCGCGGTCTCGCCGATCTGCCTGGTTCGGGCGCTGGGCTGCGTATCGCGGGCCAGCGTGCTGGTCATGATCGCCGTTTGGGTCCTGGGGTGGTCGTAGAAACGCCTCCGGCACGACCATCGCAGGGCCAAAACCGCGATCAAGGGCACGCGCGGGCAGCCAGGGCCCGCCGAGGACGCCGGCAGGGTCCGGTTGAGGGCCAAACCGGAGATCAAGGGCACCAAGGTGGTGGTGCGCGGTCGTCGGGGCGTGCCTCGCTCGGTCGAAGGTCCGGCGCTGGATCGTGAACGACCCCGGAGCTCACGCGCCCACCCCGAACCGGCGTTGGGGAGGGCGTTCAGCGCCCGAACCCGGCGATCGGCGGTGGTGCGGGGAGCGCCGTTTCTCACCGATGCCGCTGACTAGCCGTGGCGCAAAGCGGTAGAACGGTGAAGACAACCCAAACGGCCCGGTCGGCGTCAAACAGTCGTGACCGCGCCCATGACAGTCGTGGAAGGGTGGCGGCCCGTGCCTGCGCGGAGCGACGCCGCCCGCAGTGCCGTGGCCCGAGACGCGGACCAGGCGCTGACCGCGCTCTACTCCGAGCACTACCGCTCACTCGTCCGGCTGGCGGCCCTGCTGCTGGACGACATCGGTCTGTGCGAGGAGGTCGTGCAGGACGCCTACATCCGCGTCCATGCGGCCTGGGGACGCCTGCAGGACAAGGACAAGGCCCTCGCCTACCTACGGCAGACCGTCGTCAACCTCGCCCGTTCCACGCTGCGGCGCCGCCTCGTGGCGCTCAAGCACGCTCCCAAGCCGATGCCCAACGCCGCCAGCGCCGAAGAGGGGGCCTACTCTCTCGTCGAACGCGCGGCGGTCGTGCAGGCCCTGCGAGAGCTGCCCCGCCGGCAGCGGGAGGCCGTCGTCCTGCGCTACTACGGCGACATGTCCGAGGCCGACGCCGCCGCCGTCATGGGGTGCAGTGTCGGTTCCGTTAAGGCGTACACCTCCCGTGGCCTGGCGGCCCTGTCGACCAAGCTGGCGGACCTACGGTGAACACCCCTGAGCAGCGGGACGTGCTCGGCCCTGAGGAGCTGAGCCGGCTGCTGCATGCCGCGGTCGAGCCGCTCCGGCCGTCGCCGGAGGCCTACCAGCGGATTCAGGCCGGCGTCGCGCGCCGCGGCCGGTGGCGGGCGCCGCTCTTCGCGGCCGGCGGGGTCGTGCTCGCCGGCGTCGTCGCGCTGGCCGTGCTGCTGCTGCGCCCGTCGCAGCAGAACCACGTCATCGAGGTGCAGCCGCCGATCAGCCTCACGGCGGGCACCCAGGACGGCACCGCGAGTGGTCCGGGCCCCCACCCCACGAACTCGCCCAGCCGGGGCGGGACGGGACCGAGTAGCTCGGCGTCGACCGGCCCCGGGTCGAGCGACCCCACTGCCGGTCACTCGACCTCCACCGGGTCGGTCAGCCCCTCCGCCAGCTCGACCGACAAGGGCAGCCAGACCCGGCCGACGCCCGTGGCGCGGCCCGCGAAGGCCGGCGACATCGACGGTGACGGCACGGTCGACTCGGTCCGTCCCAGCGGCGCCGGCGTCGTGGTGAGCCTCAGCCGCGGCGGCTCGGCCCCGGTGGCCCTCCCGGCCGGCTCCACGCCCGGCCCGTCCACCGCGATCGACCTGGACGACGACGGCTTCGCCGAGCTGATCATCCAGACGGGTACCAGCAACGGCGTCGCGACGTACGCGGTCGCGCGGTACCTCACCCCCGGGGACATCGAGCTGGTGCCCGCGCCGCCCCGGCAGCTCTCGGCCGGCACGGACGGTTCGGGCGAGGGGTGGGGCTTCTCCTGTGCCAGCACCGGCATCCAGTTCGTCGACGGGAAGTCGTCGGACGGCGGCCAGACCTACCAGGTCACGACCACCACGCTGAAGCCGACCTTCGACGGCTGGTCCCAGCAGGGCAGCCCCGCCACCAGCACCATGGCGGCCGCCGCCGCGACGCCCTCCTTCGCGGCCCGCTGCGGCTCGCTGGGCTGAGGCGGGGCGGATCGGCCCGAACGGGCGCGGAGCGCCCGCGGCAGACCTCCCAGATCGCCGACCTCCCAGATCGACTCCGTCGATCCGGCAGGGACCCTGTCGCCGATCCGGCAGGGACCCCGGATCCGCCTGGTTCGGGCGCTGAGCGCCCTCTCCGACGTGATTCGGGGGTGGGGTTGGAGTGCGGGGGTGGGCGCTGGTCCAGGGGCGGGCCACTGGCCGCCAACGTCTGCCCGTCACCTTGATCGCTGTTTTCGCCCTCTGGTGGCTACGAAACAGGCCCGGTGACGACCACCGGAGGGCCGAAACGGCGATCATGGAACGCCGGAGCGGCGAACCTTGCCGGCGGCTGCACCAGGTTTCGCTCGGGGCGGGAGGTGTGGGCGCTCCGGGTGGTGGTGCTTGCCACGCTCCGGCGGCACGTTCTGCAAGATCACGTTAGTGTTGGGAGAAAGCTTTCCTGACTCGCAATCCCCTCTGCTGGAGGCAGCCATGCCTGGTTCGGTCATCGTGGCGGGCGCGCGGACCCCGATCGGCAAGCTCTCCGGGGCGCTCAAGGGCTTCTCCGCGGTCGAGCTGGGCGGGGTCGCGATCAAGGGTGCGCTGGAGCGCGCCGGGGTCGCCGGCGACGCCGTCCAGTACGTGATCTTCGGTCAGGTCATCCAGGCCGGCTCCATGCAGATGACGGCTCGCCAGGCCGCGGCGAAGGCGGGCATTCCGCTGAGCGTGCCCTCGATCACGATCAACAAGGTCTGCCTGTCGGGCCTGGACGCGATCGCGCTCGCCGACACCTACATCGCCAGCGGCGAGTTCGACATCGTCGTCGCGGGCGGCATGGAGTCGATGACCAACACCCCGCACATGCTGCTCGGCGGCCGTGCCGGGACGCGGTACGGCGCCACCGAGCTGGTCGACGCGACCGAGTACGACGCGCTCACCGACGCCTTCGAGCGGATCGGCATGGGCCTGGCCACCGAGCGGTACAACGTGCCGCTGAACATCTCCCGCGCGGAGCAGGACGAGTTCTCCGCGCTGTCGCACCAGCGGGCCGCGGCGGCCATCAAGAACGGCCTGTTCGAGGAGGAGATCGTCCCGGTCGAGGTGCCGCAGCGCAAGGGCGACCCGATCGTCGTCAGCCAGGACGAGGGCGTCCGCGGCGACACCACCGCCGAGACCCTCGGGAAGCTGCGCCCCGCCTTCACCAAGGACGGCACGATCACCGCGGGCTCGTCCTCGCAGATCTCCGACGGCGCCTGCGCGGTCCTCGTCATGAGCCGCGCCAAGGCCGAGGAGCTCGGCCTGCCGATCCTCGCCGAGATCGGCCACCACGGCTTCGTCGCCGGCCCGGACACCTCGCTGCAGTCGCAGCCGGCCAACGCCATCAAGACCGCGCTGGCCAAGGAGGGCCTGACCACCGCTGACGTCGACCTCTACGAGATCAACGAGGCCTTCGCGTCGGTCGGCATCCAGTCGATGCGCGAGCTGGGGATCACCTCCGACGTGGTCAACGTCAACGGCGGCGCGATCGCGCTCGGCCACCCGGTCGGCATGTCCGGCGCCCGGATCGCCCTCACGCTGGCCTACGAGCTGCGCCGGCGTGGCGGCGGCGTCGGCGCGGCCGGGCTGTGCGGCGGTGGCGGCCAGGGTGACGCGCTGATCCTGCGCGTGCCGGCCGCCTCCTGACCCACTTGCCCCGCCAGGTGGCGGCTCCCGTCCGGGGCGGGTACGCGAACCCGGAGGCGCTGGTCGCCGCGGCGGTCGAGGACCGGTCGCCGCGTGCGCTGGCTCGGCTGATCTCGCTGGTCGAGGACGGCTCGCCGTGGCTGCGGGAGATCGCCCGGCTGCTCGCGCCACTGGCCGGGTCGGCGCAGGTCATCGGCATCACCGGGGCGCCCGGGGTGGGCAAGTCGACGTCCACCTCGGCGCTGGTGAGCGCGCTGCGGGCCCAGGGGCGCCGGGTGGGCGTGCTCGCCGTCGACCCGTCGTCGCCCTTCACCGGCGGCGCGCTGCTCGGCGACCGCGTCCGGATGACGGCGCACACCACCGACCCGGACGTCTACATCCGGTCGCTGGCCTCCCGGGGCCACCTGGGCGGCCTGTCGTGGGCGACACCGCAGGCGCTGCGGGTGCTCGACGCGGCCGGCTACGACGTCGTGCTCGTCGAGACGGTCGGGGTCGGTCAGGCCGAGGTGGACATCGCCTCGCTGGCCGACACCACCCTGGTGCTGCTCGCTCCCGGGATGGGCGACGGCATCCAGGCGGCCAAGGCCGGCATTCTGGAGATCGCGGACGTTCTCGTCGTCAACAAGGCCGACCGCCCCGGCGCCGACGACACCTACCGCGACCTGGCGAACATGGTCCGTCTCTCCGGCCTGACCGGCTATGGCGGGCGCAATGCCGAGGCGGCCGGCGACGGGCGGTGGGTCCCGAAGGTGATCCGGACGGTCGCGGCCGCGGGAACGGGCGTCACCGAGGTCGTCGACGCCGTCGCGGCACATCGGGCCTGGCTGGAGGCCAGTGGCGAGCTGACCCGCCGCCGGGCCAGGCGGGCCGCCGACGAGATCGAGCAGATCGCCCTGGCGGGCCTGCGGGCCCGGTTCGGCGAGACCCGCGGTTCCCGTCACCTCGGCGCGCTCGCCGACGAGGTCGTGGCCGGGCGGCTCGACCCCTGGACGGCTGCCGACGACCTGATCGCCGCCCTGACCGGCTCGCCGGAGCCAGACCGGTGACCGCGAGCCCCGATCCCGCGCCCGGCCCCGGCTCCTCCGGTCCGGCCGGGACCGCGGAGCACCCGCTGATCGCCGCGCTCGGGCTGGCGGCGCACCCCGAGGGTGGCTGGTACCGGCGGACCTGGGCGAGCCCCGACGAGATCCCGGCGCACGGTGGCAGCCGCCCGGTCGCCACGTCAATCCTCTTCCTGCTCCAGCCCGGCGAGGTCTCCGCCTGGCACCGGGTCGCCTCGGCCGAGATCTGGCTCTGGCAGGGCGGCGGCCGGCTCACCCTGACGCTCGGCGGCGCGGCGGCGGACCCGGTGGCCGGTGAGCAGATCACGCTGGGTCCCGACCCGGCCGGCGGCGACGCGCTGCAGGCCGTGGTGCCCGCCGGCCACTGGCAGACGGCGCGCCCGCTCGCGGGCGACGCCGTCCTCGTCGGCTGTGTGGTGGCTCCCGGCTTCGACTTCGCCGACTTCGAGCTCCACAGCCCGCGCCCCCAGCGCCCTGACGCGCGGTCCTGAGGGTCAGGTCGGGTACTGCGTGGTGGCGGGGTACTGGGGTGCCGCAGGGTACTGGGGTGCCGGAGGGTACTGAGGCGCCGCCGGGTACTGGGCGTCGGAGTACTGGGCGTCGGGGTACTGGGGGCTGGCCGGTGGGCCGCCGTTGAGATGGGCCCCGGTCAGGTCCGTCGCGGCGCTGCCGGCGGCGCCCCTGACGGCGATGACGAGCGCGCCGGTGTCCATCGGCGAGGGGACCACGTCCCGAGCGCCGGCCTGGCGCAGGCGCAGCGCCTCGGCGGCGTCGTCGGCCGCGGAGAGGATCACGTTGGGCACCGCGCCGGCCTTGGGGTCGCCGGACAGGTAGGCGAGCAGGTCGGAGGCCGTGGTGTCCGGCAGCTGCTGGTCGATCATGATGAGGTCCGGCTGGGCGCGGTGGATGGCGTCGAGCGCGAGCGCGCCGCGGGGCACGCTGATGGTGTCGGCACCGAACGCGCGGGCCAGCGTCTGGGTCACCTGGGCCCGGGTCGCCGGGTCGCCGCTGACGTGCACGACCCGCATGCTCGCGCCGGTCGGAATCCGGCCGCCGATCCCCGGCGGGAACGGGTCCTGGTCCGGGTCGGGGTGCGGGTAACGAACGTCCACGGCGTCGAGCACCACCGCGAAGACGCTGCCGACGCCGTACCGGCTCGCCGCCGTCAGCACGCCTCCCATCGCGGTGACCAGGGCGTGCGACAGCGCGAGCCCGAGCCCGCTGCCCTCGATCCGGGTCTGTTCGGCGCCGAGCCGTTCGAACGGGCGGAACAGCCGGGCCATCGCGTCGGGGGGCAGGCCCTGGCCGTCGTCCTCGACCTCGATGCGCAGCCGCCCGCCGGTGATCGGCACGATGCCGACCCGCACGGTGCCACCCTCGCGGCCGTACTTCAGGGCGTTGCCGACCAGGTTGAGCAGCACCTGCCAGAGCCGGCGGCGGTCCGCGTCCACGATCAGCGGCTCGGACGGGTGGATCACCCGGCGGATGCCGCGCCGCTGCGCGAGCGGCTCGACCAGCTCCACCACGCCCTCGACGATGTCCAGGACGTTGACCGGCGCCTTCGTGATGTCGCCGCGGCCGGCCCGTAGCCGGGCCAGGTCCAGCACGTCGTCGATGATCGCCTGCATGTGCCGGCCGCCGGTGATGATCCGCTGGACGTCGTCGAGCAGGTTGTTCGGCAGCGGCTCCAGCTCCAGCAGCTGGGCGAAGCCCAGCATGGCGTTCAGCGGGGTGCGCAGCTCATGACCGAGCCGGGCCATGAACTCGTCCTTGGCCCGGGAGTCGCGCGCGGCGATCACCCTGGCGTGGCGGTCGGTGACGTCCCTGGCGACGAGGGCGACCCAACCGGCCCGGTCGGCCCGGATCGTCACGTCGAACGGCACCGGGTTGCCGGCCATGTCCAGCAGGTTGGCCGAGCCGCGCCACTCGCCGAAGCGGGCCAGCCCGTCCAGCACGGTCTCGGGTGACACGCGCGAGGCCGGCTCGACCACCTCGGCGAGCTCACGCAGGCAGCTCACGCCGGCCAGCCGGTCGCCGAGGAAGGCGCGCGCCGCGGCGCCGATGTCGAGCAGACGTCCGTCGGCACCGACCACAACGACGAGGTCGTTCAGTGCGTCCAACAGCGTGCGGGTGCTCACCTGATCCACATCCCGTCGGGCCGTCCGCGGCGTGGGGGCACCGGGACGGACAGGGGCGGTTCGGCCGGGTGGTGGCGCGAGTCAGGGCCCACCGAGCGATCTCGGCGGGTGTACGCCACCCGTGTCCGTCCCACGGCGGCCAATGGTAGGGCGTGCTGTCATCCGGTGTTGTGGCGGGTTTGCGTGGCACGGCCGGGCGTAGCGTCACTGTGGACCCGATGCGACCATTCGTTAGCATGACGGGCTCGTTCCGGAGTTAACGTCACATGACGAATCGGTTCCGAAGCCTGGGGTGTTCGCCGTCCACGGGGTGGGCGCGGCAGCGCACCCGGGGCGTGATATTCCGTGAACCATGCTTGTCGCCTTCAGCGTGACCCCGATCGGCGTCGGCGAGGACGTCGGCGCTCTGGTGGCCGAGGCCGTCCGAGTGGTCCGGGCCAGCGGTCTACCCAACGAGACCACGTCGATGTTCACGACCATCGAGGGCGAGTGGGACGAGGTCATGGACGTCGTGCGCCGGGCGACCGAGGCGGTGGCCGCCGGCGGCGGGCGGGTCAGCCTCGTCCTGAAGGCCGACATCCGCCCCGGCACCCACGACGCCCTGCATGCCAAGGTGGCAACCGTCGAGCGCTACCTGGAGTCCTCGGGCGAGTCCTGAGGCCCCGCCCGTTCGAACGGTTCCAGGACGTTCGGGAAAACAGTCGTGTCCGGCTCGGCTCGGTCGCCGTGGGAGGTGTCACGATGGTGGGTATGCAACGTAGGCCTCCAGTCCCACCCGCGGCTGGTCGACAGGGCGCGCCCGGCGCCAGACCCCCGCGCGGGCAGTCCCCCCGTACCCAGGCCGGGCCGCTGCCGGACCGGCTCGGCGGGCTGCGGCTGGCCGGCGCGGTGCCGCTCGACCCGAAGCCGGCCGCGCCGCCCGCCGCTGCCCGCCCGCCCGCTGGCCCGCCGGCCGGCGGCGCAGAGGGTGGCCCAGCCGGCCCTGTGATCATTGACGTCACCGAGGCGACCTTCGCCGACGAGGTCGTCAACCGGTCCCTGCAGGTGCCGGTGGTGCTCGACTTCTGGGCCGACTGGTGCGGCCCGTGCAAGCAGCTCAGCCCGATCCTGGAGCGCCTCGCCGAGGCCGACGGCGGCCGGTGGGTGCTGGCGAAGATCGATGTGGACGCGAACCCGGGCCTCGCCCAGGCCGCGCAGGTCCAGGGCATCCCCGCGGTCAAGGCGGTCGTCGGCGGCCGGATCATCGGGGAGTTCACCGGCGCGCTGCCGGAGGCCGAGGTGCGCAGCTGGCTCGACCAGCTCCTCGACCTCGTCGCCGAGGCCTTCGGTGACCTGCCCGGCGCCGGTGGCGGTGGCCCCGCCCGCGACGCCAACCTGACCGCGGCCGACGAGGCGATCGAGCGCGGCGACCTGCCCGCGGCGGCCGCTGCGTACCGGGCCCGGCTGGGCGAGGCGCCGGCCGATCCGGAGGCGATCCTCGGGCTCGCCCGGGTCACCCTGCTGGAGCGGGTGAGCGGCGTCGACCCGGCGGACGTGCGCCGCCGCCTCACCGCCAACCCGGACGACGTCGACGCCGCGCTCGTCGCGGCCGATCTGATGATCGTGCACCAGGGGCAGATCGAGGACGCCTTCGGCCAGCTGGTGGCGCTGGTCCGCCGCACCTTCGGCGACGACCGGGAGAAGGTGCGCGCCCACCTCGTCGGCCTGTTCCAGGCCCTCGGCGACGCCGACCCCGCCGTCCCCCCGGCCCGCCGAGCCCTCGCCGCGGCGCTGTTCTAGGAACGAACGGCCGGAACAGGCGCGCTGGGCACCCGTTCCGGCCGTTCGGTCGTGCTCTGGGCGGTTACTCTCCCTCGTAGGCGAACCAGAGGGTGGCGAGGGCGGGGAGCGTCAGGGGGGCCGAGGCCGGCTGGCCGTGGTGCGGCTCGGCGCTGGCCGTGACCTCGCCCAGGTTGCCCTGGCCGGCGCCGCCGTAGCTGCCCGCGTCGGTGTTGAGCACCTCGCGCCAGCGGCCGGTCCTGGGCAGGCCGAGCCGGTAGCCGTAGTGCGGGCTGCCGGAGAAGTTGGTGACGCAGGCGAGCATCGTGGCGCCGGCGCCGCCGGCCTGAGGCTCGCCGGGGTGCTCCCCGAAGCGCAGGAACGACAGGACGTTGTTTTCCGCGTCGTTCGCGTCGATCCAGCCGAAGCCGCTCGGGTCGTTGTCCCTGGCCCACAGCGCGGGCGTCGCCCGGTAGGCGCGGTTCAGATCGCCGACCAGGCTGAAGACGCCGCGGTGGCCGGGATCGTCGAGGTGGCCCCAGTCCAGGGTGGTGGCCTCGTCCCACTCCCGGTCCTGGCCGAACTCGCAGCCCATGAACAGCAGCTGCTTGCCCGGGTGCGCCCACATGTAGGCGTAGAGCGCGCGCAGGTTGGCCAGCTGCTGCCAGCGGTCGCCCGGCATCTTGCGCAGCAGCGAGCCCTTGCCGTGCACGACCTCGTCATGGCTGAACGGCAGCATGTAGTTCTCGGAGTAGGCGTAGACCATCGAGAACGTCACCTGGTGGTGGTGATACATCCGGTAGATGGGCGCCTTGGTCATGTAGTCGAGCGTGTCGTGCATCCAGCCCATGTTCCATTTGAAGCCGAAGCCCAGCCCGCCGAGATGGGTCGGCCGGGTGACTCCCGGCCAGGCCGTCGACTCCTCGGCGATCATCATCGCGCCCGGTGCCTTGCGGTACACCGTCGCGTTGACCTCCTGCAGGAACGACACCGCGTCCAGGTTCTCCCGGCCGCCATGGATGTTCGGAATCCACTCGTTGGGCTTGCGGGAGTAGTCGAGGTAGAGCATCGAGGCGACGGCGTCGACCCGCAGGCCGTCGATGTGGAAGGCCTCGAACCAGTACAGGGCGTTCGCGACCAGGAAGTTGCGCACCTCGGGCCGGCCGAAGTCGAAGACGAACGTGCCCCAGTCCGGGTGCTCGCCGCGGCGCGGGTCCCCGTGCTCGTAGAGCGCAGTGCCGTCGAACCGGCCCAGCGCCCAGTTGTCCCGCGGGAAGTGGGCTGGCACCCAGTCGACCAGCACGCCGATGCCGGCCTGGTGCAGCGCGTCGACCAGGTAGCGGAAGTCGTCAGGGCTGCCGAACCGGGACGTCGGCGCGTAGTAGGCCGACACCTGGTAGCCCCACGAGCCGCCGAACGGGTGCTCGGCGACCGGCAGGAGCTCGACGTGGGTGAACCCGGCCTCGCGCACATAGTCGACCAGCTCGGTCGCCAGCTGCCGGTAGGACAGGCCACGCCGCCAGGAGCCCAGGTGCACCTCGTAGACGGAGATCGGCGCGGCATGCCACGCGGTGCCGGCCCGCTCGGCCATCCACGCCTCGTCCGACCAGACGTGGTCGGACTCGAACACGACGCTGGCCGTCGCGGGCGGCGTCTCGGTGTGGGTCGCCATCGGGTCGGCCTTCTGTCGCCACACGCCGTCGAAGCCGAGGATCTCGAACTTGTACCGGGTGCCGGCCTCGACGCCGGGCACGAACAGCTCCCAGATCCCGGTGTGGCCCAGTGAGCGCAGCGGGTAGGCCCGGCCGTCCCAGAAGTCGAAGTCACCGACGACGCGCACGCCGCGGGCGTTCGGCGCCCAGACGGCGAAGCTCACCCCGCTGACGACACCGCCGCCCGGCGTCGGGTAGTGGCGCACGTGCGCGCCCAGCACCGTCCACAGCCGTTCGTGGCGCCCCTCGGCGATCAGGTGCAGGTCGACCTCGCCGACGGTCGGCAGGTAGCGGTAGGGATCGTCGACCACGAAGGTGGAGTCGGGGTAGGCGACCTCCAGCCGGTAGTCGGGCACCTTGCCGATGGGCACCGCCACGGCGAAGACACCGCTGGAGTGCAGCCGGGTCGTCGGGTAGCGCTCCTCGCCGACGACGACCGTGACGCTGACCGCGTCCGGGCGCAGCGCCCGCACGATCGTCCAGTCACCGGCCGGGTGGGCTCCCAGGATGCCGTGCGGCTGGTGATGGCGGCCGCCGACCAGCCGGTCGAGCTCGCCGCGTGGCAGGTCGATACCAGGCGGGGCGAGGACCGGCTGCTCGGCGAGCGCCGGGCCGTCCGTCGCTGGCCTGGGGCGACCGTCGTCAGTGTCGATCACTTCAGCTCCCACGCGTCTCTTCCGGTCTTCCGGCTGGTGTCACGATGTTCCTCTTCTGCCTGCCCCATTTGGCCACCCGGTCAACCTCGCCGGCTCAGGCGGCGGCGGATCCGGTCGGCAGCGGCGGCTGGAGGGCGGTGAGGCGGCGGACGGCGCCGAGCGGGATATCGACCCAGGACGGCCGGTGCCGGGCCTCGTAAAGCACCTCGTAGACGGCCTTGTCCAGCTCGTAGGCGCGTAGCTCGACCGCGTGCGCGGCCAGGTCGAGGCCACTGGCGGCCTGGTAGCCGTCGAGGAAGGCCACCCGGTTGCGCTCGGCCCACTCGCGGGCCCGGTAGGCCAGGCCCGGCTCGTCGGCGCGCTCCAGCAGCATCGACTGGGCGGCGTAGTCGAACGAGCGCAGCATGCCCGCGATGTCGCGCAGCGGCGAGTCCAGCCGGCGGCGCTCGGGCACCGGCCGGGCCGGCTCACCCTCGAAGTCGAACAGCACCCAGCCGTTCTCCGTGCGCAGCACCTGGCCGAGGTGCAGGTCGCCGTGGATCCGCTGGTAGGGCGCCGCGGCGGTCTCGGCGGCCAGGGCGTCGTAGGCGGCCCGGGCGCCCCCCTCGTACGGGGCGAGCTCGGGGACGGCGGTGAGGGCGGCGTCGAGCCGTCCGTGCAGGCCGAGAGCGGTGGTGTGCAGCGACTCCGGGTCGACCGCGGCCGTCGGGAAGCAGCCAGCCAGCAGGGTGTGCACCTCGGCGGTCGCCGCGCCCAGCCGTTCGGACTCGCCCGCGAAGTCGCCGCCGACCTCGTCGGGGGGCAGGTCGCCCTCGGCGTACAGGTCGCGGACGCTGGTGATCGCGAGCTTCCAGCCCTCGGTGCCGCTGCGCAGGTACTCCTGCATGAAGGCGAAGGTGGTGTCGGCGTCCGAGCCGCCCTCGCCGGCGCCGGGCAGCTCGCCGTCGAGCCAGGCCAGCGGGCTGGCGACGTGGCGGGTGCCGGCGGCGGCTAGCGCCCTGGTGACCTCCAGGTCGGGGTTGACTCCCGGCCAGAGGCGACGGAAGACCTTGAGGATGTACTCCTCGCCGTACACGATCGAGGTGTTCGACTGCTCGGCGCCGACCGAGTGCGCCGGCAGCTGGCTCAGCGGGGTGACGGCGTGCGCCGCCAGGGTGCCGTGGCGCTGGCCGGCGGAGAGGAAGTCGAGCAGCGCGGCGCTGCCGTCCGCGTCGTGCAGACCGTCGTAGACCAGCCCGGTCGACATCTCGCCGAGCAGGAAGCCCGAGTGGCCGTGCGGCGCGTCCGGCCGGATCACCAGCGGGACCTGGTAAAGGTCGCGCGGCCCGCCATCGGAGTAGGCGACCTCGACGATCAGGTGGCGCAGGCGGTCGGAGACGGGGACGTCCTGGACGATGCCCACCCGCGCGTCGGCGCGGCCCTTGCCCGCGAACCAGCGCTGCCTGGGCAGCCAGTCCGCCAACAGGGTCGTGAGCTCGGAATGGTCTCGCACGGTCGACCTCCCTCTGGCCGGCGGCTGTGCGATCATGATCTCCATCTCGCACGGCCGGAGGCCTGTAGTTGACGCTGGGCCAAGGAGTGCGCTTCGAGAGGCTGCCGGCGGCTGGGCACGCGCGTCTCGATCACGCAGCCGGAGGGCCGTCGTCCCCGGATCCGGAGGCGTTATCCCCTCGCGGGTCGTCGGATGTGGCGGTGTTCAGTTGAGTAGTTCCCCTGGCACGCGGGCCAAGACGAGCGACCCACATATGCCGCGGCCCATCGGGACAGGGCCTAGGGCCTGACCCCGATGGGCCGGTCGGCGTACCGACACGTCTATGCGGCTGCGGTCAACCTAACGGACATGTCATCCGGTAGATAGCACTTGTCCATCCGATTTGCCAGAGATGGCGGGCGCCCGTCCGCCCGTGGGCGGGCACCCCCATACGAACACGCGGCGGCCCGACCGGGCGTACCCGGCGGGCGCTCGACGTCCGTTCAGCGCTGGAATTCACCCGCGGCGGACAGCGCGAACCAGTAGTGGCCGTGGCCGGGCAGGGTGAGCAGGTACGGCAGCTCGCCGATCGGCGGGAAATGCACCCGGCCGAGCAGCTCAACCGGGACCATTCCCTCGAACCGGCGCAGGTCCAGCTCGACCGGCTGGGCGAACCGGGAGAGGTTCGCGACGCACAGCACCTGGTCGTCGCCGAGGGTCCGCACATACGCGAACACCGACGGGTTCGACGCGGCCAGCTCCTCGAAGTCGCCGAGGCCGAAGACTGGATGGCGTTTGCGCACCTCGATCATGCGCTTCGTCCACGACAGGAACGACGTCGACAGCCGCTGGCCCGCCTCGACGTTGAGGCCCTGGTACCCGTACACCGGGTCCATGATCGGCGGCAGGTAGAGCCGGGCCGGGTCGGCGGCGGAGAAGCCGCCGTTGCGGTCCGGCGACCACTGCATCGGGGTCCGCACACCGTCCCGGTCACCCAGGTAGATGTTGTCGCCCATGCCGATCTCGTCGCCGTAGTACAGCACCGGCGAGCCCGGCAGCGACAGCAGCAGCGAGGTGAACAGCTCCATCTGGTCGCGGCTGTTGTCCAGCAGCGGGGCCAGCCGGCGGCGGATGCCGATGTTCGCCTTCATGCGCGGGTCCTGCGCGTACTCGGAGTACATGTAGTCGCGTTCCTCGTCGGTCACCATCTCAAGGGTGAGCTCGTCGTGGTTACGCAGGAAGATGCCCCACTGGCAGTTCGGCGGGATCGCCGGCGTCTGGGCGAGGATCTCCGAGATCGGGTAGCGCGACTCCCGGCGCACCGCCATGAAGATGCGCGGCATCAGCGGGAAGTGGAACGCCATGTGGCACTCGTCGTCGTTGCCGAAGTACTCGACGACGTCCGACGGCCACTGGTTCGCCTCGGCGAGCATGACGCGGTCGGCGTACTTGGCGTCGATCTCCTTGCGGACCCGGCGCAGGTACTCGTGCGTCTCCGGCAGGTTCTCGCCGTTGGTGCCGTCCCGGACGTAGAGGTAGGGCACCGCGTCGAGGCGGAACCCGTCGATGCCCAGGTCCAGCCAGAACCGCAGGACCTCCAGCATCGCGTCCTGGACGTCCGGGTTGTCGAAGTTCAGGTCGGGCTGGTGCGAGAAGAACCGGTGCCAGAAGTACTGGCCGCGCACCGGGTCCCAGGTCCAGTTCGACTTCTCCGTGTCGACGAAGATGATCCGGGCGTCCGGGTAACGGTCGTCGGTGTCGGACCAGACATAGAAGTCGCCGTACGGGCCGTCCGGCTCCGAGCGCGAGGCCTGGAACCAGGGGTGCTGGTCCGAGGTGTGGTTCAGTACCAGGTCGGCGATGATCCGGATGCCACGCTTGTGCGCCTCCTCGACCAGTGCGACGAAGTCGCCGAGATCCCCGAACTCAGGCAGGACCTGGAAGTAGTCGGAGATGTCGTAGCCGCCGTCCTTGAGCGGCGACTCGTAGATCGGCAGCAGCCACAGGCAGTCGACGCCCAGCCAGTGCAGGTAGTCCAGCTTGCCGATCAGCCCGCGGATGTCCCCGGTGCCGTCGCCGTTGGAGTCGGCGAAGCCACGGATGAGCACCTCGTAGAAGACCGCCCGCTTGTACCAGAGCGGGTCCTTGGTGAGCCGGTCACCGAGCAGCGGCTCGGCGCCCGTCTCCGGGCCGATCGGGAGATCCTTCCCGGGCCCCGTGTTCTCGTCGACGTTCGTTGCCCCCCCGTCGTCTGTCATGACCGCCGTGCCAGCGTGAACACGTGGGCGGGCTCGACGAACGGGTCGAGTCGGACATAGTTCTCCTGGCCCCAGGTGTAGGTGGCCCCGGTGATCTCGTCCCGGACGTCGAAGGTCTCCCACCACTCGAGGCCGAGGGCGGGCATATCAAGTCGCACGGTGGTCTCCCGAGCTGCATGCGGATCAAGGTTGACGACGACGATCACGACGTCGGCGTCCGGTCCGGTTCCGGACCGCTTCGAGAAGGCGATGATCTCATCGCCGTTCGAGTGATGAATGTGCAGGTTGCGCAGCCAGTGCAGCGCCGGGTGGGCGCGCCGGATGGCGTTGAGCCTGCGTAGGTAGGGCGCCAGGGACGCGCCGTTGCGCTCGGCGGCGGCCCAGTCGCGCGGCCGGTACTGGTACTTCTCCGAGTCGAGGTACTCCTCGCTGCCCGGCCGCACCGGGACGCGCTCGTACAGCTCGTAGCCGGCGTAGACGCCCCAGGTCGGCGACATCGTCGCCGCGAGCGCCGCCCGGATCCTGAAGGCCGCCGGGCCGCCGTGCTGGAGGTACTCCGGCAGGATGTCCGGCGTGTTCACGAAGAAGTTCGGCCGCATGTAGTAGCCGGCCTCGACCAGTTCCCGGGCGTACTTCTCCAGCTCCCACTTCACATTGCGCCAGGTGAAGTAGGTGTACGACTGGGTGAAGCCGACCTTCGCCAACGTGTGCATCATCGCGGGCCGGGTGAACGCCTCGGCGAGGAAGAGCACGTCCGGGTCCGTCGCCTTTACCTCCCGGATGAGCCATTCCCAGAACTCGACCGGCTTGGTGTGCGGGTTGTCGACCCGGAAAATGCGTACACCGTGCGCCGTCCAGTGCCGAACGACCCGGAGGATCTCCTGGTAGATACCTTCCGGGTCCGAGTCGAAGTTCAGAGGATAGATATCCTGGTACTTCTTCGGGGGGTTCTCCGCGTACGCGATCGAGCCGTCCGAACGGACCGTGAACCATTCCGGGTGGCGTTTCGCCCACGGGTGGTCCGGGGCACACTGCAGGGCGAGGTCGAGCGCGACCTCCATGCCGAGCGAGCGAGCCCGCGCGACGAACAGGTCGAAGTCCTCGAGGGTGCCCAGGTCCGGGTGCACCGCGTCGTGGCCGCCGTGCTCACTGCCGATCGCCCACGGCGAGCCCGGGTCGTCCGAACCGGGGGTCAGCGTGTTGTTCGGCCCCTTGCGGTTGACCTCGCCGATCGGGTGCACCGGCGGCAGGTAGACCACGTCGAAACCCATGTCGGCGACGGCGGGCAGGCGCTCGGCGGCCGTCAGGAAGGTCCCGGAGCGCGGCGGGTCCAGCGAGGCGCCCTCCGACCGCGGGAAGAACTCGTACCAGCTGCCGTAGAGCGCCCGCTCGCGATCGACCCACACCCGGTGCAGCGGGGAGCGGGTCACCAGCTCACGCAGCGGGTGGCGGGCCAGCAGCTCGGTCAGCTCCGGGGCACAGGCCGGGGCGATCCGCTGGTGCGGGTCGTCGACGTGGTCGTCACGAAGCGCCGCCGCCGCGCGGGCGATGGCCGCCCGCTCGCGCTCGGGCACCCCGGGCAGCGCGCGCAGCAGCAGGCGCGCGCCGTCCTCGAAGTCGACGGCGAGCTCGTCGGCGCTCTGCCCGGCGCCGACCTTCAGCTCGATGCCGTGCACCCAGGTCGCGACGGGGTCCGCCCAGGCCTCGATCCGGAAGCCCCAGAGCCCCTCCGTGGTGACCGTCAGGTCGGTTTCATAGCGGTCAGTTCCGATGCCCACCGGCCCCATCCGGGTGAACGGCGTGCCGAGCCCGTCAGGGCCAGACAGCGCCGCGTTCACCCCGATCAGGTCGTGACCTTCTCGAAACACAGTTGCGCCCACGGTGATGGTTTCCCCGATCACCGCGCGCGAGGGCCAGCGGCCACACGAGACGGCCGGCGTGACGTCAGAGATGACGACCCGGCCTACTGAACGTCCGTTCATCGCTGCGACCTTATCCAGACGAACCACGGGCTCAATGATCCGCCTCCGAGATGGCAAATGGCGATACCCCAACGTGAACTGCGTGAGACCACCGGACACCCCCATGTGGTGATCTGGTGGGGGTGACTCTGGGCGTGGGACGAGCGCCCGACCGGTTGACCCGTGGTCGATGTTCCCAGGTTGGGTCTGGGAAACCGCGCGGGGCACAGTTGGTCGTCGACGACGCCGTCCGAGCGTGGCCGACGCTGGGGCTGACACCCGCCTGCGCGGGCCGCCCACCCGGCAGGCCGTCGCTCCGAGCAGGCCGTTCACCTGGAATTGCCATGGACGCCCCCACCTTCGTGGGATCTGCCGGTGTCTGACCGGTGATCGGAACGGTCGGGCCGCACTCGCGACCGCCGCCCCGGCGTCCCGGGCCGGACCTCTCCGGGCACCGCCGGCGCGACCCGCGCATGTCGGTCGGGTGACAGCCCGGTGCGCGGTACCCCCGGGTGAGCGGCGGGTTACAAGGCGGCCCGGCGGCGACGGCGCGCCGAAAAACAGTCCTTATGACGACCTTCGCCGGGCCTGGCCGGCGCCGGAAGCGGCAAGAATGTCGTGGGCCGGCCCAGGCTGCCGGCGCGCGAAGGGGAGCCTGGATCGCCGCGCGGGTCGCGGTGGTCGGTGTTTCGCATTCGGAGCTGGCGCGCCGCCCGCGTCGGGAACTCTGGGCACCGCATCATTCGTATGGCTCTTCAGAAGCCCCGGTGGATGTCGCCCGGACGGGCGAGCGCCCGGTCCGGCCGAGTATGGGCAGTAGGCTGCCGCTCGTACCGGCAGCGAGCCAGGGTGTGGGTGCTCGGGGCGCCGAAGCCCCGTCCGCACGGACAGCGGGAGGAAAACAGTGGGAGTCAGCCTCAGCAAGGGCGGCAACGTCTCGTTGTCGAAGGAGGCACCTGGCCTCACGAGCATCATGGTCGGTCTCGGCTGGGACGCTCGGACGACGACCGGTTCGGACTTCGACCTCGACGCGAGCGCGATTGCGTGCCGCGCCGACGGTCGGGTGGTCTCCGACCAGTACTTCGTCTTCTTCAACAACCTGAAAAGCCCGGACGGCGCGATCGAGCACCAGGGCGACAACCTCACCGGCGCCGGCGAGGGCGACGACGAGCAGGTGAAGGTCAACCTGGCCACCCTGCCGGCGGAGATCGACAAGATCGTGTTCCCGGTCTCGATCTACGACGCCGAGTCGCGCCAGCAGAGCTTCGGCCAGGTGCGCAACGCGTTCATCCGTATCGCGAACGAGGTCGGCGGCGCCGAGATCGCTCGGTACGACCTCTCCGAGGACGCCTCCACCGAGACCGCCATGATCTTCGGTGAGGTCTACCGGCACGGCGCCGACTGGAAGTTCCGCGCGGTCGGCCAGGGCTATGCGACCGGCCTGCGCGGCATCGCCCAGGACTACGGCGTCAACGTTTAGCCCAACCAGTACGCGCTCGCGAGCATGATCGCTGTTTTGGCCCCGGGGTGGTCGTCGAACCGCTCCAGTCACGACCACTCCGGGGCCGAAACCGCGATCATGCCCGCCGGGTCGCAGGAGCCTCGCGTTGGTGGAACGCCCAGCGCGGACGTGACACCGGTCACCTCCCGACCCTGGACAGCGCCCGCCCCCGTCCTCCTGCATGCCGGGAGTTTCACGTTGGGGAGGGCGCTAAGCGCCCGATCCCGGCGGAGCGGCCGAAGGCGCGCAAGCGCCGGTCCCGGCCGATCGCCGCATCTTGTCGGCCGCTTGTCAGCTTTGTCCCAGGTGGGGCTGGCTACGATGCGAGGGCCGCGCACCATCTACGAGCGTGTCGTCGGTCGTTTGCCTGGTGCGGCCTCGGTCCGCCGGAGCTTCCCACGGGCGTGGGGAGCGGGCGGGCGGCCGGCACGCTTTGTCGGGCGCGGCTGACGGCGGCGTCGATCAGGGCGGTGCGGTGGACTCCGGCGGACCGGAGCCGCAGCGCCAAAGGCGCCGGCCGACCATCATCCCTAGACCGGTCCGCGGAGGTGCAGGTCCTGGTGCACATCTTGCGGATCTTCGGCTGGTCGTTCGCCGTGACCGCCGTGGTCGTCGCTGGTGCCGGCGTGCTCGGTGGAGGTCAGGCCGCGGCACTCGTCGCGATCCTGGCCGTCCTCGAGATCAGTCTGTCGTTCGACAACGCGGTGATCAACGCGACGATCCTCGGCCGGATGAGCGCCGCCTGGCAGCGAATCTTCCTGACGGTCGGTGTGTTGATCGCCGTCTTCGGCATGCGGCTGATCTTCCCGATCGTGGTCGTCGCGCTGACGGCGCATCTGAGCCCCTACGACGTCTTCGACCTGGCGATCAACCACTCCGACCAGTACGCGGACAAGCTGCACGCGGCCCATCCCGCGATCGCCGCGTTCGGCGGGATCTTCCTGTTCATGATCTTCCTGGACTTCATGTTCGACAACGACCGTGACGTCCAGTGGCTGCGCTGGCTGGAAGAGCCGCTGCGCAAGGTCGGTGCCCTCGACGTCATCCCGGTAGTGCTCGGGCTGGTCGCGCTGCTGGTCGTCGGCGAGTGGTTCTCCGGCGGCCACACCGAGCAGGTCTTCGTCGCCGGCGTGGCCGGTCTCGCGACCTACCTGGCCGTCAGCGGCCTCGGCGAGTTCTTCGAGTCACGCGGGATCGGCGCGGAGGAGGAGGACGGCGACGAACAGGCCGGCCCGGCCACCGCTGCCACGGGCGGGGCCTCCAACGTTGCCCTCGCCACCGGCAAGGCGGCGTTCTTCCTCTTCCTCTACCTCGAGGTCCTGGACGCCAGCTTCTCGTTCGACGGCGTCGTCGGCGCGTTCGCGATCTCCCAGAACATCTTCATCATCGCCGCCGGTCTCGGTATCGGGGCGATGTACATCCGGTCGCTGACCGTCTTCCTGGTACGGCAGGGGACGCTGTCGGAGTACGTGTTCCTCGAGCATGGCGCTCATTACGCGATCGGCGCCCTGGCGGTGATTCTCGCCGTCTCGATCGAGAACGACGTGCCCGAGATCGTCACTGGGCTGATCGGTGTCGCGTTCATCGGCCTCGCCTTGCTGACCTCGATCCGCCACCGCCGCAGGAGCGCGGACCAGGGCGGGGACTCCGACGAGAGCTCGGCACCGGAACCGGTAGGCGCCAGCTCGTGACCGCGCGGCGCCGCCCCGAATGTTGGCCGGGCGGAGCCTGAACGGGACCAGACACGTTGTCCGGAGAGGGCACGTGGGCGCGACCGGCGGTCCGCGGCGAGTTGGCCGCTGTGCAGAATGGTCGGCGGGGATCGTCGGGGGTGTTTGGTGGTCGGCCCGGGGCGGCAGGTAGCGCCCCAGGCCGACCAGTGCTCGGGAAGCCGCGCCACCCCTACCGGGGGCCGGGTCGATGGTCCGAGGAGGCTCTCCCGGACGCCCGGCTGGCGGCGGCGGACGACGACCGCGAAGGAGCGGACATGGCTTTCGACAACCCGAACCCAGGGGCCACCGGCGGGCCAGGCGGCGCGACGCCCGGGGTGTCCCTGAGCAAGGTCACCCTCACGAAGTCCGCGCCGAGCGTGTCGCTGTCCAAGCAGGGCGGCGGCGGTCGGCTGCACGTGAACCTGAACTGGCAGACGGGTGCCCCCCAGAAGGGCGGCTTCCTCAAGCGCGTGCTCGGCGGCACCGGCGGGATCGACCTCGACCTCGCAGCCCTCTACGAGCTGAGCGACGGCCAGAAGGGGGTCATCCAGGCCCTCGGCGACACGTTCGGATCGTTCGACGCCCCGCCGTTCGTCGTGCTCGACGCCGACGACCGCACCGGATCCGCGGTCGGTGGCGAGAACCTCTACGTCAACCTGGCGCGGGCGGGGCAGATCCGCCGGGTCCTGATCTTCGCGTTCATCTACGAGGGGGTCGCCTCCTTCGACCAGGCCAACGCGGTCGTGACGCTGACCCCCGCGCAGGGCGCGCCGATCGAGGTCCGGCTCGACGAGCAGGCCGGCGGTTCCCGGATGTGCGCCATCGCGCTGCTGACGAACAACGGCGCGGGCGACTTCACGGTCAGCCGCGAGGTCAAGTACGTCGGCGGCCACCGCCAGCTCGACGCCCTTTACAACTGGGGCCTCAACTGGACGCCGGGCCGCAAGTGACCGAACCACGTCGCAGGCGCGACCGGGCGGGTCGCTGGTTCCCCGGCGCCGACCCGCTCGGTCCTGGCCAGGGCGATGGCCCGGACGCCGGTGAGACCACCAGCCTGCCTGGGCTCTCCGGCGCGGGCGGCTCGCCGACGGCGCTGCCGACCGTGTCGGCCGGGGCGTTGCCGGGCATCATCACCCCGCCCGACGGCGTGCGCGGGGTTCCCGGCGCGGTCGACGTCGCCAGGGGTTCCGCCCGGGGCGGGGAGCCCGACCCGGGCGGTCCGTCGCGCGGCACGTCGGGGCTTCCCGGGGTGAGCGGCCGAGGCTCGATCGACAGCCTCCCGCCGTTCGTCGAGACGGGGCCGTATGACTACGACGCCTACGTGGACGCGGCGACCGGCCCGGACTGGACCGCCGCGCCGACCCGCGGATCGGTCCCGCCGCCCGGCAACGATCGGTCAGGCAACGATCGTCAGGGCAACGAGCGGCAGGGGATCGAGCGTCAGGGGATCGAGCGGCAAGGCGGTGAGCGGCAAGGCGGCGACCGCCAGGCCGCCGAGCGCCAGAGCGTCGAGCGTCAGGCGGCCGATCGGCCGGGCAACGAGCGTCAGGGCAACGATCGGCAGGGCAACGATCGCCAGGGCGGCGAGCGGGCCCTGGCGGGGGACGCCGGCCTGGCCTCCGGCGGGTCGACCGGCCCGCGCGCCGCCGGCTCCGGCGACCTGGTCGAGGAGCTCGCCGCGGTGGGCCGTCGGCTCGACGAGCTGGCTCGGCTGCGCCGGCACGACGTGGAGCTGGTCGACCGGCTGCACGAGGAGAACGGCAAGCTGCGCCAGGGCGAGCTGACCGAGGCGATGGGCCCCCTGCTGCGCGGCCTGATCCGGCTGCACGACCAGATGTCCAGCCTCGGCGGGGACGACCCGCAGAGCGTCGCCGGCATCCTGCGCAAGCAGCTGCTGCAGGTGCTCGACATCTCCGCCGACGTGCGGCCCTACATCGCGGTGCCGGGCAGCCCCTTCGACCCGACCCGCCACCTCGCGCTGCGCGGGATCGGCACCGACGACCCGGCCCGCGACCGCACGATCGCCCGCGGCGTCCGGCCCGGTTTCGTCCGTGGCTCCTCGACGGTCCTGCGCCCGGCCGAGGCCGAGGTGTATCGCAACCGTTGATGAGGCACGACGGGTCGATCCGGCTGAGGACGTACCGTGTCGCCCTGGTGGCCTGATGCGCCCGAAATGGGGGCGGTGGCGGCCGGTCGGGTAGCGCTAGGTACAAAACTCATGGGCAAACAGTCAGACCAGCGCGTCGCCGGTTGGCCGTGACAGAAACACGGCCGGCGTCCGGGTGGGCGGCGGTGATGACAAACGCGGCGCCCGGGCGTCGCGTCGGAAGGGACGGTGGCGGCGTGGCAGACGGCCCGCACCTGGCCTCAAGCGACTCAGGCCCGCACGTGGCCTCGGGAGACGCAGGCCCGCACTTGGCCTCAGGCAACGCAGGCCCGCACTTGGCCTCAGGCAACGCCCAGCAGACCTCGGGCGACGGCGCCAAGGGCGCCAAGGTCTTCGGGATCGACCTGGGCACGACCTACTCGTGCATCGCGCGGCTGGACGAGTACGGCCGGCCGGACGTGATCCGCAACATCGAGTCGCAGCCGACCACCCCGAGCGTGGTGCTGTTCGACGAGGGCGCCGACAGCCAGGTCTCCTTCGTCGTCGGCACGCAGGCCAAGCGCCAGCTACGGATCCGGCCGGACGACGTGGCCAGCCTGGTCAAGCGGCACATGGGCACGTCCGACTGGCGGTTCGTCGCGCACGGCGTCGAGTACACCGCCGCCGCAGTCTCCAGCCTCGTTCTCAAGGCCCTGGCCGCCGACGCGGAACGCGCGACCGGCGGGCCGGTGACCGACGTCGTCATCACGGTGCCGGCCTACTTCGGCGACGAGGAGCGCAAGGCGACCAAGCTGGCCGGCGAGCTCGCCGGGCTCACGGTCGTCGACATCATCAACGAGCCGACCGCCGCCGCCTTCGCCTACGGCTTCGCCCAGGACGGCGCGGCCGAGTCGACGGTCCTCGTCTACGACCTCGGTGGCGGAACCTTCGACACCACCGTGATCCGGCTGCGCGAGGGCGGCATCACCGTCGTCGCCACCGACGGCGACCACGAGCTGGGTGGCGCCGACTGGGACCTGGAGCTGGTCCGCCACCTGGCCCGCCGGTTCGTCGAGGCCCAGCCGGACGCCGGCGACCCACTCGACGACGTCTACGACGAGCAGGAGCTGCTCACCTCGGCCGAGGACGCGAAGCTCGCCCTGTCCGGTCGGGAGAGCGTCGACGTGCTGGTCGTGCACGGCGGCCGGCGCACGAGCGTGACGGTGACCCGCTCGTCGTTCGAGGAGCTGACCAAGCCGCTGCTCGACCGCACGGTCGAGCTCACGGCGTCGGTCCTCGGCCGGGCGAAGGAGAAGGGCGTTGACCGGATCGACACCTGCCTGCTCGTCGGGGGCATGAGCAAGTCGCCCGCGGTCGCCCGCCGGCTCGCCGAGCAGTTCGGCCTCACCTGCAAGCTGATCGACCCGGACCTCGCGGTGGCCAAGGGCGCGGCCGTCTACGGCCAGAAGAAGGCGCTGGAGCGGGCCGTCCGCGAAGACCTGGTCAAGGCCGGGCGAATCGGTGCCGACGACGACCTGACCGCTGCCTCCGACGCCGACGTCGCCGCCGCGGCGGCCGAGCGGGCCGGCGAGGTCGGCCTGCCGGCCTCCGCCGTCGCGGACCTGGTGCGCACCACCGTCACGAACGTCACGTCCCGTGGCTTCGGCATCTTCGCCGAGGACCGGGGCCGGCCGGTGGCCGCGTTCCTCGCCCAGCAGAACGACCCGCTGCCGATCTCGGTCGCCAGGACCTTCTACACCGTCACCGACGACCAGACCGAGGTCGACATCCGGGTCTTCGAGCAGGGCACCGGGGTCGCGTCGCCGGTGATCGAGGATAACAAGGTCATCGTCGCCGGCGCGCTGCGCGGCATCCCGTCCGGCCACCAGCGCGGGACCCCCGTCGAGGTGACCTTCATCATGGGCCGCGACCAGACGATCGAGGTCCGCGCCACCCACCCCGGCACGGCCGACCCGCTGGTGCTGCGGGTCACCGCCGGCGTGGGCAGCGAGGCGCTGCGCACCGCCGAGGCCGCTAAGGTCAACAAGCTCGTCGAACGCCGCGAGTAAGGAATTCGCGCCCGAGCCGGACTCGGGCAACCTGGTTGGGTACGCGGCGGCTGGCGCCTGCTCGCTCGGCACGGCGTTACGTGAGACGAGGGTGAGTCGTGAGCGCGGCTTTCGACGGCAGCGGTTACCGCCAGCGGGTGCTGGCGGTGCTGCGGGCGCGTTCCCCGCTGCGCATCGATGACCCGTTCCTCGTCGCCGACCTCGACCCCGAGGGCAGCCAGACCGACGCCGAGGTACAGGCCCGGCTCGCCCGCGTGCTCGGCTTCCTGCAGCGGGAGCGTGGCTCGGCGAAGTACGCCACGCTCGCCACCGAGCTGGTCCGCCGCCGGGCCGAGTGGGAGGCGCCGCTTCTCGACCCCGCGCAGCGCGACCGGGTCCGGGCGCTCGTCGTAGCGGCCCGCCGGGACGGCGAGACGGAGCGGCTCGCCAAGGTCGACGGGTACCTGGCCACGGTCCGGGAGAGGTTCGGCGGCATCCCGACCTCCCGGGTCGACGGGCTGCGCCGGCTGGCGGCCCAGGCCGGCGTGACCGGCGAGCGGTTCGACGTCCGGCTGGCGCGGGAACGGATCATCGAGGACGACCCCGGCGCCCGGGTGGCGCCGTTGCCCCCCGACGCGCGTGGCCAGATCCGCGACCGGCTCGACGAGCTGCGCGCCCTGCGCCGCGGCGACCACGCCTCCACCGCCTCGTTGTGGGCCTTCCTCGGCGCCGCGCCGGAGTCACCGCCGGCGCGGCTGGCCGCCGCCTACGAAGCGGTCGCCGCCGTCAACGCCCGCCGGCCGCACGACCGGGAGAAGACGGTCACCGCCGACCTGCTCGCGCTGGTCCGCGCCCGGCTGCTGGAGGCGGACCCGGCCGCCTACTCCGCCGGACTGCTCGTGGACGCCGCCGACGAGCTGCGCGGCGCCGTCGAGGAGCACGTCCTGCTCGACGGCGAGATCACCGCTGTCGCGTTCGAGGGCCTGATGCGCCGGGCGCTGGGCACCGGCCGCGGGCTGAGCGTCACCCAGATCCGCACCGTCGTGCTCGGCCTCGCCCGCGACCTCGGGGCTCCTGTCAGCACGGGCGCGACCGTCGACTTCGTCGTCTGCCCCGGCTGCGCCCGCCCCGAGCCGGTCGGGGAAGTACGGGTCTGCCGTTACTGCGATACCGACCTCTACGTCGGCTGCCCAAGCTGCTCCCGGCTCACCGAGGCGGCGGCCGTCGTCTGCCGGCACTGCGGGCAGAGCGTCCGGCAGTCCAGGGACGCCACCGAGGCCATCGCCGCGATCCGCCGGGCCCTCGACGAGGGCCGGCCCGCCCAGGCCGTCGAGCTCGTCGGCCGGGCCCGGCCGCTGCTGGCCGCGCTCGGCGGTCCGACCGGCGCCGTCGGCGAGGAACTGGCCGCGCGCGCCGCGGCGGCGCTGGCGGCGGCGGAGGCCGGCTGGCGGGCGCTCGCCGACGACCGCACGGCCGGCCGTGCCCAGGCCGCGCTCGACCGGGCTCGCTGGCTGGTCGCACAGGCCGCCGACGTACGGGGCCCGGACGGCCGGGACGGCGCCGAGGTGCTCGGGGAGCTGACCGTCGCGCAGGCGATGATCCGCCGCCGGGTGGACGCGGCGCTCGGGCTGCCTCCGGCCCAGCGGGAGGCGGCGCTGGTCGCGGTGCTCGCGAGCGCCTCCGACAGCCCCGAGGCGCTCGCGGCGCTGGCCGCGCTGCCGCTCGCCGCGCCGGCCGACCTCGTCGCGGTGCCTACCGTGGCCACCGGGCCCACCGGTGCGGTGCTGCTGCGCTGGCGGTCCGCCGACACCGCCGCCCCGGTCTCGTTCCGGGTCGACCGGGTGGTCGCCGGCACGCTCGGCATCCCGCCGACCCGGTCCGGGCTGGGCACGACGACCGTCGCCGAGCTGACCGACGCCGGCGCTCCCGCGTGGGCGCCCGTGTTCTACGAGGTGACGGCGTTCTCGGCCAGCCGCCGCTCGGCCGTCGCCCGGACGGCGCCGCTGGTGCTGACCCGCGAGGTCGAGCAGCTACGCGCCCAGCAGACCGCGGACGGCGTCCGGCTCACCTGGCGGCTCGACGGACCGGTCCAGGTGGTCACCGTCGAGCGTGCCGTCGACGCCGTCGACGCCCTCGATCCGAGCGTCGCCCAGGAGGCCGGTGAGGACGCCGACCCTGCGGCCGGCGGTGACACCGTGCCGAGCGCGGCCCGCGTCGTCGACCGGTCCGTGCGGCACACCAGGGCCGGCGGCGGGACGCTGACCGACCCGGACGTCCAGCCCGGCGTCACCTACCGCTACCGGCTGTCGGTCGAGTACGTCGCCGCCGACGGCATGCCGGCCCGCACGGCCGGCATCGAGATCTCGGTGGCGGTGGTGGCGCGGCCGCTGCCGGTGCTCGACCTGGCGGTCTCCTACTCCGCCGGCGGGACCATGCTGCGCTGGAGCGCGCCGCCCGGCCCCGACGTGCGGGTCTACGCGACCCCCGGGGTGCTGCCCGACGTGGGCGCGCCGCCCGGCGGCCGGTTCGGACCGCCGCCGGCGGCGCCGGTGGGGCCGTTCGGGCCGGAGAACATCGACCTGCCGCTGGAGGCGCTCACAGGTCCGGTCCGGCTCGTGGGTTCCAGCCGCCGTGGCCGGCTGCTGGACCCGGCGGCGGTCGGCCCGGTCGTGTACACCCCGGTCAGCGTGCTCGGCGGTCGCGGCGTCATCGGCCGCCCGGTCCAGCACATCGCCCCGGGCGGTGTCACGGAGCTGCGCGCCGAGGACCGCGGCGACGAGCTGGTGCTGTTCTTCCGGCTGGCGCCGGGCCTGACGGAGGCGCGGGTGCTGTGGCGGCGGGACCGTACCCCGACCGGCCCGGACGACCCGACCGCCTCTGCCGCGACCGTGACCGTCGCCGGCCTCCAGTCGCGCGGCGGCGGCTGGCGGCTGTCCGCGCCGCGTGATGGCTGGCCCTACTACGTCGCCTGCTTCCCCGTGTTCCGCGTGGGCGGGCAGCCGAGGGCCGCTGCCGCCGGCGCGGAGGTGGTCGTGCGGGCGCCGGCCCGGCCGCGGGTAGACGCCGGCACCGCCGCGCCCGGGGCGGCCGCCGCGGCCGGGCCGCTGGCCGCTCCCGGGCCGTCCTACCTCGCGCCGTTCCCGGCTGGCCCGGCGACCTCCGCGATCCCGGTCGCCGTGCCGACCGGCGCCCTGCCGATGCCCCCGCCAGGCCTGACGCAGCCGCCGGTGCCGTCAGCGGCGCCGCTGGCCGGGCCACCGATGACGGGGCCACCGATGGTGGGGCCACCGATGACGGGGCCGCCCCTGGCGGGACCACCGATGGCCGGGCCGCCGATGACGGGGCTGCCGCCTCGGGTTGGCGTTCCGTTGGCGGCCGCGGCGGCACCGCCGGCTGGCCCGCCGGTCATGCCGCCCGGGACCCCGCCGGGTGCGCCACTGCCATTCGGCGCACTGCCGCCTCCGACGGTTACCGGACCGGTCCCGACCGTGGCCCCGCTGGCGCAGCAGCTCCCACCCCCCGGATTTTCCCCGGGTACCGGGCCGAACCCGCTCCCCGCGGCCACGGCCGCGGGTGTGCCGGACCGGCAGCCGGGGCGGCCGTTGCCGCCGATGGTGAATCCACCGACCGGTGCCGGCCTGCCCATCGTCGGTCAGCTGGGTGGCCCACCCCGGCCCGGCCCAGCGTCGGCCGTCGGGCCGCCCTCGCCCGTCGCGCAGCCCATGCCGACCGGGCCGCTGCCCACCGCGCCAGGGCCGGACGAGGAGATCCCGAGCGGCCCCGGCTGGTTCCGCCCGGCGTTGCCCATCCCGGTCGTCGCCTTCCCGCCGTTCCCGCCCGCCGCCCAGGCCGTCCCGCCGAGCGAGCCCGGAGGGGAGCCGGCGTGGACCCCGGCCGTACCGGGCGACACCGCCCCGGACGCGGTAGGACCAGCGGGCCGGCTCCCGGCGCTCGGCGTGCCCGCCGGGCCGGACTCGCACCCTGGCTGGACGCTGCCCGCGACCCATACCGACCTCTTCGCCCCGGCCGGCCAGGACGGCGCCGCCGGGTTCGGCGCGCCGACCTGGCCGCCCCGGCTGGCCACGGTCCCCGGCGCCGCTGGCGGGACCCCGTCCGGCGACGGCACCGGCCAGCCGAGCGGCGCCGGTCCCGACGGTCGACCGGGCCAGCCCGGCCGGTCCGGCGCGGCGGACGGCCTGCTGGAGGACCTGGACGACGAGGCCGACGAGCACGCCGACGACGATCGGTTCGACGACGACCTGGACGACGACCAGGCCGGCTCGGGCGAGCCCCGGGTGTCCTACTTCTCGACCCGGGCGGGCTGGCGTCGGCGCGTCCTTCGGGTGCGGGTCCGCACCGATGGTGTGGTGCCCGAGCTCGTACTGGTCGCTCGGCCGGGGACGGTGCCGCCGGCCACCCTCGGCGAGGGCCAGGCGCTCGCCCGGCTCGGGCCGTGCGCCGAGCGGGCCACCAGGACGATGGACGTCCGGCTCGAGGGTGCCCTGCTGCCCTGGGGCATCCGGCTGCTGCCCGCGTCCGGAGAGGGCGGCGACGTCACGGTCGACCACCCTCCGGACGATGCGCTCGTCATTCGCTGAGCCGCGCTGTTCGCCAGATGGATGGTGAAATGTCATCCCTGCGCGCCGGATCGGGATGCGAAGCGTATTCGACCGATCGGTCACCAGTAATGTCCGCGCTCCGGCCTGGCCCGGGTGAACCGAAGATGGCCGCCAAACAGGCCGGCGGCGGAGCAGGGGTGGCCCCTCCTGGCCGCGAGGTCGGGCCTGAGGCTGCTGTAGCCCAGCGTGTGACCCCTACTACTACATGTGTGTAGCAGTAGGCGAGCGGTTGATCCTCGTCCGTATCCGTGTTCACACTGGCGTAGATCGTGCGGAACGTGGACATTACAAGAAAATGTCGTGATGGCGTCAGTGACCCGTTTCCCGGCGGCCTTCGTCATTGTGGGGGTACGTTCCCCGCGTCGGGCGTTGCCCCAGGTCCGGCGGCGATCGGGGGTGAAGCCGGGCCGGCCCCGGGCGCGCAGCGTGAAGCCCGTCGAGCCTTGAAGGAGCCGCTCTGGTGCGACACTTCGCCTTCCTCGACCCGGCGGCTCGTGACGCGTTGTTCCACTGCCCGCCGAAGGAGATCAGCCGCGACGACGACCGCCGGCTGGTCGCCACGGCCCTGGGCGCGACGCTCTACGCACCCGGGACCCGGCCGAAGCTCGCCGACGACGTGCGCCGCCAGTCGGCGGCCGGCGTCGCGTCGATGGTCCTCTGCCTGGAGGACGCGATCTCCGACGGCGACGTGCCTGCGGCCGAGGCGAACGTGGTGCGCGCGCTCAACGAGCTGGGCGAGAACCCACCGACCGTCGGGGACAGCCCAGGCCTGATCTTCGTCCGGGTCCGCTCGGCCGAGCAGATCCCGGCGCTGGTCGCGGGCCTCACACCGGCCGCCGCCGACGTGCTCGCCGGCTTCGTGCTGCCGAAGTTCGTCGAGGACTCGGGCGAGGTCTCGATGGCCGCCGTGCTGCAGGCCTGCGACCGCCTGGGCCGGCAGCTCTGGGCGATGCCGGTGCTGGAGAGCCCCGAGGTGATCCACCGGGAGACCAGGCTGGAGACGCTGCTCGGGGTGCGCCGGCTGGTCGACAAGCACGCCGACCACGTCCTCGCCGTCCGGCTGGGCGCGACCGACCTCTCCGGCCTCTACGGGCTGCGCCGCGACCGCGACCTGACCATCTACGACATCGCCGTGGTCCGCGACTGCATCGCCGACATCGTCAACGTCTGCGCCCGCGGCGGCGACCACGTCGTCACCGGCCCGGTGTGGGAGTACTTCGCCCAGCCGGAGCGGCTGTTCGTCAGCTCCCTGCGGGTCACCCCGTTCGCCACCGCCGACCTCGCCGACCCGGTCGTCCAGGGCCCGGCGATGCGCCGCGACCTGGTCTCGGCCGACCTGGACCGGCTGATCAAGGAGGTCGTGCTCGACAAGGCGAACGGTCTGATCGGCAAGACCGTGATCCACCCCAGCCACGTCGCCGCCGTGCACGCGCTCTACGTCGTCACCCACGAGGAGTACGAGGACGCGCTGACCGTCGCCGACGGCGAGACCGGCGGGGTCCGGCGCAGCAGCTACGCCAACAAGATGAACGAGCTGCGCCCGCACCGGCGGTGGGCCCAGACCGTGCTGCGCCGCGCCGAGGCCTTCGGCGTCCTCAAGGCGGGCCACACCTTCGTAGACGTCCTGGCGGCCAGCCAGGCAGTGATGACATGAGCCCGCTTGCGGCGGGGTCCGGGAGCGAGTCGGTTTCCGGTCTTCTGGTGTCCGGGGTGCCGGCGTGAGTCCGCTTGCGGCGGGGTCTGGGAGCGAGCCGGTTTCTGGCCTGCTGGTGTCTGAGGTGCCGTCGTGAGCCCGCTCGCAGCGGGATCCAGGAGCGAGCCCGTTTCTGGCCTCCTGGTGTCCGGGGTGCCGGCGTGAGTCCGCTTGCGGCGGGGTCTGGGAGCGAGCCGGTTTCTGGTCTGTTGGTGTCCGGGGTGCCGGCGTGAGTCCGCTTGCGGCGGGGTCTGGGAGCGAGCCGGTTTCTGGCCTGCTGGTGTCTGAGGTGCCGTCGTGAGCCCGCTCGCAGCGGGATCCAGGAGCGAGCCCGTTTCTGGCCTCCTGGTGTCCGGGGTGCCGGCGTGAGTCCGCTTGCGGCGGGGTCTGGGAGCGAGCCGGTTTCTGGTCTGTTGGTGTCCGGGGTGCCGGCGTGAGTCCGCTTGCGGCGGGGTCTGGGAGCGAGCCGGTTTCCGGTCTCCTGGTGTCCGGGGTGCCGGCGTGAGCCCGCTTGCGGCGGGGTCTGGGAGCGAGCCGGTTTCCGGTCTCCTGGTGTCCGAGGTGCCGGCGTGAGCCCGCTCGCAGCGGGATCCACGAGCGAGCCGGTTTCCGGTCTGCTGGTGTCCGACGGGCCGGCGTCCGACCGGCCCGCGTCGCGGGGACCCGCGCTGGGGAGTGGTGTGGACGACGACTGGCTGTGGGAGGCGCTCGGGCTCGTCGCAGAGGTGACCGAGGACGCGACCGGCGCCGGGCTGCGCGGCCTGGTCGGGCTCGCGCTGCGGCGCAACCCGCGCCGGGCGCACCTGCTGGTCAGCCGGGTGCTCGGCAAGCACCTGCCGGTCCCGCCCGTGGCCGCGCTCGGGGCCGGGGCGGCGCTCGCCGCCAGGGCCCGCGCCGGCTCAGCCGTCGCCCGGGCGTCCCTGGCCAGCGGCGAGGCCGTGTTCGTGCTCGGCTACTGCGAGACGGCGACCGCGCTCGGGCACGCCGTCGCGGACGGGATGCCGGGCGCCGACTACCTGCACACCACCCGCCGGGCTGTCGCCGGGATGCGCTCCGAGCTGGAGCTCGCCGAGGCCCACTCGCACGCTGTCCACCACTGGCTGCTGCCCGCCGACCGGCGGCTGCTGACCGACCCGCGCCCCCTGCTGCTCGTGGACGACGAGCTGTCCACCGGCAACACCGCGATCGGGACGATCCGGGCCCTGCACGCACTCGCGCCGCGGCCCGCCTACACGGTCGCCGCGTTGCTGGACGCCCGGCCGGCCCGCGCACGGGCGGACTTCGACCGGCTCGCCGACGAGCTGGGTGTGCCGGTCGACGTCGTCTCGTTGGTCTCGGCGACCGTCCAGGTGCCGGCGGACGTCGCCGAGCGAGCCCGCGCGATCCGCGAGCGGTTCGCCGCCCCCAGCTCGGAAGACAACGCCGACGGCGCGCGTGGGCCGGTGAGCTGGGTGCGGCCGCCGTGGCCGGCCGAGCTGCCCGACGGCGGCCGCCACGGCTGGACGCCCGCGCACGGCCGGCTGCTCGACGAGGTCGTCGCCGCGGCGGGCGCCGCCATCGCCGCCCGGCTCACGACGCCAGGTGGGCGGACCCTCGTCCTGGGCACCGAGGAGCTCATGTACACGCCGATGCGGCTGGCCGCGGCGCTGGCCGGGACGACCGGTGGAGAGGTGCGCTACCAGTCGACGACCCGCTCGCCGGTGCACCCGCTGGACGTCGCCGGCTACGCGATCCGCAGCGCGCTGGAGTTCCCGTCGCCGGACGACCCGAGCCGGGTCAGCCAGGTCTACAACGTCCGGCCCGCGCCCCCCGAGGCACACGCGACCGGCCTTGGCGGCCCCACCGGACCTAGCGGCCCGGTCGGCCCGGTCGGCCCGGTCGGTCCGGTCGGCCGCTATGACGACATCGTCGTGGTGGTGGACGACGGCCGTGACGCCGCCGCGCCAGCCGGGCCGGTCGCGCCAGTCGGACATCGCGACGGCCCGGCGCTCGCCGGCCTGGTCGAGGCGCTGCGCCGCCACGGGCCCGTCACCGTCGCCACCCTGCCGTCGTTCGTCCCGGAAGGCGCCCGATGACCGCGACCACCCAGCCCGCCGCGACCACCCAGCCCGCCGCGACGGCCCAGCCCGCCGCGACGGCCCAGCCCGCCGCGACGGCCCAGCCCGCCGCGACGACCCAGTCTGCCGCGACGACCGCACGCCGCCCCGGCCCGGTCCCGCCGGACGCCCCGGCGGAGGCCGGTCTGCCGGGCACGATCGGCTCCGGCTCCTACGACCCGGCCGACGCCACCTTCCTGCTCAAGGACCTCTCCGCCGCCGACCTCGAACGGGCGACTGAGGACCGCGAGGAGGACATGCAGCGCGGCCGGCACTACTCGGAGGACCTGCCGGTCGAGTACCAGCCCGACGAGAGCTACCTGGCGCTGTACCACCAGGCGCTGGAGCGCTCGGCGACCCGGGTGGCGCTGGCCGTCGGGCTCGTCTGTGAGCTGGTCCGGGTGGCCAAGCCCGCCCCGGTGCTGGTGTCGATCGCCCGTGCCGGCACTCCGATCGGCATCCTGATGCGCCGCTGGTACGCCTTCAGCCTCGGCCTGGACGTGCCGCACTACGCCATCTCGGTGATCAAGGACCGGGGAATCGACCTGAACGCCGTCCGATACCTCACCGAGCGACACGACCCGGCCGCCCTCCAGTTCGTCGACGGCTGGACCGGCAAGGGCGTGATGACTCGCGTCCTGGCCGAGGCAGCTCCGGGCCTCGGCCTGGACGACACGATGGCCGTCCTCGCCGACCCGGCCCGCTGCGTCTTCCTCTACGGCACCCGCGACGACTTCCTGATCCCCAGCGCCTGCCTGAACTCGACCGTCTCCGGCCTGGTCAGCCGCACGGTGCTGAACGCCGAGCACATCGGCCCGGCCGACTTCCACGGCGCCAAGTACTACCGCGACCTGGAGCCGCACGACCTGTCCCGCCATTTCATCGAGACGGTCGTCGCCCGGTTCCCGGACGTCGCCGCCGAGGTGGCAGCGACCTGGCCCGAGCTGTGGTCGTCCGACCGGACCCCGACCTGGGCCGGCTGGGCCGCCGTCGAGCGGATCGCCGAGCGCTACGACATCCCGGACGTCGCCATGGTCAAGCCGGGGGTCGGCGAGGCCACCCGGGTGCTGCTGCGCCGGGTGCCGTGGCGGGTCCTGGTGGCCCCGGACCGGGTCGACGAGCTGCCGCACGTGCTGGCGCTGGCCGAGGCTCGCGGCGTGCCGGTCGAGGAGATGCCAGGCCTGCCGTTCTCCTGCGTCGGTCTGGTCCGCCCCGTGCGGGCCGACGGCGAGGCACCCGAGTTCCACACCCCGCAGTCGCGCTGGCGCCCGTCCGAGGTCGCGGAGGGCGGCCAGTGACGCCGGCGCCGGCCGCGCTCTGGTTGGTGGCCTGTGACCTCGACCAGACGCTGATCTTCTCCCGCCGCTCCTTCCGGCTGCCGCCGGGCGTGGCCGAACCGGAACTGGTCCTGGTCGAGCGGCTGAACGGGGAGCCAGCGGCGTTCATGACCGCGACGGCCTTCGCGGGCGTCGCCGAGCTGGCCCGGCGAGCGGTCCTGGTGCCGGTGACGACCCGCACGCTGGACCAGTACCGCCGGGTCGACCTGGGGGTGACGCCGCCGTTCGCGGTCGCCGCCAACGGCGGCCACGTGCTCGTCGACGGCGAGCCTGATCCGGGCTGGGCGGCTGCCGTCGCGGCCCGGCTGCGTGACGCGGCGCCGCTCGCCGAGGTGCTCGTTCTCGCAGAGCGGCTCGCTACCGGCGGCTGGTGCCGGCTGACCCGCGTCGCCGATGACCTGTTCGTCTACCTGGTCGCCCACGAGCGCGACGGCATCCCCGACCTCACGGCGGTCACCGCCGAGCTCGCCGCCGCAGGCTGGACGGTCTCGGTCCAGGGCCGCAAGGTCTACTTCGTGCCCGCGACGCTCACCAAGCAGGCGGCCCTCGCAGAGGTGGCCCGCCGCGCCGGCACCGACCGGACCATCGCCGCCGGCGACTCGCTCCTCGACGCGCCCATGCTCGCCGCCGCCGACGTCGCGGTGCGCCCGGCCCACGGCGAGCTGCACGACCGCGCCTGGGATGCCCCCAACCTGCGCGTCACCGCCGCCGCGGGCATCCTGGGCGGCGCGGAGATCGTCGGCCACCTCGCCACCGTCGTCACGGAAACAATGGCCCTGCCCGTGAGCCACCCTGCCAGTCAGGGATAGCCGTCCCCAGGTTTGTCTCGCACGACGCGGATGCCGTGGCCCTGCCCGGGCTGTGAGCCACCCTGCCAGTTGGGCTAGCAGTCCCCAGGACTGTCGCGCGCCGCGGTCCGGGCGGCCTGTGTGGTCGCCTCCCTGGGGGAAACGCTTTCGCCGTCACCCGAGGTCAAACAGGGGTGCGAGCCAAACCGTGCGGCGAGGCCTCCGTGGGGGAGCTGAGTCGGGCCGGGAAGGCCCTTCAGAATGGGCACCGAGTGTTGGAGGGGGCCCGCTGGGTGGGGATTGCGGGCCCGGCCACCCGGGGCTTTACATGGTCGCTCTTGAGCGCGGGAATCGAGGTGTTCGGTTCTTCCTCGTTGATAGTTGTGTTTGTGGTGAAGATGCGCCGGGCCGGGCTGGTCCAGACGAAGACGCCTGGTCTGGATTGTTCGAGAGTCCATTGGCCTCTGTGTTTGGCGCGGTGGTGATGCCGGCAGAGAAGGCCCAAGTTGTCCAGGGCGGTGGCGCCTCCGGCGGCGTGGGCGGTGACATGGTCGATATCGGTCTGAGTGGCGGGCATGCCGCAGCCAGGGAACACGCAGCGGGTCTGTTGATGGCGCACGAGGCGGGCAAGTGCGGGGGTGGGTACTCGGCGGTGACCCAGGTCCAGGACCGTGCCGGTCTCGGGGTCGGTGAGCACTCGGCGCCAACGGGCGTCGGCGGCCAGCGCCCGGCCCACCTCTGCCGGGATCGGCCCGAATCCCACGAGTTCCGCGGGGTTCTGGTCGAGGCCGGCCAGGGTCCCGACGGGGGCGATGACCTGGAGCTCGACGGTGACGTTCTCGCGGCGGTTGCCCAGGAGCAGTGCGGTCAGGACGTCGGCGCGGCGGGCGTCGATCGGACGGGTGTCGCCGTGGCTGGCCTCGCCGTCGGTAAGAAGGTCGGTCCGCGCGATCTTGTTGATCCGGTCATAGATCGCCTGGGCGTCCTCGGCGGTGAGTACCGCTGTCAGCTGGGCCATGCCGTCTGGAAGAGCCTGGATGCCGATCCTGCGTTCGGCGCGAGCCCGCTGGCGGCGCTTCGCGGCCGCCTCCGGATCGAGCCGGCCGACGAGCCGATGGATCTTCCGTCGCCATCGCGGCGGGGAAGCCAGCCGACTGCCGGCGAGCATCGCGGCCTCGACGGCGGCTCGCTGCCCGGCGGTGAGGCAGGCGGTGAGCTGGTGTAGCGCGGCGAGTCGGGTGTGGTCGAGCGTCCCGGCGGTCAGCTCGGCGAGTGCGGCGGGCAGCTCGTGCGCGATCTCCCAGGCTGTCGCCAGCCGACTTGACATCGTCCGTGGTGACTGCGCCAGCTGCGCCGCCAGTTCGTCGGCGGCGAACGCCGAGTACGGGCCACCCGTCTCGTCGCCGGGGTCGGCCGGGCGCAGCCGGGCGAGATGCACGTGGGTGTGGATCGTCAGCCCTTCCAACCGGGCGGTCAATCGCGCCAACCGGGCCGCCAGCGCGAATGTCGCCGACGCGTCGCAGCCAGCCAGTCCGGCGAGCACTTCGTCGAACACCGCGTCGACCACGTCCAGTCGGTCCGTCGGCGCGGCGTCGGGCGTGTCACCTCGTGAGCGAAAATGCTGAGGCAGCCGACCTGAGGGCCCCGAGTCGACGGACGAGTCACGCGCTGGCAGTTCGTCGAGAAGCCGGGTGTCTGGCACCACGGAACTAGGCAACGTGACGACGGGCCAAGCATTAGCGGTCGGCGTCATAACGGCAGCGTCCTAACGGGTTGATTCGCTGGGGGTGCGCCAAAGGGCGGAGTGGAAAGGGGTGTGTTACTCCGGACTGCCTCAAGAGGTCCGATTCAAAGGACTGTGTCACGCCGGGTGCCGGCCGTGGTCGGCGACCGGCTTGGACGTGCGTTCATGATACCGCCGGGCCGAGAATGTGCAAGCGGCCGAAATGGATTCAAACGCTTATTGCGTCTCGCCGTGAAAACCTTCTGAGCAGCCCCGAAAATAGATTTCTTGGATTGGTGGTCAGTGCCGCCAGCATAGAGAACGACGCGCCACCCGGCGGCTCGATGAACCCGCTTCAGCCCTCAGGCGCCGAGCCGTCGCCGAGCTCAGCGCAGAGGGGAGAGGCGCCGTCGGACGAGGCTTGGATGGATTCACGCCGTCCGGAGCGGGTTGGGCGGAGCCCCCGGCCGACACGGCCGCTGCTCAAGTCGCGCGGCCGGGGCAGCAGCCGTGCGACCGTTGCCCGGACCGTACGGCTGCGGCTCGGGTCGCACGGCTGCTGCCCTGGCCGCATGGCCGCTGCTCAGGTCGCCACCCGGAGTCCAGGAGACGGTGACGGCCCGGCGCACGAGACGCGTCGCCCGGCGCGACGGCGATCGACGTCTCGTTCCGGTTCGTGGTAGACCCGGACCTGTGCCCCGGCTCACGGGGTAGGCAACGGCTTTGGTCGTGCTGGGCCGCGAGTGCCTCGGGCCGTCCACGCGGAGCCGCGCCCGGTCCGCGCCCGGTCGCCGTCACGCCCAGACCGGGCACACAGAGCCGCCCACGGGCCCGGAAGCTGGGCCGCCGACCCCCTCGACGCCGTAGGAGGACGCATGACCACCACCGACGAGACCAGGACTCCCGGGGCGCTCGAGGCCGAGCTGGAGCGGTTGCTCGCGGTGGCGACGTTCGACCCGCCGGCGGGCTTCACGCGGCGAGGCCCGATCGACGCCGACGTCGCGGCCGCCACGGCCGACCCGGTGGCGTTCTGGGCCGAGAAGGCCCGCGAGCTCCTCACCTGGGACAAGCCGTTCACCAAGGTCCTCAACGACGACAACCCGCCGTTCTACAAGTGGTTCGAGGACGGTGAGCTGAACCTGTCGGCGAACTGCCTGGATCGGCACGTCGACGCGGGCAACGGGGACCGGGTTGCCTTCCACTGGGCCGGCGAGGAGGGCGAGCGGCTGGCCGTCACCTACGCCGACCTGCTCGCCGAGACCCAGCGGCTCGCGAACGGGCTGCGCTCGCTCGGCGTCGGCCGGGGTGACGTCGTCGGGATCTTCCTGCCGATGATCCCGCAGGTCGCGGCCTCGATGCTGGCCTGCGCCCGGATCGGCGCGGTCCACAACGTCGTGTTCGGCGGCTTCGCGGCGACGGCGGTCAAGGAGCGGATGGAGGTCTCCGACGCCAAGGTGCTCATCACCGTCGACGGCGCCCGCCGCAAGGGCCGCACGGCGCCGGTGAAGTCCGCGGTGGACGCGGCGATGGGCGAGCTGGCGAGCCTGGAGCACATCATCGTCGTCGAGGCGGTCGGCGCGGCCGGGCTCGGCGGCGAGCGGGCGCCGATGAAGGCCGGCCGCGACGTCTGGTACGCCGACCTGCTCGCCGCCGCGGACCCGGTCTGCCCGGCGGAGCCGATGCCGGCCGAGGCACCGCTGTTCATCCTCTACAGCTCGGGCTCGACGGCGAAGCCGAAGGGCATCCTGCACACCACCGGCGGCTACCTGCTCGGCGCCACCTACACGTACCGCGCGGTCTTCGACCTGGACCCGGCGACGGACGTCTACTGGTGCTCGGCCGACGTCGGCTGGATCACCGGCCACTCCTACATCGTCTACGGACCGCTCGCCAACGGCGCGACCAGCGTGATGTACGAGGGCGCGCCCGACTACCCGGACTACGACGTCTGGTGGAAGCTGATCGACGAGTACAAGGTGACCGTCTTCTACACGGCGCCGACGGCGATCCGCGCGTGCATCAAGTGGGGAGCCGAGTACCCGGACCGCCACGACCTGTCCTCGCTGCGCCTGCTCGGGACCGTCGGCGAGCCGATCAACCCGAAGGCCTGGCTCTGGTACCACAAGGTGATCGGCGGCGAGCGCTGCCCGATCGTCGACACCTGGTGGCAGACCGAGACGGGCGCGATCATGATCTCCCCGGTCCCGGGGGTGACCTCGACCAAGCCCGGCTCGGCCACGCGGCCGCTGCCGGGCTTCAGCCCCGCCCTGGTGACCGAGGACGGCCAGCCGCTCAGCGAGGGCGTCGGCGTGCTCGTGGTCACCAAGCCGTGGCCGTCGATGCTGCGCACCCTCTACAAGGACGACGAGCGGTTCGTCGAGACGTACTTCTCCCGGTTCGGCCCGACGACCTACCTGGTCGGTGACGCCGCCCGGCTGGACGCCGACGGCTACTTCTGGATCATCGGCCGGATCGACGACGTCATCAACGTCTCGGGGCACCGGCTGTCGACCGCGGAGGTGGAGTCGGCGATCGTCGCGCACGAGGCCGTCGCCGAGGCCGCCGTCGTCGCCCAGGCGGACGAGCAGACCGGCCAGGCGATTGTCGCGTTCGTGACACTCGCCGGTGGCCGGATCGGGGACGACGCGACGGTGGCCCAGCTGCGCGAGCACGTCGCCGCGAGGATCGGCAAGCTCGCCCGGCCCAAGCGGATCATCTGGGCCGACGATCTGCCGAAGACGCGCTCGGGCAAGATCATGCGACGGCTGCTGCGGGACGTCGCGGAGGGCCGCGCGCTCGGTGACGTCACGACGCTGCGCGACCCGGCGGTCATGGCGGCCCTCGCGAGCAAGGTCGCCGAGGCCGGTCCGGACGACCAATGAGGCGCGCAATCGGCGCCTGAGACGCTGCCAGTCTCAAGATCAACTGCTCTAGGACAACCTGGCAGCGGCTCGATGGTGGAATTGACGGCGGGTGGGAAACGGGCTCGATACGGCGCAATCGTGCCCATTTCCGCGCGTGTGCACAGGGTTTTTCCTGTTGGTAACCCGGTGGTGCGACCCGGGTGCTGCCAGTTCACGGGCGGTGTCTAGGCTGCCGTTTCCGTGAGAGCACTCCGACGGTTCACCGTCCGCGCGCAGCTTCCCGAGCAGCTTGCTCCGCTCGCCGACCTGGTGATGAACCTCCGCTGGTCCTGGCACCCGGAGACGCTGGACCTTTTCGAGTCCGTCGACCCCGAGCTGTGGCGGTCGACGAAGGGCGATCCGGTCCGGCTTCTCGGCGAGGTCGACCACAGCCGGCTTGTGACCCTGGCCGGGGACAGACGTTTTGTCCGTCGGCTGACCGACGCGGCCGACGAGCTCCAGGAGTACCTGAGCGCCGAGTTCTGGTACCAGAAGCAGAACCTGCCGGGCGCGCCCAGCGCGATCGGTTACTTCTCGCCGGAGTTCGGCATCACCGAGGTGCTGCCCCAGTACTCCGGCGGCCTCGGCATCCTGGCCGGCGACCACCTGAAGACCGCGAGTGACCTCGGCGTGCCGATCATCGGCGTGGGCCTGCTCTACCGGGCCGGCTACTTCGTCCAGTCGCTGTCCCGCGACGGCTGGCAGCAGGAGCGCTACCCGGGCATCGACCCGCACGGCCTGCCGATCACCCAGCTGACCGACGCCGACGGCGTACCCCAGAAGATCACGGTCGGCCTGCCCGAGGGCCGCACCCTGCACGCGCAGATCTGGAAGGCCCAGGTCGGCCGGGTTCCGCTGCTGCTGATGGACTCGGACGTCGAGGACAACCAGCCGGCCGAGCGGGGCGTCACCGACCGCCTCTACGGCGGCGGCACCGACCACCGGCTGCTGCAGGAGATGCTGCTGGGCATCGGCGGCGTGCGGGCCCTGCGGGTGTTCTCGCGGGTCACCGGCGCGCCGGCGCCGGACGTCTACCACACGAACGAGGGCCACGCCGGCTTCCTCGGCCTGGAGCGGATCCGGGAGCTGACCGCGACCGGGCTCAGCTTCGACGAGGCGCTCGAGGCCACCCGCTCGGGCACCCTGTTCACCACCCACACCCCGGTCCCGGCCGGCATCGACCGGTTCCCGAAGGACATGGTGTCCCGCCACTTCGGCGGCGAGTGCGCCTGGGACGGCGTGCCGGTCGAGCGGGTGCTGGAGCTCGGCGCCGAGCCGGACCCGAACGTGTTCAACATGGCGCACATGGGCCTGCGCCTGGCCCAGCGCTCCAACGGCGTGAGCAAGCTGCACGGCATCGTCAGCCGGGAGATGTTCAACGGCCTGTGGCCGGGCTTCGACCCGACCGACGTGCCGATCGGCTCGGTCACCAACGGCGTGCACGCCCCGACCTGGGTCGCCCGGACGCTCATCGAGCTGGCCGACCGCGAGCCCGAGCCGGCCCTGCTGTCCCCCGACGGCCGCGGCTTCGCCAAGATCGACAAGATCTCCGACGAGGCGCTGTTCGCCACCCGCCGGGAGCTGCGCGAAGGGCTGGTCGCCGAGGTCCGGCGCCGGGTCCGCGCCTCCTGGCTGGAGCGCGGCGCCGCCTCCGGCGAGCTGGACTGGGTCGAGGGTGTCTTCGACCCGGAGGTCCTGACCATCGGCTTCGCCCGCCGGGTGCCGTCCTACAAGCGCCTGACCCTGATGCTGCACGACCGGGACCGGCTGACCCGGCTGCTGCTGCACGCGGACCGGCCGATCCAGATGGTCATCGCCGGCAAGGCGCACCCCGCTGACGACGGCGGCAAGCAGCTCGTCCAGCAGATCGTCCAGTTCACCGACGACCCGACGGTCCGCCACCGGATCGTCTTCCTGCCGGACTACGACATCGGCATGGCCCGGTTCCTGTACGCCGGCTGCGACGTCTGGCTGAACAACCCGCTGCGGCCGCTGGAGGCCTGCGGCACGTCCGGGATGAAGTCCGCGCTGAACGGCGGCCTGAACCTCTCGATCCGGGACGGCTGGTGGGACGAGCTGTTCGACGGCCAGAACGGCTGGGCGATCCCCACCGCCGACGGTGTCGAGGACCCGGACCGCCGGGACGCCATCGAGGCCGCCGCGCTCTACGACCTGCTGGAGAACGCCGTCGCCGCCCGGTTCTACGACCGGTCCGACGGCCTGCCGCACCGCTGGACGGCCATGGTCCGCCACACCCTGGCGACGCTGGGGCCGAAGGTGCTCGCCACCCGGATGGTCGAGGAGTACGTCGAGAAGTACTACGTCCCGGCCGGCGTCTCGGCCCGGGCCGCGGCGGCCGGCGCCTACGGCGGCGCCCGCGAGCTCTCCGCCTGGAAGCACAAGGTCAGGTCCGGCTGGGGCGGCGTGCGGGTCGTCAACGTCGACTCGTCCGGGCTCGGTGACACCCCGCAGGTGGGCCAGGACCTGGTCGTGCGGGCCACCATCGAGCTCGGCGGCCTCGACCCGTCCGACGTGGTCGTGCGGGTGTCCTACGGCCGCGTCGACGAGACCGACCGGCTGCTCGACCCGGTGACGATGGACCTGCACCCGGCCGGCGACGCCGAGGGCGGTGGCCACCGCTTCGAGGGCACCATCCCGCTGTCGCGGACCGGGCCGTTCGGCTACACGGTGAGCGTGCTGCCCGCGCACGGCCTGCTCGCGACCCCGGCCGAGGTCGGCCTCATCGCCGTGCCGTAGTCCAGGCGCTGTTACCAGAGGCGCTGTGGACCGGGCGCTGTAACCAGGCTCCGTGGTCCACAGCGCCGTAGGCGCGGCGCGCGTCGCCCCCGGCCCGGCCCGCCGCTGGGTCGTTTTAACAACGCCGACCCCACGAGGCAGGCAGCGA
>NZ_JADWYX010000044.1 GCF_016786355.1 Frankia sp. AgB1.9
ATGCGCGACAATCCGTCACTCACCTTACAGGATGGAGATGTGGTCGAATTCCAGGATTCCCTTTTGCGTGCAATAGGCTACCCTCTATCCATCTCCGCTTTGACCGAGAATCTCGACAGCTTAGCTCAGGCGAGCATACAGTTCTCCGGCGAAAACGGTCTATTGGCGAATCGTGTACCTGCCGCCCGACGCGCATTTGCTATTGGCCGCAACCTCCGTCGTGAACTTAATGGAGCGTGTCCATTGATGGCACTGATACACCTGAGGCCTGTCGAGATTAAAGACTTCCTACTTGCAACAACCTTGATTGAAATTGGCGCCACCCAAATATCTCGCGATTCGTTCAATGATGAAGTCGAGATGATGAGCTATTTTGACGATTTTAGGGGCCGACACGCCAGCCGTATAGCAGACGAGCTCTTATACGGTTCGCAGGGGTGTAGTGCGGCCGAGCATTGCAAACTACCTCATCGCCGGGCCTGCGATGAATTGACATTTCAACTCACGCCCTACGTCCAGCAGTGCCCCCGCGAGGATCTAATTGCGAGGTTGGCGGATTCGTACGACCTTGACCGGTTTCTGATACGGCGGGAGGACTGAGCATTGCGGCATGACGAGGTAGGCCGTGCCTCCGTTCGGGTCATCGGGAAGGTAGGCGTCGACCACTGGGACGATGCCCTTGACGCCGGTCAGATCCCGTACGCGCTCGACCTCGTTGACGAACCTCTGGTAGAGGACACTGCGCTTGTTAGGCTTCGCCTTGAAGAGCTTGATCGCCCAACGCTCTTGTCGACTGTTCGCGGCGAGCCAGACCTCTCCGCTGCCACCGCCGCCGAGATACTTCACGAGCAGGTAGGTCACGTCCAGCGGCGTGGTGTACGGAGGGTGACGTCGCGTGATCCTGGGGGCAGGTTATGCGGCGAGGGCGTCGGTGGTCACGCTGATCTCGGGTGTGTCAGCAGGGTTTTCGGTCGGGTCGGTTTTGGCGAGGATTTCCAGACCGAAGTGGCGGTGTGTTTCGATCCATTCGTCGTGCTGTTCAGCGAGGACCCGACCCGGCATCGTGGACCACCGGGCAATGCAGCACGGACGTGCGCGCGACGCTTGACTCCCGGGGGCGTCATGATCTGGGTTCCTACTGATCCGGATGTGCGCGGGCGATTCGACGGCTCGGTCCAGGTCCGTGCGGCGCCGACAAGCCGGCTCCTGACAGCAGCCTGCGGCTCGCCACGCAGCGAGCAGCGCGCGTCGACTCTGATCGTTTCTTACGGGGGTTGTAGCGCGCAAGACGGGACGGGGAGCCGGTGACCCCATAGGGGGTCACATTGCTTTGTTCTCTTCTATCTGGTTACCGGCGAGGGTGACATGCGCTGCCTTCGAGTGTGATGCACGTTCAGGGTTGCGGGCGTGGTTCGGTTTGGCCGGTGGCGGTGGTCATGGTCCATAGGATGGGGCATTGGTCGATCGCGGCGCGGAGGCCAAGGAGCAGGTCGCGGGCTTTCTCGACGGTGATGTTGTCGAGGGGGATGCGTTGGCGGAGGCGGAGGCGGGTGGTCCCGGAGAGCCGGCCAAAAACGTCGACGATCCAGGCGGCGCTGATGATGCTGGTCGGCGCGGTGACGACCGGGCCCGTGGGGTCGGGGCTGTCGACGACAAGGTCGTAGCCGTCGAGCTTTCCGAGTTCGCGGGCAAGCTCCGCGGCGTGCGGCTGCCATTTCCCGAGCGCGGCGGCGACCGTCGGGGAGGGGAGATGGAGGCAGACCTCGAACGCCGGGTCATAGAAGTCAAACGCGGCGACGAGCGACGGGGGCCTTGCGCCGGCCCGTGCGGGGAGACCGGTGCTCCAGTAGGCGAGGCCGACGGTGGTCCGGGCCCATTCGGAGGGTTTGGCGACGGAGGTGCTCAGGCCGGTGAACTGCATGCTCTTCCAGGTGGGCTGCGCGTGGTCGAACCCGTCAGCCATGACCGCGGCGGTGAGGGCGTCGAAGAACAGCCGCAGCTGCGGGTAGAGCCTGGTGGCCGCGGTTTTCTGGGCCTGGGCGACTTCGGCGTAGGCGGCGAGGTCGAGGTGGTCGAACACGTGGCGTACCTCCCTGCTGTCCATGAACCGCAGCGTGTCGTCGGCGAGGCGGCACTCGTGCGTGCGCAGCCCGTCGGACTGAAGGCACCGGGCGATCTGGTGCCAGGGGAGCCAGCGGAACCGGTCGGCATCGACGGCCGAGACCAGCAGGCGGGCCGAGCGCGCGGCGAAGGCGAGGTCGGCGGTCGGCGGAATCGCGCCGACGGTAACCGCGACGACAATCGGATCCGGCCAACCCTTCGCAGCGGTCGCGGCTTGAACGGCGGCGTACTGGGCGGCCATCTGGTGGAACGGTTCGCCGCCGGTCCGCTCGTCGGCCGGGTAGATGGTGAAAGGCGAGGTGTACTTCGCCTCGAACACCACAACCGTCGACCCGGCGGTGACAACCACGTCAGGCTCGACGCGCATCGGCGGCAGGTGCGGAACCGGGTAGGTCGGCCACAGCTCCACCTGGGCGTCGTCGAGCGCCTCCGGCTCGACGTCCACCCCGGCGGCGGCGAGCACCTGGCCGAGAACGAGCCGGTAGGGCAGATGTCGAAGCGCGCCGAACACGGCGCCGGTGAGCGCGTCCTCTGACCTGTCCAGCGGTGTCCCACCAGCGGGATCGAGCTTCCCAGCCAGGATCGCGAGCATCGCCCTAGTATGACCGCGACCACATGCCCGATGATCAGGACCCTGAACCGGCCAGTGGGGCGTGCTGGCAGGACTTTGCCACCACCGGCGGTGGGGTTGAACCGGCCAGACTGTCGCAGGCAGCTGCCATCGTGGCGGTCCGCCTGTCGACCCGGGCCGGTCCAGTTCATGCCCTGGTGGCCGAGATCCGGGCCATCCTCGGGTGGGAAAGGAAGTGCTATGCCTGCGATCCGGTTCGTGCTCAACGGGCATTCCTATGAACTGACGGGTGCTGAGGTGGAGTCGCGGCTGGTCGGTGTGACGCCGGAGCCGGTGCGGGAGCACGCCGTGCTGGTGAACGGCGCGTGGTTTCCGGTAAAGCAGGCGTTCGAGGCCGCGGTGGGCTTACCCCGAGCCGAATTCATCTCGCACGCAGCCCGCCGTCACCTCGCCGCGCTCGGATTCGAGGTCCGCCGACAGATCGCGGCACGCGGTCCCGACTCCGCCGGGACTACGAAGCCGCAGTCGAGCGTCGGCGCATTGCCGGCAGCCGGCGTGCCGACGGTGCCGCGCGATGGTGCGGAGGGTGAGTGGCACACGGAGACCAACGTCCAGGCCGCGGTGGTCAGCGCGCTGGCTGCGGCCGGCTGGCGGATCTTGTCTGTGGCCAATACGGCGACAAAGGAACGCGGGGTGGACGTCGTCGCGTCCCGCGACGGCGGTACGGTCGGCGTCGAGGTCAAGGGCTACCCGAGCCGGGGCTACGCCGACCCGGCTCGCGCTGGCGAGACCAAGCCGACCTCGCCCAGCACCCAGGCGGGCCACTGGTTCGCCCAGGCCGTGCTGGCGGCGATGCGCCTGCGGGGGAAACAGCCCCACTGGCGCAGCGTGATCGCGCTACCCGACTTCTCGCGGTACCGGGACCTACACACCGAGACCGCCGGATCCCTCGACGCCGCGCTGATCGAGGTCTGGTGGGTCGGCCAGGACGGCGTCGTAAGCACACCGCGCCCCCTGGACGCAGCGCCGGGCAACCCGCGCTGAACCACCTGGCGCTGCGGGGCGGAAGCATGGACCGGCCGGCCGCGCAGTGATGATGGCGCGGCGGGGATCTTCGGTCAGGCGTCGCGGCCGCGTGGGTCGATGTCGCTGCGGGAGTTGGCGGCGCGGTCTCACCCGTCCAAGTTTGTCCGCCGCCGCGTGGACCACAGTGGGAAGGCCTCATGGCCAGGCTGGACCGATCGGAGGCGTTCTCTCAGTTCCGCGGCCTCGATCCCAGGCGCCTTGATGGCCTCCGCGATCCGACGACACGTCAGGAAGTCGATACCCCGCCGGCCAGCGTCATCGACGTAGGCGGCCGCTCTGGCCGTGAGGTCGGCGCGGCTCGGCCGTCCCTCTTCTCGATGTAGGCGTTCGAGCCTTCGCCGTTCGTAGTCGATCTCGGATGTGCCCCGAACACCGCGCACCACATCCTCAACCTCGATCAAAGAGCGCGTCTCCGGGAGGAGCAGGGCCAGCAGGCTTCCCTCATGCACGTCCCGTAGATCGGTGACGTAGACATCCGCGCTCTCGTCAGTCAGTGCGACGGTTGCCCCTTCACCGCGCAGCTCGACGGTTCCGCGGTGGCCTGCTGCGGCGGCGGCCAGCAGCGCGGTGGCCTCCGTTGGGTGCCATTCGAGGATCGCGCGCACGGCCTCGACGTCCCGGGGGCCCAGGGTTGCTGTTCGTCGACCGCCGAGGCTGCGAATCCTTTCCAGGACGGCGGAGGCGGCGAGTTCGCCATCCAGCCCTGGCCCTGCCACGACCAGCTCCGTGGGCACGTCCAGCCCCGAGCACGCGGCGATGACCAGCATGTCGGCGAGAGGGCTCATGAGCTCAGCCTCGTCACCCCGCGCGACCGCGTCGCCACCGACGTCGACGAGCGACACCTTCTCGACGTCGGCAAGTTCGATGATCTCCCGGACCTGTGCGCGGATCCCGACGGCACCCTGCGTCGGGTCAAGGAGCAGCAGTGGCGTCTCGATCGATCTCGCGAGCCGAGAGAGCGTCGAACCGCTGGGAGGGTTGACGGTCGTGGACGGCAGGATGCGGGCATTCAGGCCACCCAACGGCTGCAGGCCGCTGAAGTCTGAAGCACACCGCGGCCCAGGAAGCGGGTCGACCCGCAGCCGCTCCCAGGCATAGGTGAGGATCGCGACATCAACGTCGGGGTGAGACGCCCGACGGGTCATCACGGCGCCCAGGGCATCGCCGCCACCGCCGGAGGCCACGACCAGGCGTCTCATAGAACAACCTTAGATTCCGAGATGTCCAGATTGCCTTTTAGCACTGCCGGGCCGTGAGAATGGACAACGAGGCGAGGCAGCGCGGCGCTGCGCCATCAATAGTCCGGGTCGGTGTTCTGCCGGCCGGGCTCGCGGTGATGATGGCGCGGTGGAGACCTTCGGCTCGGCGTTGCGGCGGCTGCGTGGGCCGATGTCGTTGCGGGAGTTGGCGGCGCGGGCGCATTGCGGCAAGTCGTATGTCGCGGATCTGGAACAGGGCCGGCGCCACCCGAGCCGGGACATGGCACTGGCGCTGGACCGGGCGCTCGACGCCGAGGGTCGGCTGGCTGCCCTGGCGCGGCCCACCGCCGAATGGGGTCCGAAAAGGGACTCTCCCGCCGATGTACTGGAGGCGTCCGGAGCGCCGATCGAGGCGCTGCGCAAGGTGCTCGACGCTCACGACCTGCCGTCCAGCGGTGATGTCCGGCCGCTGCGCGAGCTGTCCGCAGCCGTGCGCCAGGTCGTCTGGCTGCGGCTGCAAGCCCGTTATGGGACCCTCGGGCAGGTCCTACCGGCCTTGATCGTCGAGCTGCAGGAGGCGTTTCGCCGTCACGATGGGCAGAGGCGGCGGCAGGTCGCTGGGATGCTGGTGCAGTCGTACCGGGCGGCGGACGCGATCGCGGACAAGCTGGGTCTGGTGGACCTGTCGGCTCGGATCATCGGGATGATGACCACGATGGCGCTGGAGTCCGGTGACGAGACGCTCATCGCCACCACGGCCTATGTGCGCTCGGAGTTGTTCTTCGCCAGCGGCGCGCACGACGATGGCCGGCGCATGCTCGTCCGGGCCGCGGACCGGCTGGATCCGGGCGCGGGCGTCGCGGCGTGTGCGGCCTACGGGTCGCTGCATATGCGTGCGGCGGTGTTCGCGGCCCGCGACGCCAACCTCGCCGACGCGCGCCTCCACGCCTGCGAGGCCCTCGATATCGCCCGAACGGTCCCGGAGTCGGTCTACCTCGGGACGTTGTTCGGGCTATCGACGGTGCGGATACACCAGATCACGATCGCGGTCGATTCGAAGGACCCGGACGGTGCGCTGCGGATCGCCGAGCAATGGCGCCCTGGCGACGACGTTCCCGCTGAACGGCGGTCGCACTACTTCGTCGACATCGCCCGCGCCTGGGCGGATACCGGGAAACCCGACCAGGCACTCGGCTCGCTCGTCGAGGCGCGGGCGATAGCCCCGGAACACATCCGGCCTCATCCCGACGTCGGGCGCCTGCTCGCAACCACGGTGATGGAACCGCTGCGGCGCGACCCGCGTTGGCGTGAGCTCAACAGCTGGATGCGCGGCCCGGCCAAGGTCTCCTAGGACCGCTGGCGTAGGAGATCCGGCAGCTCGGCCAGCGAGTCCACCCGCCAGTCAGCCGCATTCAGAACCTCAGGATCCTCGGCCCACAGGTGGCCCCACGGCCCCCGACGGATCAGCGCGGTCCGCAGCCCGGCCTTGCGCGCCGGGAGGATGTCGTTGTCCCGGTGATCACCGACGTACACGATGTCGCGCCGGGCCGCCGGCGTGAACGCGGCGACGCGGTCGAAAAAGGCCGGGTCCGGTTTCGCGACTCCCCACTCACCCGACGTCGCGACCGCATCCACCGGCAGATCCAAGGCGCGCAGGAGGCGGGCGGCCTTGACGGTCTGGTTACCGGCGATCCCGACCCACAAGCCTCGCGCCCGTAGCTCGGCGAGCGCCGGGCGAACGTCGGGATAGAGGTCGTCGTCATCGATCTGCTCGCCGACGCCGGCATCCTCCCGACGCTGGCGCTCAACGGCCAGGTCGAACCCGGGCCGGAAGTACCCGAACGTCTCGGCGTTGTTCCGGCCCTGCGCGGTCACCGCGCCGAGCACCGCGGAGAACGTGTGCCGAGGCACGCCGATCCAGTCCGCCCACGCCGCGAACTCGCGGGTGTCATCGAGCAGCGTCTCCCCGACGTCGAACACCACCGCCATGACCATGCCTCAATCCTGCCTGGTAGCCACGCCCGTGTCGGCGGGGCTCGGCTCATTCGGCCGTTCGACGCCCAGCGCTGCCGCCGTCCACCAACACAGTCGCTTTCCGCCCGAAGCCGCTTCGCTCGTTGGGCTGGTCCCGTCCCACGCCGCCTGTGGCGGCCGCCTGGTAGCGAAGTGCGGACACGGTGCGGACAGGACTGGCCTTCCACGACGCCCGAGACGCCAGGATGATTCGACCGACAGCTACGAGACGTTTACTTCAGGCCACTGCGGCCCGAGAGGACACCATGAGCGTCGGCACCATGGGCAGCGAGCGTCTCCGCAACGCGATGGTCGACCAGCTGGCCGCCGATCATGCGGGGAAGGGCCTGCTGCTGCGGCCCGAGGTGGAGGCGGCGCTGCGGACGGTTCCCCGCGAGCTGTTCACGCCCGGCCTCCCGTTGGAAGAGGCGTACGACGCGAACGCGGCGGTCCTGAAGAAGATGCGGGGCGCGGAGGCCGTCAGTTCGGTGTCGGCGCCCTATCTGATCGCGGAGATGCTCGGTCAGGCCGCGGACGCGCTCGGCGGCCTTGAGGGCCGGCACGCGCTGGAGATCGGCAGCGGCGGCTACAACGCGTCGCTGCTGCGGGAGCTCGTCGGCCCGTCGGGATCGGTGACCTCCGTCGACATCGACCCCGAGGTGACAGGCCGGGCGGTCGCCTGCCTGGCGGCTGCGGGCTACCGCGATGTGGACGTGGTGTGCGCGGACGCCGAGCACCCGGTCGCACCGGACCGCCGCTACGACTTGATCATTGCCACGGTCGGGGCATGGGACATCCCACCGGCGTGGCGTGATCAGCTCACTGACGACGGGGTGCTCGTGGTGCCGCTGCGCACCTTTGGAATGACCCGGTCCTGGTCGCTGCGACGCCATAGGGACCGTCTGGTCAGTGCGAGCAACCGGCAGTGCGGGTTCGTCTCGATGCAGGGTGACGGCGCCCACGAGATGCGGTACCTCGATATCGCCGGCGGTGTGCACCTGCGTCTCGACGAGGGCCAGCAGATCGCCCCCGCCCGCGTCGCCGGCCTCCTTGCGCAACCCCGTGAGGAGGCGTGGTGCGGGGTAAGCCTCCCGCCCATCACCGTCCTGGCCGACCTGAACCTGTGGCTGGCGACCCGCCTCACCGACGAGACACAGTTCGTCGTGCTCTCGGCGCAGGAGGCCGCGGTGAAGTCCGGCGTCGTCGCGCCCAGCTGGCGGTTTGGCACCCCAGCGACCCTCGACAACGACAGCACGTTCGCCTACCGGTCGGCGCTGCGCTGGACCGACAGACGCTTCGACCTCGGGGCCTACGCCCACGGACCCGCCGCCGCCGCGGCGGCCGGCCGGATGGTCGAACACATGCGTGCGTGGGTCGACGCGGGCAGCCCGGCACCGACGCTGCACGTACTTCCCGCGCATGCCCCGGACGGCGACCTGCCGGTCGGGGCGGTCCTGGACAAGCGGCACAGCCGCCTCGTCCTGACCTTCACCTCCCGAGAGAAGGGAACCCCCTGATGGACAACCCCGAGTACGAACTGGACCTGCGCCTGGTCGACGCCGGAACCGTCGCGGGCGGCTACGCCACCAACACCGACGACGACTGCGGCTCCGGCGACACGGGCACGAGCGCCTGCACGACCAGCGCCGACGGCAGCTGAGCCGCCCGTCGCCCTCGGGGAGGGCCCCGCCTGCGTCGGCGGGGTCCTCCCCTCCTTCCGCCACCCCGGAACGGGGAACGAGAGATGTTCCAAGCGGCGGACGCGGCGTTGATCAGAGCCGCGTCCTATCCCCAAGATCTGACGTTGCCCGCGTGGCCCGACCTGACCACCGACCAGCCCGACGCGTGGATGGTCTGGCTGCGCCAGGTATGGGCGCTGCCGGAGTTCGCTGCCACCGTCGGCCTGGCCGCGCCGGATCTGACCGCCCAGCTCACCCGCATGTTGGCCAGCGAGCCCATGGAAACCCGCCGCCTACGGCGTGTAGTCGAGACGACGGTCCGCTATCTGCTGCGGTGGACGTCCCGCGCGACGCCCTTCGGCAGGTTCGCCGGCGTCGCTCCCGTCGAGTTCGGCCCGCACGCGGCGGTGCGCTGGGGGCAGCAGCATCAAGAGGTAGCCCGCCTTGATGACCGCCTTGTTGCCGAGTACACGGCCGCAGCCGAGCGGGATCTGGCAACGCTGCGTGAGGTCACGGTCGTGACGAATTCTCTTGGCTATCGCCGTGGCGGGGCGTGGGTGCTGCCCTGCTCCCGTTCCGGAGTCGACCGGGTCTGGGATGTCGAGATCGACCTGACCGGCCCGGTGCGCCTGACGATCGAGACGGCCAGCACCCCGATCGAATTCCGGAAGCTGGCCGCGACGGTGGCCGCCGAGCTGGGCAGCGAGCCGGCGGCTGAGGGTCTGCTGGCCGCACTGATCCATGCAGGGGTTCTCTTATCCGAGATCCGTCCGCCGATGACCGTGACCGAGCCGGCAACGCACCTGGGCCGCCGCATAGCTCTGCCCGACCCGGCGGGCAGGATCGCGGTTGATCTGCGCGTCGACTGCTCGGTGACGCTACCTCCCGCCGTGATCCGGGCGACACAGGACGCCGCTGACGCGCTCGTCGCCGTCGCGCCGCACCTGCCAGGCTGGTTCGCCTACCACCGGGCGTTCCTCGAACGATGGGGTCCCGGTGCGGCAGTGCCCCTGCGCGAGGTTCTGCGCGACCTCGGATTCCCCGCCAGCTACCGAGGCTCGCCCCACCGCGACCAGGCCCTGTTCACCGCTCGCGACAGCATCCTGACGACCCTCGCCCAGCAGTCCGCGCTGGACGGAGGTACCGAAGTCGCCTTCGATGACGGCCTGATCGCAGCGCTGCACGGCGACGACGACCGACCGCCGATCCCGCACACCGAACTGCGGTTCACCCTCGCCGCCGCGACACCAGACGACCTCGACCGAGGCGCGTTCACGCTAACCGTGATGGGCGGCTCGCGGCACGCCGGAGTCGCGGCCGGCCGCTTTCTGCGCCTGCTCACCCCCGCCGAACTGGAAACATTCCGCAGCGTCTACACGAGCCTGCCGACCGCCATACCCGGCGCGGAGACCGTGCAGCTTTCCGGCCCCCCGCTGAACACCCGGCTTGCCACGCTCGCTCGAACACCCGAGCTTCTGCCGCTGCTGCCGGTCGGCGATTTCCACCCCGACCCGCGCTGGACGCTCGCGGACTTGGCGGTCGCCGGCGACGGCCAGCGGCTGTGGCTGGTCTCGCTCGCCACCGGCAGGCCGGTCGAGCCCCTGCTTCTCAACAGCGTGCGCCTGGCGACCCTCCAGCAGCCCCTCATCCGGTTTCTCACCGAGATCTGGACGGCCTGGACGGCGCCTTGCGCCCGGTTCGACTGGGGACGCGCCCACCGTCTGCCATTCCTGCCACGACTCCGCCGAGGCCGCGCCATCCTGCACCCAGCCCGCTGGACCATCCCCGCCACCGCATTACCTGCCCGCACCGCGCCTTGGCCGCAGTGGCATGCCGCCTGGCAGCGACACCGCGAACGTCACCGGCTGCCACGCCATGTACTCGTCGGCCAGGACGACATCCAGCTGCACCTCGACCTCGACGAGACCACCCACCTCGCGCTCCTGCGCAGCCACCTCGACCGGCACCCGCGCACGGCCCTCACCGAGGCCCCCGGACCGGCCGGCTGGATCGACGGCAGACCCGCCGAACTTCTCCTCACCCTCGCCCAGGCCTCACCGGCGCATCGCCCGACCCGCCGGCAGGCCCGTCCCGTCAGCACCCTCACCCACCAGCCCGGCCGGTCGCAGTGGCTAGACGCCCGCCTGCGCGGACACTGTGATCACATCGTCGCTCGCCTGGCCGCATTCGCCGATCCTCTTGCCTCGGCCTGGTGGTTCCTGCGCTACCCGCACCCCGAACCCCAGGTGCGGCTGCGCATCCCACTGCGCGACCCTGCCCAGTTCGCCGCTGCCGCCCACGACCTCGCCGGATGGGCGCAGGAGCTGCGCGACGACGGGCTGCTGATCGACTACACGCTGGCGACCTACCGTCCTGAGACCCGCTGGGGACACGGGTCGACCCTCGCCGCGGCCGAGACCGTGTTCGCCGCCGACTCCCACGCCGCCTGCCGGCGGCTGTCCGGTGACCGGCAGGCCTCCACCGCCGCCGGAATGATCACCATCGTGCGTGGGTTTACCGGCGGCCCGGACTGGCTCATCGACCGCGTGCCCCACGGCGGCGGCTCCCACCTGGACCCCTCCCAGCTCACCTGCGCCCGCCTGCCCATAGAAGACGAGAACCTGGCGACGGCGTTGACCACCTACCGCACCCTGGCGGACCGGGACGGCCTGGAGGCCGACCAGCTGCTCGCCGACCTGCTACACCTGCACCACGCGCGCATGATCGGCGTCGACATGGCCTCCGAACGGCACTGCCTGCGCCTGGCCCGCGCCGTCGTGCACGCCGACCTCGCCCGGCGAGCCTCATGACGGCAGGACAGTCACTCGCCGAGGGAGCGGCCGGCATCGCCCTGCTCCACCTGGAAACCGGCAACTGGACAGCGGCCCAGACAGAGCTTCGCCACGCCGTCGCCGGCGGCGTCAGCGTCGCCGAGAACGCCAGCCTGTACTACGGCACGCCCGCCCTCGCGTACGTCCTCGCCACCGCCGACCGCCCAGGACTCGCCCGCGCACGAGCAACCGCCGCCATGGGAACCGCGACGGTGACCCGTCAACGCCTCGACGCGGCCCACCGTCGCATCGATCGACGCGAACGACCTCGCTATGCCGAATTCGACCTCATCCGCGGCCTGACCGGCCTCGGCGTCGCCGCACGCCGCATCGGTGATCTCGACCTGCTCCGCGACGTGCTGACCTACCTGGTGCGCCTGACCGACTCGACCGACGGCCTCCCCGGCTGGTGGTGCCCCCACGGCCCCAACCGCAACGAAGCCGGCCCGCCCGGGGGCCACAGCAACCATGGGATCGCACACGGCATCACCGGCCCCGCCGCGCTCCTGGCCCTCACGCTGATCGACGGCGTGACCGTCGACGGCCACCCGGAAGCGATCACCCGCATCTGCCAATGGCTCGACACCTGGGAGCGCCACACTGCCGGAGGTTCATGGTGGCCGGAGTTCGTCACCCTCGATGACCTCGCCCGCGGCGAACCACGCCAACCCGGCCCCCTGCGACCGTCGTGGTGCTACGGCACCCCCGGCATCGCCCGCGCCCAACAACTCGCCGCCCGCGCCCTCGGCGACACCACCCGCCAACGCAACGCCGAAACCGCCTTCGCCGCCTGCATCACCGACCCCGAACAGCTCGACCGCCTCACCGACCGCGGCCTATGCCACGGAACCGGCGGCTTACTCGCCGTCGCGCAGCGGATCGCCGCCGACGCGCTGATCCCTATTTCGATCGGACCGCTGACACACCTGCACCAGCAGACCAAGACCACAGCCGACGAGTCCGCAGGTCTCCTCGACGGCTCGGCCGGAGCCGACCTGGCCACCGCCGGGACCACGACCTCCTGGGACGCCTGCCTCCTGCTCTGCTAACCGAGAGGGCCGCCATGGACGAGTCCGGTTGGCAGCAGGTGAACATCACCTATCCCGGCGCCGACCCCGAGCAACGGGAACGCCACGCCGTCGGCCATCTGGCACATGTGCTGCCCGCCGCCGAGGTCGACGGCCTCATCACCGCCTGGTTCTTCATCCGTAAAGGCCCCTGGCGCGTCCGCTACCTCCTCGCGCAGGACACGGCCGGCTACAGCCAGCCGGACCCCGACCCGATCCGCGCCCGGCTGATCGACGGCGTCCGCTGGACCGATGACATCTACGAACCCGAAGTCCACGCCTTCGGCGGCCCCGCCAGCATGAACACCGCGCACAAGCTGTTCCACCGCGACAGTCACCACCTGCTCACCTACCTTCACCACAGTCCGGCCGACCGCCGGGAACACTCACTGGTGCTGTGCACCGCGCTCATGCGGGCCGCCGGCCTGGACCTCAACGAGCAAGGCGACGTCTGGGCGCGCATCGCCGAGCAACGCGCTCCCCTAGCTGGCCCGCCACCCGACCCAGGGGTCTGGACAGCCTTCACCAGCGACATCCGCGGCCTTCTACTCGGTGACCCCCGAGCAGACGTCATCGGGAGCCACTGGCTCACCGCGTTCGAGGAAACCGGCCGAGCGCTCCGGACTCTGCGAGAACGTGGCGACCTCACCCGTGGCATACGCGCGATCATCGCGCTACACGTGATCTTTCACTGGAATCGACTCGGGATCGCAGCGGTCTCACAGGCCACGCTCGCGCAGGCAGCGATGGAAGCCGCCTTCGGCAATGCGTGACCTGCTGGAACGGGCGGTCCGACCGGCAGGCCTGGCGTACAAAGACCCGCCGTGCGGCGCGCCTTTCGGGCAGCGGCCAGGATCGCCATCGCCGCAGCCGTGGCGATCTGGCTGTCGCCAGCTCGGATGATCTACACGGGAGTGACATGGACGCGGGCGGGCGTTGCAGTCCGGACTGCAACATCGCCGTGGACGAGACCAGGCAGGCCAACGCCTACCTGACCACGGCCTAGCCAGACGGTGCGGATCTCACCAACGCCAGATCGAGCGACGCGAACCTCACTGGCACCCGCTTGAGCCACACAACATCACCCGCGTGATTGGGCCTTCGCGGGCGGGGCAGCTTCGGTCAGCTCCTGGTGAGGCGATCGTCGAGCAGCTTCACAATCTCGGCCAGGCGCGCCGCGATCGTCTCCAGCGCCTCTACCTTGCGTTCCTGCAAAGTCTTCGGCAGGGGTACCGGTTCCGCCGAGGGCTCGAAGGGATCAGACACACTGTCGGCGTCTTCCACATCCGCGTCACTGGCGTAAAAAGCTTCTCCATCGGACGCATTGGCCATGGCTCATCCTCTCGCGCCTCCTGAGCGTCCGGCTGGTTCTTTGCGAATCCCGGTCCACGACCGCGCCGGCGCGCCGGCCCGTGACGCCTGCATCCGGGCCCGCCGTAGGTACGAATCGGCGGGGCCCACTGCACGAGGGTGTCGACGGTGGCCTGAGCGATGCGGTCGCGGGTGCGATGGTGGCGCGGCGCGGCGCGGCACCGGCGGATCGGAACTCGGCCTATGTCACTGCCGTGAGGGCCTGCGCGAGGCCATCCGCGGTGAGGCGTTATTCGAGGTGGCCTTCGTGAGGTCGTGCGCGGTGGCCTCGGCGAGGCCACCGGCTCTGACCGTGTCGTGCCATGGATGCACACAGCGGGCCGGTCGCCGGCCTCGAGACTTTCGTGCCGCGCGCCCCGGCGGTACGGAACTGGCAGGACGAATGGAAGCGGTGGGCGGCCGGCCCTGAGGCCGCGGCTGGTCTGGCCCGTTGGTCGACGGACCCGGTCCTTGGCCCGCACACGTCCTCAGTCGGGGCGCTGCTCGCCGCGTCCGGGCGGGACCTGAATGTCCCGGCCGGCGACGCGGACGCGGTGTTGGCCGAGCTGGTATCCCGAGCCCGGTCCGGTGATTTCGCGGCCGGCCGGGTGGCGCTTGAGCGGCTGGTGCCGGCGTTGACGACGCAGGCGTGGCGGCGTTGCCGGCGCGGCGGGTCGGCGTTCGGGGACGTGTTCGCGGAGCTGGTCGGTGCGGCGTGGATCGTGATCCGTTGCTATTCCGTCAAGCGCCGCCCGGCGAAGGTCGCCGTGAACCTGGTCTACGACACGGTCGGGCTGGTGTTCGGCTACGTGCCCGTCGTCGAGCGACGCACCGTCCTCGCCGGCCTGACACCGCATACCGCCAGCGCGGAAACCGGCGATAGAGAGCGCACGGCCGGGGGTGGGCTTACCGAGCTGGCTGCCGACCGGGCGTCAGCCACCGGGACTCCGCTGCCCAGCGGCGTCGACCTGACGGGCCCGAGTCCGTTGGCTGAGTTGTTCGCCGTGCTGCTCGACGGCCGAGCGGCCGGAGTTCCAGCGGAGCGGCTGCGGGTGCTCGCGGAGCTCGGTGTCATCGGGCTGTCCCAGCGGGAGGCGGCCGCGAAGGCTGGGGTGTCCGAGCGCGCGGTGCGGGCGCGCCGCGACGCGGCCGTCGGGGCGCTGCGTGCCGCGCTGCTGCCGGCGGCGGTGGCGTGAATGGCCGGCTCGTCGCAGCCCGGGGTTTCCCTGTCGGCCGAGTCGCTCGTGCTGGCCGGGGCGGTGGCTGTCGGGGCGTCCGCGGTCGCGGTGTGGATAGGTGCGCAGGTAGCGGCGCTGCTGTTCGGCGGCCACTGCCTTCTTCCCGTCGGTCTGCATGACGCGGGACTGGCGTTGCCCGGACTCGTGGCGCACCCGTCGCGTCCGCGGGAGGCCTGGCCGTCGGCGGTGGCAGCGCGACTGCCGGGCCCGGTGGGTTACTGGGTGGCGACGGTGCCGCCGCTCGGGGTGGCGGTGGCTGCGGTCGCGGTGCTGCTGGCGGTCGCGAACCGCCGTGTCGGGGTGGCCCGGCGTCGGCGGATGGGACTGAACCCGGAGGCCCGGTTCGCCCGCCTGATGGATCTGGCGCCGCTGCTGGTCGCGGGCCCGACGCCCGGACGGCTGATTCTCGGCAGGACCCGCGCGGCCGGTCGGCACCGGCTGGTGGCCACCGAGGACGCATCTCGGCCCCTTGATGCGGCTGTACCGAGGCCACTGCGCCGGGCGGCACGCCGGCGGCGATCGGACCGGGGCGCGGTGCTGGCGCTGGGCCCGACCCGCTGCGGGAAGACGGCTGCACTCGCGGTCCCGGCAATCTTGGAATGGGCCGGGCCGCTGATCGCCGTGTCGGTGAAGACCGATCTGCTGGGCGCGACCGAGACGCGCCGGCGGGCTGTCGGCGAGGTGCGGGTGTTCGACCCCGCGGGCGCTACAGGCCGGAACTCCGCTGGTTGGTCGCCGCTGACGATGTCGGGCCGGCTGGCAGGTGCCCGTAGGGCGGCGCGTTCGGTCGCGGCCTCGACCGACTGGAACGCCAGCGGCTCGGGCGATATGTCGTTCTGGGCGTCGGCAGGTGAAGACCTGGTCAGCCTGCTGTTCTGGCTGGCCGCGCAGTCGGGCCTGGGCATGGACAGCGTCGTCACCTGGATCACCACCCAGGACAAGGACACGGTCCTGTCGCTGGCCCGCGCCTACGCCCACCATCTCGACCCGGCAGTCGCGGCCGATGGCGGGCAGGTCCACGACGCGCTGCAGGCCGTCTGGCGTTCCGACGCCCGCCAGTTGACGTCCCTGTATTTGGTCGCCCGTCAGATGATCCGGCCCTGGCAGGAGCCGACTGTCCAGCGCAGCGCTGTCACCAATCGGGCCGCGCCGGTCGACCTCGACTGGCTGCTCGGCACCACGTCGACGGTCCCTGGTCCGCTGGTCGTCACGGCTGGCGGCCGCGCCGACCGGCATGGCGCAGCGCCCATCGGCGCGCTTCCGCCGGCGGGCTTGTGGGACGGCGGAGCAGATTTCGGCGAACCCGAGCCGAAATGGGGCAGCGAGGGCCGCGAGGCACTCGTGACGGCCGCTCCGGTTCCGGCACGGGCGAACAGCCTCTATCTCTGCGCGGATCTTGATGACGCCGAGCGGCTCGCGCCGGTACTCGGTGGGCTCGTCGATGAGCTGCTGCGCGACGTCTACGCCCGCGTCGGGCGGACCGGGAAGCCGCTGGACCCGCCGTTGCTTCTCGTGATCGACGAGGCGGGGAACTGGCCGATGCGGTCCCTGCCATCGCGGATCTCGACGTGCGCCGGGATGGGCGTCGTCCTGCTGCTGCTCTACCAGTCGAAAGCGCAGATCGACGCGGCCTATGGGCCGAAGGCCGACATCGTCGTGTCGAACGCGCCAACGAAGGTGTTCTTCTCCGGTCTCTCCGACCGGTCGTCCCTGGACTACGCGGGCTCTCTGCTCGGTCAGGAGCACGTCGCGGCGCGCAGCGTCTCCGCCGACACCAGCCCGGCGGGTGGCCGCTCGGGCGTGTCGGACGCGCCGACCCGTCTGGAGCTGCTCCCGACCGCGTTGCTGCGCCAGATCCCACCGGGTGAGGCGCTGCTGATCCACCGCACGCTGCCACCGGTTCACCTGCGCGGCCGGTACTGGTTCCGCGACCCTCACCTTCGGCGCCTCGCCACCGGCTCCACGGCGAACGTCGGCCTCGACGCCAACGAGCGCGCACACCGGTGTCGCGACCTGTCGGCGTGGCTCCTCGCACGTGTTCGCCGCGTCCGTGGCGGCGCGTCTGCGCCGCGCGAGGCGGAGCCCGCCGCCGGCCGGTCGGCCGAACGACCGGCTCGTCGAGGCCGTCGAAGCGCCGGAGATCCGCGGTGATCGCGATGCCGGGTCCGGGAGCCGCTGACGAGCCGGACGAGGCCAGCCACCAGCAACCGCACGGCAGGGCGCGGCCGGGCGACCTGGCTGCCGCGCGGTCCGGGATGGGTCTGCACGAGGCCGGGATGTGGGTGGACGGCGCATCCTTCCCGGTGTGCGTCCAGGTGCCAGCGGGCTGGTGGCGGCTCTACCGGCAGACAGGCCCAGAAGGCGACGGCGAGCTGTACGTCGCCGAGCTGGTAGTCGGCTCGGTGGGACCAGGGTCCGCGCGCCAGCCATCGTTCCGCACCAGGCAGCCGTCGGTCTGGCGGCTGGAAGAGGAACTCGGCTGGTCGGTACCGCTGTCCTGCCACGTCGCGATCGAGGAGGCGCCGCCGTGGGTCGCCGACGGCGAGCATCCATTCTCCATGGTCCACCCGCCGGTCAAGGGCATGCCGACCTTCCTCGGCAGCCGGGAACCAGTGCCGCTGGACCCGCACGCCGACGCGGAACGCTTCTGGCCATGGCGGGCCAGCATCGTCCTGCGCGCCTACCAGCCGCCGACGACCTACGGCCGGCTCGGCCACGCCGAATCCCCGATCCGCAGCTGGCCGCACGGACAGACCCGGGTCGAGGTCGTCACCAGCTGGAGGTTGGCCGAAGGCGCGGGCCACCGGGTCGCCTACCGGGTTCGCGACGGCGACCAGGTTGTGTTCGCCGGCTCAGACGTACACCTGCACAACGGCGACTCAGCGACGTCGAGGGTGGCGGTCCAGGCGGTCGTCGCCGCGGTCACGGGCAGGCCTGAAAGATCACTGTCCCGCCGCCAACATCGTTTCCTGGATGCTCAAGGTGGCGAGCTAACCGCGGCGGCGCGTCCTGCGGACGATCCCTACGCGGCAGGCACCCGGATCGCCGTCGACCACCCTGAGCGCGACTGGTACACCACCGGCACCGTGCGGGCCGGCACCGTCAGCCCGACCGGTGTCCGGATTTACCGGTGGCGTCCCGACGTCGCCGACCTGCCCGGCCATCCGTGGCGCGACGACCCGAATCGGGTGCTGGAAACTCCCTGGTACCGGGCCTCGGCGACCCTCGAAGGCCCGGACCGCAACACCGAGTCGCCCTACGGGGAGCTCGTGCTCGCGACGGGGGCGCTGGTCGCGACGGTCGACGACCCGCGGTTCGCGGTCGGCACCGTGCTGCGCACGTTCATCGCGGACGGCCCGCCGCGTTACGAGATCCGTCCCCACGACGCCGTCCTGGCCCCGGTGACGCTCAACGCGACCGAGGTGATCCCGCTGGCGGGCACCGCCTGGGCCAGCGTCGATGACCTGCTGCTCGCCCGGGCGCTCGCCGACCTTGAACTACGACCCGACGAGCTGCTTTTCACCGTCGGCGACTGCGCCCTGGTCATCGACGGGCCCTACGGCCCCTATGTCCACGCCCGCTACGCGCTGCCCTCCGCCTCCGACCCGGCGCTCGCGCCCGATCAACGCCTAGCGAGTGCGGTCGAGGCTCCACCCGCCGACGGGCCCACAGCTGGGCTGCCGGTCGCGCAGCTGCGGCTCGTCGACGGAGTCCGACACCTACGGCACCCGACGCTCGGTCACCTCGCCGTCCCCGAGCAGCTGTTCATAGCGGCACTGCTCGTCCGTCCCGACCAGCTCGGCACCGTCCTCGATCGCTACCGCTGGCTGCCGGCCGGCCCGTGGCCCCACCTCGTCGCCGCCACCCTCGCCGCCCTACACGCCCCTGCGGACGTCGCCGCCCTCACCACCGCAGGGCCCGACCTTGGCCAGCCGCCGAGCACCGGACCGCCCGCCACTGGACCGCCTCCGCCGCGCGCCGAGCCGCCGAGCCTGGAGGGCCCATGACCACCCCGCCGCGGCCCCACCCCGAGCCGACGGGCCCATCAGAGCACCCGCAACCTGGACCGCCGGACAGCGGCTACGCGGTGCAACCCGCCAGCCCTGCCGTGAGGGCACCGACCTGGCCGCCAGGCGGCCCTGCGCTGGTCAGTTGTCGAGTCCGCCCGCCCAGCATCCTGCTCGACGTCCCGATCACCGCGCCCCCGGGCGGCCGGATTGTCGTCGCCACCTTCTGGCCGGACCCCTCGGGACCGGCCGGCTGGGGGCGACGGCTGTGGTCCCCCGGTCCCGAAAGCCGGGGCCACCTCGTCCCTCAGATCACGGACCTGGGAGACCTGGTCGTCATCACCGCCCTGGCCAACGTCCCCGTCCCCCAACCCGCACCCGACACGGCCCCCCGCCGGCCCCGCGTCCTCGGACGAATGACCGCTGCCTCTGCGCCACCTAACCCACAGACCCGTGAAGTCTGGCTGGGCACCTGGTACGGCTACCTCCACGCCGTCGAGCCCGACGCCGCGGTCCTGCATGGCCCATTCCTGTCGCTGAACGCCGCACACGGCGCCGCCCAACAGGCCCTGTTGCGGCGCCTCCACCCACCGAGCGGGCCGGCCACCGCCACCACGTCCAGGTCGACGCCGGTTCATCCCGCTGCCCCACCGGCGACCGTCACCGTCACCCACCACGGCGCGCTCACCACCATCGGCGACCCGACCCACGGCTGGCTGACCGTGCCCACCGAGGCGCTCACCGCCGCGCTCACCGAGCCCAGCGGCTACCTACGTGACCTCCTCGAACCAGACACCGGGCCGCTGCGGCCCGACACCCCACCGATCACGCTGGCCGCCCTCGCCGCCCACCACATCCCCGACCTACTCCCCGACATCACCCTCGCCCCCGAACCCAAGGCCAGCCGCGATCCAGCCGACCTGACCCCGCCTCCAGCCACCCCGACGCCGGACGAGCCCACAACGGGAGAGCCGACGCCGACGGCACCCGAAACGACTGCCGCCGCGAGTGCGGCAGCCGCACCGCCGCCCAGGTCTGACAGCGCTTCCGGCATCACGACCGAGCCTCCTCCGAGCCCCGCGCAGCCCACCAACACGGCCGGCGGCCCTCACCACCCGACGGCCGGAACCACCGACGGCGCAGGTCCCGGAGCCCCGCTCCCCGCACCCGCTGAACCCTCCGACCCCCCGGTGCTCCCTGACGCACCCGACCTGGGCGGTCCCTGACCACCGGCCACGACGTACCCACGCCGCGACCGCCGGCCGCGGCACGAGCCGAACCCGAATACGCACCCTCTCGATCGCCCAGGACCGGCATGCGCAACGACCCACCCAGCCACCACTCCGGCCGGCTGGCAGCAAACGACCCTTCAGCAGACAGGCACGCGCCCGCCTGGAATCTCACCGCCCTCGCCAACCCAAAGGTCATCCACATTCCGGACGAGTCCACGGCACCCCGAGACAGGGCCGCCACGCTCGCCGCGGCCGCGCTGGCCGCCCAACTCGCCGGCGACCCAGCCGCCCCAGCGCTCATACGTCGGCTCGCGACGGCCGGCGTCGTTGCCATCACCGTCGGCCGACGCCGCTACGTATGCCGAGAGACCGTCGCCAGCTGGGTCCTGCTCCCCACCCACCGCCGCGTCGCCACCCGCGACCTCGCCAACGCCGCCGCCGACCGCGCACACCGCCTCGCCGCGCTACGCCTCCGCCTACCAGGACATCCCGACCGCCCCGAGACACCCGACCACGATCCGGAACCGGAACCAGCCCGTCCGCGCCGCAGCGGACCGAACCACCGGCCGCGGCAGCGCGGCAGATGCCCGACCAGATTCGAACCAGTCGGGTAAGGCCCGTGGCTGGAGGGCAGGACCAGCCGTCGGCGTCACGACCGACCCCGCATCCCACACCGGCCCAGGACAACCCCTACCTGACCGAGCCGGCCATCCGTACCACCCCGAGTGACGCCTTCGGCGTCGATCTGTGATCGCCTCCGGCCCCGCCGAAACGGCCACCCACGCCCCCGAGGACTCGCCATGCTCAGCCCGCTCACGCTCGCCGAAATCCGACAGCTACCGGCCGCGGTCGACCTGATCACCGCCGCACGCGCCTTTCACCTCGGCCCCTCGGCCACCTACGCCCTCGCCCGCCGGGGCGCCTTCCCGGTCCCCGTCCACCGCTACGGCCGCGCCTACCGCATCCACACCGTCGACATCCTGAGCGCGCTCGAAATCCCGGTTGCTACCGCGCCCACCGAGCCGTCGACCGACGCGCAGGAGGCCCAGTGAGCCAACCAGACGCCGAACCATCACCGTCAGCCGAACAGACCGCCGCCGCCGAACCGACATCGATCGAGATCCAAGTGCCCGCTGGCCGCTGGCGGATCCGCGCGGTCGTGGATGCGAGTGGCAACCGGCTGTTCGCCGCCGACCTGACCGGCGACCCGACCGCCACGAGCTCGGCCCGGCGGCTGCTATGGGCGAAAGCCCAGGCCGACCCCCTACGGCTAGAGGAGGAACTCGGCTGGGCGATCCCCCACCTGGCGCAGAACGCGCTCGTCCTCGCCCATCTCGCCGACGACCTGCCCGCCTGGCGCAACGACCACCCAGGCCCGCTATCCGATGACGCGATCCACACACCCAGCTACCGGCCAACCCGGAACAGCATCGTCCGCGGCGTACCCGGCTCGCAGGCCAGCTACGGACGGCTGCTGCATGACGACAACCCCGTACGCCGCTGGCAACAAGACCCCATCGAGATCGACCTGTTCACCGCTGAGACCGAGGTAGGACGCGCCATCGTCTACCGGGTCAGCGAGACAGTCCCCGGCCAGCAGCCGGCGCTGGTCTTCGCCGGCGGCCTCACCGGTGTGCCCAGGCACTACGACGTGACCAGCGACGACACAATCCGCCGCAGCCTCGCCGAGGTCCTCACCCGCGCACTGGACGACGACGAAGAACTGGCGCCACGCCAGCAGGACTTTCTCCTGCGCCATCGCCGCGCGATCCGGCGAACCATCGTCGACCCGCCCGACCACCCACTCCCCCGCGGCACCCGAATCACCGTCGCCGCCGACGACCCAGCCCGCACCGACACTGGAACCATCCTCGCCGTCCTCGACACCGACACCGGCCCGAGCTACCTGTGGCGTCCCGACGTCGCCAACCTGCCCGGCCACCCCTGGCGCGACCACCCCACCTGGACACTGCCCGCCGCCCCACACCAGGTCCAGGTCACTTTCGCCAACCCCGACGCGCAGGTCGAGGGACCGACCGCTCCACCTGTCCTGGCGACCGGCGCAGTCGTCGCCACAATCGACGACCCCCGCTTCACCACCGGCACCGTCCTACGCGCCCTCGACCACGACGGCACCGGCACGGCCTACGAAATCCAGCCCCACGACGCCCCGCTCCCCCCAGTCACACTCCCCTACGACGACGTCGTGCCCCTCCGCGGAACCGCATGGCCGAACACCGCGACCCTGCTCACCGCCCGCGCCGCCGCCGACCTGCCAACGCAGCCGGGCGAAATCCTCCTGACGGTCCGCGAGATCGCGATCGCCGTCGACAGCCCCGACGGCACCGAGGTCCTCACCGCACCGTTCACCCGCCGACCCATCACCCCCGCCCTCGACCCAGCCAGCGACGTCACTCCGGCACCCGTCCCCGCCGGCCTCCTACAACCAGTCGACCCCGATGGCGGGCCTAGTCCGAGAGGCCAGCTACCAGCGCTACACCAGGTCGGCGACACCGTTCTCGTCGACGACCCCGTCCACGGCCGCATCCAGGTCCACGCCGAGACCTTTCATGCCGCCATGCGCCACCCACCCGACGACCTGAACGCCCTACTCGCCCGCCGCCCCTGGCTGCCCACCCCAAGCCCCGACCAGCCGGTATTCGTCACCGCCGCCCTCGCCGCCCAGCACGCCGCCGCCGAGGTCGCCAGCCTCGACCCACCAACCACGCCACGCGCTCCCGCGTTCAACCCGCAGCCCGACCTACCCGGCCCCGGACCTGACATGGATCCGGGGATCTAACGCGCGGGCCGGTCCCGCCGCGGCCTCGTTGCGCACGGTGCGACGCGACGTCCAAACGCTGGCGTCACGCCGTCGCCGCCACCACCGGTCACCCACCGACACCTGCCTACCAGGCACGACCGAAACAGGCCTCACTGATCTCCCAGCCCACCCGGTACTGCGGCCCGCCACAAGCATCGCCCGAGACCGGGCACAGCTGTAGACCCCAGAAGCGCGTTGTCCCAGGTGATGCTTGACAGTCCGTCCCGGGTGACGGTTGACGCTTCACCTAGCTGCCCTGCCTTGACCCCCTAGGGTCGGGCGGATCTGCGACGAAGAACGTCACGTCATAAAGAGCGGTGAGGACCCTGCTGTCGAGGTCCGGACGCTCGGCGAGTTGGCAGACGAGCGCGACTCACGCGGGTTCCAGGTCTCCGAAGCGTCGAGCGACGTGCCCCAGGCAGAGCGATGCCGTGGCGACGAGCCGCAGGTCAGTGCTCTCGCGTGCGATCCGACGGCACCACCGCTCTACGAAGACACGATCGCCGTCGTGGAGCGCCAACCCCACCAACACCGCGTTGGGCTCAAGCGCGTGGAGCCTGTGTGCCAGAGCAGCCCTAAGCGCCTCGTCCGCCAGGACGTGGGACACAACCGGCGGGTTCTCGTAAACGCCCACGCCACGAGGCTACGGCGGGGCAAAGCCCGCGGTGGGACGTGAGCGTCAAGCATCACCCGGGATCGGACAGCGGGCCACCTTCGTGCCACCTTCGTTGAGCAGCCATGATGCGCTGCCGAATTGCTCGTTTTGAGATCAAGCAGCGCCACGCGACGGCTGCGCGCGGCGCTGGAGCGCCGTGCTCGCCGGCCCGTCACGCCGACCGGGCCAATCGCTCGACCGGATTCGGATCTGCACTACCCTGACACTCGTCGACGAACGACACGTCAGCTCAACGGGGTGCACGAAGATGTCGGTCTCAGCGGAACGTTCAGCGCCGGAAGCGAACTGGGGAGAAGGGAGTAGGAAGGCCCTCCTTATTTCTGCCGGACAGTACAGCGAACCTCGCCTCGGCCTCCTGGACGCCCCAGAGACTGACTCGCGCGAACTGGCCGAGGTCTTGGGAAATCAAGCCATCGGAGGATTCAATGTCACTCGACTTCACGACCCTACATCACAACAGGTAAGGGAGGAGATCGAAGCGCTCCTACTTTCCGCAGGGCGCCGGGATCTGGTTCTGATCTATTTCAGCTGCCATGGCATCACCTCCCCTCTTCCGCATCGCAGATTGTTCTTCGCCATGCCGGACACTAAGCTCGACTCACTCCGCTCCACATCGATCCCGGCTTCATTTTTGTACGAAATCATGCGCGAATCCCGCGCAGCACGCCAAATCTTGATACTAGACTGCTGTCATAGCGGCGCATTTAAGCGTGAGCTAATAAAATCGACAACGGAAGCTCCCGTCATTGATAGCTTTCGGGAGCTCGGAAAACACTCGTCTGGAATTGCCGTTATCACCGCGTCGCAATCCCTTCAGTATGCACTTCAGGACGAGCCAGCCGAGGGCGCCCGGCGATCAGTCTTCACGAAAGAAATCATCCATGGCCTAACAACCGGTGATGCAGACCTTGATGCTGACGGTCTAATCTCGACTGAAGACCTCTTTGATTACGCTCGCGGAAGAATGATCGGCCACTATCAGGAACCAGAGATGTCACTACTGGGTGCGAGAGGAAAAATATATCTTGCGCGCGCAAGATGGCCGGCCGATAAATTCATTCCAATTTCTTCTGTTGACGCCCTGCGCGACGACGATCCGCTGTGGCGGGTGACGGCTATTGCCGGTCTTCGATTCTCGATGGCCGGGCCAGATCAACGCGTCGCCGCAGCAGCGAGAAGGCGGCTGGAAGACCTGGCGAATGATATCGACGACAGGGTCGCCCGGGCAGCCAATTCGGCCATACGGGATGATCTCGAAATCGACCTCTCCGGATTCAGCCATGATCAGATCGCGAGTATAGGTACGAGAGCGATTGAGGAAAGTGCCAGCTTTGGCGAGAATACGCCAATGAAGGAAGTCGATTCCTCCGGATCGATCAAAAGTGGAGAGCAAACACGACTTGCGCGCGCCTTCTTGGAGGGAGTATTAGTCCGTAGCCACCTTTCCGCCGCGGCGATGGCCGCAGTAAATCTGACCCTCTACACCCTCGTGGATCGCGATATGGAGGCCTCTAAGCGCGCGGCCCGGTTTGCAATTGACTCACAGCTTGCCGGATTTGGCGCAGTCGCAGCCAGCAACGTCGCCAACTTCATGGTGCACCGAGGTGACAAACAAGGTGCATTGCGCTACTATCGCTGTTCTCTCAGGAGCGAATTGACTGCTTGCACGGCTTCATATCAGATGGCAAGAATCTTGCTTAAAGACGACGATTCACTCGGCGCCGCATCTGCCTTTGAATTCTGCATCGAGACTTGTACGAAAGAAGATGAAGAGCACCGTCAGCATCGGGCCAATTCTCGATTCAATTTGGCGACAATACTATTCCTCTACGGTGGCGACGATCGCCGCATCCAAAGTCTACTGCGTCAAGCCGTAGCCGAGGGCGACATGGAAACCGCTGGTCGTGCCGCGAGTCGTCTAAAAGAGCTCTTCCCTGAGAACGGCGTCGAACTCGACAGTGAGAGGAATAACGATGCTTAAAATCTGGACAGAGGTAATCGTCTTGAATGATGGGGACCTGGAAGAATACGAGATGTTGAGCTGGGGACTGAAGGAAGAACTACTCGGCCAAGGTGTGGACGACCTGGAATACGATTCCAATAGTGCGCCCGGCGGAAGCAAGGGCTTGGGAGATGCGGCACTGATCCTCGGCTGGGCTGTGTCGTCCGGCGCCTTGCGGGCATTCGTGCACATATTGGAATCGTGGCTCGCACGCCAACCGGCAGCCGGAATTAAAGTAGAGATTGGCGAAGATTGCCTGATAATCGATAAGGCAACGGGCGCGGATAAGAAAGCTATTCTCGACGATTGGGTCACCAGGCACAGTGGTTCGTAGAGCGCGTAGGGTTGTAAGATTGCCGCGCCGCTTTCGTTCCTCGGCGCTAGTGCGCCTGCGGTACGAGCCGGCTTGCCAACGAAGATCACCGGCCACCTCCGGACCGGAGGCAATCTGACAGCCAAGTTGACGCCGAACCGCCAGACGTCGGCGGACGTCCATGGACGCCAGCGGACATGATGCCCTAGGTAGACGGACGCCGCGGACGTCCATGGACCCATGAAAGATCCTTACCAAACTACGGACTAGATGCCCGGCTCGCGGTCGCCTCAGCGGTGGAGAGATCCGCCAGTCGTCGCAGCAAGAGGTTGGTTTGTTGCTCCATCAGACCCGCCCTCTCATGGCTCAGACTGTCGAGGTTGATGCCGTGAGCTGCGTCGTTCCGAAGACCGGCACACATCGTAAGATCCTTGACGTCCTGACCCTCGATCAGCTCTCGCTGTCGCAGCAAGGTGGCCAGGCTGTTGAGACCCGGCTTATCCGGCACGGTCACGGAATATGCTTCGGCCACTGCGCGGAGCGCGATCTCTAGGGCGGCGCCACACAGAACGACGGCCGCAGCAGGATGGGAATTCCGGTCCTCCATAAGTCGCCGCACCTGTCCCATGAGATCGGTGCTCACGGCACCGACCTCCGCCCACGCCCGAGAGCCCGCAATCTCTATGACACCGGCTTCAACTTGGTCTGCCCAGGCGCGCAGCAGGTCTCCTAGGGAACGCGCCCCCGTCTCCATGGATTGGCGATCACCGGTATTATCATAGACGCTTATGGCCCGCTTGGTCCAAAAGCTGTTTTCCCCTGCATATTGCCGGAAGAACTCCAGTGCGGCCACTGCCCGCGCCGCGATTCTCCATCTCGTTTGCGGCTTCTCCGCCAGCCAGTAGCCGCCATTCCCTCTCTCGTTTCCATGCCAGGTCATGTCCTTCTCAAGCTCATCGGCTTGTCTCCGGGCATACGCCAAGACGTCGTCGGCTTGTCTCAACCACCTCACCTCGATACAGAGTGTGCCATCCATGACCGCCCACGGTGGTACCCACCCGGATGAGGAGGTCGAGCCGCACTATCAAACTGCCACCCATGCAACCATGGTCTGCTCGGAGGATGCCTCGACGCTCCGCAAGCCGCGTTGGGCAATCGGCTGGACCGCGACCGCCGGGCACCGGGCCCGAAGTGGCGGGGTCCAGCCGTGGCACTGCACCCAGCCGTGTAGCCGAGCCGGCGAAAGCTCCTGGACGACGGTGGACGTCCGTGGACTCGGCACGCTGGCAGGCCGGACTCCATGGACGTCGACGGACGTCCATCGACGACTCGCTCCCCCTCTTAAACCGCTGGTCGACCCTCGACGCTCGTAGTCGCCTTCCGCTGATCCCCTGCCCACCGCTGTGGGACCTCGGTGGGTCAGCATCGATGGCGGTGGATGCCCTAGAGAGATCTTGGGATCGGGAGCGTGGCCCCGTTTTCCTTGCGCTGCTGCCAAGCACTACCCTCACGTCACCACAACATCATCATCGGCGCGAGGCAGCGCCATACGGGGGTATGAAGATGAGGCCTGGTTTCGGGTGCCTTGGATTAGTGATTGTGACCGTTGTCCTTGCCGGCTGTGGGGGCGGCGCCGGTTCTCCTGAGACGGCCGGCTCGACGCCGTCCCTCGTAACAAGTGCGCCGACCTCCGCACCCCCGTCTCGGACACCGACCGCAACGTGGACCTCCCGGCCTGGCCCCGGAACCCAGGTGGCGACCGACTGGGGATCGGTGACCTACTTCGGGCAGCGCCGACCCGCTGCCACGGGCCTGCCGGCGCACCAGCAGGCGGGGACCGAGTGGGTAGCCATCGACGTGCAAACCTGCCTCAACGCGAACCAGGCTGGCGGTCCGCTTCGGAACATCGCCTGGACCGTCACGGACGCCGGCAACGGGCAGACCGAACCATCCGAGGACACCTACAGCCAGTTCCCGGCTCCCCACTACCCCATTGCGGGCTACATCGATCCCGGCGCGTGCATCCGCGGATGGATCGTCTACCCGATCGTCATCGGACAGAACCTGACTGGCGTCCGGTACGCGCGCGACCCGTCACTGGCGCCCCTGGCCTCCTGGACGCCCTGACCCCAAGCCAGTCACGTCCGTGGAGCCCCCGGAAAATCCAGATCGAACTACGGAACAGAGGCCCGCGGCCGTCGCAGTGGCCCTGCAACGTCGGGAGATCTGACGGCAACCGTGACGGCAACGGGGGTGGACGTCAGCGGACGTCCGTGGACGCCGGCACCGCCGGACGCAGACGCGGCGGACGACTGTGGACAGGGGTGGAACCGCAGACCACACCTGAAAGGCGGAGGGTCGGCGGCTCGACCAGGCCAGGGCTGGGCCTTCCACCCGCTCGTGATCATGCTACGTAGCGACCGTAGCTCCGTTCGATGGCAGCCACGTTGGCAGCCAAGCCGGCGGACATCGGTGGACGAGCGTGGACGTCCATGGAATCCCGCGACCGCCCTGACCTGGGCCGGCGGATGTCGATGGACGTCTACAGACGAGTATCCAGAAATCTCATAATCTTCTCGCGGCCGCTGTGCCCGCCTCGTCACTGCGACCTTCTTTCAGCTACCCATGCTTGATGGGATGCTCTCTGCACATCGACAGTCGCCAACTGGTCAGGCAGCGCGTCGTCAAAGGTCCGCACCAAGTCCGGGCGACCGGGTACGCCAGGGCGCAGGACGTATACCTTCATGCCGCCGCCCATATCCCTCGCCATACCGCTGGGGTAGGTGTCGCGGCGAGACCCTTGGACCGCGACGAGCAGGTCGTCAGGTTCAAGCTGGCGGCGCAGCCTGGTAAGGGCCTCGAACGCGTCCGGCCCCGTAGCGGTGTACGGGCAGGTGTAATTGCCAAGGCGAGTGGCTAGCTCTACTCGATAGGTCGGCATCGGTCCGTCATGTCCATCCAACCACGCTCGCAGCCGAGTCTGCTCCAGCTGACCGGCGCGGATGACCGTGACGTCCCGATCCACCAGAAGCCGCGGGTAGTGATCTCCCATAAGCTCAATCCAACCAGGCAGCCCGACCGGTCACAGGCAGGACGGAGAGCCATCCGGGGAGCCACGCGCATGAACAGCCATCGGTGTGGACGTCCGTGGACGGCGCGCCCTCTCCCTTTATCCCTCCGGTCACGCCGCCCGGGCGTTCCGTCAGGAGGCGGGGATGCCTGTGACGCCGAGTTCGTGGCCGAGCGCGACCCAGTTGGTCGCGATCTTCTCCTGGACGTCGGCGAGGGTCATCTGGCCGGAGCAGACCGCGCGCTTGGCCGCGTTCTCGACGGGGTCCTTGTCGTTGTGCTCCCCTTTTTCGGGCCACAGGTTCGCGACCGCGGTCGGCGAGCCACCGATCTCCAAGGAGATCAGATGGTCGAGTTCGTAGCTGCCCATCGCGGTGCCGGCGTAAGCGCCGTAGGCGGCGATCGCCTCACTTTTGATCTTGTTGGTATAAGACGTCGGTGGGCGGATCGTCGCCGTCCACCCGGACTTGCAGATCGTCGAACCGATCGTGGCCTGAGTGACCGCCGGGTTCAGCGCGCCGGGTGTGCAGGTCGGGTCGGGCTCTTCGTTGTTGTCCCGCGCCTGGCAGTGCGCCGGATAGACCGTCGAGGTCGACGTCGAGACGACCAGCGGTCCGGCCTGGGCGGAGCTGGTGCCCGTGTCGGTCGGAGCGCTGCCGGTTCCGGCGGCGCTCGACCCATGCAGTGTGCAGCCAGCGAGAGCAAGGGTAAGCACGGCGGCGAGCACGAGCCGGCGCGGAGAGAGCATGGCGCCGAGTATGACGCGCGTACGGACATGTCGGTCTTGTCATCGCGCGCGACGCGCCGGGGTACGTCGGAACAGGACATTCACGGGCACAGCCGAGCCGGCCGACACCGCTGGACGGACACGGACCGTGGCGCAGGTCTGACCGGCCGGGGCCCAATCGCCGTGCGGCGAGAGCCCCTTCGAGGCAACCGGGCGCGGCCGTTGGGCTACCCGAACGGTGGTCGCCCTGGACGGGATCGAGGTCGACGAGGCCACCTGGTGGGCACTGGGGATGCGGCTCGATTGACTGAGCACTGCGCGGTCGCGAGTTTCGGCCAGGCAGCCGAGGCTTCCGGAGCCTCGTGATCACTCGGAGCTGGCGAACGCCGAGGAGGTCCATGGCCGCTCTCGCCCGCGGATCGGGCATCGGAGCTGACAGCCAAGTTGACAGCCGAGCCGGCGGACGCGAGCGGACGCCAGTGGACATCGGCGGACGGAACGCCCGAGGTCAGCGGACACGGTGGACGTCGACGGACACCCCTGGAAGATCCAGATGAAAGTACAGATCAGAAGGTTCGACCCGTCCGGGCACTGTCGCTGAGCCGGCTGTCAAAGGCCCGGCTCCGGACCGAGGTCGGCCGGCGGGCTCGGGTAGCGACCTGGTGGTGTCGCGTCGAGCAGGTGCGCCTGTGCCGAACCGCTGGCGGGCGGGGGCGGGGGCCGGTGCTCGGCAGCCGGGCTGCCGAGGAGGGTTGGGGTGTGGAGGCTGGCGAGCGCGGCGAGGGTCGCGCGGGATTCGGTTCCGGTCAGGTGTAGCCGGTTCGCATGTGGGCTCAGCATGTTCCATAGGTCCCGGTCAGGGTGGCGTAGCGCCCGTTCGAACAGGTCGGTGTCACAGGCAAGTACGCCGTGGTGGGGGTCGAGCAGCCGGACATCCCGGCTGCGCCGGGCCGGATCCAGCGCGCGCAGGGTCGGGTGCTGGTCGACGACAGGCGCGACGAGGTCGATCGTCGGGTCGGTGAGGTGCGCGGTCCGGGCGGGCAGCGGCTGCGGTCCGGGCAGCCCGGCGCACGTCTTCAGCAACCTCCGAGACAGGCGTACGGCGTCGCCGTAGGCGTCCAAGAGCTCGCTGTCCCGGTCGGTCGGCGGTCCGAAGCGGTGGCCGGGTGTGGCGGTCAGCAGCAGCCCGGCGGCCTGGAGGCGGTGGACTGCCGCGTGGCTCGCGGCGGCAAGGTCGGGCAGCACCAATGCGGCGCGGCGTGCCGCGAGCAGCGCGGTGTACTGGTCGGCGTCGGCGGGCGTCGTGAGGTCGGCGATCTGGCGGCGGGCCTGGTCGACGAGCTCGACGGTGCGCAGGCCCTCGAAGCCCAGCAAGCGCCGCGTGCCCAGCAGGTGGCGGACCTCCTTCCAGGCGGCCATCGCGGCGTGGGCGCTGTCCGCGACGCGGCCGTAGGCAGCGTGGGAGGTGCTGTGGTGGGCGAGAACGGCGGCGTTCTCGCCGGCGGCCGCGCCGATGGCCACGGCGAGGTCCGCCATCGCGTAGAGCGCGGCTCGCGCGGGCCGGGTGGGTGGCTGGGCGAGGGTGTGCGCGGTCAGCCGTAGCCGTTCCAGGGTCTGCTCGAACGCAGTGCCCGTGGAGTCGTGCAGTGGGCTGATCTCGTTGAGTGCGGCGAGGTGGTGGTGGGAGTCGTCGTGGCGCGCGCCGAGCTGCGCCGCCGTCGCCCGTGCCGGGGCGAGCCGATCCAGGGCCTGGGCGATGCGCAGCGCCACCGGTGGGCCAGCGCTGTCGGGCCGGGCGGCCGGAGTGGTGGGGTCTGCCGCCAGGAGTAGATACCCCCGCAGATAGGCCGCACGCCGGACCGCGGTCCCGATGACGACCGCGACCAGCGCTCCAAGCCGATGGGCAGCCGCGGTGATCACCTCGGGGCGGGCCAGAGTGGCCGCGTCCGGGCTACGTGGTTCACCGGCTGGTCCGACGTGCAGCGCGAGCAGGTCGTGCGCGAGCCCTAGTGTCCTGGTGGCTTCCCGCCAGGCCGAGTCGGGTTGGCCCTCGCCGATCGGTAGCAGGTCGGCGGCGGCCAGCACCGCTTGGTCCAGGCGCGCGGCGAGTCGCAGCGCCGGGTTGTCGTCCGCGCCCGCGCGTCCGAGGAAGCGGGCGTGCCGGCCAGCCAGCGCCGCCAACCCGATCAGCCCGAGCGCGTCGCGCAGCGCCTCATCAGCCTGGATAGGTGGCGGCCGGGCGGCGGCGCCGGCGATCTGTTGTGCGGCTGTGTCCAGCAGTTGGCCGTAGTTGGGCGCCTCAGTCATCGCCGGCGAGGGCCTTGAGGGCCTCGCGGATGCGGTCCTGTGCCCGCAGCACCCTGGCCGGGTCCGATGCTGTGGGCAGCGCGGCACCCAACATCGCGTACGCCGTGTCCAGGACTGCGCGCACCTCTCCGCGGGCTACGGGGCTGTCGTCCGCGCTGGCCAGCGGCGTGGGGAGCCCAAGCCACGCCAGCTCTGCCTGCCGCAGTTCGTCGCCGGCAGCGAGGGCCTGGACCCCGGCCCACGTCGCCCGGCCCACCGACGCGAGCGGCTCGAACAACGTCCCGGCAGCCGCTACCTCCAGCAGCAGCGACGCGGTCTCCAGCGACGGCTCCCCCGCGGACAGAGCCATGACCACGCCGCGCCACTCGACCGGGCTCGGCCCACGCGCCGGGCCTGGTGCCGACCGCGGGTCGGTGTCAGCCGCGGGCCGGCCTGTGTCCCTGCCACGTTCCATCCGGGGCTACCTCACCTGTGGTTGATGTCGGCCCTCGCGACGTCCAGCCTGCCGGTTCCCGGCGAGGCCAAGGACAGTCTGTGGATAACCCTGCACGTGTCGGGCCTCGCGACGGCCCTCGTGCACGCGAGTGAGCCCGCTCTGGCCGAGGGCCTCGGTGAGGGCCACCATGAGGACCCGGATCAGGCGCGAGGTCGCCCGCGAGGGCCGTGGTGAGGACCCGATGTCGCCACCCGGACCGTCAGGGATCAAGGTCCAGGGCGGGGCCGGCTGCCCGGCCATCCGGCAGCCCCGGTTCAGGAGGCGTGGTCGCACCGTCAGGCCGCGCGGACGACGGTGGACCGGCCGCCGCAAGCTGATCGGGGGCGTGCTTAGCGACCAACGCGGCCAGGATGATCACATGTTCGTCGCCGAACAGCGTCACCCTGCGGGCGTGTGACCGCAGTATCGCGGCCAACTCGCCGCCCGGATGGCGCAGCGCCTGCTCGAACCTGGCGGCCTCACACGTCACCACCCCACCACGGGGATCCCGCACACTGACCTTCCCCGACCGGGGTCCACGAGCGAGGTCCGGTGGCGGCTGCGGAGTCGCAACAACCAGCGGCGTCGACCGATCGGCCAGGTAGGCGGCGCGGCCCGCCAGCGGCTGCGGTCCGGGTAGCGCGGCGCACGCGGCGACCAGGTCACGCGAGACCCGCTCGGCCCGCTGGTAGGCCCGGACCAGCTCCGCCCCGCTGCGCACGATGCGGCTCTGTGGCCTTGCCGACGGGGCCGGCCTCAGCTGGGACTCCGCGAGCAGCAGCTGGCAGGCGGCCTGACTGCTCGCGGCGAGCTCCGGCAATACGAGAACAGCCCGGCGCGCCGTCACCAGGGCCGCCCGCCGGTCCACAACGCCGGAATCCCGCGCCGCCGCAGCCCCAGCCGTCTCGACCTGCCGACGCACCTGCCCGGCCATCGCCGCCGCGGCCCGGCCGTCCAAACCCAGCGACCGCAGCGAGCCCAGCCGTTGATGCACCGCCTGCCAGGCCGCCACAACCTCCGGCGCCCGCGCTGCCACGGCGGCGTACGCGCTGCCGGCCTCGCCGCGGCTACGCATCCGCGCCCAGCCCGCCAGGCCGCCGGTCCATTCCCCGACCGCCACCGCCAGGCCCGCGAACTCGACCAGCGCTGCCTGATGTGCCCGCGCCGGCGGACGAGTCAGCTCGTGCGCGGCCAGCCGCAGCTGCTCCAACGTGTGATCGAACGGATGCGTGACCCGATCCCCATACAGCGGCCGGACATCGTCCAAAACCCGCGGCAGGTCTCCCCTGCCGCACTCCTCCACGATCAGATCCACCATCGGACGCAAACCCGCGACCACATCCAACGCCCGTGCAGTACCCAACGTGACCGCTGGATCGTCGGATGCGAGCAGCTCGGTGGGCCGCCCGTCCACTGACGGCCGGGCGCGGTCCATCAGGTGCCGACGCAGTAGTCCAGCCCGCTCCGCCGCGCTGTCCGCGACCAGCCCCACCAGCGACGCAAGCGGAACAGTCGCCGCCGCGACCGCGCCACGATGCGCGAACGCCGCCGCGTCCGGCCCCTGCGGCTGCCCCTCAGGACCCAGCTGCGACGCCAGCAGATCATGACCCAGCCCCAGCAGATCGATCGCCGCCCGCCACGCCCCGCCAGGCTCAACCGGCCCCGACGGCAACCCGCCACGCGCTGCCTCAACTACCCCCTCGATCTGCCAGGCCAGTTCCAACGCCGGATTCCCAGGCCCCGCTGCCTGCCCGAGGAACCGCGCATGCCGACCCACCAACGCGACCAGACCCACCAGCTCAGCGGCGTCCCAGGAGGCCCCGTCACCCGGCGCAGGCAGCGGCCCGACAGCCGCCACCGCCGCCGCCCGCCGCGCCTCGGCGACCAGACCGCCATAGGTCAGCGGCTGCGCCATCACTCCAGCTCCGCCAACGCCCTCCGCGCAGCGATCACAGCCTGCGCCACCGCCACCGGATCGGGCGCCGCCGCGACCTGGCCGCGCAGTTCCGCCACCGCGGCCCGCAGCACGACCCGAATCTCTTCCCAGCTAAGTGGGCCACGGTCGTCTGCCATCCGCACTGGCGCCGACGTCGCGGCCTCATTCACCCCGGCGAATTCAAGCTCCCCAATCGCCCCTGTGATCTCCGTGCGCGCGCGCAAGGCCCGCGACTCCTCCACCAACGGAGACGCGAGAAGCCCAGCCAGTGCGTGATACAGCAACGCCAACCCGATCTCCACGTTTCGGGGCCCCTCGGCCGGCAGCGATCCCGCGGCCCCACGCCACCAACCGACGTCCAAACGCCCAGGGAGATCGGCATCGGTGGTTGTCTCGAAGTCCATCTCGTCCCGATCCATCCAGCACCTCCAGTAGGCCGCCCCCGCAACATCAGCCCCAGTCCAACATCACGAACCCGAAGCGCACCAGGCCCCGAGACCCAGCTGTGGAAAACTCTCCGCCGCACCATCCTCGGGAAGGCCATCGCCAGAACACCGCGAACCGCATGGGAACACGCAAACGCCGAGGCCGAACACGAGGACTCATTGCACGCCGCGACCGCACGCAAGGGTCAGCACGATGGCCACCCGTAGGAACGACACCCACACACCCCGGCGTGACCGATCAGTCCCCGATTCACCGACCACCGGCACCAACTGACGATTCCTGGCCCTCCACCATCGCATTCCACCATCGCACCGCTGCGCACGGTGGCACGCGAGGACGACGTGAATGCCCACGATGACGTCGGCGGCAATCATTTTCGCACGATGCCCTTTGCGAGGGCCTTCACGGTGTCATTGGCGGTGACCCTGATTCGAATCGTGCTTCGGCATGAGTGCGATTACCCCTGACCACGGAAACGGTGCCCGCAGACCGAGGCGGCCCACCCAGGCGACCCGGGAGCCAGGCCGAGCCGACCAGCGGGTCCTGCTGACCCTCGACCAGGTCCTCGTCGAGCTGGGTGGCCCGGACGATCCGTTGCCACGGTCGACCTGGCACGACTGGCAGGTCAAGGGCACCGGACCGAAGGTCATCAAGCTGCCCAACGGCCAGGTCCGGGTCGCCCGCGACGACCTGAACGCCTGGCTGGAGAGCCTGACCCACGACCCGTCGACCCGATGAGCCCTCGCCAGAGCGCCGTGAGCCCCGACGACGAGAACCGGCGTACGACGTTCGACGTCCGCGTCTGGTCCGTCAAGAAGATCGCGCTCAAGAAGGGTGGCTTCAGCTGGCAGACCCGCTGGCAGGTCGCAGGCAGGCCGCGGGCGAACACCCGCACCTTCGCGTCGAAGGCGGCCGCCGCGTCCCGTCATGCGGAGATCCTCACCGCGGTGCGCAAGGGCCAGGCGTTCGACGTCGAGACGGGTCTCCCCTTGTCCGAGTGGCTCGCCATCCCACGATCGGTCTCGGCGCCAGCGCCAGGGCCGGCGCCGGGACGGACCTGGCTCGCGGTGGCGCGGGACTACGTCGACGCGAAGTGGGCGGAACACCAGGCCCCGGGCACCAGGCGCACCATCGCCACGGTCCTGGGAGCGGTCACCCCAGCTCTGTTCGACGAACGACCACCGAATGCGCTCACCGATCTGGTCCACGAGGCATTGGTGGGCTGGGTCTTCCTGACCGGAGAACGGTCAACCTTGGCTCCGGGCGGACGACGGGTCGAAAACGAGCCGCCCGACACTTGGGCAGCGGTGCTCACCTGGATGGAGGCACACAGCAGGCCCATCGCCGACCTCGCAGACCCCGATGTCGCGCGTGCGGCACTCGTGGCGCTCTCCCACCGCCGTGACGGGAAGCAGGCCGCAGCGAACACGATCAGCTCGCGACGCATGTACTTCGGCCAGGTCCTGAACTTCGCCGTCGCCCGGGGCGACCTCGCGTCCAACCCGCTGCAGGGTGCGCAGTGGACACCCCCACGCCGAGTTGTGGTCGTCGACCGGCGCGCCGTCGTCGACCACCGGCGGGCACTGCGACTGCTCGCCGCCGTCGCCGACGAGCGGCCTGACCTCGAAGCGTTCTTCGCCTGCATCTACTACGCGGCGACCCGACCCGGCGAGACGAACGAGCTGAACATCAACCAGCTACAGCTCCCAGAGACCGGTTGGGGAGAAGCCGCGCTCGAAGGCAACAATCCCGAGGTCTCGCCGCGCTGGTCGGACGAGCCAGACAAGCCCCGGCAGGCCCGCCAGCTCAAACACCGCGAGCAGGGCGAGGTCCGGCCAGTACCGCTACACCCTGACCTGGTCGCCCTCCTGCGCCGGCACATCGAGGAGTTCGGAATCGCCCCCGACGGCCGGATCTTCCGGTCGACAACCGGCGGCCCGATCAGGATGTCGACCTACCTGACCGTCTGGCGCAGAGCGCGCGAGCGGGCGCTGACACCCGCGGAGGCGGCCTCGCCGCTCGCGCGCCGGCCCTACGACCTGCGGCACGCAGCGGTGTCCCGCTGGCTGAACGCCGGCGTGCCGCCCACACAGGTCGCCGAGTGGGCCGGGCACAGCGTGCGCGTGCTGCTCACCGTGTACGCCAAGTGCATCGTCGGCGAGGAACAACGCGCGCTCCGGCTCATCGACGCCTCCTTCGCCACCGAGCAGGAACCCGACGAGTCCCCTGCCACGCCGGCACCCACACAGAGCGTGAGCGCCGCAGAAATCCACGGAAAATCCACAGACACCCGGATGCGACCGGACGCAGCCGGACAAAACCGGATACCCAGCGTCACCGATCCCAGCCCGGCCGCCGACCTCGCAGACGACTCCTGGGGCCTCTGACCAGCGTAAACAGCGGCCTGATCAGCCCTTCAACAGCTGACGCGACATGACTACCCTCTGTATCTGGTTCGTGCCCTCGTAGATCTGGGTGATCTTGGCGTCGCGCATCATGCGTTCGACGGGGAAGTCGCGGGTGTAGCCGGCGCCGCCGAACAGCTGGACCGCGTCTGTGGTCACAGACATCGCGACGTCGGAGGCGTAGCACTTCGCGGCGGCCGTGACGAAGCCCAGATCCGGCTCGCCGCGCTCCGCGCGAGCGGCGGCGACATAGACGAGGTGACGGGCGGCCTCGATCTTCATCGCCATGTCGGCGAGCATGAACTGTACGGCCTGGTTGTCGGCGATCCGCCGGCCGAACTGCTTGCGCTCCTTCGTGTAGGCGATCGACGCCTCCAGCGCCCCCTGCGCGATACCGACCGCCTGCGCGCCGATCGTCGGCCGGGTGTGGTCAAGGGTGCGCAACGCGGTCCGCAGTCCGCTGCCGGGAGCGCCGATGATGCGGTCGCCCGGGATGCGGCAGTCGGAGAAGTGGATCTCGCGGGTCGGCGAGCCCTTGATGCCGAGCTTGCGCTCCTTGGAGCCGATCTCGAAGCCCGGGTCGTCCTTGTGCACGACGAAGGCGGAGACACCGTCGACCTTGCGGGCGGCGTCCGGCTCGGTCACCGCCATGACCGTGTACCAGGTCGAGACGCCGGCGTTGGTGATCCAGGTCTTGGTGCCGTTGAGAACCCAGTCAGACCCGTCCCGGCTGGCCCGCGCCCGCATCGACGCCGTGTCCGAGCCGGCCTCCCGCTCGGACAGGGCGTAGGAGGCCATCGCCTCGCCGGCCGCGATCGACGGCAGCACGAGCTTCTTCAGCTCCTCGGACCCGGCGAGCAGGATCGGCATCGTGCCGAGCTTGTTCACCGCCGGGATCAACGAGCTCGACGCGCAGCCGCGGGCGACCTCCTCGATCACGATGCACGTCGCGACCGAGTCGGCGCCCTCGCCGCCGTACTCGGTGGGGACGTGTACGGCGGCGAACCCGGCCCGGTTCAGCGCGTCGAGCGCCTCCTGGGGGAACCGCTCGTTCTCGTCGACGTCGGCCGCGTGCGGGACGATCTCGGCCTCGACGAGATCACGGACCGCCGCGCGCAGCGCGTCGTGCTCCTCGGGAAGCCGGTACAGATCGAAACCGGAGTCCACCTTGCGCCTTCTTCCTACCTTGCTGGTGGGGATGGCTGGCTGGTCGGGATGGCTGGTCCTCGGCCTGGCTAGCCGCGGTAGTCGTGGAACCCACGACCACCCTTCTTCCCGACCAGTCCAGCGTCCACCATCCGGGCGAGCAGCGGCGGCGACGAGTACAGCGGCTCCTTGAACTCGTCGTACATCGACTCGGCGACCGCCTTCACCGTGTCGAGGCCGATCAGGTCGCACAGCGCCAGCGGGCCCATCGGGTGGCTGCAGCCCAGCACCATGCCGTTGTCGATGTCCGCGGCCGAGGCGAAGCCGGACTCGAACATCCGGATCGCGGACAGCAGGTACGGGATGAGCAGCGCGTTCACGATGAAGCCGGCGCGGTCCTGCGACGTGATGACCTGCTTGCCGAGCGGGCCGGTGACGAACGTCCGCGCGGTCTCGATCGTCGACTCGCTGGTCAGCAGCGACGGCACCAGCTCGACGAGCGGCAGCACCGGAACGGGGTTGAAGAAGTGGATCCCGACGACCTGCTCGGGCCGGCTGGTCGCCATGCCCAGCTTCATGATCGGGATGGAGGACGTGTTGGACGCGAAGATCGCCGCCGGGTCCGCGACCACCTTGTCGAGCGTCGCGAAGATCTCGGTCTTGAGCTGCTCGTTCTCGGCGATCGCCTCGACCACGAGCTGCCGGTCGCCGAAGTCGCCCAGGTCCGTGGTGAAGGCGATCCGGCCCAGCGCCGCGTCCCGTTCCTCGGCGGAGAGCTTCCCGCGCGTGACGCCACGCTCCAGCGAGCTGGCGAGCCGGGCCCGCCCTGCGTCGGCGGCGCGCGCGTCGACCTCGCGTACCAGCACGTCCAGGCCGGCGCGGGCGGCGACCTCCACGATGCCGGAGCCCATCAGTCCGCAGCCGATGACGCCGAGCCGCTCGACCGTCGGCGCGGCGGCGCCCACCTGCTCGCCCATCACGAGTCCCCTCTCCGTATTGCCGCCCAGCTGCCGGGTGTCAGGGGGCGGTCCGACACGCCATCTTTTCCTGGTACGAACCGAACTGTAGGACGTCCAGCTAAATGGGCTGGACGTCACGAGATCGGATTAGTACCGAGTGCAAATTGGCGCTCGTCCACCCTAGACCGCGAACCGCTACGAAGGCCGCGTGATCCGGTGCGAGCGATCCCACCGCCGGCCGAGCGTGGTGCCCGGGAAGGCTGGCCGGACGCGTCAGGCGCCGTCGGAGGCGGTGAGCGCTGCGGCGAGGCCATCGATGGCCCGGGCCTGTTCGAGGTCGAGCACGGTGATCCCACCGGCGTCGTGGGTGCTGAGCGCGAACGTGACCCGTCGCCACCGGATGTCGATGTCCGGATGGTGATCCATCTCCTCGGCCACCGCGGCGACCCGCCGGACGAGCTCGATGCCGGCGAGGAAGCTCGGCGCCGTCACGGTGCGCCGGATCGCGCCGTCAGCGAGGGCCCAGGCGGGCAGCCCCCGCAGTCCCTCGGTGATCTCGTCCGTGGACAGCGGCGTCGGGCGTGCCATGCGGACTCCTCGGGGGTGACCGGACGGTTGCCGCCCACGCCGGACGGCCCCGCCCAGCCTAGTGCGGCGACCGCAGGGAGCCCGCCCGTTCGCGTGACCGCTGGCCGGCGTCAGCGCCGCCCGGTACCGCACACAGCCCGCGGCTATTTGACGCAGCCGGCGGCGGCCGACACGGGCGCCTGGGTGTAGTACGGCACCGTGGCGCCCGGCGTCCGGGCGGCGGCGGTCGGTGTGGCGATGACCGAGGTGTCACCGCTGACCAGGTCCTCGCCGACGACCAGGGTGAGCATTCCGCCGGTGGCCGTCGCGGTGGCCGAGGAACCGGCTGGCGACGTCGTCGGGACTCCCCCGGAACCGGCGGCGGCCTCGGTGTTCGGGACCAGCCGGGCCCCGGGGATGTCGGCGAGCAGCCGGCTGGCCGCGGCGGCCTGGCTCTGCGGGTAGAGCACCTCGGTGCTGGCGATCTGGCGCGAGGCGTTGGTGCCGACGCGGACCACCTGGTAGCCGGCGGCGCGCAGCTTGGCCGCCACCTTGTTGGCGGTGCCGCCGGTCGGGCTGCCGTTGAGCACGGTCACCCGGATCTGGCTCGGCGCGACGGTCGGGCTCGGCGCCACGGACGGCGTCGGCGATCCCGCGGCGGGCGCCGCGTCGTCACCGTTGATGATCTGCTGGACGAACGCGCGGACCATGGCCGGGTCGTAGAGGGCGTAGTAGACCGGGGCGGACTGCGCGCCGGACAGCGGGATCGTGGTGAAGTGCACCTGCCCAGCGTCCATCGCGTGCAGCCGCTCGGCGAGGGTCCTCAGGTCGGTCAGGCTCGTGCCGGAGTCGACCGTGATCGCGCCGGTGACGGCGTTCAGGAACCCGGCGAGCTTCCCCGGGTCGGTGAGCAGGTTCCCGCTGTTGACCTTCCGGAAGACCGCCGCGAGGAACGCCTGCTGACGCTGGATCCGGGAGTAGTCGCCGTTGACGAAACCGTGGCGCTGCCGCACGAACGCCAACGCGTTGTCGCCCTCGAGGACATTGGCGCCCACCTGCCCACGGAACCCGGACATCGGGTCGTTGAGGTTGGTCGACGTCTTCCCGTCCTCGGCGACGTATTCCTTGAACGGGTCCTTGACCATGCAGACCTCGACGCCGCCGAGCACGTCGCTCATCTGCTTGAAGCCGCTGAAATCGATCTCGGCGAAATGGTCGATGCGCACGTTGGTGACGTTTTCCAGGGTCCGCAGCAACAGCGCCGGGCCACCGAGGTTGAACGCCGAATTGATCTTGTCGGTGCGCGCGGAGTGGTGCTTGCCGGCAGAGTCGGTGAACGCCGGGATGGTCACCTTGAGGTCACGCGGGACCGAGACCAGGGTCGTCGAGCCGTTGGACCCGAGATAGCCAATCATCATCGTGTCCGAGCGGGCGCCGCCGACCTCGGCCGAGTCCGCGCCGGTGCGCACGTCCGAGCCGACCAGCAGCCAGGTCTCCCGCCCATGCGGGATCGCGGGCGGGCGGGTCCCCTCCACCCGTCCGGCGCTCAGGTCGGTGCGGCTCAGCTGCGTCTCGTAGTACTTCGTGGCGCCATAGCCGAGCCCGATAACGAGGAACAACGCGCACGACACGATCGCGGCGAGGCCGACGACCAGCGCCCTGACGAGGCCACGCGGCCGTCGAGGCGGCCCGCCGTCCTCCTCGGGCCGCGGGCTCAGTTCCGGGGGCAGCGTCCCGCCGCCGTCGAGCACGATCACGGCCGTCGGCGCCTCGCTGGCCGGGAGGGCCGCCGGCTCCGCGGCGCCGACGCCCTCGGCCGCCGCGCCGGTGGGGCGGCCACCGTCACGCGGCCTGGGGAGTGCCGTGGTGGCGGGCGCGTCCACCGGCTGGTCCGCCCCGGCGGGCGGCGGTGCTGAGACGGCCGGCGCGGGCGCGGGCTCGGGATCGCCAGCCAGCTGAGCGAGGCGAGCGCGCGGCGACATCCGACCGATCCCCGCCGGGTCACCACGATGGGCGACGCCGAGGGGCGCGGCCCGGCGCCTGACGGCCCCCGAGTCGCCTGACCCGCGGGTGTCTGTCCTGCCCGGGACACGGCCGTTTGCCGGCTCACGGTCCCGCGCGGGCGCGGGCTCCTGAGCGGCGGCCACGCGCTCCCGGGCGGCCACGGGCTCCTGGGCGGCGTCGGCGGTCGGCTCAGCGGCGGCCGGCTCCGTCGGCTGATCGCCGGAGAGCACCTCTGGACCGCTCACACGGACGACCTCTCGACCGACTGACGGGTACCGGGCGGGACCAGGCTCGCGGCCCGGCTGCCCGGGATCTCTACCCGACAATTGTTAAGAACTTCGACCCTACCCACCGCTTTTTACGGCCGGCTCACCGCCGGTCGCCGCGCCATGGTGACGGCCGTCTCAGTCCGCACGTCAGCGGCCCGCCGCCGAGCGACCGGTGGCGCCGGCGGCGGCCGGTCAGGCGGTCGGCTGGGCGTCCTGGTCCGGCACGATCTGGGCCGCGTCCCAGAACTGCTCGAAGTGGTTGCGGTGCTCCGAGACCATGTCGTCGCGAAGGACCAGCTGGGTGCCCACGATCGTCGGCCGGCCGTCGCCGCGCGGGTCCATCCGCGAGATGGTGGCCACCTGGTAGCAGACCTCGTTGTCGAACAGGATGAAGTCCGTCACCGTGCTGGGCGGCACCGACGGCAGCAGGTCCGACGGCAGGACGCGGACCTCGACGCCGACCGCCGTGTGCTGCCGGCACACCGCCCGCAACGACGCGTCATCCGACGCGATCGAGCGGTTGAGCACGAAGATCCGCCGGATCCGCACGCCCCGCCCGACCGCGTCCTGCTGGGACTCCAGGTACCGCAGGCCCGGCTCGCTCTCCCAGAAGCCGTCCTCGTAGCCCTGCGTCCCGGCGTCGACGCTCGGGAGGCTGGTCGCGTCGATGGTGTCGCGCGCGGCCCTGGTCAGGCTGAGCAGCCACTCGTTCTCCTCGGCCGGGTAGGAGACGTGCCCGTTGCCGAGCTCCTTGAGCAGTCGGGACATCCGTCGGATCTCGCCGTGCGCGAAGTCGTAGCGCAGTCGCGCCTCGGGGCCGATCTGGACGGCGTTGCGGAAGAACTCGATCAGCTCCTCGCGGTTCGAGGTCTGCTCGAACAGGTCGACCACCTGGCTGACGCCAGTCATGCGCCGCTCGATCAGCGCCGTCATCCGGTCGCCGTGCTCGCGCAGCCCCCGCTCCACGCCCTCGATCCGCTGCTCGAAATCAATGAGGAACTGGACGACGAGCGCCACTCCGCCGAGAAACGCGGAAAGAGTGAGCTGCCAGATCAGCGGCTGGTCGGTGAGGTTGGTGATGAGAAACGCGACAAACCCGGTAGCCGCGGCCACGATCACCCGTCGGACCACGCTCTGCACTGCCGTAAACCGCGGTGGCGACCCCTCGGAACTCATAACCTATCTGTCTGTCCTTCCCATCCACGGCTGAGCAGACCGATCATCGAGAGTGCCAGCTGGTCCCTGATCTGGTCGACCAGGCTCGTCCACTGCCGGCTGAATCCGGGATGGCGGTCGAGGCCGGCCCAGACCGGCGCCAGCTCCTCGGCCACATGGGCCCCGGGCATCCACAGCGGCAGCAGATGCGTCACCACCGGGCGCGACCGGCGTATCAGCTCCTCCCCCGACGTTCCGCCCGCCCGAGCACCGTCGACGACGCGGCCGACGGTGGTAAGCAGCCAGTCGTGCAGCGCCACGTCCTCACACAGCCGGACCGCTGGCGCCGGGTCACGACCCGACACGGTGAGCGAAATAGTACGCAACGCATCATCGTGAATCGCGAATATCGCGGAATCCGCCCGAATAGGGCCATCCTGGTCATCGACGCGGATCGCGAAGCGCAGCCGGGTACGCTGCGCGCGCAGTCCGAGACCCCGGTCGAGCGCCGGATGGCCCTGGACCTGGTCAAGGACCGCCGCCGCCGCGCCGCCGAGGTCGAGCTCCGCGCCGCCGGCGGGCACCGGTTCGGGCCGCAGGAAGCCGGTGGCGAGATCGTCCGGGGCGGCCTTGGCTGACGCGTACACGACACCGGGAGTGGCCAGAAAGTCTGACCAGGGCGGCCGGAAGTCCCAGTCCCGGGTGGCGACCGCGGTCCAGGCGCTGGCCTGGAGCACCCGCCCGCCGAGGACGGCCGCGCCGGCCAGCACCGTGCCGACGGTCTCGACCCGGCGGCGCTGACCGGAGGCCAGCAGGCAGTGCACTCCGGTGACCAGATCGGGCGAGCGGGCGTACGCGATCGGCCGGGTGGCGAGCCGGACCCGGCCCGCCGGCTTCAGCCGCAGCACCTCCTGCGCCGTCGACCCGGTGATCGGCACCGAGTTGCGCAACACCGTGGTGCGGACCTCACCGAGCAGCAGCCAGGGCCGGCCGGGCTCCGGCGCCGCGAGCCGCCCCGGCGTCGGCGTGGCGCCCCGGGCGACCGGAACGGCGCCCTGAGCGGGCGACTGACCGGCCCGCGGCATCAGGAACCCAGGAAGACGTACGAAAGCCGGTCCGGTACGGCCCTAGGCAACGGCGTCCCTTCCTGGCCGGCGCGCGTCAGCGCCTGCTCGGCGACCACGGGGTCGGTGGCGACCTGGGCGAGGATCGTGCGCACCGCATGCTCGACCGGGAAGAACCGGGAGTCCAGCACGGACATCGCCCGGTACGCGCAGAACGGCGCGACCCGGTCGGCCAGCTGGATCACCGGTGGCAGCTCGGCCCAGCGGGTCGGCAACGCGTCGACGTCCATCCGGACCGGGTTCACGGCGCTGCGCCCCGCGACCCGCAGCAGCCCGAGCCGCAGCAGCTGCCAGACCCCGGCCAGCATCGGGCAGGACCACACCCGTGCGTCTCGCGGCACGTCCCACAGCTCGACGTCGACGAACACCGAGTGCCGGCGGGCCGCGTTCTCCCGCGGCGGGGCCCAGCGCGTCTCGCCGGCCATCGCGGCGGCCGGGCGGGCGCCGTCGGCGCCGGGCGTCCGCTCACCGTTGGACAGCCAGCCGATCTGCGCGGGCGTGGGGCGCACGCCGGTGGCGCCGAACGGTGGATCGGCCACCAGTGCCGCCTCGACCAGCGCGGCCAGCGAGATCTCACCGTCGTCATCGGCCGGGAACGAACCGGCGCCGCCGGCGGTCGGCCGGGATGTGGGGGCGGCCGGGCGCGGCGCGGTGGCGCAGGCCGACTCGCGGGCGATGTAGTCGACCCGGAGCCCGGCGCCGGCCGCGGCGGTGACCAGCTGGCCGATCACGTCGGCTGGGGAGCCCGGCGCGCTGAAGTAGTCGTCGATGAGCAGGCAGGTGCTCACCCGCAGGCGGGACTGCGGCACCCGGGCCACCGCGGCCAGCCGTGGGGGGTCGACCCAGGGCGCGATCCGCGCGAAATGCGCCCCGAGATCGGCGTCCGGCGCGGTCAGGTCCTCCATGTAGAGGTGGCCGAGCTCGACCGACAGGTGCGCCAGCGGCACGGCCTCGACCCGCGGCTCGGCGCTCGTCTCGTGAAACACGGTGTCCACGCCGCCCGACACGACTCCGTCCGGCGCGTGCTCGCTCAGAGCCCGCTCCAGAACACGTCGTCGACCAGACGTCGGGCGACCTGGTCGAACGCCCGGGTGGTCTCGGCGTTGGCGACCCCGGCGAGGTGCACGTCGTTGTCGGTGATCAGCTGTTCGCGCCACTGCAGCAGCGGGTCGAGCGGCACCTCGGCGAGCAGCGCGGTCCGCCCCACTCCGAGCTTCGCGGCGAGCTCCTGCAGGTCACGGTTGCAGTCCTGCAGCCAGGCCGCCTGGGTCGGGCGCAGGCCGGCGAGCTGGGCCGAGCCGGGGTCGAGCACGGCCGTGCGCACGAACCGCATCGCGTCCTCCAGCTCGACCCGGTCGTGGCCGCAGCGCTTGCCGACGTCGAGCAGCCCGTTCTCCTCGAAGGCGAGCCCCGCGGCGGCGATGATGTGCTGGCGGGTCCAGCGGTGGAACAGCAGCCAGCGGGCCCGGACGGCGGCGAGCGCGTCACTGGCGGTGGCCGCCAGCGACATCTCCGCCGCGTAGGACCGCCCGGCGCTCAGGTCGACGAAGATGACGTCGAACTCGTCGTCGAGCCGGAGGAACAGCCGCCGGCACTGGTCGGCCAGGCCGTTGCTCGCGGGGAACTCCCCGCCGCCCTTGTCTCCCGGCACGAGCACGAGCCGGCCGGACGAGAGTGGGTGGCGGCGCAGCTCGCGACGGTCCGACCGAGACCAGATGTCGATCTGCTCGGGCTCGCTGGCCTGCCCGGCGAAGTAGGAGTGGAGGCCGGCACCGGACGCCGTGCCATGGCTGGCCATCTCGATACCGAAGATCGCGCCCGACGTCGGCGAGCCGAAGTCGAAGTCGAGGTAGCAGACGTTGTGGCCACGCAGCGCGAGGCGATAGGCGACGTTGCAGCCGGTGACCGACCGACCGGTGCCGCCCTTGTCCGAGACCGCGAACACGAGCACGCGTCAGCCGCTCCTGGTGACTCGGCGCCGGGCGACGACCAGGCGGTCGATCTCCAGGAGGACCTGGTTCAGGATCGCGATGGCGGTGCCCGGCCGGTTCGTGCTCAGCTCCTTGGCCCGGTCCAGCTGGTCACCGATCAGTTCCAGCTCGTTGAGCATCGCCTGCCCGGCCGTCATCGAGCCGAAGAGCAGCTCCTGGTTGTAGAGGTGGTCGGCCTCGTTGAGCAGGTCCTGGCAGTCGGAGACCAGGCCGGGCCCGCGCAGCGGCTCCGCCTCGACCGCGCCGGCGGACACGCACAGACACTCGGCGACCCGCTCGGTCAGGTACCAGGACGGCAGCTCGTGATGGCTCTCCACCCCCGAGAACGCCTGAGCCGGGTCGTCCCAGAGCCCGGAACCGGGACCACCGGCGATGCGGCGGACCGCCAGGTGGTCCCAGACGTCGTCGGACAGGTCGAGCAGCCGGTTGCGCAGGTCGGTGCCGCGGGCGACGGTGGCCAGCCTCGTCGAGCGCTTGAGCAGCGCGGTCGAGAAGTCCGTCACCGGCCAGACGACCTGCGGGCCGAACTCCTCGGCGCCGTACAGGTTGAGCTCGACGCCGGCGACGTGCAGGTCGATCGCGGAGTCGTCGGCGACCGCGCGCCGGGTGACGCGGCCACGGCCGGCGAGCTCGCGCAGGATCTCCCCGACGCGGCTGAGCTCGGAGTCGACGGCCCGGCGGCGGATCAGCTCCGAGGAGACGACGGAGGACACCAGGACCGAGTAGTAGTCGGACTCACGGCCGTCGGTGGTGCGCCACGGGATGTCCTCCAGCGGCCAGCGGCCGGCGCCGAACATGGCGACCGTGCCCCAGTAGCGCTGGGTCAGCTCCCACCGCAGCTGTAGCAGCCGCGCGATGCGTTGCTGCTCGTCGTTGAGCAGGTTGAGGATCTGGGTCCGCGCCGAGAAGAGGTCCTCGAGGCCGTCGAGAGCGGTCACGGTGAAGTACAGGAACGGACGGTCCTCGGCGACGCCGTCCGGCTGCGAGATCGAGGGGCGCAGCGTCTCCAGGACGTCGACGGCCGGCGAGCCGGCGATCACGCCCCAGGACCAGCCGCACTCGAACAGCAGGTTGTCGTTGTCGAGCACCTCACCGCGGCCCGAGCCGACGTTGAGGTCGCGCAGGCCGGCTCGTACCTGCCGCAGCGCGTTGCGCAGGTCTCGCTCCAGCTCGGACTGCGGCACCCCGGCCTGGTTCGCGGTCCGGACGAGCGCCTCGCCCTGTTCCGAGCCCGCCGGGAAGGCCTGGATGGAGAAGCTGCGCATCAGGCCGACCATCGCCGCGGTCAGCCGCAGGCTCGCCGCCTCCTCCACGGACCGCAGCTCGTCGAGCAGCCGGCCGCGCCGGACGGTGGCGCGGAAGCCGCGGACGAAACCGATCGCCGCGAGCATCAGGGTGATCGACATGGAGAACGAGTCGACCACGTCCAGCGAGCGCTGATGCGCGGTCAGCGCCTCGGCGGAGTTACGGGACCGGAAGTAGCTGCCTCCGGCGAAGGTGGGGGTCCCGTCCGGATTGGTGTACCGCTCCAGGTACTCGCCCAGCCTGCGGACCAGCATCTTCGGGATCTCGACCGAGTCGCCGAGCGTGGTTAACGCCTCCAGCACGTCCGACGCCGTGTGGTCCGGCTGGTCAAGCCGGAAACCGTCGACGATGGACGCCGGATACATCAGGCAGAGCAACTGCTCGGCATCGCTGATGGAGTTCTCCGCGTCTCGGCCGCCCCATTGCCACTTGGGTGCCTCATAGGAGTACTCAGCAGCCGATTTCCACAGCTCCAGCAGGCGCTGCCGCGGTTCGACCCGCACTGTCCTGGCCTTTCCCCTGCTACCGAGCGGTCTTTGCGCCGAGCGCGACGATCATTCCGGTGTAACCCTCACGAAGCGGATTGTCCGCCAGTGCGATTCTTTCCACAACCACCTCGGTCCGTGCCGACAGCCGGGTCGTGACGTCCTCCAGGCTCACCGGCACCGCGGGGAAGTGCTCGGTGCCGACCTCGTAGCCCGTCGACCTCTCCATGAAGGCCGCGGCGAATGGCGCGCCGGGGCGCAGCGCGTCGACGAACCCGTCGACGGCCGCCGCGAACTCCTGGCGTCGAGACGAGATCGACTCGGCGACGAAGAACATCGTCGCCAGGTCCCACCGTTCGTCACGCGGGTCGAAGAGGCTGCCCTGCACCACCGAGGCCACCCGGGCCAGCTCCGCCCTCGGGTCGGCCACCGCGGCGTACGCGGGCCGCCGGGTCAGCAGCTCCCAGAAGGGATCCCAGGTCCGGCCGAACTCCTTGACCTCACGGCGCAGCCATTCGCAGTTACTGGGCGAGTACTCGACGAGCTCCAGATGGTCGACCCAGGGCAGCATGGCGAGCGCCGGGTAGAGATTCGGCCCGGCGCCGAGATCGGCGCCGACCAGGCCGGAATCCCGCGGGTCCTCGCCGCGTGCCGCGAAGTGGGCGGCGAAATGATCCCGCACCCGTTCGAGAATCTGCTGGTCGTCGGCGCGCAACGTCTTGTAGTTGTGGTCGACATAGGCCGTCGGGTCGAACCGGTCCCACTGGAAGTCGGCATTACCGAGGCGGTCGTCGGCCCGCTCGGAGTGGCGCCGCTCCTGCTCCGGCAGGGCGCCGCTTGTCCGCTCCGCAGGCCGTGCGGGACCGTTGGACGAGCTTCGCGCCGTTGTGGACATGGGAACTGCCTTCTCGTTTTGCGGGGACAGGGATCAGATGACGATGCGCGTCTACACGAACAGGTCCGCCAGCGGGAGGAGCGCCGCGGACCGCGGCGAAGCTGGAGCAAGCACCGGGCGACACCCCGGCTTCCGGCGGTGGCCGTACAACCAGGCTACTGTCGACAGGCTACGCGTGTTGTGCACGGACGGTCACGATTTTGGATCCTGATGGTGTCAGGATGACATCCCCCCATGCCCCAACGCCACCGACCACGCCGACCGCCGCTCTGCGCGACCGGATTGGGTCATTCTTGCATAGCCCGGATCGACCCCCGGCAGCAGGTCAGGCACGTTTTGACACTCCCGCCCGCCGTCCGCTCGGTTAGCGAATTTTGCGGATCGCCGAAACACAATCGACATCTGCCTCATGATGACCCCAGCACCGGGAACGGTACGTAACACGCCGATCACCGTGATCGGCTGGGCAGCTCGACCGTCGGCAGGGAACGGGACACCGCGCAATGGACAGACTGAGTAGTTGGACGGGGCAGCCTCAGGACGGAGCCGGCCGGGGCCGGGCACGCGCCCGGGGCGGGCCGGACGGGCCACAGCCGGACCACAGGAAGGCGCCCCCGCCGCCGCCCGCGGGAGGCCGGGTGGCCTGGGCGCCGCCATCCCAGATACGGGCACTCCGGCCGAACGAGATCACCGTCGTCGCGGAGCTGGACCAGAAGATCTTCGGGAGCCTCGCCTACCCGTTCTTCGTGCTGCGCCAGCTGTCCGACGTGCACCAGGACGATCTGCTGGTGCTGGAGGAGCACGGGGTGTTACGCGGCTACTCGTTCGGGGTCACCGGGTCGGTCGCCGGGCTCGGCTGGATTCTCGGGCTCGGCGTGGAGCCGGCGGCGCGTGGCCGCGGCTACGGCGAGCGCCTGATGCGGGCCTCGTTCGAGCGACTGGCCGCGCACCGGGTCGACCGGGTCCGGCTGACCGTCGACGGCGAGAACGAGGCGGCCGTGGGCCTCTACCGCAAGCTGGGTTTCACCCTCCTGCGGGAGGTCGAGAACTACCTGGGCCCTGGCGAGTCCCGCCTGCTGCTGGAGGCGTCCGTCCCGGCACTGACCGGACGGCCCACGCCGGGCGCCACCGACCACGTCGAGGCCTGACCCGCCCGCGCCCACCGGGGACCCCAGCACATCGAACTACGGCGGCACCCCGAACGCGTACCGGCCGGGCCAGGTCCGAGGACCCGGCCCGGCCGGTACGTCGTGCGGGTGCCGAAACCGTCAGACGGTTCCGGCGCGGTGCGGGTGCCTAGCGCTTGCCCGACAGCGACGCGCGCAGGAACTCCTTGTTCAGCCGGGCGATGCTCGACTGCGGGATGCCCTTGGGGCAGGCGTTGGTGCACTCGCCGGTGTTCGTGCAGCCACCGAAGCCCTCGGCGTCCATCTGCTCGACCATGTTCAGCACCCGGCTCGCGCGCTCCGGCTGGCCCTGGGGCAGCACGTTGAGGTGCGAGATCTTCGCCGAGACGAACAGCATCGACGACCCGTTCGGGCAGGCCGCGACGCACGCGCCGCAGCCGATGCACTCCGCGTTCTCGAACGCGAGGTCGGCGTCCGGCTTCGGCACCAGCTGGGAGTGCGCCTCCGGGGCCGCGCCGGTGGAGACGCTGACATAGCCGCCGGACTGGATGATCCGGTCGAACGCCGACCGGTCGACCATCAGGTCCTTGACCACGGGGAACGCCGCCGAACGCCAGGGCTCGACGACGATCGTGTCGCCGTCGGAGAACGAGCGCATGTGCAGCTGACAGGTCGTGGTCAGGGTCTGCGGGCCGTGCGGGGCACCGTTGACCACCATGCCGCAGGAGCCGCAGATGCCCTCGCGACAGTCGTGGTCGAAGGTGACCGGGATCGCCCCGTCGAGGATGAGCTTCTCGTTGAGGACGTCGAGCATCTCCAGGAACGACATGTCAGGGCTGACGTCGTCCAGCTGGTAGTCGACGAGCTCGCCCGGGGACTCCGGTCCGGTCTGCCGCCAGATGCGCAGGGTGAGTTTCATGCGTAGCTCCGCTGGGCCAGGTGCACTTCGTCGAACTGGAGGTTTTCCCGGTGCAGCACCGGCTGGCTGCCGACGCCGGTGAACTCCCAGGCGGCCGCGTAGGCGAAGTTCTCGTCGTCGCGCAGCGCCTCGCCGTCGGGGGTCTGGCTCTCCTCGCGGAAGTGGCCGCCGCAGGACTCGGCGCGGTGCAGCGCGTCGAGGACCAGCAGCTCACCGAACTCGATGAAGTCCGCGATCCGGTTCGCCTTCTCCAGCGACTGGTTGAGCTCGGCGCCGGTGCCCGGAACCTTGACCCGGGTCCAGAACTCCTCGCGCAGCTCGGCGATCCGGGCCAGCGCCTTGCGCAGACCGGTGTCGTTGCGGGCCATGCCGCAGTTGTCCCAGACCAGGTCGCCGAGCTCCTTGTGGAAGGAGTCAGGCGTCCGGTCGCCGTTCACCGCGAGCAGCTTCGTCAGCCGCTCGCTGCTCTCGGTGTGCGCCGCGACGGCCTCGGGGGCCGCCGCGTCGACCGGGGCGAGCTTGGTCGAGGCCAGGTAGTTGCCCAGCATGGGCGGCAGGACGAAGTAGCCGTCCGCGAGGCCCTGCATGAGCGCCGAGGCGCCGAGCCGGTTCGCGCCGTGGTCGGAGAAGTTCGCCTCGCCGATCACGAACAGGCCCGGGATGGTGGACTGCAGGTCGTAGTCGACCCAGAGCCCGCCCATCGTGTAGTGGATCGCCGGGTAGATCCGCATCGGAACCTTGTACGGGTTCTCGCCGGTGATCCGCTGGTACATGTCGAACAGGTTGCCGTACTTCTCGCGGACGCTGTCCTCGCCGAGGCGCTTGATCGCGTCGGAGAAGTCCAGGTAGACGCCGAGCCCGCCGGGGCCGACGCCGCGGCCCTCGTCGCACACGTTCTTGGCCGCGCGCGACGCGATGTCACGCGGGACCAGGTTGCCGAACGCCGGGTAGATCCGCTCCAGGTAGTAGTCGCGGTCCTCTTCGGGGATCAGCTCCGGGCTGCGGGCGTCGCCGGTCTCCTTCGGCACCCAGATCCGGCCGTCGTTACGCAGCGACTCGGACATCAGGGTGAGCTTCGACTGGTAGTCGCCGGAGCGCGGGATGCAGGTCGGGTGGATCTGGGTGTAGCACGGGTTCGCCAGGTACGCGCCCCGCTTGTGCGCCCGCCAGATCGCGCTCGCGTTGGAGTTCTTCGCGTTCGTCGACAGGTAGAACACGTTGCCGTAGCCGCCGGAGGCGAGCACCACGGCGTCGGCCATGTAGGTCGAGACCTCGCCGGTGACCAGGTCACGGGCGATGATGCCGCGGGCCCGGCCGTCGATGACGACCAGGTCGAGCATCTCGTGGCGGGCGTGCATCTCGACGTTGCCGGCGTCGATCTGCCGCGACAGCGCCTGGTACGCGCCGAGCAGCAGCTGCTGGCCCGTCTGGCCGCGGGCGTAGAAGGTGCGCTGCACCTGCACGCCGCCGAACGACCGGGTGTCGAGCAGGCCCGAGTACTCGCGGGCGAACGGGACGCCCTGGGCGACGCACTGGTCGATGATCTGGACGCTTACCTCGGCGAGCCGGTGGACGTTCGACTCCCGGGCGCGGAAGTCGCCGCCCTTGATCGTGTCGTAGAACAGCCGGCGGACCGAGTCGCCGTCGTTTCGGTAGTTCTTGGCCGCGTTGATGCCGCCCTGGGCGGCGATCGAGTGCGCCCGGCGCGGCGAGTCCTGGAAGCAGAACTGGATGACGTGGTAGCCCTGCTCGGCCAGCGTCGCGCCGGCCGAGCCGCCGGCCAGGCCGGTGCCGACGACGATCACCTTGTGCTTGCGGCGGTTGGCCGGGTTGACCAGCTTCGCCTCGAACTTGCGCCGGCTCCAGCGCGTCTCGATCGGGCCGTCCGGAGCGGCCTTGTCGAAGAGGTCCTCGCCAAGCGTGAAGGGCATGGCCGCTTCCGCTGCCCCGGTGAGGCTCACGTCCGGCTCGGCCGGTCCGTCGTTCCCGGCCGCTTCTGCCGAAGGGTGCACTACGTCGGTCATTGACTACCTCACCAGCCCTGCGAGGACCGCGATCGGGACAGACAGGAAGCCGAGCGTGATCACGGCCGCCAGCACGCCGGCCGTCGCCTTGTAGGCGGTCGCCTTGCTGGCACTGGAGACGGCGCCGAGCGTGCGGGCGGCGCTCCAGAAGCCGTGCGCGATGTGCAGGCACAGCGCCAGCATCGCGACGATGTACGCCACGGCGATGTACCAGTGCGACGGCGAGAAGTCGGCGACCACGTTGTCGTAGGGCTTTCCTTCGACCCCGTGCGGGTTCGCGACCAGCGCCGTCAGGTCGAGGATGTGGTAGATGATGAACAGCCCGAGGATGATCCCGCCGAACCGCATGGTGTTCGTCGCGTAGCTCGCGGTCGGGCGCAGCCGGTGCGCGTACTTCGCCGGCCGGGCCTGCAGGTCCCGCTTGCTCAGCTGGTAGGCGCTGACCCCGTGCAGGACCACGATCACGACCAGCGCGAACCGCTGGATCCACAGATACCAGGCGTTGTGCAGGATCGGGTGGCCGATGGTGCGCAGCCAGGCGGCGTAATCGTCGAAGTCCGTCCGCCCAAAGAAGATCTTGAGATTGCCCAACATGTGGACAATGAGGAAGAGCAGCATGAGCAGGCCGGTAGTGGCCATGACTGCCTTCTTGCCGATGTTCGACCGCCACAGGGCCGTCACGGCTGAGGGGCGACCTACCCGGGTCGCCGCGGTCTCTACTGCCACGGCGGCGACCGTACGGGCGCCGCGAGGCAATGGTCCAAGACATGAAGATGCTCGTCTCAATAGCCCAGGACTATGGTGCGGGTGTGCAGCTCCAGCAGCTGGCCTACTTCGTCGCCGTGGCCGAGACAAAGCACTTCACGAGGGCCGCCGCGCGCGTTCACGTAGCCCAGCCATCACTCTCCGCGCAAATCCGCGCCCTGGAGACGGAGCTCGGCAGCCCACTGTTCAACCGGGCTAGGGGGAATATCACACTCACCGCGGCGGGTGAAGCGCTCCTTCCGCTGGCCCGAAAGATCCTCGCGGACGCCGACATGGCTCGCCGTGAGGTTCAGGAGCTGACCGACCTGCGACGAGGAACGGTCCGAATAGGCGCCACCCCGAGCCTGTGCACCGGCATGCTGCCCGAAGTGCTGCGGTTGTTCCGGCAGCGATATCCCGGCATCCAGCTGCTCGTCGAGGAGGGCGGCTCGCGCGACCTGGTCGGCGAGCTCGCGGTCGGTGCCCTCGACCTGGCCCTGATCATCCTGCCGCTGCAGGGCAGCGACCCGGCGCTCGCGACCGCCCCGCTGCTGCGCGAGGACCTCGTCGTCATCTCCTCCCCCGACGGGCCGCCGCCCGTGCGGGCCGCCCAGATGGCGGTGGAGGACCTCCGGGACCGGCCGCTGGTGATGTTCCGCCGCGGCTACGACCTGCGCGACTTCACCGTGGGGGCCTGCCGGGCGGCCGGCTTCGAGCCGACGTTCGCGATCGAGGGCGGCGAGATGGACGCGGTCTGCGGGTTCGTGATGGCGGGCCTGGGCATCGCCGTGATCCCGAGCATGGTCGCGTTCCGGCAGCCGCTGCGGACGACGCCGTTCGCCGCGCCCGGCTTACATCGCACGATCGGGCTGGCGCACCGGCGCGATGTCGAGCCGCCACGGGCGGCCCGGGAGCTGCGGGCCACCCTGGTCGACTTCGTCGCCAACGCCGCCGCGGCCGACATGCTGCCGCCTGGCGTCCGCCCGGCGCCTGGCGTGCGGCGCGGCGCCGACGCTCAGATGTGGACCGCGGGCTTCGACCGCCAGGCTGGCCTCGAGGGCCCTGCTGGTATCGAGAACACAGTGGTCGATCCGCCAACCCCGCGGGCCAGCTAGCCGGCCTCGCTGCGGACGACCGGCATCAGGACGTACCGGAACCCGTCGTCGTCCTTCCCGGTGATGATCGCGGGCAGCCGGGCCGCCTCGTCCGGGTCGGTGGCGGCGAAGCCGATGGTCACCTCGTCGCCGTCGACGGCACCGAGCCCGTCGAGCAGGTAGGTGGGGTTGTACCAGGCGACCAGGTCCGGTCCGTCGTAGTCGATCGGCACCGAGTCGGTCGCCGCGGCGAGGCTGAGCGGGCCGGAGTCCCCCGCCGTGGTGGTGCCCGCGTCCGGACCGACGTCGGCCGTGAGGACGCCGGCCGAGAACGTCAGGCGCACCACCGGACCGGTACGCGGGGCGACGACCGCGACGCGGCGGATCGCCGCGGCGAGCGGCGCGATCTGGGCGCCGACGGAAAGCCCGACGGTCTCGGGGAAGAGCCGCCGGTAGTGCGGGAACGTCCCGTCGACGAGGCGCACGACGATGCGGCGCGCCCCGGTCGACAGCCCGAACCGGGGGCCGCCGTCGTCGTCGGCGCCGAGGCCGAGCGCGAGCCGCGAGGCGGCGGTCGGGATGCGGGCGAGCTCGGCGAGCAGCCGGGCCGGGACGTGCGCGACCGCCTCCGGGTCCCGTACCGACGGCTGCCAGGGAATGGTGCGCACCGCGAGCCGGTAGCGGTCGGTCGCGACCAGGGTGAGGCCACGGCCTGCGAGCTCGAGGCGCAGTGCCGTCAGGACCGGGAACGTCTCGTCGCGCGCGGCGGCCGGGACGACCTGGTTGACCGCCGCGGCGAACCCGAGCGTGTCCACCTCACCGACCGGCGGCGGGAAGGTCGGCAGCGCCGGATAGTCCTCCAGCGGCAGGATGGGCACCCGGTAGTGGGCTCCGGCGGCGCGGACGAGCAGCCAGCCCTCGTCGACGGACAGTCGCACCGTCTCGTCGGGCAGGCTGCGCATGATGTCGGCCACCAGCCGGCCGGGCACCAGCGCCCCACCCGGCACGGCCGCGGCCGCCTCGACGGTCGCGGTCACCGCGACCTGGTAGTCGAACGCGGACAGGGTCAGCCGCTCCCCCGCGTCCACCCGCATCCCGGCGATCGCCACGATGCCCGGCGCCATCCGCGCGGGCAGATGCCGGGCCACCCACCCCGCGGCCTCCGCGAACTCCGCCCGCGGCACCGTGACCCTCATGGGCCGACTCGCGCGGCCGCGGCCCCAGAGATCGTGGCCCCAGACGTCGTGGCCCCAGAGATGGTGCGACCGGAGGCCACCATGCTGACCGTCATGGTCGGATTCTCCCGCGTCACGAACTGAATTCCCGGTATATCGCCCGTGTCGGCCGCAGGCGTCGGCGACCACGCTGCGCCACCGCCACCCTGGGGCCACATCCGGCGCCGGCGGAGCCCACCCGGCGCCGGTGCCGGATGCGGGCGAGGGGCGGCGATCGACGGATCTGCTCACCGCCGCGTCGGTCTACCTTCATCCCTCCTGGATCACAGGGAACACGCTGGGCGAAGCCACTATAGGAACACCCAAATCCCACTTGTCGCCGTCCGGACCACACGGCCCCAACAGATCGGTGCCGCGAGGCTCGAATCGTCGTCATTGTGGGTGAAGTGAGGACGAGCCCGGTCCACCTGACCCAGTCCCCGGCGTCCGAGTCTTCTGCCGCTCGGCCACCTGCCCCCTCGGCCCGACGACGCACGGTCGGTAATCGGCCCCAACGGCCGCGGCGACGGCCCCACCCGGCCGCGGCGCTGTCGATCGTGGCCTGTCTCGTCGCGCTCGTGGCACTGGCCGGTTGCGCCACGCCCAGCCAGGCCGACACCGGGCACGGCGGGTGCACGTCGCCGGGAGTCAGCCGCGACCAGATCCAGCTGGGCATGGTCTACCCGAACTCCGGCAATGCCGAGTCGCTGTTCGGGTCCTTCCGGGCCGGCGTGGACGCCCGCTTCGGCGTGGCGAACGACGTCGGTGGGGTGCGCGGCCGGAAGGTGACCTACAGCTGGCAGGACGACGAGTCGACCACGCAGACGAACCTCGCCGCGGCGACCTCGCTGGTCAACAGCGGCGTCTTCGCGATGCTGGAGTCGACGTCGGTCGCGACCGGATCGGCCGCGTACCTGCACAGCCAGGGGATCCCGGTGGTGGGCTCGTCCCTGGAGGAGCCGTGGACGGTCTACGACAACATGTTCAGCTACTCGAACCTGCTGGCGGCGTCGGGCTCCGTGTCGACCTACGGCGACTTCATCGCGAGCCACGGCGGCCATCGGGCCGTCATCGTCGTCTCGCGGTTCGTCCCGGCCTCGGTGGCCTTCGCCGCCGAGCTGACCGCGAGCCTGAAGTCCGTCGGCATTCCCGTCGTGGCGACCGTCGACGCGACCTCGCCCATCAACTACGTCAACCTGGGCAAGCAGATCAAGGACAGCGGGGCCGACGCCCTGATCGGCTCGGTGGCGGGCCCGGCCTTCGGCCAGTCCGTGCTGGCCGCGATCGGGGCCCAGGCGGGCATCAAGGTCTCGCTGTCCCCCGCCGGCTACGACGCACGGATGCTCAACCTGTTCAAGACGGTCCTCGCGGGGAGCTACTTCGTCGTCGACTTCCTGCCCTTCGAGGCGGACCAGCCGGCCCATCGGGAGTTCCTGGCCGCGATGGCGCAGTACGCCCCGGAGACACAGCCCGCGAACCAGCAGGCCGCGCTCGCCGGCTGGATCTCGGCCGACATCATGCTGCGCGGCCTCCAGGCCTCCGGCGACTGCCCGACCAGGGCCGGGCTGATCTCGGCGCTGCGGGCGGTGCACGGCTACACGGCCGACGGACTGCTGACGCAGCCGATCGACTTCCGCGCCGACTTCGGCAAGCTCACCCGATGCCTGAGCTTCGTTCAGGTCAGCGCCGACGGCCGGCACTTCACGCCGGTCGACCCGATGCCCCAGTGCGGCCGACTGATCCCGAGGTAGCCAAGCGCTCGCGCGTGCGCCCGCCATCCGGGACGATGTACTGACGGTACGTGGCAGCTCGGGCAGCGCCCGCGATCGAGCGGCGCCAGCCAGCGACCATTCAGGCCCCAGCACGTCAACGTGACGCGGGACACACAGGAAACCGTCACGGAACGTGGTGGAACGGCGCCAGCCTTCGACTGTGGCGCAACCAGCCCACCCCTCCGGCCCACCATCCGCCGACGGGTCGAACAAACCAGGCTCAAATCTCCGCCTTTACGCCGTGGAAATACGTGAGACACCACGGCGGAACGGGTGATGCGGAACCTGCCGCCTTGGGCCTCTCCCCCGCCGGTGCCCAGCTCCGCTCTGGTACCGCGCCGCCCAGGAGGCCGCCAGCTTCCGATCCAGCACAGGGACAGGCGGGACATGCCGTTCAACATCGGCGCGATCGACTCCGGAGACACGGCGTGGCTGCTCGCCAGCTCCGCACTGGTGCTCGTGATGACGCCCGGTCTGGCGTTCTTCTACGGCGGCATGGTCCGCGTCGAGAACGTCCTCGGCATGCTCATGCAGAACTTCTTCTGCATGGGGATCGTGAGCCTGCTGTGGGTGACCTGCACCTACAGCATCGCGTTCGGCGGGCAGAACGCGTACTTCGGCGGCCTGCACTTCGCCGGGCTGCAGCACATGAACGAACAGGTCCCCGGTTACGCCGGCGCGGCGGCGCAGACGATCCCGCCGATCGTGTTCGCCGCGTTCCAGCTCATGTTCGCCATCATCACCCCGGCGCTGATCACCGGCGGACCGGCGGACCGGTTCCGGTTCGGACCGTTCGCGACCTTCATCATCCTGTGGTCGGTCCTGGTCTACGCCCCGGTCGCGCACTGGGTCTTCTCGCCGACCGGCTGGCTGTTCAAGCACGGCGCCGAGGACTTCGCCGGCGGGACCGTGGTGCACGCCAACGCCGGCGCGGCGGCACTCGCGATCGCGATCGTGGTCGGCAAGCGCCGGGGCTGGCCGGACGGCAACTTCCGGCCGCACAACGTGCCGTTCGTGCTGCTCGGCGCCGGGCTGCTCTGGTTCGGCTGGTTCGGGTTCAACGCCGGCTCCGCGCTGAAGGCCAACGAGCTCGCCGGATTCGCGTTCATGAACACCAACACCGCGACCGCCTGCGCGCTGCTCGGCTGGATCCTGCTGGAGAAGATCCGCGACAAGCGGGCGACCACGCTCGGCGCCGCGTCCGGCGCCGTCGCCGGCCTGGTGGCGATCACGCCGGCCGCGGGCTTCGTGACCCCGGTCGGCTCCATCTTCATCGGGTTCATCGCCGGCATCGCGTGCGCGTCCGTCACCGGGATCAAGGGCAAGATCGGCATCGACGACGCGCTCGACGTCGGCGCGGTGCACCTGGTCGGCGGGAGCCTGGGGGCGCTGCTGATCGGCTTCTGGGGCTCGACGGACACCGGTGGCGTGGACGGCTTCTTCTACGGCGGCGGGTTCACCCTGCTCGGGAAGCAGGCGGAGGCCGTCGCCGCCGTGGTCACCTACTCGTTCGTCGTCACGCTGGTCATCGGCACGGTGATCCGGATGTTCGTCCGGATGCGGCTGTCCGTCGACGAGGAGAAGGAAGGCATGGACATCGCGCTGCACGGCGAGCGCGCCTACGACTTCTGACCCCCACCGCTTCTGACTCCCACCGCCTCGGCGGTTTCGGCCGGTCTGGCCGGCGCTCGGCGCAACCGGTAGGTTCGGCTGCGTTCCAGCCGGACGGGGAAGGTTGTCGATGAGCGTCGATATGCAGGTCGTCGTCGGCCTCCTGATGCTCGTCGGGCTGGTGGGAATCGTCGCGCCGGTCCTGCCCGGTCAGCTGATCATCCTCGGCGCCGGCCTGTGGTGGACCATCGCCGACGGCGGCGGGGCGCGGTGGGTCTTCTTCGCCGTGATGGTCGTGCTCGCCGTCCTCGGCACGGTGGCCAAGTACGTGCTGCCGGCCCGGGCCACCGCCGGCCGGGGCGCGCCCTGGACGACGCTGCTGATCGGCGCCGTCGGCGCGGTCGTCGGGTTCTTCGTCATCCCCGTGGTCGGCCTGATCGTCGGCGGCCTGCTCGGCATCTACCTGGCCGAGGTGGTCCGGCTCAAGGACGCCAGGGAGGCCCTCGCCTCGACCTGGGCGGCCCTCGTCGGCATCGGCATCGGCATGCTCGTCGAGCTGACCGCCGGCGTGCTGGCCGCGCTCACCTGGCTCGTCGGCGCCCTCGTGCTCTGAGCCACCCTCCCGGGGCCGTCGCGACATTCCGGGGCATAATCATCAGGCGTCCGACCCACGGTCGACGCCCCACCCAGGCACTCATCCGGCCGCGATGGACGGCGCCCTCGACGGGCGGGATCCGCTGGCAGCCCGGAGAATCGTCCGGCCGGGCCGGTCGGGGTCGTGCCGGTCGCCGACCTCGGCATCCGGTCCAGCCGGGCTCGATCTCAGCGTTGGGGGACGCATGGAGGGCAGCACGGACCGGCCGGCCGACCAGCTCGGGCTTGAGCCCGCCGGCCTGACGCGGCGAACCGGCCTGCTGGCGCTCGCCACGGCGGCCCTCGCCGGAGCCGGTGCCGCCGCCTGCGCCGGGACGCGGACGCCGGCCCACCCGGCGCAGACAGCCGCGCCGCCGCGCGTCCGGGTCATGATCGTGGGCGATTCGATCACGCACCAGTCGGCCGGCGACTACACCTGGCGCTACCGGCTGGCCACGCACCTCTACCAGACGGCTCCCGGCCGGGTCGCCTTCGTCGGGGACCGCGATGACGTCTGGGACAACGTCGCGGACAAGGGCGGCTCCTACGCCTACGTCAACCCGAACTTCGACCGCCGCCACCACGCCCGCTGGGGCGACTCGCTGCGCAACGAGACGCCGACCATCGAGAGCGTGGTCCGCGCCCACCCGGCCGACGTCATGCTGGTCGCGATGGGCGCGAACGACCTGTCGTACTGGACGAACCCCCCGGACACGATCACGCTGCTGAGGCGGTACGTCGACAACGTCCGGGCCGCGAACCCGAAGATGACGTTCGTCCTCGGCCATGTGCTGGCCCGGGCCGACTTCCGCGACTTCAGCTTCAACCTGCCGGCGGCCGGCGTGTTCAACCAGCTCCTCGACGCCCAGGCCCCCGGCTGGTCGACGCCGGCCTCCAAGGTCGTCGTCGCCCGTTCCGACCTCGGCTGGGACCCGCGTGTCCACGCCTGGGACGGCTCGCACCCGACCCCGGACGGCGAGATGTTCATCGCCCGCGGCTTCGCCGACGCGCTGGCCGGCCTCGGCATCGGGGCGCGGTTCGGGCCGATCCCGGCCCACATCCCCTGGCCGGGCGTCGGAGGCACGCCGACCGTCGTCCCCGCCCCGCGGTCCGGCGGCCGGGTCACGCTGACCTGGCAGCCGACTCCCGGCGCGACCCAGTACCTGGTCGAGCGCCGGGTGCTGTCCTTCAACGAGCCGGACTTCGTCCGCCAGCCCGGCGCGGTCTCCGGCTACACCTGGACGTCGGAGCGCCTGCTGCCCGGGGTGACCGTCGCCTACCGCGTCGTGCCCTGGAAGGGCCGGATGGGCGGCCTGGCCGGCCCCGCCGCCACCTTCACCGTCGGCGCCTTAACGTGACGCCAGAGGTAGCCGCGCAGGTTCAGCCCTGGCCGGCGAGCGCCCCGTAGGCGGCCGTGGAGAGCGTGTGGACGTGGTTGACGAGCTCCAGGAGGACCGCCTTGCTGGACTCCCGGGTGCGGGCGTCGCAGTCGACCAGCGGCACGTCCGGGTGCAGCGACAGCGCGTCACGCACCTCGTCGATCGAGTGGGTCGGCGGGCTGAAGTTGTTGCGTGCCACGACGAACGGCACGTTCTGGTGCTCCAGCCGGTCGATCGCGTACCAGGAGTCCTCGACCCTGCGGGTGTCGACGAGGACGACGGCGCCGAGGGTGCCGCTGAACAGCCGGTCCCACAGGAACCAGAACCGCTCCTGCCCTGGCGCGCCGAACAGGTAGAGCACCAGGTGGTCGTCCAGGCTGATCCGGCCGAAGTCGAACGCGACCGTCGTGGTGTTCTTGCCGCGTACCCCGGCGGTGTCGTCGATGCCGACGCCGGCCTCGGTCATGACCTCCTCGGTGGAGAGCGGGCGGATCTCGCTCACCGAGCGCACCATCGTGGTCTTGCCGACGCCGAAGCCGCCGACGATGACGATCTTCAGGCCCTCGCGGACCGAGTCGCGCAGCGGCGCCACGTCCTGCGTCGCCGCGCCGGCGCCCGCCCGCCGCGCCGGGGTGCGCCCCGCGCCGCCGGGCAGGTCGACGGCGCCTCTAAAGCCGGCGGAGTCCAACGAGCACCTCTTTCAGCAGGTCCGGGTGGGCGTATGGCACGTCGTGCGTGCGCCGGGACGCCGACGCGGCCGGGACCCGGGCCAGGACCCGGCCGGCGTCGAGCAGGTCGCAGAGCAGGATCCTGGTGACGCTGATCGGCAGCCGCAGATGCGCGGCGATCTCCACCACGGCCCGCGGGGAACGGCAGAACCGCAGGATCGCGGCGTGCTCCGACTGCATCGCCGGGGTCGGGTCACACTCGGCGATGACCAGCGTCACGAGGTCGAGCACGTCCGTGTCGACCCGGCTGCGGCCGCCGGTGATCGTGTAGAGCCGGTCCGGGCTCTCCCGGTCGATGGAGTGGCGGATCACGCCGGCGCCACCGCCGACCGGGGTCCGCGGGCGGGCGAGCTGAGGTACTCGCCGATCTGCTCGACCAGCTCGTTCATGTTGTGGCCGATCACGCCGGCGTCGGCCTCCTCCGCCGCGATCACGGCGAGGTGCGCGCCCTCACCGGCCTCGACGATGAACAGCAGACCGCCGTGGAACTCGGTCATCGACTGGCGGACCCCGCCGGTACCGTCGCCGAACTCGGCCGAAGCGCCGTGGGCGAGGCTCTGAATCCCCGACGCGATCGCGGACAGCTGGTCGGCCTGGTCGACGGAGAGGCCGGAGGTGCGGCAGAGCTTCAGGCCGTCCCGCGACAGCACCAGGGCGTGACGGGTACCCGGCGTGCGTTCGAGCAGGTTCTCGAGCAGCCAGTCCAGCTCACGGTCGTTGGTCTTCATCATCGGGTCTCGGGGACCGTGGCCGCGGCCGAAACCCTCGGCCGGCCGGCCCCTGCCTCCAATCTGCGTCCGAAGATCTGCATGGTCATCGCGACGAGTCGTCGCCGGTGGACGCGCCGCCGGCGGGGACCACGCCACCGGCCGAGTCCGCCGCCGGTAGTCCCGCGGCAGGCAGTCCCGCGGCAGGCAGTCCCGCGGCTGGGGTCTCGGCGGCCGGCTGCCCGTCGGGGGCGGTCCTGGGACGGGTGGCCTGTTGGAACGCACCGAACCGCGCGCCGGCGGAGGCCGCGGACGACGCGGCGCGGCCAGGCGTGGGCGCGGCGGGCGCCGGCGGCGCCAACGGTCGTCCCGAGTTGGCGAGCGTCTGCCCCCGACCACGCTTCGGCAGCGGGTCGGACGCGCCGGGCCGTGACGAGGCGCCGGCCCGGGCGGGCAGCTCGGCGGCGGCGGCCTGGGCCGCGGCCGCGCTGGGACGGTCCGCCACCCGGGCGAGCTCGGTCGTCTCGGCGGCCCGCGGGGCCTGCTTCGCGGCGCCTGGCGGCCGGGGGGCCTCGGGCCGCGGCTGGGTGATCAGCTGACGCGGGATGATCACGACGACGCCGGTGCCACCCCGCGAGGACGGCCGGAACGAGACGGTCAGGCCGTGCTTACGGGCCAGCACCCCGACGACCGCGAGCCCGAGGCGGGTGCCCGACAGCGTGGTCAGGTCGAGCGGCTCGGTCGCGGAGACGGCCCGCTCGGCCCGCCGCAGCGCCGCCGGTCCCATGACCAGCCCGCCGTCCTCGACGGTGACGACGACGCCGGCCTGGACCTCCTCGACGTAGACGTGCACCTCCTCGGAGGGCGGCGAGAAGCTGGTCGCGTTGTCCATCAGCTCGGCCAGGGCGTGCATGACGCCCTCGGCCGCGTAGCCGGCGACCGCGACGGTGCTGGTCGAGTGCAGCCGGACCCGCTGGTAGGCGCTGATCCGGCTGAGCGCTCCGCGCAGGATGCTCTCCATCACGATCGGCCTGGTCCAGCGCCGGCCCGACCGGGCGCCGGTGAGGACGGCGATCGAGTCGGCGAGCCGGCCGGTCTGGGCGGTGCTGTGGTCCAGGCGCAGCAGGTCGCCGAGAACCTCCTCGCCGTGCCGGTCCTCCATGTCGCGCAGGTCGGCGAGCATGCTCGTCGCCAGTGCCTGGACCCGCCCGGCGGCGTTCGCGCAGGCGGCCATCGCGGCGGCGCGCATCCGCTCGCCGCGGCCGACCTCCTCCGCGAGCGTGCGCATGATCCGCGCTCCGACCGGGTCCGCGGGACGCTCGACACTGGCCAGCGCCTCGTCCACCGAGACGCCGTCGCGCAGCAGGGCGACGACCTTCGGCAGGGTGTCGTCCGCGAGCTGCGCCGCCGCGCCCGACTGGTGTTCCACCTGGGTGTCGAGAACGGCGAGCCGGTCGGTGAGCCGCCGGAGGCCGGCCGCCTGGCGCAGCGCGACCGCGACGACCACGGCGGCGGCGAGCAGCCCGACGGCGACCGCCGCGCCGACCACCGGACGGCGCGGCGACGGCGCGGCGACGACCGCGACGAGGGCGGCGAGCGCGACGACCAGCAGCGCGGTGAGCAGCGCGTTGCGCCCGCCGCCGGGCAGCCCGAAGCCGCCGGCCGCGGGCGCGGCGTGATCGGCCCGCCGACGGGCGGACTGGTGTACTCGTGGCATCGCGATCAGTTCCTCGTCCACCTCGTCGTCACGGCTTCCCCAGGACCGGTCCCCGCCGCGGGCGACGAGCGGGGAGTGTGTCCGCCACGGCACGTCCGGCTCGCCGGTGCCTGGCCGCGCCGGACGCGACATTCTTGACTTGGCCGGTGGTAAAACACGCCGGGATAATGCGCGCGGAACACCCGGCGAGGCCGGGCTGACTGCAAATCGCATGCTAGGGAGCGCGCGCGCCCCGCCCGCACGCAGCCGTCACGCGGGCCTCCTGCCGCCAGGCCGGCGAGTGGCCGGCATGTGTGCGCGTTGTCACACCGATGGACGCCGCCTTCCCCGGCCGCAGGGCAACAGGTCACCCTTCGCCGGCCGGAATGGCATACCGCCAATAGTCGGCTGACTACCGCGAACGTCGAGGCCGGCGACCTCCGGAATGCCGGGCGAAGATAGCTGTTGACGCACATGCGGACATTTCGGCTTCGCCCAGATTCGCCTGGGACCTAAGTCCTTAGACCATTGGGACCTTAGATCCGGTTTGAGCCGACAGTCGGGACGCCATGGGCCCGAGGCACGTCTCGCGGCCATTCGGGCGCCTGGCGGTGAGCCGCCGACGGGATTCCACCTGAGCCGCCCGCAGGGGCGCGGATGACGCGGCCGAGCCGACGACCCGAACCGCGCTCAGGGAGTGGCGAAAGTGTGTCTCCATTGGTTTGCGCGCGGACTCCGTCGCGCATCCGGATAACTGGCGGAAATCCTGCCGGCGGTGGCCGCTGGACTCGGGCGGGCCGGCCCGCCCGCGCCACCGCGGCTCAGCGCCGGACTAGACGTCCAGGTCCGCCCGGCACCACGCGCAGGGCCTCGGCGGGCGGCCGTTTCCCCGGCGGGAAGAGCGCGAGCACCGACCCGCCGAACCCGCCGCCGACCAGCCGGGCACCGGCCGCGCCGTCGGCCGCCAACCGGGCGACCGTCTCCTCCACGGCCGGCACCGACACCTCGTAGAGGTCCCGCAGGCTGGCGTGCGACGCGTCGAGCAGCCGGCCGAGCTCGGGCAGGTCGCCCGCGCGCAGCGCCACGACCGCCCGGCGTACCCGCTCGTTCTCCTCCAGCACATGCCGCACGCGCCGGCCCAGCGGCTCGGGTAGCCGGTCTGGAGCGTCCTCGTCCGCGTCCCGCAGTGAGGAGATGCCGAGCAGCTCGCACGCCCGGGCGCACTCCTCGCGGCGGGTGTTGTAGCCGGAAGCCGCGATCGCGTGCCGGACGCCGGAGTCGACCGTCACCAGCCGCCAGCGACCCAGGTCGAGCCGTACCGGTTCGATGCCGGGTACCGGCCGGCCCGCCGGCCCGGACAGCCAGCGGCCTGGGGGACGCGGCACCGCCCGCCCGGCCCGGGCACCGGGCCCGGCCGGCTCGGCGACCGGCGACGGCGCGCCCTCGCCGCCCGCGGTCAGCGCGCGGATGTCTAGCCGCAGCGCATGGCCCGGCCGGCCGAACAGCGACGCGGTCTGGTCGAGCAGCCCGGTACGCGCGCCGACCCAGGTGTTCTCCACCCGGGACAGCAGCTGGGCGAGCTCGAGGCGGTCCGGCTCGCCGTAGCCGCTGTGGGCGAGCAGGGCGAGCACCAGGGCGACCTCCAGCGCCGCCAACGAGGACATACCCGCGCCGCGCGGCAGCGTTCCGGCGACCGAGAGCCGGGCCGGACGGACCGGGTAGCCGGCGGCGGCCAGCTCGGCGACGACCCCGCGCGCGAACGACCGCCAGCCGTCGGCGCGGGCCGGCGCGTCGGCGGCGAACACGTCGTGCGCGCCGATGTCGACGGCGTGCACCCGGATCAGGCCGTCGGGCGCCGGGCGGGCCCGGACCGTCACTCCCAGCTCGATCGCGAACGGCAGGCACAGGCCGTCGTTGTAGTCGGTGTGCTCGCCGACGAGGTTGACCCGGCCCGGCCCGAAGGCGGCGGCCGAAACCGGCCCGCCGCGGCCGGCCCGAGTCGCGACCGGCGCGGCCCGCCGCCGCATCCGGGCCCGCCGCGCCCCGCCGGATGCCCGGTCAGCGTCGCCGTCGGGACCGGCGGCCGGCTCCGCCGCGTCCTCCGGTCGCCCCCGGGCGGGTCGCGGTCCCCCGCCGCCTCGGCCGCTCCGGGCGGCCGCCGTGACGCCGCGCGTCGCGGCACCGTCGGTCATGTCCAGGCAACGTCCGGAGCCGTGCGCGCGATCCCCGGGACCCCACTGAACGGCTACCCTGGGTCAGGGCCGCCGCGTGGTCAGCCGGCGGCCCGCAGCATCGCCGCGGCGCGCTCCGGCTCGATGTCGTTGATGTAGACGCCCATCGCCGCCTCGCTCCCGGCCAGGTACTTGAGCTTGTCCGCGGCGCGCCGGTTGGAGAACACCCGCAGCCGCAGGTGCGCCCACCGCCGGCCCCGCCGGGCGGGCGCCTGCTCCCAGCCGGCCACATAGGGCATCCGGACGCCGAGCACCCGGTCCAGGCGGCCCAGGACGTCCAGGTACAGCTCGGGGAACTCGGCCCTCTCGGCGTCGTCGAGCGCGGGCAGGTCGGGCACGTGCCGCCGCGGGTAGATCGACACCTCGAACGGCCAGCGAGCCGCGTACGGGACGAAGGCGACCCAGGTCGAGGTCCGCGCGACCAGCCGGGACCGGTCGGTGGTCTCGGCGGCGATGACCTCGCAGTGCGGGCAGGCCTCGCGGCGCTCGGCGACCCTGATCATCGTGGCGAGCGGCGACGGGACGAACGGGTAGCCGTAGACCTGCCCGTGCGGGTGACCGAGCGTCACCCCGATCTCCTCACCGCGGTTCTCGAACACGAAGACGCTCTCCACCGCCGGCAGCCGGCCGAGCGCGGCCGTGCGGTCCGTCCAGGCGGCGAGCACCGTGGCGACCCGGCGCGGCGAGAGCGCGGCGAACGACGAGTCGTGGTCGGCGGTGAAGCAGACGACCTCGCAACGCCCGTCACCGAGCCGGCCCGCGTAGGGCGCGGCCGGCCCGGTCGCGCCACCGTCGAGCGGCGCCAGGACGGCCGGGAGGCCCAGCGCGGGAAACCGGTTCTCGAAGACGACGACGTCGTAGTCCTCGGGGATCTCAGTCGGCCGGCCGGGCCGGCTCGGGCAGAGCGGGCAGTCGGCGACGGCCGGCAGGTGGGTGCGCCCCTGCCGGTGGGCGGCGACCACCACCCACTCCTCGGTCAGCGGGTCGAACCGCAGCTGCGACGGTGGCCGGGCCAGCCCCGGCAGATCGCGCGCGTCCGGCGCAGGCTGGCCGCGGCCCGGCGCGTCGTCGAAGTAGATCAGCTCGCGGCCGTCCGCCAACCGCGTCGCCGTCCGCGCGGCCGCGAGCCCCGGGTCGACGAGCCCGGGGCGGACAGAGCCCGGTGGAACAGGCGTCCCGGGCGCGGTCGTCACGTCGCAGACGGTACCGGGAACCGCTCAGGCCGATGAGGTGAAATCGCGGCGCGCCGGCTGGGTGAACCGGCGCCGGGCCAGGAAGGCCGCCGCCCCGCACAACACCAGGACGGCCAGCACGATTGGCCCCTCTCGGGTGAACCAGTCCGTGATCTCCGGCCGGCCGACGAAGAGCAGTTCGGGGTGCGGCACGGAGAGCAGCGCGCCCAACGCGCCGACCAGGATCAGCAGCCCAGGGCGCTGGGCTCCACGCGCCATCGCCAGCGGCACCGTGCCCCACACCAGATACCACGGATACAGCACCGGCCCGAGCACCGCGAGGCACAGCAGCGCGATCCCGCAGGTGGTGAGCACGTCGCGACGCCGGACCGTGACGAGCAGCCAGCCGATCACCAGGACGGCGAGCACCATCCCGATGCCGCGCGCGATCCGCAGCGCCTCGCTGCCGGGCAGCGCCGCGCCCGGCATACCGGTAACGATGGCGATCAGGTTGGCCAACGCGGAGGTCGGCGAGTACACGCTGAAGCCGGTCGCCGGCGTCGAGGTCGCCCGCACCCAACCGAGGCCGTCCGGTACCAGCAGCAGCGACAGCGCGGCCACGGTGCAGGCGACCACCGCGAGGTCTCGGCCCGCCGTCACGAGCACCCGCCGGGCCCGCCTGCGCCGGAAACCGCCGGCCGCGCTCCCCGCCGGCTCGCTATCCGCTGGGCTGTCCGCCGCCGAGGTGCCAGTGACAGGACTGGCGATGGTCGGGGCGTCCGCCGGCTCGATCGCCAGGTCGGCCCAGCGCCGAGCCAGCAGCACCACCAGGATCACCGCGGCTGGCCACTTCGTCAGCGCGGCAGCGGTGAGCAGCCCGAATCCGAGCGCCGGACGGCCGCGCAGCACCGCCAGCAGGCCGGCGGCGGCCAACGCCATCATCACGGCCTCGAGGTGCACAGCGCCGAGCAGCTCCAGCAGCACGACCGGCCCGCCCACGGTCACGGCCAGCGTCCACGGCCGGCGGGCCGCTGGGACCGCGCGGGTCAGGCACCAGGCGAGCGCCACGACGGCCAGGGTCGTGACGAAACGCAGCAGGAGCACGGAGCGCACCACCCGCCCGCCCGTCAACGCCGCGACGGCGTGGAACAGCGCGAGGCCGACCGGCCCGTAGGGCGACGGCGTGTTCTGCCAGATCGGGTCCGCTGCCAGCGCGGCCGGGGCGCTGCCGAGCAGCGCCGGGCCCGCCGTGTACGGGTCGAGGCCGGAGGAGACCATGACGCCCTGCGCGACGTAGCTGTAGACGTCCAGGCTGAGGATTGGCGGGCCGACCAGCGGCACGACCGACCAGCAGCAGATCAGCGTGACGACACCGCGCAGCGACAGCTCGCCCCGCTGGCAGCGCCGGCAGACCCACCACCAGGCGCCCACGAGCAGCGCCGCACCGGCGATCAGCACGCCTGGCAACACCGACGGCTCGTTCAGCGAGACCGGGTCGAGCAGGCCGAACCACGCCGTCGGGGGCTGCACCGCCGGACCGAGCGCAAGTCGGCCACCGGTGATGACGACGAGTGTCGCGCCGACCGAGCCGGTCACGCCGGCCGCGACCAGCGCGCCCACCCGGCGCGTGGCGCCGCGCCGGCGGCCCGTGCCGCTGTCGCCGCCGTCGGTCTCGCTGCCGTCGGTCTCGCTGCCGTCGGTCTCGCCGTCGCCGTCGCTGTCGACCGACGGGGAGTCCTCGTCGGCACCCGGCGCGATGGCGCCGGCCTCGTGGCTGCGTTCGACGCCCGCCGGCCCGGCTTCTCCCATGGTGGGCAGCACCTTGCCAGCCCAGCCGGACGGGCAGACAGCGACCGGGCAGCCCCCGCGTGAACAGACCGCGACCCGGCGGTGAGCGCCACGGGGACCGTGACAAGAATCGCGTTCACCCCGAAGTCGCCACCAGCTGTCACGGCGGTGCCACCTGACGCCGCAGGCCCGCTCCGTCGCACCCATACCGTTACTAAGCGCGATCACATGGGTGGCCGACTCGCTTACCATCGAGACCGAACGCCCAGCGGCCACCGGCGCGTCGACCAACGCGGAGCGGCCCGGGCACCGGCACCGCCGTACTAAGGCCGTACTGGTGGACAGGCGCGGAGACGGAGAAGGAGGCGCCCTGTGACGACCGCCCCGGCTCGCGGAACGCGCGAGATCCCCCTCCCCCGCGCGACCCAGACCGGCCCCGGCGCACTCGGACCAGCGGCCGGACCCGTCACGGCGCAGGTCGATCTCCGGGACTTCCTCGACGGCGCCGGCGCGTTCCTGGCCGGACTCGCGAACGTCGTCATGCAGCTGAGCTGGGCACCCGTCGGGCACGGCGTGGTGGAGAGCCGGGCACCGCGCGGGCAGCTGACCCGCCACCCGGCCAAGCGGGGGCGTACCACGCTCACCTACATCGCGGTGGCGTGGCTCGGGACCGACGAGGAACGGGCGAGGTACCGGGACGCCGTCAACGCCTCGCACCGCGAGGTCCGCTCCACGGCCGCCAGTCCCGTGGAGTACAACGCGTTCCGCCAGGACCTGCAGCTCTGGGTCGCCGCGTGCATGTACCGCGGCCTGACCGACTTCTACACCCGGGCCTACGGGCCGTTGGAGCCCGCCGTCGCGGACACGGTCTACCGTCACGCCGCCCGGTTCGGCACCACCCTGCAGGTCCGCGGCGACCTGTGGCCCGCCGACCTGGCCGCGTTCGAGGAGTACTGGGACCGCGCGCAGGCGCAGGTGGCCGTGGACCCGGTCGTGCGTGCCTACCTGCTCGGCCTGGTGAGCCGCCGCGCGCTGCGGTTCCCGTTCAACCTGCCGCCGCGCCGGCCGCTGGAGTTCATCACGACCGGCTTCCTGCCGCCGCGGTTCCGCGCCGAGCTGGGGCTGCGCTGGTCGGCGGGCGACGAGGCCCGGTTCGCCCGGCTGCTGCGCCGGCTCGGCGCGGTGTCCCGCCGGCTGCCCCGCCACGTCCGGCTGTTCCCGTTCAACCTGCTGCTGCTGGACCTGCGCCGCCGCATCCGGCGCGGGCTCCCGCTAGTCTGACGAACCGGTCTGACGAACCGACCCGACGCACGAGGCCCCGGGCGCGGCCCCCCCCGGGGGGGCCGGGGGCCGGGGGGGGGCGGGCCGGGGGGGCGCCCGCCGGGGGCCCGGGGG
>NZ_JADWYX010000045.1 GCF_016786355.1 Frankia sp. AgB1.9
CCGCGGGCCCGCCCCCCCCCCCCCCGCGCGGGCCGCCGGCCGGGCGCGCCCCCCCCCCCGTCGGCAGCGAGGTTCAGGACGTGGTCGCCGCGAGGGCTGGCTCAGGGGTGAAGAGGATCGGCAGCTGGACGACGCCGCGAACCTGGCTGCCGTGCGACACAACCGGTCGGTCAGGGTCGAGGCGGTAGTCCGGAATCCGGCGCAGAAGCTCCTCCAGAGCGACCTGTAGCTCGATGCGAGCCAGGTGCGACCCGAGGCAGCGATGGACCCCGACGCCGAAGGAAAGATGCCGGTTGGGCGACCGGTCGATGCGCACCTCGGTGGGCTCGTCGAACTCGCGTTCGTCCCGGTTGGCCGCGGCGAGCAGGACGAGCACCTGGTCACCGGCCTTGAGCTCCACGTCGGCGAGCGAAGTGTCGCGGGTCACCCGTCGGCCCATCGCCACGGCGGCCTCGATCCGGAGCAGCTCCTCGACGGCTCCCTTGAGGAGACTCGGGTCGTCGAGGAGGCGCTGTCGCTGGTCGGGGCGGGCGGCCAGGTGCACGAGGCTCCAGGCCAGCGAGCCCTGGACGGTGTGCAGCCCGGCGACGAGCAGAAGGAAGAACATGTTGCACAGCTCGGCATCGGTGAGCTGCCTGGGCCCGTCCGAGAAGGGCACGGGCGTTTCGATGATCGCGGCCGTGATGTCGCTGTCGGGACTGGTGCCGCCCCGTCGGGCCGCGAGGACGTTGGCGAAGTAGCCGAAGAGCTGCTGCTGCGCCTGCAGTCTGGCGGCGTTCGACTCCTCCTCGGTTCCGCCGGGCACGCCGAGCAGGATGGCGTCGGTGGCCGTGGTGAACATCGGGGCGTCATCGAGCGGCCAGCCCATCAGCGCGAGGAACACGCGGGTGGGCAGCTCGTGGGCGAACTGGGCTACGAACTCGGCTCCGCCACTGGAGGCGAAGCCGTCGATCAGATCAGCGGCGATCGTGCGGATCTCGTCTTCGAGAGCGCGCATCCGGGTCGGGGCGAACAGCGGCTGGAGCGCGTGCCGAAACGCCGTGTGGTCCGGCGGGTCGATCTCGAGCGGGATCATCGGGACGCCCGCGTCCCTGAGCACCAGGTTGTTGGGCCAGCTGGAGAAGGTCTCATGGTCGCGAAGCACGCTGTGCGCCTCGGCATAGCCGGTGACGACCCAGTGCCCGCCGTACGCGCTGGACCAGACCACGGGTCCGCGAGCCGCGAGCCCGGCCATCGTCTTCTGCATGACGTCGACCGGGGCGGCCAACGTCGGGTCGTAGATGTCGAAGTCCACCCGCAGTCTGTCCGGGACCGCGGCAGGAATTGTCGTCATGTCAGCGTCGCTCCTGTCCTTGCCTACTACGACGAGGTGAGGGTGAGGTGTGCGCGGAAGGCACCTCGTCAGACCGACGACTCGGGCAGGTCCTCCGGGAACTGCATGGCGACCCGCGAGAGGGTGCCGCCGTCGGTGGCCGGCAGGATCACGCCGGAGACGTAGGCGGACTCGTCGGAGACCAGGAACAACGCGGCGTGGGCGTTGTCGAGCAGGGACGGTGGCCGGTTGAGCTTCAACGGGATCGGCGAGACCTTCGGGTCCCACGGGCCCGCGACCTCCTCGTAGGACTGGCCGACGACGGGCGTGCCCTGCTCCATGAGGAAGTTCGGTGACATGCCGTGGGTGGGAGCGAGGGCGTTGACCCGGATCCCGAACCTGCCGAGGTCGAGGGAGAGGCCGCGCACGAGACCGTTGACGCCGGCCTTGGTCGCCATGTACGGGGAGATGCTGTGGTAGGCCGCCAGCGACGCCGCCGAGGACGTCATGAGGATGACGCCGCCGCCGTTCGCGCGCATGGGCCCCACCGCGTGCTTGGCGCACAGGAACGGCCCGACGAGGTTGACGCCGACGACCTTGTGGAAGTCCTCCAGCGGGAAGTCCTGGAAGGCGAGCTGTTCGCCGCCCAGGACGGACGGGACGCCACCGCGCGAGACGATGCCCGCGTTCGCCCACATGATGTCGAGCTTGCCGAACTCGCTCAGCGCGGTTTCCACCGTGCGCGCGACGTCGTCCTCCTGGGTGGTGTCCGCCTGTACCGCGACGGCGACGCCACCGTCACCCGTCACTAACTTGACGGTCTCCTCGGCACGGTCGCCGAGGATGTCCATGACGACGACCTTGGCGCCCTCGGCGGCGAACAGCCGCGACGCCTGCCGGCCCAGGCCTGATCCCGCCCCGGTGATGACAGCGACCTTGTCCCGCAGCCTAGGCATGGCGGAGTCCTTCCAGGAAGAAGAAACGCGGGGGTAAGTCAGCCCGCGGTGCGATGTTGATGGGCCCGCCCGACACGCCGGCGCGACCGACGCCGACAACCTAAAGGATTTAGTCCACCTGGTCAACCGGTGTCGAACGTGCTGTCGACGCGTTGGCCTGGCGTCGTGCGGCGGGCGTACGCAGCCTGCCGGCTCGGGGCCGAGGCCTAGTGAGTGGCCTCGGGCGACGGCCTATCTCAGGTCGTCGCGGCCGGCGTCTCGATCTTCGCCCTAGGTGGGTGCTCATGGTGTTGACAGCGATCGGGAGTCCTGTAGGCTCGCCAGCCTAAATACTTTAGGTTCGATCGCCGGTCAATCTGTTGAGCCATCGTCTCCACGCACCGGCGGCCGTGTCCCCGCCGTGTTCCCTGCAGCCTTTCGGCCGTCCGCCGCACCTATACCCGGAGAACGCAGATGAGTGAACCGCGCACCAGGCATGACCGGCTACGACGACCGCGAGCCGGATTACGATCGGCCTTTGCCGTGGGGGCCCTGGCCGGGCTCATGCTGGCGACAGCCGCGTGCGGGAGCTCCGGCTCCAGCGCGGGTACGCAACCGGCCGCCGGCTCGTCGGCATCGGCGCCGGCCGCCGTCGCGAGCGCCCAGGCGGTGGTCGACCAGCTGCTGAAGCCACCGACGTCGCTCGGCGTGACCGACCGCCTCACGAAGGCGCCGACCGGCGGCACCTTCGTCTACCTGTCCTGCGAGCTGGCGCTGTGCCAGATCCTCAACAAGAACATGAGCGAGGCGGCGAGCGCGGCGGGCCTGGGCTTCAAGTCCATACCGATCAAGTCGGCCGACCCGGCGACTCTGATCGCCGGAATGCAGCAGGCCCTCACGCTGAGCCCGCCACCGGTCGGTGTCTCGTTCGCCGGCCTTCCCGAGGCGGTCTGGGGCAGCCAGGTCGCCGCCTTCGCCGCCGCGGGCGTGCCGCTCATCCCGGTCGGGGCCGGAGAGACCAGCAAGAGCCCCGCGGTTCCGGCGGGCAGCCTCAACGGGCCCGCCGACATCACCGCCCAGGCGAAGGCCATCGCGAGCTATTTCGTCGCGAACTCGGCCGGCCGTGGCAAGGCACTGGTCCTCAATGTTCCGGACATCGGAGCGTTCAAGCAGTTCACCGGGGACTTCTCGAGCCAGGTCGCGTCCGCCTGCCCGGGCTGCTCGGTCAAGCAGGTGGACATCACCCTCGCCCAGACGGCAAGCAACGGGGTAGTGCCGGCAGTCGTCTCGGCGCTGCAGCGTGACCCGTCGATCGACTATGTCGTGACCGTCGAAGGTGAATGGACCGCCGGGCTCGTCCCGGCCGCGAAGGCCGCCGGGCGCTCGGGTATCCACATCGTCGGCATCAATCCCACGAGCGTCGATCAGCAGGCGATTCTCGCCGGCACGGAGACGGCGTTCGTCAACATTCCCCTGAAGATCACCTCCTGGAAGGCCGTCGACGTCGCGCTTCGCTACGCGCAGAAGATGCCGATCGCGGACGGCGACGGGGCGACGCCCTACCAGCTGCTGACCAAGGCGACGATCACGGAGCCCGAGGACTCGGTCGACGCGCCCAGCGACTACGTGGCCCAGTTCAGGAAGCTGTGGGGCCTCGGTTGAGCACCAGTACCTCCGACGCGGCGGCCCGGGAGATCCCGGGCCGCCGTGCTCGGGTGCTGGAGGTGTCGGACCTGCGGATGACCTTCGGGCCCACCGTGGCGCTCGACGACGTGGCGTTGACCGTCGAACGCGGCCAGGTGCACGCGCTGCTCGGCGAGAACGGCTCGGGGAAGTCGACGCTGATCAAGATACTGGCCGGCTATCACCGGCCCGACCCCGGCGGCCGGGTTCTCGTCGCCGGTCGACCGCTGCCGTTCGGCAACCCGACGATCGCCGATTCCCACGGGTGCCGGTTCGTCCACCAGGACCTCGGCCTGGTGGACAGCCTGTCCGTCGCCGAGAACCTCTTCCTCACGTCTGGCTTCCCCGCGCGGTGGGGGACCATCCGCTGGCCGCGGCTGCTGCGCGCGGCCAGGGAGGACCTGGCCCGCATCGGGCTCGACCTGGACCCGCGCCAGCCCGTCGCGGGCCTGAGCCCTGCCGTCCGGACCGGCCTGGCAGTCGCTCGCGCGCTGCGCCCGGGCGCCGCCGAGGTGGAGCTGCTGGTGCTGGACGAGCCGACCGCGACGCTCCCCGACGACGAGGTGCACCACCTGCTGGACATCGTCCGCGCGGTGGCCGCCGCGGGCACCGGGGTCCTGTACGTCACCCACCACCTCGACGAGGTGTTCGACGTGGCCGACGTCGCCACCGTCCTGCGCGACGGGCAGGTCGTCGCGACGACCCCCGTGCCCGACCTGACCCGAGGCCGTCTGGTGAACCAGTTGCTGGGCAGTGAGCTCGACGAGGCGCACACCTCGTCCCAGGCGCTGCCAGCACCGCGGGCGGACGCCGTCCTGAAGGTCAGCGACGTCGCGGCCGGGCCGCTTCGATCACTGTCCGTCCAGGTCCGGGCCGGCGAGTTGGTGGGGATCGCCGGTCTCACCGGGTCCGGCCGGGAGAGCGCCCTCGCCGCGGTCTTCGGGATGCTGCGCACCGAGCGCGGCGACGTGAGTGTCAACGACGTGTCCCTGCGGCCGGGACATCCCCGTCGCGCCATCGACGCGGGCATCGCCTATCTGCCGGCGAACCGGAAGACGCACGGCGGGATCATGAGCCTCACGGCGGCCGCGAACCTGACCCTTCCCGACCTGGGGCCACTGTGGCGCCCGCCGTTCCTGCGGCTGGGCGAGGAGCGGGCGGTGGCCCGAACCTGGTTCGCGAAGCTGGATGTCCGGCCGGCGGCCGCGGTTCACCTCCCGCTGGCCGCCCTCAGCGGGGGTAACCAGCAGAAGGTGCTGCTGGCCAAATGGCTGCGGTGCCGCCCGCGCGTTCTTCTTCTCGACGAGCCGACGCAGGGCGTCGACGTCGGCGCGAAGGCGCAGATTCACCAGCAGATCGTGGCCGCCGCCGGCGACGGAGCCGCCGTCGTCGTGAGCTCGGCCGACGTCGACGAGCTGGTGGCGTTGTGCCACCGGGTGGTCGTCCTGCGGGGCGGTTACGCGGTGGCGGAGCTTTCCGGCGAGGCCCTGTCGGTTCCCGCGGTCAACAGGGCGGCGCTCGCCGCCGAAAGGACGACCTGATGAGTTCCCGCCGACTCCCCGGCCTCGGCCTCGACAGGTTCAGCGGGCTGTACCTGTGGGCGCTGTTCATCGCGGTCTTCGCGATCTGGGTCCCACGGCTTTTCCTGACGGCGGGGACGTTGCACGCGGTGGCGGCCCAGCAGGCCATCGCCGCGATCGTCGCGATCGCCGTCCTCGTGCCGCTCGCCGGCGGCGCCTACGACCTGTCCGTCGGGGCGACCGTCAACTTCTCGACCATCATGGTCACCGTTCTGCAGAGCAACCATGGCTGGCCGATGTGGCCCGCGATCGGCGCGACCGTCGCGCTCTGTGCGTTGATCGGTGCCGTGAACGGCTTCCTTGTCGTGGTGTGCCGGGTCAACTCGTTCATCGCGACCCTGGGCAGCGCGTCCGTCATCGGTGCCTTCCAGGCCATCACGGCCGGACAGGCCCAGCCACTGCCGCCGAGCTCCACGGCTTGGGGCTCCCTGACCCAGCACGAGGTCCTGGGCTTCCAGGTCATCGTCTTCTACATGCTGGCCATCGCCGTCGTGGCCTGGTGGGGTCTCGCGCGCACCCCCGCCGGCCGCTACCTCTACGCCGTCGGGGGCAACGCGGAGGCCGCCCGGCTCTCCGGCGTCCGCACCGGCCGGTGGACCTGGCTGGCACTGATCACCTCGGCCACCCTCTGCGGCGTGGCCGGGGTCTTCTACGCCTCCCTGTCGGGACCGTCGCTCACGTTCGGCGGTGCGCTGCTGCTCCCGGCCTTCGCCGCCGTCTTCCTGGGCTCCACCCAGCTGACTCCGGGCCACGTGAACGTGTGGGGGACGCTGATCGCGCTGTACGCGCTGGCGACCGGAATCAAGGGGCTTCAGCTCGTCACCGGCGTCCAGTGGCTGCCCGACATGTTCAACGGACTCGCGTTGCTGATCGCCGTCTCCTTCGCGGTCTGGCGCCAGCAGGGCCGCGGCCGCGACCGGCCGCGCCGGGTCGACAGCGTCACCGCGGGGGAGGCCACGACGACCGAGCATCCCGCGGTGGTGGCGCCGCAAGAACTGCCGGTGAACCAGTAACGCTCCGTCGCCCGGAGATTGTCTTCACAACGTAGATGCGGGCCGGAGAGACGTCTCGTGTCTTCGGCCCGCATCACCTCCTGTTGCCCGGCTCAGCGGACTCTGGCGTACCGCCGCTCGACGTCGGCGTATTCGGCGCGGATGGCGGGTTTCGCGAGTTTCCCATTCGGGAGTCGCGGTAGCGGCGCTTCCCGGACCACGACGTAGCGCGGAACCTTGTAGGCGGCCATCTGTGACACGCAGGCCGCCACGATCGCCGCCTCGTCCACCTCGGCGCTGACCCGCACGATGGCCGCCGGAGTCTCGCCGAACTTCTCATCCTGGGCGGCGATGACGGCGACCTCCTCGACGCCGGGGATCTGAGCGATGACCAGCTCGATCTCGACCGGCGAGATGTTGATGCCGCCGGAGATGATGAGGTCCTTGAGCCGGTCTGCGAACCGGATGCGCCCGGACTCGTCCCGGGTACCCAGATCGCCGCTGTGCAGCCAGCCGTCGCGCAGCGCGGTCGCCGTCGTCGTCGGGTCGTTCCAGTAGCCGGGGGTGACGCCGGGGCCGCGCACGACGATCTCGCCCGGCTCGCCCGGCGCGCACTCGGCGCCGTCAGCGCGGATCACCCTGAGGTCGGTGAAGACCGAACCGACCCCGCACGAGTCCGGATGTGTCTGCGCCTCGTCGGGAAGGTTCGCCGTGGCCACGCCGCCGGCCTCCGTCATGCCATAGATCTGGCGGAGGCTGACGCCCTTCGCCGCCCAGGCCCGCAAAAGCGGCATCGAGACCGCCGCGCCGCCGACGATCGCCGAGTTCAGCGCGGAGAGGTCCGCGTCGCCGAACTCCGGTGCCCGGGCCATCGACTCGTAGATCAGGGGAACACCGAAGACGGCCTGGATCCGGTGCCGTTCCAGCAGGCCCACGGCCTTCGAGGGGTCGAATCCGTTCTCCACCACGAGGGTGCCACCCAGGACGCCCGTCATCACCAGCCCGTAGACCAGGCCTGGGGTGAAACAGAGCGGCAGTACCAGCAGGGTTCGTACGCCGGTACCAAGCCCGTCCTCGCGCAGCGACGCCTCGAAGACGATGTCGAGCAGCGACCGGTTCGTGCAGATCACGCCCTTGGACACGCCGGTGGACCCGCTGGTGAACAGCACGGCGACCGGGTCGGCCGGATCCACGTCGATCCGGACGTGGTCCTGGGCGGGGCCGTCCCGCAGGGCCGCCACCTCGTCCAGGCCGATCGTCCAGAACCGGCCGCCGCGCTCGCCCGCGTCCTTCAGCGCGACCTCGACGGAGTCGTCGGCGAGGACGCCGACGGCCGCCGAGTCGCCGAGGACCCGGTGGACCTCCGCTCCGACGAGCCGGGGGTTGACGGGAACCAGCACGGCCCCGGCGCGCAGCACACCAAGCGAGGCGGCGGCCCAGGGCGCGCGGTTGTCGCCAGCCACGGCCACCCGGTCACCGGCGCGGACGCCGGCCTCCGCGAGGCGGGCGGCGACCCGGCTCGACCACGCGGCTAATAACCGATAGCTGACGGTGTCCTCGCCGAACACCAGCGCGGTTCGTTCGGGCGCGGTCCGCGCCCACCAGTCAAAGGCCGACATGATCGACGTAGCCATGAGTCTCCTCTGCCGGCACGGGAACGTTTTTCAGCACCGGAAGGGCCCGGGCGTATGATGGCGAAAGTTGCCTATAACATTTAGGGTAGCGATCGCCCGCCTCCCGTCAACACCCCGTTGGCGGTCGTGGCCGTGGTGGTCTAGGCACACTAGGCGCTGCGCCGACCTGGGGCGAGCGGTTCGTGACCCGTAGGGTCCGCGGTGTCCCGGCCGGGCTGGCTGTCGACAGAGATCGACAATAAGGTGCGCCCGTAGCCTATTGGGGTTAGGTTGCTGGTCGACGCCGGCTAGCCGCGCTCCGTTCGGAGGATTCTGTTGACGGCCGTGGCGAACCGCTTCTAACCTATAGCCTGTAGGTTTTCAATGGTCGCTCTGACCCGACCGTGGGCGGGGACCTCATCGTCATGTCACGAGGCCCGATCCGGTCCGGAACTCCCGCGCCGACCTCCTACCCAGCTCGCCCCTCGACGAGGAAGGCGCACCCTTGACGACCGACGCGGCCCCCAGCGCCCCCGCGACCGGAGCCGGCGCGGATGCCGCGCTCTTCGAGCGACGCGGACATGTCGCCGTCGTGACGTTGAACCGTCCCGGCGCCCTCAACGCCGTCAACTCCGCGCTCGCCACGGCCGCCGGTGCCGCCCTGGAACGGGCCGCGAACGACCCGGACGTGCGGGTCGTCGTCGTCACCGGGGCCGGCCGGGCGTTCTGCGCGGGCGCCGACCTCAAGGAGATCGCCAGCGGCAACCGGGTGGACGCACCAGAACACCCCGACTGGGGCTTCGCCGGCCTCGTCCAACACTGGGTGGCCAAGCCGACGGTCGCCGCCGTCAACGGCTTCGCCCTCGGGGGCGGAACCGAGATCGTCCTGGCCTGCGACCTGGCCGTGATGGACGAGACCGCCGCGCTCGGTCTCCCAGAGGTCCGCCGTGGCCTGTTCGCCGCGGCGGGCGGAGTGATCCGCCTGCAGCGCCAGAGTCCGCTCAAGATCGCGCTCGAGATCACGCTGGCCGGTGAATCCGTCCCGGCGGCGCGTGCCCTGGAACTTGGCCTGGTCAACCTGGTCGCTCCGGCGGGAACGGCGCTCGCGGCGGCGCTGGACCTGGCCGAGCGGATCGCCGCCAACGCCCCCCTGGCGGTACAGGCGAGCAAGCGCGTCGTGCATCGGACCTACTCGGCCGGCTCCGACTGGGACGACGCGGTCTGGAAGATCAACGCGGAAGCCGTGCGCGAGGTGTTCGGCAGCCGTGACGCGCGCGAGGGTGCCCGCGCGTTCGCCGAGAAACGCCAGCCGCGCTGGGAGGGACGATGACCGGTCAGGAGTCGGCGGCCATCGCCGGGCTGGGGATCACCGAGCTCGGCAAGGTCTACGGCCGCACGTCGACGAGCCTGGCCGCCGAGGCCGTGCGGCTGGCGCTGGCGGATGCCGGCCTGGCCCTGGCCGACCTCGATGGGCTGCTCGTCAGCGGCGGCCTCCGCCAGGACGTCGGACTCAGCCTCGCGGGCGTGCTGAGCACCGGGCCGCTCGGTCTGCTCGCGCAGGTCAACGCGTTCGGCGCGAGCGCGGGGGCGATGGTGGCACAGGCCGCGCAGGCCATCGCCTCGGGCGCCGCGAGCACCGTCGCCTGCGTCTTCGCGGACACCCCCCTGCGACCGAAGCGCCCAGCGGGAGCGGCCTGGGGTGCGCCAGGAGCCGGCGCGGGCACCCCGGCCGGACTCGCCGGCTGGCAGCTCGCCTCCGGCGCCACGAATCCGAACATCCTCTACGCGCTGGCCGCACGCCGGCACATGGAGCGCTATGGCACTCGCGGCGAGCAGCTCGCCGAGGTCGCCGTCGCCCAGCGCGCCTGGGCCGCGGGCAACCCGCTCGCCGCGATGCGCGAGCCACTGACCGTCGAGCGGCACCAGACGTCCCGCTGGATCGCCGAACCCCTGCGTCTGCTGGACTGTTGCCTGGTCTCCAACGGCGCGGTGGCCGTCGTCGTGACCTCCGCCGACCGCGCCGCGGACCTCCGCCAGCCTCCGGTGCACCTGTGGGGCTACGGGCAGGCGCACCAGCCCCGTCGCATGCTTGCCGGCTCCGACTGGGGCCTGGTGACGCCCGCGGCCCGGTCCGGCCCCCAGGCGATGCGGATGGCCGGCGTCGGCGTCGAGGACATCGACATCTGCGAGCTCTACGACTGCTACACCTACACCGTCCTCGTCACGCTGGAGGACTACGGATTCTGCGCCAAGGGCGAGGGCGGTCCGTTCGTGACCGACGGCCGGCTCGCCCCGGGCGGGAAGCTCGCGTGCAACACCGGCGGTGGTCAGCTCTCCGGCTATTACATGTGGGGGATGACCCCGCTGTCCGAGGCGGTCATCCAGGCCCGTGGCCACGGCGGGCAGCGCCAGGCTCCGCGCAACGACGTCATCCTGGTCAGCGGCAACGGCGGCATCCTGGAGCACCACGCGACCGTCGTGCTCAGTCCGCACCCCCGGCGCCGGGGCGCGTCGTGAGCGGGCCGGATTCGGCCGTGGGTCCCGCGGGTCCCGCGTTTCCCGCGGTCCGGCGGGACGACGCGAGCGCGTCGTTCTTCGACGCCGCCGCCTGCGGCCAGCTGCTCGTCCGCCGGTGCCCTGCCAGTGGTGACGTGCTCGCGCCCGAGGCGAGAACCTGCCCCAGCTGCGGCTCCGCCGGTCTTGACGACGTCGTGGCGTCGGGCCGAGGCACGCTGGTCAGCTGGGCGGTCGTGCACCAGGCGCCGGTGCCGTCGCTCGCCGCCGCCGTGCCCTACGTCAGCGTCGTCGTGGAGCTCGCCGAGGGGCCCTGGCTGCTGGCGCGACTGGTCGAGTCCGACGCCTCCGGGCTGCGCGCCGGGACCGAGGTCGAGGTTCGCTTCGTCCGGTCGGGCGAGCCGCTCGCGGTGCCGGCCGGCGAGGTGCTCCCGGCGTTCGCGGTCGCGTCGCGGCCGGGTGAGCCGGTCTCGACACGGGCCGGAGTGGCGTCCGAAACCCCGGGAGCCGGCGGCGGAGAGACGAGCACATGACCCTTCCACTCACGGGTGTGCGGATCGTCGAGCTGACCGACGGCCTGGCCGACGGGTGCGGCCGGTATCTCGCGGACCTGGGCGCCGAGGTCGTGAAGGTCGAGCCGCCGGGCGGCGCGGCCTCCCGCCGGGCCGGGCCGGGGCCCGGCGCCAGCCTTCCGTTTCTGCTGCGCAACGCGAACAAGCTCGGCGTCGCGCTCGACCTCGCGACCCCGGCCGGCCGGGACCGGCTGCGCGAACTGGTCTCCCGGGCGGACATCGTCGTCGAGTCGGCGCCGCCCGGGCACCTCGACGCGCTCGGACTCGGGCCGCGGGACCTGCTCGCGGGCAACCCGGGCCTGGTCGTCGTGTCCGTGACCGGCTTCGGGCAGACCGGTCCCTACCGGAGCTGGTCGGCGACCGAGGCGGTGCTGGCCGGGCTCGGCGGGGTGCTGTCGCGGTCCGGGCGCCCCGGCGAGGCGCCGCTGCTGCCCCCGGACGGGCTGGTGGCGTCGACGGTGGCGGTGCTCGCGGCCTGGTCCGCGCTCGTCGCCTATGTCAAACGGCTGCGGACCGGCGTCGGAGAGCTGGTCGACCTGGCCGCGTTCGAGGCCGTCGTGCACGGCTTCGACCCGGCCTTCGGCACGCAGGGCACGGCGGCCGCCGGCCGGACGGAGGACTTCCCGCGCGACCGCCCGGACGCGGCCGACTTCTATCCGGTGTTCGCCGCGCGCGACGGCCACGTCCGGCTCTGCCTGCTCGCGAAGCGGCAGTGGCGAGCGATGTTCGGCTGGCTGGGGGAGCCGCCGGAGTTCGCCGACCCCCGCTTCGACACGATCCCCGCCCGGTTCCGGGCCGCGAACCGGCTGCATCCACGGATCGCGGCGCTGTTTCGCGACCGGCCCTGCTCCGAGCTGGTGGCCGAGGGCGCTCGGCGTGGGATCCCGATCGCCGCGGTGCTCACCCCGGCGCAGGTGCTCGCCACCGAGCAGTTCGCCGTCACCGGCGCGCTGGTCGACGTCGAGGTCGCGCCGGGCACCCGGGCCAGGATCCCGTCGGGCTACGTCCGGGTCGACGGCGAGCGTGCCGGCTTCCGTCGGCGCGCACCGCTTCCGGGCGAGCACAACGACCTCGTGTTCGGCGCCGCGGCGGGAGCTGCGGCGCCCGCCGCGGACGCACCGGCCGTCCGCCGGCAGGGTGCCGCGGCTGGCGCGGGAGTCAGGCCGGTCCGGCCGTTGGCGGGTATCCGCGTGCTCGATCTCGGGGTCATCGTGTTCGGCGCCGAGCTGGGCCGGCTGTTCGCCGACCAGGGCGCCGATGTGATCAAGATTGAGAACGCCGCGTTCCCGGACGGGCTGCGCCAGTCGCGCAGCGGCGCCGCGATGAGCGCCTCCTTCGCCTGGGGCCACCGCAACAGGCGCAGCCTCGGTCTCGACCTGCGGGACCCGCGCGGTGCCGAGATCTTTCGGGTACTGGTGGCGCGTTCCGACCTCGTGCTCGCGAACTTCAAGCCGGGCACGCTGGAGGCGCTCGGTGCCTCACCCCACGCGCTGGCCGCGATCAACCCGGGGGTCATCGTCTCGGACAGCAGCGCCTTCGGTGGCGAGGGGCCGTGGAACGCACGGATGGGGTACGGCCCGCTGGTGCGAGCCTCCGCCGGTGTCTCGGCGCTGTGGCGGGTACCGGGCTCCGACGACGCCTACTGCGACGGCTCGACGGTGTATCCCGACCATGTCGCGGCGTATGCCTCGGCCATCGCGCTGCTCGCCGCGCTGATCGGCCGCCTCCGCTCGGCTGCGGCCGGCGGCGTCGCGCACGGCGCGACGGTCACGAGTGCGCAGGCGGACGCCGCTCTGGTAGCGCTGGGCGCACGGCTCGCGGCACAGTCGCTCGTCGGCGAAGGCGGACCGGAGCCGGGCGCCAGTGCGCACCTGGCCGCGGACGACGCGACAGACGGCGTGTACCCCTGCGCCGGAGAGGACGAATGGTGCGTCGTGTCCGTCCGTGGTGACGACGACTGGCTGCGGCTCTGCCAGGTCGTCGGTCGCCTGGATCTCGCGGACGCGCCGGCCTTCCGCACCGCGGCGGCACGTGCCCGTCGGCGGCCCGAGGTGGACGCCGTCGTGGCCGCCTGGACAAGGCGGCATCCACCGCGGGACGTGATGACGAAGCTTCAGGCCGCGGGCGTCCCGGCGGGGGTCATGTTGCGTCTGCCCGAAGAGCTCACCGATCCGCAGCTGGTCGAGCGGGAGTCGTTCGCGACGCTGCGGCACGACGCGCTGCCGGTGCCGATGCCGGCGAACGCGCGCGTCGCGCGGTTCTCCAGCATTCCCGACCCGGACCTGAGCCCAGCCCCTTTTCAGGGCGAGCACACCCGGGAGATCTGTGCCTCGGTCCTCGGCCTGGCCGACGACCAGATCGACGAGCTCGTGCACGCCGGTGTGCTGCAGCCAGCTCCCGACGACCGTGCCGTGCGCCCGGCGGCCTCTGGCGGGATCCGGCCGGGCGACGTCGCGATGCGAGCCGGTGCCTGACGGTGTCAGCCGCCGCGTGCTTCCTGGCTCGCGAGCACGCCGGCGAGGAAGGCGCGGATCGACTCGACGAAGAGCTGCTCCGCGTCCAGCGCGTTGTGCCTGAGCGCCGCGGTCAGCGTCGGCTGGGACTCGGCGGACGCGTTCGGGAACGGTCCGTCGGCCTCGGGGGAGGCCGCCGCCTCGAGCAACGCGGAACCCAGCCCGATCCGGTCCATTCCGTCGAGGACGAGGATGCGGCTGGACGGCGCCAGTTCGTCAGCCTGGTCCAGCACCTGCGCGGCCGTTTCGTAGAGCGGCGTGAGGACGTCGCGGGGCAGGAACTGCAGGAGGATCGGAGCGGCGTTGCGATGGCGCAGGATCGTGCGCCGGAAGTTGACGGCCAGTGTCACGAAGTACTCGGTCCAGTGAGCGGCCGGCGCGATACGTGGCAGGTCGGTTTCCAGGACGATGGTCCGGGCGATCTCGGTCAGAATGTCCGCGCGGTCGCGGAAGTGATGGTAGAGCGACGCCGTCCGCACCCCAAGCTCGTCGCCGAGCCGGGGCATCGTGAACGCCGCGTAGCCGTCCCGTTCCACCATCGCCAACGCAGTCCTGACGATCGCCTGGCGGGTCAGAGAGGGCGCGGACTGACGGGACATGCCCAGATTATGGCAGTACTCCGCCACTACGGGCGCGCGCCGCATCTCGGCTGGCGTGTCCGGGTGTGACCGGCGTCATAGTCCGGCGGCATTGTTGACGGTCCCTCCCGGCGTGGTTTCGGCTGGGTCTGTCGCTTCAACCTAAAAGTGTTAGGCTGAGGATCGAACGCCCGGGTGGTGAACATTGCGGGCCTTCGGGACCAGGGAGGCGGGCATGACCCAGCTGACGGCGCCGCGGGAGACCCGGATCGGGCGGGCGTTGGAGCATCTGCGCAACGGTTCGACCGACGAGTTCGACGTTGTGACACCATTCGACGCCGTCGAGTACACGGACCCGCAGCTTGCCGTGCGTGAGCGGAACCTGGTGTTCGGCAGAGTTCCCTCGATCGTCGCGCACGGCTCCGAGGTGGCGCGTGCCGGTGACTTTGTCACGCTGCAGATGCCACGCAACAAAGTCATCGTGGTCAGGCAGGCCGACGGCGTGGTGAAGGCCTTCGTGAATCTGTGTCGGCACCGCGGGGCATTGCTGGAAGAGCAGGAGAAGGGTAGTTGCCGAGTGTTCTCCTGTGGATACCACAGGTGGGCCTACGGCACGGACGGCTCCCTGCGGGCGATCACGCGAGACGCGACGTTCGGCGAGGTGGACCGCGCGCACTACGGCCTCGTGGAGCTGCCCTGCGAGGAGCGCCACGGCTTCGTCTGGCTGGTCGACGACGCTACCCAGCAGATCGACGTCGCGGCCTGGCTCGGCTCTCCCATGGACGAGATTCTTGGCGGCTATGGCCTGCCGGATCTTGTCTGCTACCGTGCCGAGGGGTTCGACGAGCCGGTCAACTGGAAGATCATGCAGGACGCCTTCCTGGACGGTTATCACATCCAGTACGCCCACGCGAATACCGCAGCGAGGCACATCCACACGAACGTGATGGCGGCGGAGGACTTCGGCCGGCACTGTCGGTTCATCGCGCCACGAAAGTCCATCGACCGCTGGCTCGATGAGGACCCAAATGGGACCAGCCTTGCCCCGCACGTCACCGAGACGCATTTTCTGCTGCCCAACAGCACTTTGCTGCGCCAGCCCGACCATTTCGAGCTCCTGACGTTCCGTCCGCACCCGAAGGACCCGGGCCGCAGCCGCATGGAGATGCGACTGCTGGTGCCGCCGGTGGCGGCGAGCGGCATGTCCGAGGAGACATGGACGAAGCTCTGGGACAAGAACTGGCAGATCCTGCTGGATGTTCTTCACGCCGAGGACTTCCCGCTGCTGCGCAGCTCGCAGGCCGGACTGGAAAGCGCGGACGCGGGCGGCATGCTGCTCGGACGAAACGAGCTGGCCAATCAGGTCTTCCGTCGTGAGCTGGGCCGGCTCGTCTCCTGACCGCGGACGCGCTGGTCGCCCTGATAGCCACGCCGCGCGTCCGGCGGCCGAGCCGTGTGCTCTGACTGGAAAACGGAGGCTGGGATGACCCACGGCGAGGACCTGTTCGTCGACGGGAGGTGGGCGATCGGAGCAGGGGACGAACGGGTCGTCCGTGACGCCGCCACGGACGAGGTCATCGCCGCGGTCCGGCTCGGCGGGCGCGCGGACGTCGACCGCGCGGTCCAGGCGGCGTGCACTGCCCGTCCCGCCTGGTCCGCGACGAGCCCGTCCGAACGCGCCGAACGGCTGACGGCGATGGCCCACTATCTGAAGGACCATGCGCGGGCGACGTCCGAGCTGGTGTCCCGCGAGAACGGCATGCCGATCTCGTTGTCGATTCTCGCCAACGGTTACGCGCCAGCGGCGATCTTCCGTTACTACGCGGGCCTGATCGGCGACCTGGCGTTCCAGGAGCTCCGACCCGCCCTGTCCGGCGGCAGGTCGGCGGTGGAGCGCAAGGCCGTCGGCGTCGTCGCCGCTGTCGTCCCGTGGAACTATCCACAGTCGCTGGCGGCGATGAAGCTCGCCCCGGCACTCGCGGCCGGGTGCGCCGTCGTGCTCAAGACCGCGCCCGAGACGCCGCTGGACGCCCGGGTCTACGCCGAGGCCGCGCTGGCGGCGGGACTGCCGCCGGGGGTGCTCAACGTCGTGGCGGCCGACCGCGAGGTCAGCGCGTACCTCGTGGGTCATCCCGGGATCGACAAGGTCGCGTTCACCGGGTCGACGGCGGCCGGCCGGGCGATCGCCAGGACCTGTGGCGAGCTGCTGCGCCCGGTCACGCTCGAGCTAGGCGGCAAGTCCGCCGCGATCCTGACCGAGGACCTGGACCTCGATGTCCTCACCAGGAAGCTGCTGGACGTATGCCTGCCGAACTCGGGCCAGACCTGCCACGCCAGTACCCGCATCCTCGCTCCGCGGGCACGCTACGCCGAGGTCGTCGACCGGGTGAGCGACGTCGTCGCCGGCTACGCGATCGGCCACCCGCTCGACCCGAAGACCCAGATCGGACCCCTGGCCAGCGCGGCCCAACGCGACCGGGTGCTGGGACACATCGCGTCCGGTCGGCGTGACGCGCGGCTCGTCGTCGGTGGCCAGCCGGTCCCCGGTCCGGGCAACTTCGTGCGCCCGGCCGTCTTCGCCGACGTTCCGCCCGCCGCCGCGGTCGCCCGCGAGGAGATCTTCGGCCCGGTGCTGTGCGTCCTGCCGTATGACGGGCTCGACGACGCCGTGGCGATCGCGAACGACTCGGACTTCGGCCTGGCCGCGACCGTCTGGGGCGGCGGCGAGGGCGACGCGCTGGCGCTCGCGAGCCGGCTGGAGACCGGGACCGTGGGCCTCAACGACTACGTCATCGACCTCGCCGCACCTTTCGGAGGCGTGAAGGCAAGCGGACTCGGCCGCGAGCTCGGCCCTGACGGCCTGGACGCATATCTCGTCACGCAGACCGTCTACGGGCTCGCGTAGCGGGAGTCATCCGGACGCCGGGCCGGTCGTGACCGGTCCGGCACAGTCATCCCCTCGCCGACCTCGAGGTTGCTCGCGTCATGCGGCGAGATTCACCACCTGCGCAGGAGCGTTCATGGAGACGGACCTTTACGAGGCGGATCACGAGGCCTACCGGACGACGGCCAGGGAGTTCATGCGACTGGAGGTCGTGCCGCGCCTCGGTGACTGGGATCTGCGGCGCGAGGTCGACCGCGGCACCTGGACGAAGGCGGGGGCCGCCGGACTGGTCGGCCTCGCGGTTCCGGAGCGGTTCGGCGGGGCGGGCGTGAACGACTACCGCTTCCGCTTCGTCGTGTCGGAGGAGATCGCGGACGTGGGGGCGGCGGCCCTGCAGTCGGCGTTCGCGGTCAACGACGACATCGTGCTGGGCTACCTGCTCGCGCAGGCCACCGAGGAACAGAAGGCGCGGTGGCTGCCGGGCTTCGCGTCGGGCGAGACGATCAGCGCGATCGCGATGAGTGAGGCGGAGGCCGGCAGCGACCTGCGCGGGATCGCCACCCAGGCGGTCCGCAAGGGGGACCGCTGGCTGCTGAACGGGTCGAAGACGTTCATCAGCAACGGGATCACCGCCGATCTGGTGATCGTGTTCGCCAGGACCGACCCGGCGGAAGGCGCCGGCGGCTACAGCCTCTTCGTCGTCGAACGCGGCATGCCCGGTTTCGAGCGGGGCCGCAAGCTGGACAAGGTGGGACTGGCCGCGCAGGACACCGCCGAGCTGTTCTTCCACGACGTCGAGGTGCCCGCGGACAACCTGTTGGGCAGTGCCGGCGCGGGCCTGCGGTCGCTGATGGAGAACCTCCCACGCGAACGGCTAGGAATCGCGGTCGCGGCGCAGTGCTCGGCGGAGGCGTCGCTGCGCTGGACGGTGGAGTACGTACGGCAGCGGCGGGCGTTCGGCAAGGCCGTCGCCGAGTTCCAGACCGTCGGTTTCACCCTGGCCGAGCTGCGTACGCAGGTCGAGGTGACGCGGGCCTATCTCGACCGCTGCGTCCGCCAGCTCAACGCCGGGGCGTTGTCCGCGGTGGACGCGGCGAAGGCGAAATGGTGGGCCACCGACGTGCAGTGGAAGGTCATCGATGCCGGCGTCCAGCTGCACGGTGGCTATGGCTACATGACCGAGTACCCGATCGCCCGCGCGTTCATGGATGCCCGGGTGCAGCGGATCTACGGCGGCACGAACGAGATCATGAAGGAGATCATCAGCCGGGACCTGCTGCGTTGAGGGCTGTCACGGGATCGGCGGGCGGAAGGAACCAGGGCGATGGCTGACACCGTGATCGAGATCGAGGAACCGCGGCCCGGCATCAGGCTGATCCGGCTCAACCGTCCTGAGGTGCTCAACGCCATCACCGCGGAGCTGATCCAGCGGCTTCGGGACGTGCTGCGCGGGATTCAGGACGACGCCCGGGTGCGCGCGGTGGTGCTCACGGGCGCCGGCCGGGCCTTCTGCGCGGGCCTGGACCTGAACGGCTATGGCGACCTGCCCGGCTCGCCGGAGCACGGTGAAGGCGGGCCCCAGTCCGGGCTGCGGGGACAGCGGCATGTGTCCGAGCTGGTCGAGGACTTCCGCCGGGTGCGGGCTCCGATCATCGCCGCCGTCAACGGCCCGGCGGCCGGGGCCGGGCTGTCGATCTCGCTGCTGTGTGACCTCAGGCTGGCCGCGCGGTCGGCGTCCTTCCACGCGTCCTTCATCCGGCGCGGCCTGTCCGGGTGCGACATCGGCGTGAGCTGGCTGCTGCCCCGCGCCATCGGGTTCGCCCGAGCCGCCGACCTCCTGCTGACCGGCGGATCGCTGGACGCCGCGCAGGCCGAGCGGATCGGGCTGGTCAGCGCTGTCGTCCCGGACGAGGAGCTCCTCGACGCGGCGCTGGAGCGGGCCAGCGCGATCGTGGAGCTCAGCCCGTTCGGGGTCTGGCAGACCAAGGAGCTGCTGTGGGCGAACCAGGAGGTCGGTGGTCTGCGGGCCGCGGTGGCGCTGGAGGACCGGACCCAGGCCCTCGCCGGGATGACCGAGGACCACCGGGAGGCGGTGGGGGCGTTCCTGGAGAAACGGCCCGCGACCTACCGCGACCGGTGAGAGCCCGCTCCCGGCCGGCGAGCTGGCTCGGCCTGCGGCCGCCGTCGACGCGAGCGCCCGAGACCGCGCTAGGTGAGGGGGTTCCCGCAGCGGGCGACGGGCTGCAGCGGGATGAACCGGCTGCCGTCGTCGCTGACGCGCACGAAGTCCCAGCAGCTGCTGAGCTGGCCACGGTTGACGGCGAAGTCGACCGAATGCGGAAGAAGTCCGCCTCCGTCGTAGTCACGAACCGCGCGCAGACCACGGATGAAGGACTCGCGGGTGGGGCATGGACCGGCGGCCTGCAGGCCGCGCAGGAACATGTCCGCGGACAGCCAGCCGAACGCGGCGCTCTCCTGCGCCGGGGGCTGGACCTGGGGCGCGTAGGTCTCCATCGCGGAGACCAGCTGGCTGTGCGCGGCGGTGTTCAGCTCGAACGGCACGAAGTCGAGGTACATGACCGTGTGCGCGAGGGCCGGGCCGATCAACGTGAGAAGCGTCGGGTCGTAGCCCAACGGGGCCAGTACGACCTTGAGGTTGACCCCCGCCGCGCGTGCGGCCGGCAGAATCCGCGCGAGCGCGTCCGGGAAGACGGAGCCCGTGAGCGTGTCGATGTGCGCGGCCTTCATGCGCTGGGCCAGGGAATCGAAGTTCGTCATTCCAGCCGTGACGTCGAAGGTCTGGTCAATGTGAACGCCGGCCGACTCGAGGCTTTCCGAGAGCTGGCGGTGGAAGTTCTGGGTGGCGTCCCCCGCGGCCGAGTTGATGAGCACGGCGCGCGTACCGCCCTGGCTGCGGATGAAGTCCCCCCAGACGCTGTTGGAACCAGTCCTGGTGGTGTAGTAGCTCCACGCGAACATATTGGCGTGCTCGGTCCAGGCGATCTCCCCGCCGACCCCGACGACCGGAATATCCTCGCCGTCCAGATACTGCGCGGAGCCGGCGGCCACGGTGGTTCCCTCGATGAGGCCGAGAACTCCGTCCGCCTGAACCAGGTTCTGCGCCCCGACGAGGTTCTGCGCCGGGTCGGAGGAGTCGTCGCGCCAGCTGTACACGATTGTGCGGCCGTCGATCCCGCCGGCGGCGTTGGCGATTCCAAGGCGGGCGTCCACCCCGCCGCGGTACGCCCCGAAAGCGGACTGGCCGGCCCCGCTGTCGCTGAACAGAAGCCCGGCCTTTACCTCTGTCCTGGTTACCCCTGGCGCCGTGCACGACGACGCGGCCGAGCGCGCACCGGCGCCTCCTGGGCCGTCGCAGGCACTCAGCACGGCCAGGCTGCTGGCGGCGGCGACCAACGTGGCCGTTCGCGCCAACGATCGACTGCGTAAGAACATGAAAGGTCTCCTTTTGGCCACGTCAAAACCTGCTCCGGACGGGCTCGAAGCCGGTGCGTCGTCGTGTGTCAATTGGCGCTGGCCGTCCTTTGGCCGTCGCCGGTGATCGTGAGGCGGCGGCGACTGTACACCTCATCCCCGGAGGTCGGGCGGGGTGGCCGTCACTCGCGGCGAGCGGTCCGACGGGCTGGTCTCAGCTCCGCTCCTGACATGTGCGCGCCCTCGACGTGACGCTGGACACGTCAAGCCTAATAGTTGTAGGGTATCGCTCGTCGACGATAGTCCGGTGGGTGGACGGTGACCGCGAGGTAGGCGTGAAGGCCGCCCGCTACTCGCGTTCCCCGGCGGGTCCCCGGCGGGCTGGACGGTGTGCCCGTGGAGGGCTCGAAGCGGGCACACAATACGGCGCCGTCAGCACACGCCTCGCACGCTTCTTTGGAGAGGGACGAAAAGTGATCACCCGTGATCGGCTGCTGATCGATGGTGAGTGGCGCACGTCGAAATCGTCGAGTCGTATTCCGGTGACGTCGCCGTCGACGGGCCAGGTGATCGGCGAGGCACCCGACGCCACCGTGAATGAGATCAACGCCGCGGCGATGGCGGCCCGGCGCTCGTTCGACGAGGGGACCTGGCGGACGAGGTCGGTCGAGGAACGCGCCGAGGTGCTCGACGCGGCGATGACTCTTCTGGAGTCGAATCTCGACGAGATCGGCCGACTGGTGACGTCGGAGATGGGCCTGCCGACCTCGATCGCGCGAGTGCAGATTCCTGGCGCTCTCGCCACGGGCAGGTACTTCCTCGACGTCGCGAAGAAGGACCCGCGGAGCGAGGTGCGGAATACGGTGTATGGCCCGGCGGCCGTGGTGAAGGAACCGGTCGGTGTCGTCGCGTCGATCGCGCCGTGGAACGGCCCGTTCAACATGGCGATCTCGAAGATCGTTCCTGCTCTGCTGGCCGGCTGCAGCGTGGTCTACAAACCGGCCGAGGAGACGCCGCTGGACGGGTTCTTCATCGCGGAGGCGCTGGTCGAGGCCGGAGTTCCGGCCGGGGTGTTCAACTACCTCACGGGCGACCGCGACACGGGCCGGGCCCTCGTCGCGCACCAGGAGGTCGACAAGGTCAGTTTCACCGGCTCCACGATGGCGGGCCGGGAGATCGCGACGGAGTGCGGCGCGAGCTTCAAGCGGCTGACGCTGGAGCTGGGGGGAAAGTCCGCGGCGATCGTGCTCGACGACGCGGACATTGCGACGACGATGGTCGGGCTGGCGATCGGGTCCTTCTTCAACACCGGGCAGGTGTGCGCGTCCTACAGCCGGGTGCTCGTCCCTCGCAGCCGCCTCGACGAGATCGTCGGCGCGCTCGTCGCGACGGCCGAGTCCTTCGTCGTCGGAAACCCGTTCGACCCGTCCACCACGATGGGGCCGCTGGTGTCCCGACGCCACCAGCACCGTGTGCTGTCCTACATCGAGAACGGGAGGTCCGCGGGAGCCACCGTGGCGACCGGCGGCGGGGTACCCGCGGGCCTGGAGCACGGCTGCTACGTCCAGCCGACGGTCTTCACGAACGCGGACAACGCGATGCGCATCGCCCGCGAGGAGATCTTCGGGCCGGTCGTCGTGGTGCTTCCCTACGACACGGTCGACGAGGCGGTGGCCATCGCCAACGACTCGGACTACGGCCTGCACGGGGCGGTGTTCACCACCGACCCCCAGCGGGCCGCGGACGTGGCACGCCGGGTCCGGACCGGGACCTTCAGCGTCAACTCCTTCACCTACAACACAGAGGCACCGTTCGGCGGGGTGAAGTGCTCGGGCGTCGGGCGCGATACCGGCCCCGAGGCGTTGCAGGCCTACTACGAGCTCAAGACGATCAACCTCACGCAGGACATGGAGCACCTCTTCGCGTGACCGCGTTACCTAAAGGTCACAGCCGACCCGACGCGAGGAGGTCAGGACCGATGCCGACGCATCCCACGGAATTCGAGGCGCTCTACCGACGGCATGTCGAGCTCGTCCTCGCGGGTGACCTCGAGGCCGTCCTCGCCGACATGGTCAACCTGCCGCGGATCTTCGAAGGCGTCACGGTTCCCCGCAAGGTGGACGCGTATACGATCATGGAAATCGGGTCCGAGGGTGAGACGTGCGTGGGGGAAACGGTCTACGACACCCCCACGGGGCGGATCGGACTGCGGTCGATCTGGGAGCTGCGTGACGGGGCCTGGAAGGCCGCCGCGCTGGAGAACTTCCCACCGCCGGCCACTGGCCGATGACCTCATCACCCGGCCCGGAAGCCGGTCCCCGATACCTGTCGACGGTAGGTGGGCCGACCCTGCGGGGCGGCGCCGAGGTGACGAGTAGAGCGACGGCAGCCGACCTAGACGAGGTGAGACAGCGGGCGCGGCGACACGCACGCGCACTGCTGGCCGCTGACCGTGGCGCCGTGCTGGCCGATCTGTTGCCGGACCGCTGGCAGCAGATCCTCGGTTCGCTCGACCTGCCCGCCCCGCTGGTCCAGGCGGAGGTCACGGAGGTCCGCGCCGGCGCGGGGGCCTTCGTCGAGACACGGCTGCGCTGCGTCGGCGGGGGCGCGGACACTCGCGAGGTACGCCTTCGCTGGGTCGCGTACGAGGGCTCCTGGCGGGTCCGCGAGGCCCGCAACGTGCCGGCGCGGCTGCCGGAGCCGGTCTTCCTCGCCGAGGAGTACCCCCGTGTCGAGGCGGAGCACTGGGAGGCCATGAACCGCGGCGAGCTGCGGGTCCAGCGTTGCGTCACCTGCCAGACCTGGATCTGGGGTCCCCGCCACCTGTGCCCGAGCTGCCGTGGCTTCGAGCTGGTGTTCCAGCCCGTCGCCGCCGAGGGCTTCGTGTACTCCTGGACCCGGACGGTGCAGCCCTTCGAGGCGTCGATGGTCGGTCGGGTGCCGTTCGTGGTCGCCCTCGTCGAACTGCCGCACGCCGGCGACGTCCGCGTGGCCGCCCTGCTGGAACCGACCCCTGGCGAGGCCGACCCGGCGATCGGACAGGCCGTCGACGGGGTGTTCGTCTCCTACGGCGACCAAGACCGCAGGATCCTTCGGTGGCGGCTGCGCGACCGGGCCGACGAGGCGCGGACGGAGGGAGACGACCGTGCCCACTGAACGCGAGCGTGGGTTCCGCGGCGCCGCCGCGGTCGTCGGCGTCGGCGAGACGGAGTTCTACCGGCGCGGCACCAGCCCGTATTCGGGCATGCAGCTGGCCGCGATGGCCGTCATGCGGGCCTGCGAGGACGCCGGCGTGTCCCCAACGGCGGTGGACGGGTTCTCGTCCTACGCCCATGACTCGAACGAGGGGCTGCGCCTCGGCGCGAACCTCGGCGTCGAGGAGATCCGGTTCTCGCAGCTGGTGTTCGGCGGGGGAGGCGGCGGGGTCGCGGCCGCCGTCAACGCGGCCGCCGCGGCGGTGGCCAGCGGCCAGGCGGAGTGCGTCGCGGTCTACCGCTCGCTCACCCAGGCCGACGACGGCCGGGGCTCCTACGTGCAGCACCACCTCGGCCCGCTGTACACGGCGCACGGGCTGTTCACCGCCGCGCAGATCTGCGCGCTGCGAACCCAGCGGATGCTCGAGGTCGACGGTGTTCCGGCCGAGGCGATGGCGGCCGTCGCGCTGGCCGGCTACCACCACGCGCAGCGCAACCCCAGAGCGATCGCGCACGGCCAGCCGCTCACGGCCGGGACGTACTCCGACTCCCGCTGGGTGTCCTCGCCGCTGCGGCTGTTCGACTGCTCGCGGGAGAACGATGGCGCCGCCGCGCTGCTCGTCGTCCCGGCCGAGCACGTCGAGCGCTACCGCGGCCGGCCCGCCTACATCCTCGCCGGGGTTCAGGGCAGCGGCCGGGGCTGGTCGGAGTCGCTGGAGAACGAGACCGCCTACACCAGCGCCGGTTTTCATCCCGCGATGGTCGAGCGGCTCTGGGCCGCCGCGGGCATCGGCCCCGACGACGTCGAGGTCGTCCAGCTCTACGAGAACTTCACCGGTCCCGCGGTCGCCTCGATGATCGACTTTGGCCTGTGTGAGCCCGGTCCGGCCGCCGTGAAGGCGCTCCATCTCGACAACCTGATCGTCGACGGCGGCGGGCTGCCGATCAACACAGCCGGCGGAAACCTCGCTGAGGGGTTCGTCCACGGCATCAACCTCGCCCTGGAGGCGGTCCGGCAGCTGCGCGGCGGTTCGCCGAACCCGGTCACCGGGGCCGGTGTCTCGCTGCTGGTCGGCGGCCCGGCGGCACCACTGGTCAGCGCGACCGTCTTCGGTGCCACGCCCGGCACCTGACCGGGGAGCGCCGAGGTGGCACCCGGCCCGGAACCGATATCCCGGCCCGGTGACGGGAGGCTGACCGTTCCCTCGGGCCGTTCCCTCGGGCCGTTCCCGCGGGCCAATCCCTCGGGAATGGGTCCGTCAGCCCCCGACCGGTCCGCCTGCCGGCAACGGCCGCCGGTTCTCGTCGACGATCCCACGCAGGAACGCCCGGATAGCCTCGGCCCACAGCTCCTCAGGGCTGTGCTCGTTCGCGATGACCGCTCGGTAGAGGACGGGCTCCTGGTCTGGATGCACGTGCGGGAACACCTCGCCACGGTCGGACGGAGGCTTGATCGCCTCGGTGAGCGCCGCGCCCAGGGTGAGCTTGTCCATCCCATCCATGATCAGTACCTGGAGGTGCAGGGGGATCCCGATCTCGGTCAGGAACGCGGCGTAGGCGTCATAGACCTCGGTGAACACGTCGCGGGGCAGGAACTGGAGCAGGACAGGAGCCGCATTGGCGTGCCGCAGCACCGTCCGGCGGAAGTTCAGGCTCTGCTCGACGAAGAACTCCATCCAGGTCGCGGCCGAGCGTTCTCTCGGTCGCGGCGTCTCCAGCACGATCGACCGCGCGACCGCTCGCAGGATCGCCGCCTTGTCCTGGAAGTGGTGGTACAGCGACGGCGCGCGCACGTTCATCTCGCGCGCCAGCCGCGGCAGGCTGAAGGCGTCCAGCCCCTCCGCATCGATGATCCTCAGTGCCGTGACCACGACGGAGTCGTAGTCGAGCAGGGGTTGGGGCGGACGAGGCATGTGCCAATCCTTCACGGCCATCGGCGCGGGCCGCACCGCGGGACTTCCCGGTACGGACGCCGCGGACCGGCAGCCTCCGATCCCCGAGATGGGTCAGTACGGCTGGAGGAACCTGAGACCGTCGATCACCAGTGGTCGTGGTGCACGACCTCGTCCAGAGGCCTGCGGGTCAGCGGTCCGAAGGGGCCGGCTGGCCAGCCGATCGGCATCGTGACTCCCAGAAAGCGGCCGTCAGGGATCCCAAGCACTGCGCGCACCTCCGGCTCGACTCGCTCGTGGAGGGTCGTAAAGGCCGCGCCAAGGCCGACGGCTCGTGCCGCCACGAGGAGGTTCTGCGCGGCGGCGTACACGGCCGAGTACATAGGGTCCATGCGATCGGAGCCCGCGCGGGCGAGACGGGTTCCGCAGATGAAGACCATGACCGGGACCTCGCCGAAGTGCTCGATGAGGTGCAGGCCTCCCGTGTAGGTCCTGCGGGTGGTCGGGTCGAGTTCGGGCGAGACAGTACTCGGCCCGCCTGATGTCAGAGTCGCGATGAGACTGCCGAGCCGGGCCCGTATTTCGGCGTCCTGAACGACGATGAAGTCCCAGGGCTGGAGGTTGTTCGGGTTCGTCGCGCGGGTGGCCGCCCACAGGACCTTCTCCAGCAGGGGCCACGGGACAGGATCGGGCCTGAACCACCGCATGGCGCGAGCGCTTCCCATCACGTCGAGCACGCCCGTGTCGGCCGTCGTATCCGCGAATACCATGCTTGCCTCACCTCGATTGCCGTTGGGAGTGGAGGGAACGGACAGGTCTGCGCACGTTCCGGCGAGGCCGGCTATTGCCGGGGACGGGTGCGGGGCAGGCCGAGGCGCCTCTCGGCGATGATCTCTCGCAGGATCTCGCTCGATCCGCCGCGGATGGTCTCCACCACCGCCGACCGGAAGCCGGCCTCGAACAGCCCGGCGTCGGGAGCGCCAACCGCGCCGGGGGCGAGTATCCCGTCGGCGCCGAGGATGTCGAGAGCGTCGCTGTGGTGACGCTGAGCGGCCTCGGTCCGGAACAGTTTCGCCATGGCGCCTTCCACCGCCGGGGCTTCGCCGCGTTCTGAGGTCGCGCGGACCTGCAGGGCCAGGAGGCGCGCGACCTCCTCGTCGACGGCCATCCGACCGATCCGTTCGGCGACCAGCGGATCGTCCAGCGGGGTGGTGCCGTCCGTGTCCCGCGGGCCGCGCGCCCAGCGAGCCAGGTCAGAGGACACCCGCGTCTCCACGAACTCGAGGTTGTCGGAGCCGCGTTCGTGGACGAGGGCGACCTTCATGACGCGCCAGCCGTCGTCGACGCCACCGATGAGGGCCGAGTCGGGAACCTGGACGTCCGAGTAGTAGGTGGCACACGTCTGCTGGCCGCCGAGCGTGTGAATCGGTCGCAGGTCGAAGCCGGGATCGTCGGTTCGGACCAGGAACAGGGACAGCCCTCGATGTTTCGGAACCGCGGAGTTGGTCCGGGCCAGCACGAAGACGTGGCTACAGCACTGGGCGGTGCTCGTGAACAGCTTCTGGCCGTTGATCACCCAGCCTGCCTCGTTCCGAACCGCCGTGGTCTTCGCGGCCGCCACGTCGGACCCGGATTCCGGCTCCGTGTAGCCGAGGGCGATCAGTACCTCGCCGCGTAGCGCGCCGCCGATGTACTCCCGCTTCTGGGATTCGGTGCCGACCTCGTCGATCGTGTTGATGACCATGAGCGTCGTCGACCAGCCGTCGGCCGCCAGACCGAAGCGGGAGATCTCCGAGTGCAGGGCTCGGGCGAACTGGGGCACGACCTCCGTGCCGCCGTGGGCCGCGGGCCAGCCCGCGCCGAGGATGCCGTCCCGCGCGAGCAGGCGATGGAGCTCCATGGTCTGGTGGACGCCCGTCTGGTACTGCTCGTCCACCCACGCGGGACGGACGTTCTCGACGACCCACTGCCGGGCGGCATCGCGGTGCGCGGCGAGTTCGTCGGTCACGGAGAAGTCCACGTCAGAAACCGTCCAGTTCGGTGAGCTGGCGAGCGAGGTCGGCGTACTGCGCGCGGGGATCGCCGGCCTGCGCGGGCCAGGCCTTGGCCCGGCGGAAGTACAGCTGGATGTCGTACTCGAGGGTGTAGCCGTAGCCTCCGTGGAAATGGAGACTCTCCGAAGCCGTCCTGAAGGCGGTTTCCGAGGCGAACAGGAACGCCATCGTCGCCAGCCGCTCGGCGTCGGGGCGGTTCGAGTCCGCTGCCCAGGACGCTTCGAAGGCCAGCAGCCGTGCCCCGTCAAGCGCGGTCGCGTTGTCGGCCAGCCGGTGCTGGATCGTCTGGAAACTGGCGATTGTGATCCCGAACGCGCGGCGCTGCTGGACGTAGTCGATCCCGATCTCCAGGGCCCTGCGCCCCAGCCCGACGAGGGCCGCGGCGGTCAGTGCCTTCCAGCGACTCACCGCCCGCCGGTGCAGCGCCACCGCCAGATCGCCGTCAGCGAGCACGGTGACCTCGCCGCCGCGCAGGTCGCAGTGGCCCAACGGTAGAGACCCGAGGTTCGGGATCGGCTGCCCAGGCCGGTCAGGTCCAAGATCCGACCGTCGTCTGGCGACGAGACGGTCCCCATCCAGCGCGATCACCAGGTTGGCGATCGCTCCGGCCGGTACGAGCCGGGCGAGGCCACCGGCTGCCGGGTGCAGCGCCACTGTTCCGAGCAGGTCGCCGGCCACGACCTCAGCGGCCAGCGCCGCGGCGGACGGATCGGTCGCGTCCAAGGTCATCAGCAGGTCGTTCACGACGGCTGCCTCGACGAGGGGAACGGCCGCCAGGTGCGCTCCGAAGCACTCGGCCGCGATGGCGACGTCGAGCTGGCCACCTCCGCCGCCGCCCCGGGCTTCCGGAACTCCGATCGTGGAGATGCCTAACTGGGTCACCTTCCGCCACAGGTTCGCGTCGAAGCCGAGCGGTTCCGACGCCCGCACGGACGTTGTCGTCGACTCCTTCTCCAGGAGTTGAACAAGGCTGTCGCGCAGTGCTGACTGATCGGCGGATGGGCTGAGGTCCACGGTTGCGACCGCCTAGCTAGTAGGGCTTCGTCAGGTGATTCCCAGGGAGAGCCGGCGCCTCCTGGAGGCTCGGCAAGCGCCGGCACAATGCCCACGCCTGCCCGCGGGGGCGCGGGGGCATCAGACGAGGAAGGCAGGTAGACGTTTCCAGCCACGGGTCGTCGACGTGCGGTCCATCGTGGCGTTCTCCGAATCAATCTCCCATTCACTCCAGCGCTTCAGGATCTCGTCGAGGGCAACGCGGCCCTCCAGCCGGGCGAGGGCGGCGCCGAGGCAGAAGTGGATGCCGTAGCCGAAGCTGAGGTGGCGGTCGATCCTGCGGTGGATGTCGAACTGGTCGGCGTTGGGGAAGTGCCGGTCGTCGCGGTTCGCGGAGGCGTTGAGCAGGGTCATGATGCTGCCGGCGGGGACGGTCTGGCCGTGGTGTTCGACGTCGCGGGCCACGTAGCGGGCCTGGATGGGTGAGGGTGCCTCGTAGCGGAGGATCTCCTCGATCGCGTTCGGGACCAGTGACCGGTCGGCGGCGAGTTCTCGGCGCTGGTCGGGGTGTTCGGCGAGCAGTTTGCCGGTCCAGCCGATCAGGCGGGTGGTCGTCTCGTTCCCGGCGCCGGAGAGCAGGGTGACGTAGGTGAGGACCTCCTCGCGGGTCAGCTTTCGGACGGTTCCGGTCTCGTCGGTGAACTCGGCGGCGAGCAGCTCGGTCATCAGGTCGTCGGACGGGTTGTTCGCGCGCCAGTCGATGTAGTCGACGAACATCGAACTGTCCACCGTCACGGCCTGGTAGAGGTCCGCGGACTCCTGCCCCCCGGTCAGGCTCCGGGCCTGCCGATCGCGGATCGCCTCCTGGTCGCTCTCCGGGATGCCGAGCAGGTATCCGATGGTGCGCATCGGCATCTGGGCGCCCAGGTCGGCGACGAAGTCGAACGTGCCAGACCCGACGAACGGGTCGAGGCAACGGGCGGTGAACTCCCGGACCTTGGGCTCGAGGGCGAGCATCTTCTTCGGCGTGAAGACGCGGGCGAGCAGTGCGCGGTGCAGGTCGTGCCGCGGCGGGTCCTCGAAGAGGATCATGCCGGACGGTATGTCGATGTTGGCCCGGATGACCTCGAGGATGGACCCTCGCCCGGAGCGGTAGGTCTGCCAGTCGGTGAGCGCGGCGGAGGCGTCCTCGTACCGGCTCAGCGCGTAGAACTTGTACAACTCGTTGTAGTAGAGCGGTTGTTCATCGCGCATCCGTCGCCAGACCGGGTACGGATCGGTGTCGATCTCGAAGTCGAACGGGTCGTAGTAGAGCTCGCTGCCACCGCTGACCGTCACGCTTGATGCCCTCTCAGTCGCGCCCTCGCCCGGGCGGTGGCCGCCGACCTGACGCCGTCGGAGGCTCGGCGTCGAACGCGGCGGGAACAGGCGTTCGCCGACGCCCAGTGGTTCCGCCACCCGTCCTGACCCCTCGCCGCCGTGACGGGCATCCGGACCATACCGCACCAACTTAACGATGTTAAATTATCCGCGTCGGGCGTGGACCGAACCCTGATCCCGTGTCGCAGGCTCGACCGCCGTGATCAGAGGAGGCCGGGGTGCGAGCGTCGGATCCAGCCCTCGTGCCGCTGGTGCGACGGCTGCGACCGGCCACCTGCCGGCGGGTGGCTCCCGCCTCCTGACAGCCACCCACGGCGTTCGGCCAGTCATTGCCCTGTTCGACTTTTTCAAGACAGTAAGGAGTATGAGATGAATGGAAGTACCGGCGCGACCCCTGGCACCGTCGTGATCACCGGAGGAGGTACGGGAATCGGCCAGGCGGCCGCTCAGAAGTTCGCCGCTCTCGGGTGGAGAGTCGTCGTGGGCGGGCGGCGGGAGGCCAAGCTGGCGGAGACTGCGGCAATCGTCGAAAAGGAGGGCGGCTCCTGTCTGACGCACCGGCTTGATGTGACGGATGGCGAGTCCGTTGAGCAGTTCTTCGACGCTGCCGAGGCCACGTTCGGTACAGTGGCCGCGGTTGTCAGTAATGCCGCCACGGCACGGTACGGCCCCCTTGAGGATTTCTCGCCGGACGAGATACACCGCGAGGTCGCGACAAAGCTGATCGGTGGGCTGTACGTGGCCGGCCGGGCGATCCGGGGGCTACGCGCGGCCGGCGTCGGCGGTGACATCCTCTTCATGACGTCGCTCGCCGGCGCGCAACCATGGCCGCTTCACCTTCCGTACGCCGCGGCGAGTGCTGGCCTGGAGCATGCCGCCAGGACGTTACGCATGGAGCTGGAAGGAACCGGCATCCGCGTCACCACCTTGCGCTGCGGCGAGACTATGGGCACAGATTTCAGCACCACCGAGCGCGAGAGCGGCCGTATCCAGTCGGCTAACGAGCTGTGGTTCCGACGAGGCCTGTTGCGCCACACCGGCCTGATGACGCCGGCAAGAGTGGCGGACGCGATCGTCGCCGCGATCACGCTGCCTGCCGACTACCAGTACGACAACCTGACGGTGATTCCGACCGCTCCGGTCGGCGACCTGCCCCACAGCCACGCGGAATGGGGTGCGGCGATGATGGAACGCTACCTCCCCTCATAACAGTTTCGACCAGGAACCGGCGCCGCTCGCGCGGGAGAGCGCCGACGCGATCGAGGTTCGGCCCGGAACGATGCCGTCGCGCGGGTTGCCCGGTCGTGCCGTGTGTCGCAGGTGAAGGTCACGTGTCGCGGCGAGTGCGTACAACATGCCCGATACTGTCCTCGTGCGGAGTGTGGCGGCCTTCGGTCCCGGGGTGCGACGGGCGCCAGCGTCGCGCCAAATGACGGCGCAGGGTCCGGAGCCGGAGGACATTGACGTATGGGACGCCCCACCGCGCCGCTGGTCGATCGCGATGACGCGATCGCCAAGGCCCTCGACATCATCGATCGTGATGGGCTCAAGGCGCTGAGCCTGCGCAGACTCGGCAGCGACCTTGGTGTCAGCGCGGCCGCGCTCTACCATCATTTCGCGGACAAGCAGGAAATTCTGCGCGGAGTAGTCGATCTCGTCTTCGCGACCGAGATAGTCACACCAGTCGAAAGTGAATCCTGGGAGGAGCACGTACTGCATTCGATTGCCCGCTACCGTGCCGCCCTGGTTGCCCACCCCAACGCGGCGCCATTGATGACGCTCGGTGGGCCGGCCGCACCGCCGCTCGACAACTTGCCCCGTGAGTTCATCGTGAGAAAGATGCTGAAGGAGGGTGTGCCGGAACGCTACTGTTACCCGATCATCGAGAGTGCCGCGATGCTGGCGTTCGGCTCCGCGATGATGAATCCAAAGCAACTGTCTCCCGCCGAGAGGTTCCAGTTGGACGAGACGACAAAGGTGGCCGGTTTGCGACGGGTCATCGACGGAACGTATGCAACCGCGACCGAGCTTTTCTCGCTTGAACTGAGAGCACTGATCCGAGGCTGGCGGGCGATTATCGAGGAGGACTGAGTGCGCGTCCACTGGTCGGCGACCGGAAGGTTCCCGTCGGGTTTATCGGAGGTCTTCGGCAATGCGTAGGTTTGTCACCGGCGTCGATGTCGAAGGCCGGTCGTGTCTGGTTGAGGAAGCGGCGCTCGATCTCGTCGCGGACCCTGGTTTCCCTGGCTTCCTGTCGGCGGTCGTCGCGGCCACCAGCGCGGCTCCGCCGCCGGCCCGCCCAGCCGGTCAGGCGTTCAACGCCTCGGTCCTCGGCGTCGCGCCCGGCCTTGTGTCCTGGCTGATCGTCGACTATGAGGCGAACATCGCCTTCCCGATGCACCACACCGACACGCTGGATTACGACCTGCTGCTCGACGGTTCCATGGTGCTCGGCCTCGAGGATGGCGACCACGCACTCGAGGCGGGTGACATCGTCATCGTGAACGGCGTCGATCACTCCTGGAGGGCCGGTCCGGAGGGCGCGCGACTCAGCGTCCTGTCGATCGGGACCCCGCCCCCAGGGTAAGCCACCTTAGGACGCTCGGTCGAAAGCCAGACCCGGCGGGCCTCGCTGCCCTCAGGCCTCGGCGGTCGCGAGGAGGTCGAGCGCGATGTCTGTGATCATGTCCTCCTGGCCGCCGACCATGCCGCGTCGGCCGACCTCGACGAGGATCGAGCGGGTGTCCAGGCCGTAGCGGTGGGCGGCGGCCTCGGCGTGCCGCAGGAACGACGAGTAGACACCGGCGTATCCGAGGGTCAGAGTCTCCCGGTCGACGCGGACCGTTCGGTCCTGTAGCGGGCGGACGACGTCATCGGCGCCGTCCATCAGGCCGAACAGCTCGCAGCCGTGCTTCCAGCCCATGACGTCCGCGACAGCGATGAACGCTTCGAGCGGGCAGTTGCCAGCCCCGGCGCCCTGGCCGGCGAGGGAGGCGTCGATGCGGATCGCGCCGCATTCGGCGGCGACGACGGAGTTGGCGACACCGAGGCCGAGGTTGTGGTGGGCGTGGATGCCCAGCTCCGTCGCCGGGTCGAGCAGATTGCGGTAGGCGCGGAACCGGGCACGGACGTCGTCCATGGACAGGCGGCCGCCCGAGTCGGTGACGTAGACGCAGTGGGCGCCGTAGGACTCCATGAGCTTTGCCTGGCGAGCGAGCTCGGCCGGCGGTGCCATATGGGACATCATCAGGAAGCCGGCGACGTCCATGCTGAGTTCGCGGGCGGCCGAGATGTGTTGGGCGGAGATGTCGGCCTCAGTGCAGTGGGTGGCGATCCGGACCGAGCGGATGCCCAGCTCATGGGCGCGCCGCAGGTCGTGCAGGGTGCCGATACCGGGAAGCAGCAGGGTGGTGGGGATGGCGCGTGAGATCGAGGAGACAACCGCCTCGATCCATTCCCAGTCGGTGTGCGCGCCGACGCCGTAGCTGACCGACGAGCCGGCAAGGCCGTCGCCGTGGGCGACTTCGATCGCAGTGACGCCGGACTCGTCGAGGAGCCGGGCGATGGTGGCGGCCTGCGTGACGGTGTAGCGGTGGCGTACGGCGTGCATGCCGTCGCGCAACGTAACGTCCTGGATGTACAGCGGCGCGGTGACGGGGAGGTCGGCGACACTGGCGCCGGTCTCGGGTCCGCAGGGCACGACCGGCGCGGTCGTCGGCTTGGTGCTCTTGGTGATGCCGGCCCCACCCACGTTCTTGGTGCTCATCGGTCGCGTGCCCCCGTCGTGGCCAGCTCGGCGATCCGCTCCGCGGTGCGCAGCGCGGCCGAGGTCATGATGTCGAGGTTGCCGGCATAGGCCGGCAGGTAGTGGGCGGCGCCCTCGACCTCGAGGAACACCGACACCTTGGTCACCGCGCCGGCACCGGCCGGGGCGAGAGCCCGGACGGGATCGTCGCCAGCCACCCGGTCGAACTGGACCTTCTGCTTGAGCCGGTAGCCGGGAACGTAGGCCCGCACCCGGGCGACCATGTCCTCGATGGACGCGGTGACTGCGGCGTCGTCACAGTCACCGACGACGCAGTAGACGGTGTCGCGCATGATCAGCGGCGGCTCGGCCGGGTTCAGGACGATGATGGCCTTGCCGCGGGCGGCGCCGCCGACCTTCTCGATCGCCGCCGACGTGGTCTCGGTGAACTCGTCGATGTTGGCCCTGGTGCCGGGGCCGGCGGACTTCGACGCGATCGAGGCGACGATCTCGCCGTAGTGCACGGGGGTGACGGCGCCCACCGCGGCGACGATCGGGATCGTCGCCTGGCCGCCGCAGGTCACCATGTTGACGTTCGGCGCGTCCAGGTGCTCTTCCAGGTTCACCGAAGGTACGACGTAGGGCCCGAGTGCGGCCGGGGTCAGGTCGATGACTCGCTTGCCGTGTGCCTGCAGCAGCTCGTTGTTACGCCGATGTGCCCCGGCCGAGGTCGCGTCGAGGACGATGTCGATGTCGGCGAACTCGTCCATCCGTACGAGGCCGTCGACGCCCTCGGCCGTGGTCGCGACCTTCAGCCGCCGGGCGCGCGCGAGCCCGTCGGAGGCCGGGTCGATGCCGACCATCGCGCCCATCTCGAGGCGCCGCGAGACACGCAGAATTTTGATCATCAGGTCGGTGCCGATGTTGCCCGAGCCGATGACACCGACCTTGGCCTTGCTCACTGCTGATCCCCTTCCACCGGCGCGGAGGCGAACCGGGTCCGCGCCGAGCCAAGCCCGGTGATCTCGGTTTCGAAGACGTCGCCGGGCACGGCCGCGACCATCGGGCCGAGCGCCCCGGTCAGCACCACGTCGCCCGCCCGGAGCGGGTCTCCGGCCGCGGCGAGGGTGGCGGCGAGCCAGACCGTCGCGTTGAGCGGACCGCCGAGGCAGTCGGCTCCGGTGCCGCGGGAGACGACGTCCTCGCCCCTCGACAGCCGCATCTCAACCGTCCGCAGGTCCACCCGGTCGAGCGGCACCGGCGTCGCGCCGAGCACGAACAGGCCGCAGGAGGCGTTGTCGGCGACCGTGTCGACGATCGTGATGTCCCAGCCCGCGACCCGGCTGTCGACGATCTCCAGCGCCGGCAGCGCGAACTCGACCACGCGCAGCACGTCGACGACGGTGGTGCGCGGGTCGGGCAGGTCGGCACCGAGCACCAGCGCGACCTCGGCCTCGACCTTCGGCTGGAGCAGGCGGCGGGCCGGGATCTCGTCGCCGTCGGCGACACACATGTCGGCGAACAGCGCTCCGAAGTCCGGCTGGTCGACGCCGAGCTGGCGTTGCACCGCCTTCGACGTCAGACCGGTCTTGCGCCCGACGATCCGGCGCCCGGCGGCCACGCCACGCTCGACGTTCACCCGTTGCACCGCGTAGGCGGCGGCGAGGTCGGCGGGCGCGAAGAGGTCCCGGACCGGAGCGCAGGGCACGCCGGCGCGCTCGGCGGCGGCGAGCCGTTCGGCGGCCACGCCGACCGTGGATTCGGCGACGGTGGGGGAGAGGGTCATCGCGCGCCTCCCTGAGAGGGTGCTGCGGGCACGGGAACCTCCGAGCCGGTGGGCCTGGGTGCTTCGGAAAGGTCGATGTCACCGGTATAGGCGCGGGCCGCGGTGACTACCAAGATGTGTTCCACCTGCTGGAACAGCGGGCGTCGCCTGCGCGGTGGAAGGCGATCAGGTGCCGGGGACCCGGTCGAGGCCGTTGTCGAACGAGGTGACCCAGGCCGGCTCGAGCGCCAGCAGGCTCAGCCCGACGCCGGGGATCTCGACGTCCACGACATGGCGGAAGCCCGCGCGCTCGGCCGCCGCCACGGCCGCGAGGTCCGTCGCGGCCGGGGCGAAGACCACCCGGCGGCAGCGTGGGTCCGCGTCGAGGGCGTCCCGTCCGGCCGCGGCGAGCACGGCGGCCAGTTCGCCCTCGGGCAGCACGCCGATGAGCCGTACCTCGACGTCGTGGGAGTGCGCGGGGTAGGCGGCGCGAAGTCGTCCCACGGCGCAGCGCTCCAGGCGCGTCGACGGCGCGGGCACCGGTCAGGTGCCTTCGGCGAGGATGCGGCGCACGGCGACCTTGTCGAGCTTGCCGGTGGCGTTGCGGGGAACGGTCTCGACCACCATCAACTGGCGCGGCAGCTTGTAGCGGGCCAGCCTGGCGGCGGCGTGCTCGCGCACCGCATCGAGGCTGACCGCCGCGTTCGCGCTGACGGCGACCACCGCGACCACGGTCTCGCCCCACTGGGCGTCCACGGCACCGACGATGGCGACATCGGCCAGTCCCGGCATATCCGCCAGGGCGCGTTCGACCTCGGCCGGGTACACGTTCTCGCCACCACTGATGATCATGTCTTTGAGCCGGTCGACGATGAACAGATAGCCGTCGTCGTCCAGATAGCCGATGTCCCCGGAATGGAACCAGCCCTCGTCGTCGAAGGCGGCGGCGGTGGCCTCGGGATTCTCCCAGTAGCCGGGGGTGACGTTCGGCCCGCGCACCACGATCTCGCCCGCCGTCCCCGGCGCGATCGGCGTGTTCGTCGCCGGTTCCACGACCCGGACCTCGGTGTGCGGCATGGCGATGCCGGCCGAGCCGAGCTTGTCCAGCGTGCGTTCGACGGGGAGATGGGTGGCGAACGGCGCGGTCTCGGTCAGTCCCCAGGCCTGCTGCAGCCAGATGCCGTGGTCGGCGTACTGCTCGACCAGTGATGGCGGGACGGGAGCGCCGGCGACGACGATCGCACGCAGCGCAGACAGGTCGGCGTCGAAGACGCCGGGGAGCCGGGCGAGGGCGGCCAGCATGGTGGGTACCGCGAAGAACGAGTTGACCCTGAAGGTGACGAGGTCGCGGAGGAAACCGCCCGGGTCGAAGGCGCGTCGCAGCACGACGGTGCCGCCGCGCACGAGCGTCCGGATGACGAAACTGTTGAGCGCGCCGACGTGGAAGATCGGCGCGGCCGCGTGGGTGACGTCGCCGCGGCGGGTGTCGAGCTGGGTGTCGACGTTGATGGCGTTCCACCAGATGTTGCCGTGGGTGAGGACGACCCCTTTCGGCAGGCCAGTGGTGCCGGAGGTGAACATGATGACGGCCGGGTCGTCGAAGCGGCGGGCGGCGAGCTGCGCCGTGGGTAAGGCCCGCGCGAGCAGAACGCTCCAGGGCTCCCAGCCCTCGCTCTGCCCGGGCGTGGCCGGGACCTCGGGGTCGTCGTCGACGAGCAGGAACCGTTTCAGCGCCGTCCCGTCCCGCACGGCTTCCAGCACCGTCCGGTGGCCTTCCTCGCACACGATGGTCGCGGCGCCGCTGGAGCGCAGGACGCCATGCAGCTCCGGCTCGGCGAGCCGGAAGTTGATCGGAACGAAGATCGCTCCGAGGCGGTGCGCGGCGAGCATCGTGACGAGGAACGACGGGCTGTTCAGGCCGAGGTAGGCGACCCGGTCGCCGGTGCCGACCCCGCCGTCGGCGAGCACCGTGGCGAGCCGGGCGCACCGGTCGTCGAGGCCGGCGAAGGTGAGATCGCCGCCGGCGTACCGGATGGCGACCGAGTCCGGTTGGACCCGCGCGTTGCGGTGGACGGCCGCGGCCGGGCTGACGTCGACGTTCGCCCCGGAGTTAGCGGGGTGTCCGGCGCTCATGGCGAAGGGTGCTCCTTAGAGGTGGTCGCCGCCGGCCGGCGTGGCAAAGCCGCGCACGCCGATGCCGCCATCGACGGAGATTGCCTGACCTGTCACGGGCCCGCTCTGTTCCCGCGACGCGAGAAGCACGTAGGCGCCGGTGAAATCGCGAGGGTCTGTGCTGGAATCGTGCAGCGGAAGCAGCGGAGGGGGATCGTCCGGGCGCTTCTTGGCGAACGAGGCCGCGATCGATCGTTCCCGCATGGACAACGACTCGGGTCCGCGCAGGTCGGTGTTCATACCACCGCAGGCGACGCCGTTGACCCGGACCTTGGGCGCGAGCTCGTAGGCGAGCTCGCGCATCAGCCCGAGACAGGCGTGTTTGCTGGCGGTGTAGATGGGTCCGCCGCCGTTGACGTAGAAGGAGGCGTTCGACAAGGTCATGATGATGCTGCCGCGGGTCTTGACCAGCTCTCGCCAGGCCGCCTCGGCGGCGAGGAGATAGCCCTTGACGTTGACCGCGAAGACCTCGTCGAACGTCGCGTCGAGTTCTTTGCCGGACAGCCGGGTGAGCTGGCGTTGGTAGTCCCAGATGCCGGCGTTGGGGACGAGCGTGTCGAGCTTGCCGAACTTCTCAACGGTCTCGCTGACTGCCTGGTGCAGCTGCTCGCTGTCGCGGGTGTCCGCTTGGACGGCGTGCGTCCGGGACGGGTCGGGTGAAGATGCGACGGCCGTGGCGAGCTGGTCCGCGTCGAGGCCGAGAATGGCGACCGACGCGCCTTCGGAGACGAAGCGGTGCGCGACGGCGCGGCCGATGCCGGAGCCGCCCCCGGTCACGAGCGCGACGTAGCCCTCCAACCAGCCGGTCGACCGACCGCCGCCCGGGTCCAAAACGGTCATGTGAGCGCCCCCAGAAAGTCGGCCACGAGACGCTCGAACTCCTGTTGCCGTTCGAGCTGGACCCAGTGGCCGCAGTTTCCGAAGACGTGCAGCTGGACGTCGCTGATCTGCCTGAGCATGAGCTGGGCGCCGTCCAGGGTGATGGTGCGGTCGTCACGGCCCCACAGCAGCAGGGTGGGCGCCTTGATCCGGTCGAGATCGCGCCACAGCGGGTCCATGCCGTGCCGTCTGGCGAACGAGGCGTTATAGCGGTGATAGAACGCGACGTGACTTTCGTCGAGCGACGCTTCGTACCGTGCCTGCACCACGTCGTCGCCGAACTGTCTGTGGTCGAAGACCATGGTTCGGATGAACGCCGCCATTTTCCGGGGTGACGGCCCACCGCCGTTGTAGTAGCGGAACATCTCCTTCTGCCCCTCGGTGGGCGTCGGTCCGAAGGGGAGCCAGCCACCGCCCGGGGCCATGAGGACGAGGCCGGCGACGCTGTCCGGCCGGGTCTGGGCCATCGCGATCGCCGCGGCGCCGCCGAGGCTGTTACCGAGCAGGTGGAACCGTTCCACACCGAGGGCGTCGAGCGCCTGGAACAGCGCGTCGACGGCGATCGTGGTGACGGAGCGGTCCTCCAGATCGGCCTCGGTCGGCCGGTAACTGCCGCCGAAACCCGGCTGGTCGGGCAGCAGGACCCGGAAACGCCGGGACAGCGCTGGGAGGTTCTGGTGGTAGTTGGCGACCCCGGAGGCGCCTGGCCCGCCGCCATGCAACATCACCAGAACCGGGCCCTCGCCGGTTTCGGCGATGGAGATCTCCCCGAGGGACGTGGTCACCTGGTGCTGCTTCAACGAAACGTCAGTCACGCCCAGATCCTCTAGAAGAAGGTCGAGATGTTCTTCGCCTGCAGAACGTTCTGGTCCAGCAGGATGGCGCGCCGGGCGACCCGCAGAGTTCCGTCGCGGCGGCGCAGAATGTCGGTGCGGCGACCGGCGAACACGTTCTCCTCGCGTTCCAGACGATTGCGGTAGACCAGGAACGCCGCGCGCACGACCAGGTCATCCGCGCAGAACTCGGGACGCTCGGCCGGGTTGACGTGGTGCGCGACGATGTTGGTCACGAGGTGCCGGGTGCGCGACGGCGGGTCTTCGGCCCAGGCCATCCCGGAGTCGAACCGGCGGATGCGCCAGGCGAGGCTCTCCTTGGTCTCGTCGTAGAACGCGGCCTCGCCGCGAGCCGCCACCGAGAGCGCCTGCTGGCGGCGCAACCGGTTCGTGCGGGTCGGCATCCAGTAATCCAGGTCGTCGTCGAGCAGATCCAGCCAGTCGGTGTAACGGCCCTCGTCGAGAAGCTCGGCTTCCTCGTAGTAGAACTGCGCTACCTCGAAATGAACGTCGCGGTCCGCGCGCCCTCCGGCGAGGATCACCGAGCTGCCTTCCGTGCTGGTGCTCACGGTGTCCTTCCTCTCTCTCGCGCGGTGACGCGCGAGGCAGCGTGCGGAGATCTAGGGCGCCTCGTTCGGGAACAGGTAGACTTCGCCGTCTCGGACCTCGACCCGGTGCGGACAGACGCTCCTTGTCGCGGGTAGATCCTGGACCTCGCCATCCTTGAGGCAGAACCTGCTCGAATGCAAAGGGCATTCGACGAAACCGCCTTCGACCCAGCCGTCGGCGAGCGCCGCGTCCTCATGCGTGCAAGTGTTGTCGAGGGCCCATACCGTGCCGTCCTCGTCGCGCAGCAAGGCGATGTCGTCCGCCGTGCCGGTGATCTCCCTGTCGATGGCGATGCCTTCGCCTGTGGGAATGTCGTCGAGTGCGGCTACGCGGATGCCGTCGGTCATAGTGCCGATTCCTGTTCATGCCAGGCGGGAGTGTTCATCAGCTCGCGCCATTGTGTGTAGAAGCCTCGACCGGCCGCGTCGCTGTACAGCTCACTGGTTCGGCCCGGGTGTCTGCCGTCGTGGCGTTCCGACCCCAGACCCATCTGGTAGTTGATCGGGACCTGGTTCGTGATGAACCCGTGCGAGATTGCCTGCACCTCGCTCCAGTTCTCGCCGTCGTCCTGCTCGAAGATTCCACTGGGCCCGAACGTCCGAAGGTTGTACAAACGCTGCGCCTCACGAACGTCCGGTGGCATCGACCGGTCCACCAGCGTCCACGCCCAGACCTCCATCCGGTCCGGTCCCTTCGGATGCCAGACCCGAATGGAGCCGTTGACCGGAAGGTAGGAGAAGTTCGGGAAGACGGTGGCGTGACCGTTGGTCAGCGGTCCCTCGACCCGGGCGTCACCCAGCCGCTCGCGCAGCGCGGCGTAGTCCGTCCACTCGTGCACCGTCCGCGCGTCGAACCGGTTCTTCGGGTGTACGGGGAAACCGGCTCCGTGGCCGTTGTCGCCGACGTACTGCCGCCCGGTCCGGTGCACGATCTCGTCGCGGGGCCTGCGGCCCTCGGGTGACAAGAGCATGAGAGCCGAAGCGTGGCTCATGTTCACGTGGTACCAGTCGGTGGCGAACTGCTCGGCGGCGAGCTTCCAGTTGCCGTCGAGCACCCACTTGTGCACGCCGCCGACCACGACGGTGCCGTCCGGGTCGTGGTCCAGCATCGCGTCCAGGTACCAGGCCATGTCACCCAGGTACTCCGCGAGCGGCGTCGGCTCCGGGTTCCAGGTTCCGAAGATCAGGCCGCGGTAGGTGGCGACGTGCGGGACCTCGACCAGGCCCCAGTCCTTGGTCCGGAAGGAGTCCGGGTAGCCGTCCCGATTCGGGACGCTGACCAGCGCGCCCTCGAGGTCATAGGCCCAGCCGTGGTAGGTGCAGGTGAAGTTCCGGGTGGCGCCGGCGTCGGCCCGGCACACGCGGGCGCCGCGGTGCCGGCACGAGTTGAGATACGCCCGGACGGTGCGGCCGCGGTCGAGCGTGACGATGACCGGGTCCTCGCCCATGTAGGTGGTGAAGAAGTCGCCCGGTTTGTGGAACTGGTCGGTGTGGGCCAGGAAGATCCAGCTCGGGGCGAACACTCGGCGCAGCTCCTGGCGGTAGAGCTGCTCGTCGGTGAAGATCGCCCGGTCCAGCAGACCGCCCTCGGCGTCGACGAGCCCCGAGACGTCGATGTTCCGGGTCAGCGCGGCGGGCCGGCGCAGAACCCCGCGGGGTGTGTCCGTGGCCCGTCCCACGGCGGGTTCGACGGTGGAGGTCATGCCATGAGGGAAGCCGGCGGCGCCGCCGCGTGCCACCCGGTGTTCCGCACAACGGCACGTGGGTTAGGGCGCGACCGGGATGGCGCGCGACGGTGAGCGCATGCTCGCCGCAATCGCCGAATCCCAGAGCGGCACCGACCCGTTGTCGGGCCTGGTCGTCCGCGATGTTCCTAAGCCGAGGCCCCGAGCGGGGTGGTCGACGGTACGCGTCGTGGCGTCGTCGCTGAACATGCACGACCTGTGGACGCTGCGCGGCGTTGGTCACCCGCCGGAACGCCTTCCGATCATCCTCGGCTGCGACGCGGCGGGCTACGACGAGGCCGGCAACGAGGTGATCATCCATCCGGTGATCGCGGACCCTGACGCCGGCCGCGGCGACGAGACGCTCGACCCGAACCGGGCGCTGCTGTCTGAACAGCACAACGGAGCGTTCGCCGAGTATCTCAGCGTCCCGGACCGCAACCTCGTGCCGAAGCCGCCGTGGCTGTCGTTCGAGCAGGCTGCCTGCCTGCCGGTCGCCTGGACCACCGCCTACCGGATGCTGTTCACCCAGGCCGGCATCACCGCCGGTGACCGGGTGTTGGTCCAGGGCGCCGGCGGCGGTGTGGCCTCCGCGGCCATCAGCCTCGCGGCGGCCGCCGGCGCCGTTGTCTATGCCACCAGCCGCAGCGAGCAGAAGCAGGCCGAGGCCCTCACCTGGGGTGCCCGCGCGGCGCTGCCCACCGGGACGCGGCTGCCCGAGCGGGTCGACGTGGTGATCGAGACGGTCGGCGAGGCGACCTGGTCGCACTCGCTGCGGTCGCTGCGCCCCGGCGGCACGCTGGTGATCGCCGGAGCCACCAGCGGCACGAACCCGCCCGCCGACCTCGGCCGGATCTTCTACCTGCAGCACCGCGTTCTGGGCTCCACCGGGGGCACCCGCGGCGAGCTCGTGGCGCTGCTGCGGATGATCGAGGCGACCGGCGTCCGTCCAGTCATCGACCGGGCGCTGCCGCTCGAGGAGATCCACAAGGGATTCCAGCTCATGATCGACGGTGGTCTGACCGGGAAGCTGGTCATCACCCTGCCCGACCAGAAGGAGGCGTGATGTCCGCCGCGGCCGTTGGGCTGTCCCACTCGCCGCTCATCGGGAAGGTCGACCCCGGGCCGGACGTCCTGGCCCGCGTCGACGAAGCCGTGGACCGCGCCCGCGCCTTCGTGCGCCGATTCGACCCCGAGCTGGTCGTCCTGTACGCGCCGGATCACTACAACGGTTTCTTCTACAAGGAGATGCCACCGTTCTGCCTCGCGACCGCCGCCCGCGCGATCGGCGACTTCGGCTCCGGCGAGGGCCAGCTGTCGGTCGACGCCAAGGCCGCCAGGTCGCTCGCCGAGGGTGTGCTCGACCGCGGGATCGACCTGACGATCTCGGCGCGGATGACCGTCGACCATGGTTTCGCTCAGCCGCTGGACGTCCTTTTCGGGGGCATCGACCGTGTCCCCGTGGTTCCGGTCTTCGTCAACGGGGTGGCCACCCCCCTCGGCCCCGTCCGCCGCATCCGCGCGTTGGGCACGGCGATCGGGGCGGCTGCCGGCGAGCTCGGCAAGCGGGTGCTGTTCGTCGGTTCGGGAGGCCTCTCGCACGACCCGCCGGTGCCGGTGCTCGACGGCGCCCCGCCGCGCGTGGCCGACGCGCTCATCGACGGGCTCCCGCCGACGCCGGAGCAGCGGGCCAGAGGCGAGCTGCGGGTCGTCCAGGCCGGACGGGACTATGCGGCGGGAACGTCCACGCGCGTCCCGATCAACCCGGTCTGGGACAACCACCTGCTCGACCTCGTCGAGCGCGGCGATCTCGCCGCCGTCGACTCCTGGACCGTCGGCTGGATGGCCGCCGAGGGCGGCGGCTCCGCCCACGAGGTCCGGACCTGGATCGCGGCGTTCGCCTCGCTCGCGGCGACCGGCACCTACGCGCTGGAGTCCCGGTTCTACGAGCCGATTCCCGCCTGGATCGCCGGTTTCGCCGTCGCCACGGCGCAGCACTGCTGACGGCCCGGGCTCCTGGTACCGACCGCGCGCGCGGGCCGGACCGGCATCGACTCAGCTGGCCGCACGAGCCGGTGCGCTCGCGGCCCGGTATGGGCCCTGCGCGGTGACGAGGGCGCGACCGGCCGCGTAGCAGACCCGGCGCAGGGCCGCGGCGTGCTGCTGCGGCTGGAAACGGCCGGTCGCTCCTGCTACCGACAGCGCGGCTACGGGCCGACCGGTGGGGCCGAACACAGGAGAGGCGACGCAGGTCAGCCCCGCGAGCGCCTCTTCGTGGTCGAAGGCGATGCCCTCCCGTTGCACGTCGCAAAGGTGGCGTTCGAGCAGGTCCCGGTCGGTGATGGTGTGGTCCGTCAAGCCGGTGAGCCCGTGGCGCGCCACGGCGTCGATCGCGGTGGCGTCGTAGGCGAGCAACGACTTGCCGACCGCCGTGCAGTGGGCCGGTACCCGGCCACCGATCCGCGACGGCGAGCGGACCGGGCGATGGCCGTACAGCTTGTTGATGTAGAGGACCTCGGTGCCGTGGAGCACCGCGAGGTGCACGGTCTCGTGGGTCAGCTCGTAGAGATCGGCGAGGAACGGCGTCAGGACGGTGCTCAGCCGCTCGTGTCGTGGATCGTCGGCCCGGCCGCCGAGCTCGAGCAGCGAGGGACTCAGGCGGTAGTCGCTGCCGACGCGTTCGATGACGCCGTTGCGCCCTAAGACGGCGAGGAGGCGGAACGCGGTCGACTTGGTCAGGCCGGTGCGCCGCGCGAGCTCCGTGACTCCCACGCCAGCGGGAGACTCGCCTCCGAGCGCTGCCAGCAGGCTCATGGCCTTGTCCACGGCGGTACGGTCCGCGCCCTTCTGGGCGCTCGTTCCGGCCATGACTGCCTCCTGCCTCGATCCGGGTACACCCGATTTCCGGTTGGCCACAATCGTTGACGACCGACCGGACGTCTGTCAAGGTTGACGAACCGTCAATCAAAAATGACACCTGGAGGGTCCCCGTGAGCGACGCGAACAAGCTGGTCGCCCGCAACGTGCGCCGTTTCCGGGAGGAGCGCAAGCTGTCGCTCGGCGAGCTCGCGCGCAGGTCAGGGCTGTCGAAACAGACACTGTCCAAGATCGAGCAAGGCACCGGGAACCCGACGATCGACTCCATCGAGGCGATCGCTGACGCCCTGCACCTGACGATGCGGCGGCTGGTCACCGAATGGGGCTCGCCGCTGTTCGTCCAGCGCGCCGACAGCGCGGCCTGGGACAGCCAGCACGAGGACTGGTCGGTCCGGATGATGGATCAGGTGTACGGCTCGGGCTACGTGCGCACGCTGATCGTGCGGCTGAGCCGGTCCGCGGCGGACACGCAGCACAAAGGGACCTTTGGCGCCGGGACACCGGGCACGCTGCACCACGTCTATGTGATCGGTGGTGAGGTTCGCGCCGGCCCGCGCGGCGACGCGGTGACGCTTGGCACCGGAGACTTCGTGCGCTTCCCCGGTGACCCAGGGCATGAGGTCGAATGCCTCAGCTCTGAGGCGACCCTGCACGTCGTGACCACCGTTCCGCAGGTCCCGCAGTTTCCCGCTGCCACTGAGGTGTAGTGGGGCCACCGTCGGCTTGGACGTGTCAACGGGCCGCGAGAAAGTCCGTGATCTCGCTCGCGACCTCCGCCGGTACCTCCTCGGGCAGGAAGTGCCCCGCCTCCAGCCGCCGCCCGCGAACATCCGGGAAGATCTCTCGCCAGACCGCGACCGGGTCACGGCCGCGCCCGACCAGGCCGCGCGCGCCCCACAGGACGAGCGCGGGCTGGTGCGAACCGCGTCTGCCGCTCGCGTCGTGCTCGAGGTCGATGCCCGCCGCGGCGCGGTAGTCACCGCAGAACGCCCGCTGCACCGACGGCCGCAGCGCGGCCTGCTCGTACACGGCGAGTGCCTCCGGCGCGAGCACCCCGGCCGACGAACCGATGCCGAGAAACCCGTGCAGGAATCCGATCGGGTCCGCGGCCAGCGCCCGCTCCGCAAGACCGCCGTCCTGAGCCAGGAAGCTCCAGTGCCAGTAGCCGCGAGCGAGCACGGCATCCATCTCGGACCACACCACCGCCGTGGGCAGGATGTCCAGGAGCGCCACCGCGTCGACGGCGGCGGGGTGGTCGAGCGCCATCCGATGCGCCACTCGGGCCCCGCGGTCGTGGCCGACGACGGCGAACGAGTCGTACCCGAGTGAGCGCATCACCTTCACCTGGTCGTCGGCCATCCCGCGGAAGCTGTAGTCGGCGTCGAGCGCCACCGAGTCGCCGTAGCCGCGCAGGTCGCAGGCGACCACCGTGTGCGTCCGTGCCAGGATCGGCCAGACCAGGTGCCACGCGTAGTGCGTCTGCGGGAAGCCGTGCAGCAGGAGCAGCGGCGGCCCGGATCCGAGACGGATGCCTCGGATCCGGGCCGCACCCGTGTGCACGTCGATCCTCTTGTCGATCACGTGATCCTGTCCGTGCCGTCGTCAGACCTGGCCCGGCGACGCGACGCCGACCCGCGCCGGGACGCCGGTGTCGCCGCGCGCGTCGGAGAGGAACGCGGCGACCCGTTCGCCGATCATGATCGAGGCGGCGTTCGTGTTCGCGTCCGGGACATCCGGCATGACCGAGGCGTCCGCGACCCGAAGGCCCTCGACCCCGCGGACACGCAGGAGCGGGTCGACGACGGCCAGGTCGTCCAGGCCGATCCTGCAGGTGCCGACCGGATGGTAATAGGTCGACGCCGCCTGGGGGAGGTACGCGCGCAGGTCGCCACGGGCCGGGTCGGCGCCGGGGTGCGCCTCGCGGCGCCGCCAGCGGGCGAGCGCGGCCGACCCGCCGAGATCCCGGGCCCGTTCCAGCCCATGCACCAGGATGTCGGCGTCGGACCGCTCCGAGAGATAGCGCGGGTCGATGAGCGGAGCGTCGCCGGGGTCGGCGCTGCGCAACCGGATGGTTCCTCTGCTCCGCGGTGCCATCAGCGCGACGCCGACGGTGTATCCCTGCTGGACCGGGGCGAGCGTCGGCGGATGGAACGGCACCAGGATGAACAGGAACTGCACGTCCGCGACGTCCGGGCCACGCAGCCCGCTGGAGAAGGCCGCGGACGCCTCACCATGGTTGTGGACGCTGGGCGGCAGCGGCTCGGCGGCCTCGTAGGTGACACCCGCCAGCAGATGGTCCTGCAGGTTCTCACCGACGCCGGGAAGGTCCGCCACGACGGGGATGGACAGCGAGGTCAGGTGCTCGGCCGGGCCGACGCCGGAGAGCATCAACAGCTGCGGTGAGCCGATGGCCCCCGCGCTGAGCACGACCTCCTCGGCCCGGGCGCCCCCGAGCACCCCGTCCTTCTCGTACTCGACCCCCGCACACCGGGCGCCGTCGAAGGTGAGCCGGCGGACGAGCGCGCCGCTGAGCACCGTGAGGTTCGCCCGCCCCGCGGCCAGGCCGAGGTAGGCGGCCGCGCTGCTCTGGCGCCGCCCTTCGACGATCGTGAGCTCGTGCAGGTTCGCACCGAAGTGCTGGTCGGCGTTGAAGTCCGGCGCCGTCTTGTGGCCGGTCGCACCCGCCGCCTCGAGGTAGGCGAGGGTCAGCGGGTTCGGCTCGGCGACGACCGCCGGACGAAGCGGACCGCTCTTCCCGCGCCACCGAGGATCACCCGCGGCGGTCTCCATCTTCTTGAAGAAGGGCAGGACGCTCTCGTAGCCCCAGCCGGTGGCGCCGCCGCGCTCCCAGCGGTCGTAGTTGGAACCGTGGCCGCGCAGGTAGATCATCCCGTTGATGCTGCTGGAGCCACCGATCACCCGGCCGCGCGCCCAGGGCACCTCGGCGCCGGCCAGGCCTTCCTGCGCGGTGGTGTGGAGGTTCCAGTCCGTCTCGGAACCCCAGTTGGCCGGCCAGGCGGGTGGCACCTGGACGGTGTCCACCTGGTCGGTGCCGCCGGCCTCGACCAGTAAGACCGTGGCGCCGGGGTCCTCGGACAGGCGGCTCGCGGCCGCGCATCCCGCCGACCCCGCGCCCACGACGATGTAGGTGAATGTGCTCATGTGGGCCCTCGCGGTCGTCACAGGTAGCGTCGTCTTGATCACAGGTAGATGGACTGGGCAGCCTGGTAGGAGGAGAGGCCCTCCGGGCCGAGCTCCCGGCCGAGGCCGCTGGCCTTGATACCGCCGAACGGCGCCGTGGGGTCGGGCAGGTAGCCGTTCACGCCGATCGTCCCGGTGCGGATGCGGCGTGCCACCGCCACACCCCGGTCGTGGTCCGCCGTCCACACGCTGCCGCCGAGGCCGTAGTCCGATTCGTTGGCGAGGCGCACCGCCTCGTCCACGTCGTCGTAGGGGATCGCCACGAGGACCGGCCCGAAGATCTCCTCCCGTGCCACCGCCGCCGAGTTGTCGACGTCGGTCAGCAGCGTCGGCTCGACGAACCAGCCACGGGCGAGCGCCTGCGGGCGTCCGCCTCCGGTCGCGACCCGGGCGCCGTCCTCGCGCCCCCGCGCGATGTAGGACTCGACCCGGCCGCGTTGGGTGGCGGTCGCCATCGGACCGACGAGGGTGCTCTCGTCGAGCGAGTCGCCCACCGGGAGGCCCTCCATCATCGACACGAACGCGTCGACGACCTCGCTGTAGCGGGACCGCGGCGCCAGGACCCTGGTTCCGGCGAAGCACGTCTGGCCGTTGTTGAGCAGGGTCGCGCCGTACAGGTTCTGCATCGACCCCGCCAGGTCGACATCGTCGAGGAGCACCGCGGCGGACTTGCCGCCGAGCTCGAGGGTGACCGGCCGCAGGAGCCGGCCGCAGGTGGCGGCGATCTCGCGTCCCGCGGCGGTCGAGCCGGTGAAGGCGATCTTGTCGATCTCCGGGTGCTCCACGAGCACCCGTCCGGTGTCGCGGCCGCCCGGAACGATGTTGACGACCCCGGGCGGAAGCTGGGCGGCCTCGATGGCCTGCGCGAGGACGTACGCGTCCAGCACCGTCTCCGGTGACGGCTTGACCACGATCGTGCAGCCCGCGGCGAGCGCGGGGGCGATCTTGAACGAGGCGAGCGTCTGAGGATAGTTCCAGGGCACGATCGCCCCGACCGTGCCGACCGGGACCCGGCGCACGAGCGTCGTCCCGCCCAGCAGACCCGGGCGTTCCTCCTCGACGGGCAGGGTGCGGGCGAGACCGGCGTAGTACCGGAACACGGCGGCGGGAAAGACCGCCTCGAGCCCGAGAGCCGTGCTGATCGGCATGCCATTCTGGCTGCTGACCAGGCGCGCGATCTCGTCCTTCCGGGCGTCGATCTCGTCCGCGAGGCGCTCGATCGCCTCGGCGCGCCGCTCTGGCGTCCACTGCGACCAGCCCCGCGGGTCGTCGAACGCCTGCCGGGCGGCTGTGACCGCGGCGTCGACATCCGCGGGGCCGGCCTCGGGAACGTCGCCGATGACCTCGCCGGTGTTCGGCGAGACCACCGTGATCCGGGTGGTGCCGACGGGGGGGACCCATCGGCCGTTGATGAAGAAGTGATCGTGGCGTAAGACCGTGTCCACGGCGCCCATGTGTGCTCCTCGCCAGGTCGGGATGGGGAGAACCTAGGCGGGTGCGAGGGTCCGCGACTGTTCAGCTTCTTTACGCCCGCGGGCCGAGCGGGCTCGACGGACGGGGCTAACGGGCGATGCCCAGCGCGCGGATCCGGCTGTACAGGGTGGGCCTGCTGACGCCGAGCAGCCGGGCCGTCTGCGCGATGTTCCGGTGCGATTCGGCGAGCGCGGCGACGATCACGTCGCGCTCCGCGGATTCGAGCCGACCGAGCTGCCGGGCTCGGGCGGTTCGGCGGTAGGCGAGTGGCAGGTCGCGCACGGTGATCTCACTGTGGCGCGCGGTCAGCGCGGCCGCGGCGACGACGGCGCGTAGCTCGTGCAGGTTTCCGGGCCAGTCGTGGGCGCGGAGCGCTTCGACGGCACTCGGCGCGAGCCCGAACGGTGCCCCGTCCACCGCCAGCCCACGGACCAGCGCGGGCAGGTCGTCGAGCCGGCCCCGCAGCGCGGGCAGGGTCCGGCGCGCGACGCACTGACCCGACAGGGCGGCGTGCTCGGGGCTCGGTGGTGGCTCGGTGCCACAGGTCAGCACCACCGTCGCCGAGGTGCCGGCCAGCATCCGGGCGAGGGCCCCGGCGACGGTGGGCGCGAGCCCGTCGACGTCGTCGAGTACGCACGGGCCCTGATCGAGGTCGGTGGCGACCTGGCGCAGCCAGACCTGGGTGCCCTCGCGCAGGGCCGACTCGGCGGTGTGCCGGATCGCTGTTGGCCCGGCGGCGCCCAGGGCCTCGGTGGTGCGCCCCGTGCCCGGCTCGCCGACGATCAGCAGGCGCACCCCGGCCGGGTGTCGCGGGTCGTCTTGGGCCTCGCCCCCTGACTCACTCGGGTGGGCGTGGGGCCTCGGCTCGTCGACCGGGTCGATCTCGACCAGGAGGCAGTCGCCGCGTTTCCCGATCTGCTCCAGGCGCACCCACGCGCACCCGCCCCCGGTCAGGCGCACCACATCGCGACGGCAGAGGCCGGTGCCGGCCTCGCCCAGCGAGCGCAACAGCGCGTAGTCGACCGTGGCGACGGCGTCGGTGGCGGCGGCATTCGCGAGCACGAAGTCGGGACCCAGGCCGAGCACGGGCTTCCTTCTGCGCGCGGTGCGCTCCTGGTAACGACGGAACAGCTCCAGCTCCGCGGCGCGCGACAGGTCGAGCAGCCGCGCCTCGACATCCCTGGCCGCGCGCACCAACAGCGGTCCGAGAATCGGGGCCGCTCCGTGCGCGAAGCCGGTCACGTCGATGAGCCCGACGACCCGCCGGGTGACCGAGTGGAGGATCGGCGCGCCGTAACAGCTGAAGTCCTTGAGAGCCTCCAGGTAGTGCTCGTCGCCGTGGACCGCGAGCGGTTTGCGCAGCTCGAGGACGGTGCCGATCGAACTGGTCCCGGTCAGCTCCTCGCTGAAGACCCGTCCGGGCACCCCGCCGCGATGCTCGATCTGCCGGGCGATGCCACGTTCGCCGAATCGCGCGTCGACGATGCAGCCATGCTCGTCGGCCAGCATCACCGAGAAGGGGTAGTCGGCCATCGACTCGGCGAGCTCGTCGATGACGGGGCCAGCCGCGACGCTGAGCCTGCTCGCCTTCTCGAAGTCGGCGATGCGCACCCGGGGACGGCTCGGGTCGAGACCGCTGTGCGCTGATCTGCGCCAGGAGAACACGATCTCCGATCGCCGCGCCGACGGCGTCGCTGCCACGATGCGCCCTCCGATCGGCGGACGCCCTCCGCGCCGCAACCCTGATCCTCGACCGTAGGCGCCGCCGCTGCCGCCCGGTAGGCGTGTGCTGACATGCGGCACCGCCGTTCCCTCGGCCGGTCGTCATGGCCCGCGCGACATGTGTCCTCGTCTTGGGCGTCCCGCCTGCCGGAGGCGGCGTCCGCGCGTCGGCGGACCTTCCTCCGCCGCGGGAGGACGGGACGAGGCCGCCTTCCGGCTGCGTTTCGTCGCGTACATCGCCGCGTCGGCACGGCGTAGGAGAGTTGCCGGTACGGCGGCCTCGCCCTGTGTCAGGCGGGCGACGCCGACGCTGACGTGGACGACGCGGTCCTCGCCGTTGAGGGCGACCGGGTCGGTCATCCGGGCGCCGATGCGGGCGCCGATGACATCCGGATCGTCGGACGGGTCCTCGACCAGCACGGCGAACTCGTCGCCGCCCAGCCGGGCGACGAGGTTCGGTGGGCCGACACACTCCAGGAGCCGTCCAGCCGTGGCCCGAAGCAGCTCGTCGCCGGCATCATGCCCCAGCGTGTCGTTGACGGCCTTGAAATCGTCGAGGTCGCACATGAGCAGTGCCAGGCCGCCGGTGCGTCGCGTCAGGGCGGCGGCGAGGTGCTCGTTCAGCCGTGCGCGGTTCGGCAGCCCGGTCAGGGCGTCGTGGTACGCGAGATGTCGCAGCTGCCGCTGCCCGGCCCGGACCCGGGAGAGCAGCCGCACGTTGTCGAGCGCGGTGATCAGCTGTCGGACGATCACCAGACAGACGAGCACCAGGGTGAATCCGATCTCGTTGCGAATCAGGGCGGCTCCGGTGACGATCCGCGCGGCGGACAGACCGAGCAGCATGACGAGGGGGAGGTACGGCAGCAGCAGCCGCGGCCACAGGTTGGCGAGCTCCGGACGGGCGGCCGCTGGGCCGGCCCGCGAGGGATGCCGCCCGACGGCGAGACCGAGAATCACGCAACCGATGATGTACGCGGTGGTGACGCCGAAGCCGAAGAACTGGTCGGGGGTCGCCACCTTCGTCAGCGCGAGCCACTGGGCCACCCCGAACGCCACGAAGCTGACCGTCAGCAGGGCCTGTGTCTGAGGATCGCGGGCCCGGCGGAAACAGGCGACCAGGAGCAGCAGCACGACGATCAGCACGTTGATCGAGAAGCGGACGACGAGATACGGCGACAGCCCGGACGACCGCGCCTCCACGATGGGGCGCAGCGCGGCAGACCAGCAGAGCAGAGTCGCCGAGCCGGTTATCAGCAGTCCGTCCAGCACGATGACGAGGCGCCAGCGGTGGTGGCGATGCCGGTCCGTCGGTTCCGGACCGCGGCCGGCCGCGTCTGTCGGCAGCACGATGATCGCGCACAGCGACAGCAGCGGTGTCAGGAAGTAGCCGAGGTCGACGAGGCTGATGTTCGCTGGTGGCGCGCCGCGGGCCACGACGTACGCGAGCGCGATGGCCGAACCCAGGGTCGCCGTCCCGCCTGCCGCGGCGAGCAGGAGTCGCCAGACGCGCTCCTCATGTCGTGTCCGCAGCCCGCACCAGGCGCAGTACCCGCCTATCAGGAGAGAGGCCCCGGTGGCGCTCGCGATGCGGACGATGCGGTCGGCCTGCCCCGACGCGACCAGGACGGCCGACAGATAGCTCGCCACGTAGAGGACGCCGAGGACGACCACCCAGCGCGGCTCGGCGGGCAGCCGGCCGGCACCGGCCTCCGCCGGTTCGGACCGCCGCGGCGACGGTGCCTCCTCACGGCTCACGAGGCTGCACTTCCCCGTCGATCAGGACCGCATCCCTCACTGAGGCGGCACGCTGTTACTCAGGGTCACGCTGAGAGGGTTTGTCCCCGGGTGGACCGGCGAAGGCCTGGGCGACATCCAGCCAGCCGTTGGCGATCGGACCCTGGGCCGACAGTGCCGTCTGCCGACGATGGCGACGCTGGGTAACCAGGAGGCAGAAGTCCTCCGCCGACCCGGTGACCCGGTCGGTGGCGTCGCGCGGCCCCCAGGTCCAGGTCCCGGATTCGGGCGCGGCGAGCTCGACACGGACCGGCACGTCGGGCTCTGGTCGCCCGTGGACCCGGAAGCTCCAGCCGATGGTGCGCACGCCGAGATGCGCGACGTGCCTCAGCCGGGCCGTGGGCCACCGGGTCAGGCCGAGGGCATCGTGGATGTCCTGACCGTGCGCCCAGGTCTCCATCAGCCGCGCGGTCACCGACGAGGCGACGCTCATCGGTGGCCCGTACCAGGGGAGCGACGCTGCCGGGTCCAGGTCGGCGAAGACCTCCAGATAGCGGCCGCGGGCCGCGCGGAACCAGGTCAGCGCGTCGTTCGGCGGCAACATCCGGTATCGCTCCGCCACCCGGTCGCCGAGGCTGTCCACCTGGGCGTCCGAAACCGGGGCCTCGTCCCTGAAACGTGCCGGGTCGCTCGCCGCGGTCACCGCGGCGTCGTCGAAGAAGGCCAGGTGGGTGACCTGGCCACGGATCGTCCAGCCCGCCGCCGGAGTGGGCCGGTCGAAGTCGCTGGCGCGCAGTCCGCCGAGCACCCCGTCGAGCTCGGCGGACTCGGCGCCGAGGTCGGCGATCAGCGCCGCGAGGTCGACGGCCATCAGCCCTGCCCTCGGGCCGACTCGCGCAGCGGGCCCTTCAGTATCTTGCCGGTCGCGTTGCGCGGCAGGTCTTCGACGACAAGCACGCGCACCGGCACCTTGTAGGCGGCCAGGCGCTCGCGGCACCAGGCACGCAGCTGGTCGGGCTCGGCCGTGGCCCCCCGGGCCAGGACGACGAAGGCGACACCGGCCTCGCCCCACCGCGGGTGCGCGGCGCCGACCACGGCGGCCTGGCTGACCGCCGGGTGGGCGTGCAGGGCGTTCTCCACCTCGGCGGGGTAGACGTTCTCGCCGCCGGAGATGTACATGTCCTTCCACCGGTCGACCAGGACGAGGTGGCCGTCGCCCGTCACGGACGCCACGTCTCCGGTGCGGAGCCAACCGTCGGCGGTGAACGCCTCGGCGGTGGCGGTCGGGTTTCTCCAGTAGCCCGGCGTGACCAGCGCCCCGGACACCTGCAGCTCGCCGGGCTGTCCCGGCGCGGCCGGCCGGCCCTCGGCGGTGTGCACTCGGCACCGGGCGTAGAGCAGAGGCAGCCCGATCGTGCCGTTGTGGCTCAGTTCCTGGCCGGGCGGCATCGCCGTCACGCAGGCGCCGGCCTCGGTGATGCCGAAGACGGTGGTGAGGGCGACGCCTCGGCGTCCCCAGGCCTCCACCAGCGCCGACGGCACCGGTGCGCCGCCGACGACAGCGACGAACGGCCGCAGTGGCGCGTCGGCGAAACCGGGTAGCTGCTCCATGAACTGGTAACTGGCCGGCACCCCGCAGAAGTGGGTGACCGGCGTGCTCGTGTCGGTGAGGAGGTCGAGCGTCTGCGCCGGATCGAAGGCGCGCGCGACCAGGACGGTTCCCCCCGCGTAGAGGACGGGGTTGGCGAAGAGGTTCAGACCGGCGACGTGGAAGGTGGGCAGCACCGTCAGGCAGCGGGACTCCGCACCGACCCGGTGGGCGACCAGAATGCCGTGCATGCTGGCGAGCACGCCGCGGTGGGTGGCCTGCACCCCCTTCGGCAGGCCGGTCGTGCCCGAGGTGTAGATGATCATCCAGACCGAGTCCTCGTCGACCGGTGCCGGTGACCACCAGGGTGGCACGGCGGCGCTGGCCAGCACCTCGTAGCCGTCCGGCTCTCCGTGCTCGCTGGCCCAGCCCACGGCCGCCGGGACACCACCCGCCCCGGCCACGTCGGCGGCCACCGCCCCCGAGGCGCTCTCGTGCACCAGCATCGCGGGTTCGGCGTCACGGGCGACGTCGATCAGCTCCGCCGCCGTGAGCCGCCAGTTGAGCGGGACCACGATCGCCCCGAGCAGGGCGCAGGCGTAGACGACCTCGAACACCCGGGCGTCGTTGCGGGACAGCACCGCGACCCGGTCGCCGGCGCGGATCGCGTGGCGCTCGGCCAGTGACCACGCCACCGAGCGGACGCGGCGGGCGAACTCGCCGTAGGTCAGCGCCCGGCCACGGTGGAGGTCGACCAGCGCCGGCCGGTCGGGGCCGCGCCGGGCGTGGTGCTCGAGCCAGGAGACGACAGGCTGCCCCACGGTCAGCCCCGGACGGGGAGGGTGACCCGCGACCTCGTGAGGTCGATCGTGCGATGTGAGGCCCTCATCGCGGTACTGGTCGCCGGATCCTCGTCGGTGCCGAGGTTGCGTTCCCAGCGCGGGAAGGAGCCGCCCGCGATCAGCAGCCGCAACCGGTGGCCGGCGGCGAACCGGTGCGCGACCGCGTCCAGGTCGAGCCGGACGACACCGTCACCACCGGCCGGATCGAGCCGCAGGAACCCGTCACTGACGTTGCGCGACCTGCCGTGCGCGGTCACCTCGCTGAGGCGGACGAACAGGTCGACGTGGGGGTTATCGCTGGCATGTGCCAGTTCGACGACCGGGACACCGATGACCTCGAGGGGCTCGTCCAGGGGCTCGCTGGTGAACGAGACGGTGTCGGCCCGGGTGGCGAGCACGCTGTCGTCCTTGTAGCCGCCGAAGGAGGGGGCCAGCAGCCGGCCGCCGACCGTCGGTGTCGGGTCGGCCGGGTCGTAGGTGAACGCGACCGGCGCCGAGTCGGCGGGCGCGGGCTGGTCGCCCAGGACCGCGTCCGGCTGGAGGTGAAGGACGCGCTCGGTGGTGGCCGGCGGCCACGACGCGAGGTCGCGCCACTCCTTGGCCCCGGTCACGAAGACTCGGACCGGTGCCGGCCGGCGACGTGGCCCAGCGCCGGCCAGGTGCTCGGACAGCCAGTCCAGCGCCTCCGAGACCAACCTGGAACCACCGGCGGTGAGCGAGCCGAGGTGGGTCCACGGTCCGACGGTCAGCGCCACGTCCAGGCCCCGGCGGTGGAGATGTTCGTACTGGGCGAGAGTCTGCGGAAAGAAGAGGTCCTGCCAGCCGGTCTGCAACAGCACCGGCACCGTCACCCTGTCCAGCGCTGCCTGGAGCCGCATGGCGGACCAGAGGGGATCGCCGAGGTCGCGCTGACTGGCCCAGCCGCGGTACCAGGTGGCGCGTCCGTCACACAGGCCGTCTGAGCCAGCCGCCACCGGAAGCGTGGACATGGCGCCGGCCTGGCGGCGAGCCGATCTGGCCATCCGCAGCTGCGAGCGCAGGAACGAGTCCTGCTCCTGGTGGGTGACGACGTCACTCCAGCCGAGGAAGTCGTTCAGGTTGAAGGCGCCCCCGGAATACGCCGCCTGGCTGAAGTCGTGTGGGCCCACCTGTATGACGGCGGCGGCCAGTTCGGGCGGCGGGTCCATGAGCAGTGCCCACTGGGTAAAGCCCATATAGGAAGCACCGAAGGTCGCGAAGCGGCCCCCGAACCACGGCTGGTCGCGTAACCACGCGACGGTGTCCGCGGCGTCCTCGCTCTCGCGCACCATTGGCTCGAAGTCACCGCCGGAACCGAACGTGCCGCGACAGCGGGCCAGCACGACGTGATAGCCGTAGGAGGCGAACAGGCCGCCGTACAGCGGCGCGTTGAGGCTGTTGAAGCCGTAGGGGCCGCGGACCAGGACGGTTCCCACGGCCTCGCCGACGGGCGCGAAGTGGTCGGCCAACAGCACCGCGCCGTCCCGGGTCGGGATCGGCACGTCGTGGCTCACCGCGACGTGGCTCGTCGCCGACGGCAACTTCAGGAAACGGCGGACGGCCGCGTCGAGGGCACGCTGACCTCGCTTGCGCGGCTTGGGGGCAGACGTCGGCAGCACCGTGGTGGACACGGACGACCTCCTGGGCTCGGACGAGCGTCGATGGCGAATCAGCCGTCCAGGGCGAGCCGCGGCCTAAACAGGTCAGCGGGTGAGCGGGTTACCAGCGCCGGCGCGGCGAAAGCCCGGCGTCACCGGTTATAGGCGCGGCCCCGCCAACGACCAAGGCGTGTGCCGCAGGACGGAACACGGGAATGCCGCCGGACGCGTCGGGATCAGGTAAAGGCTGGTCCCCAGCCGGCGGCGTGCGCGGTGTTCCGCCCTGCGGCACACCGCTGGTTTCGCGGTAGACCCGGGCATATCACCGATGTCAGCTGGGGGTGCCGATCAGATCGAAGAGAGGCCGAACTGTGCCGAGTAGGAAACCTCGCGCCGGGATCGTGTCGGCGGTGGTGCTGACCGCCGTCGCGGTCGCGCTGGGCCCGGGCTCGCCGGCCGGCGCCACACCGCCGACGGGCCACGTCACCGGCACGCTCCCGGACGGCGCCCAGTACGTGATGGATGTACCGGCCAACTGGAACGGGACCGTCCTGCTCTTCAGCCATGGCATCGTCCCGGCCGGTCTGGGCCTGCCGAACCCGCCGACGAACTCCCTCGGCAACGGCGACGGGCCTGTGCTGCTTGCCAAGGGGTACGCGCTCGTCGGCTCGTCCTACGCGACGGAGGGCTGGGCCGTGGAGCAGGCGATCCCCGACCAGCTCGACACCCTGGCCCTGTTCCAGGAGAAGTTCGGGCCGGCCAGGCACACGATCGCCTGGGGCGCGTCGATGGGCGGGATGATCACTACCGCGATCGCGGAGCAGCACCCGGAGGTGATCGACGGCTCGCTGGCCATGTGCGGACTGGAGATGGGTGGCGTCGCCGAATGGAACGCGCTGCTCGACAGCAGCTTCGCCTTCAAGGCACTGCTGGCCCCGCAGTCCGGCGTCGCGCTGACCCACCTGGGCGACCTGAGCGCGGCCGAGGCGTCGGCGGCAGCCTTCTCGAAGGTAGCCGCCACCGCGCAGACCACACCGGCGGGGCGTGCTCGCATCGCGCTCGCCGCCGCCCTGTATGACGCGCCCGCCTACAACACCCCAGGGCAGACGGTGCCCGCCCCAGGAGACTGGGCGACGGCCGAGGTGAATCAGGAATCCGACCTGGTCAGCCAGGTCTTCACCGCCCAGTTCATTCTGCGCGCCGAAGCCGAGGAACGCGCTGGCGGCAACATGTCCTGGAACACCGGGGTCGACTATGGCGCGCTTCTGGCCAGGTCGGCCTACGGCCAGGAGGTCGTGGCGCTTTACCAGAAGGCTGGACTTTCACTGTCCGCCGATCTCGCCACCGTCAACCGCGCCAGCCGGATCAACGTCGAGCCGGCCATGGCCTACATGGAGCGCTACGTCTCCTTCGACGGCGAGCTGAGAAAACCGCAGCTGGACATCCACACCATTGGGGACGGCCTGGTGCCCGTGACGGGGGAGAGCGCCTATCGGGACGCGACGATCGTCGCGGGTCGCGCCGACCTTCTTCGCCAGGCGTACGTCAACTCTCCCGGGCACTGCAACTTCACCGCCGGCGAGGTGACGGCGGCGGTCGACACGATCGACCACCGGGTCCAGACCGGCGTCTGGGGTGGCAGCGCGAGCCCAGCCGCGTTGAACAGCCTGGCCCACCGGGACGTCCCGTCGGGCACGGCGAACTACGTCGCCTATCAGCCCAGCCCGTACCTCCGCCCGTTCAACCTGCTCCCGTAGCGGAACCGCGCCACAGAATGGTCAGCGGGCCGGCGGAACCTCGCCCCGGGCCGACGTCAGGGAGAACTCGAAGAGTCCCGGGACCGAGCTGTCCCCGGTGTCGACCCTCAGCGTCGCGCCGTGGCGTGGATCGGGGTGGGTCGTGAATGCGGTCCCACGCCGCCCAAGGTCCTCCGCTTTGGCGGCCACGTCGTTCACGCCGATCCGGATCGCCCACGAGCCCGGGCCCCAGCTGTCGAGCGAGTCCTTCACCTCGCCGGCCACGACCGGCTCGAGCAGCTCCAGCTCGGCGCTTCGTGGATGGGCAAAGGCGAACACCGCCCGAAGGCAGCCGGTGGTCGCGTCGCGCTCGGGGCCCAGAACCGGGCGCCAGCCAAGACTGCGGTCGAGCGCCGACAGCGTGTAGCGGAGATCCTCGACGATCCAGCTGCGGCGCAGTACCCGGATCATGGTTCCCGGCGGCAGAGCCGTGTCGGCCGGCGGATCCCAGAATGTCGGTCGGGGTGCGATCGCGGCGGTTTCACAGATCTCCAGGAAGAGGCCGCCGTCGACGTCCGGCTGGTAGGCCCCCGGATCTTTTTCTGTCCAGCCGAGCCAGAGGCGGTCGTGGGGCGTGGGCGGTACGCCGGGCATCTTGTAGAAGCGACAACCGAGCTCGTCGAGACGTCGCGCGACGCGCCGAATATCCGAGGTGGCGACCTCATTCGCGTGAACCTTCCACGGCCGGTCGCCCTGGGCCGCGAGTAACTGTGGAAGGAAGCTGATAGTGAGCGCCGGGTCGATGGCGGGGTCGACCGGTGCCATCGCCATCGCCTCGATGCGGGTTGGAGACATCGCCATGGAGGGGTGCACCCGGGCGAAAAGCCAGGTAAATCCGTATCCCGGGGCTTTGCCGCTCCAGGAGGCTCGTTGTTCGGGAAAACCGAGCCGGTCCACGAAGACGCGTTCGGCCACGGCGACGTCGTCGACGAAGACCTCGGCATTGATCAGAAAGTCGAACATCTGAGACCTCGCGCATCCGGCATGGGCGGCGGGAGCCTGCCGAGTACTTAACAGTGTTCAGTAACCTACCAGCCTGCGGGTCGACGGGACGGTCGTCGCGCCCTCGGCGACGGCCAGGAGGCCGTGGGTGTCGGGTCCGGGGCACCCACGGCCTCGCCGGTCAGCAGTTGCGCAGCGTCGGGGACTGGTTGAGCAGCTGGCCGCGGGGTGAGGTGAAGGCCCGGTAGCGGTCGCCGCCGACGGCGGCGAGCTGGAACGCGGCGACGCGGTGGCAGTTCTGGAAGGCGAGCTTCACGCCGAAGTGCCGTTCCAGGCCGGCGCGGATCGCGTCGCTGGCCAGCGCCCGCAGCAGCTGCCCGCGCTCCGCCTCGCTCGGCGGCGCGACCGCGTGGTCGGCGAACTCGCCGTCACTCGTGCGCAGGTCGGCGGTGACCTGGCTGACGACGCTCCAGGCGTAGGGCAGGGACTGCCGTACGCAGTCGACGAACTCGGCGTCGGCGACGGCGCCGGACTCGGCCTTCTCCAGCAATGCGGTGGGGACGTCGAGGGACATGGCATTCCTCCTGAGGGTGCGGAAGATCGTGGTCAGGCGACACGGGCAGTCGTGCTGGTCACTCCAGGTCGCGATCTCGTTGCCGAGGCGAGCTATCCGAGATGGTAACGAAAACCATTGCCAATAACGATGCGAATCGCCGGTCGGACGCCCACCTCGTCCCTGCCGACGGGAGGAGCGCCTCAGGTGTGGGTGGGTGTCTGCGGTGGCCAGGCGGGGGTAGCCCTCGGTGGTAGGCCCGCCTCGCTGCGCGTTCGGCCCGTCCGCCCGAGGGGCCGCCTCGTTCGGGGGGAGACGGTGTGAGCAGGCAGTCCACAGGCCCCGAGCCCCCGCGCGACCCGGCCGCCGCGCGACAGCGGCCAGGACTCAGCTGGTGGGCCGCGCGGGTCGCCCCCCTGGCCGTGCTCGCGGTGGTCATCGCCGTCGATCTGACGGCACGGCGCAACTGGACGCTCCTTGAGCTGCTGGTCCTCTGTCCCCTGGTCGCGGCGACCCTCGTCCAGCCGCGGCTCACCATCGTGTACGCGGCCCTAGCGGTCGTCAGCGCGGTACTGCTCGGCCTCGACGAAGATCTTTACAGCCCGCAGAGCCGGGGACTGCTGGCCCAGTTCCTGCGCGTCGGCGGCGTCGCGATCGGCGGCGTCATCGCGATCCTCGTCAGCGTGTACCACGCCCGCCGCGAGCGAAAACTGCGGACAGTCACCCACGTGGCGCAGGTGGCGCAGCTCGCCATCCTCGCGCCCGTCGCCCCGGTCATCGACGGCGTCCGGCTCGCCGGGCACTACGAGAGCGCCGCGCGGGAGGCGACCGTCGGCGGTGACCTCTACGAGGCCACCGAGAGCCCCTGGGGCCTGCGCCTGATCATCGGCGACGTGCGCGGCAAGGGGCTCGACGCGGTCCATCTCGCGAGCCGCGTGCTCGGCGGCTTCCGGATGGCCGCCGCCCGAGCCGAGCGCCTCAGCGACATCGTCGCCGACCTCGACACCGAGGTCGCGAAGGCCAGCGGCCTCGATGACTTCGTCACCGCGGCCGTCATACAGATCAAGGGCCGCCGGCTGACGTTGGTGAACGCCGGCCATCCGGACCCGATCCTGCTGGAGGACGACACCGCGCGCCCGCTCGCACCAGCAGGACGACAGCCACCCCTGGGCCTCGGCGCAGACGGCACCAACACGATCGCGGTGTCGGTACGGCCCGGCAGCCGCCTCCTGCTCTACACCGACGGCCTCGCCGAGGCACGCAACCCGGGCACCGGCGGGTTCATCCCCCTCCTGCCCTGCGTGCGCGGCGCGTTCGCCCACCGGCCGCTGGACGACGGCCTCGGCGAGCTCGTCCGCCAGCTCCGTGACTGGACCGAGAACACCCTCAACGACGACGTCGCGCTCATCGCCGTCGAGATCCCAGGACCAGACCCACCTGCCTAGCCGCGGGACCAGCGTTCTGAGGCCTCAGCCGGCCGAGCCAGCGGCCGCGAGGTCGGCCAGAAGGTCGGGGAGGACCAGTTCCTCGTCGATGCGGACGGCGTGCCGCTCCAGGGCTCGCCGCAGCTCTGGGTCCCAGGGCGCGTCGACGGGCCGGCCGGTCAGCTCACCACCGCCGACGGCGAGTGCGGCCAGGTAGGCCGTGGAATCGAACCGCCAGGGCCGCCAGGCGATCCGATCCAGCAGGCCGCCGGCGATCCGCAGGCCGCCCCAGTCGAAGTCGCCGTGGTAGACGAACCGAGCGCCGTCGCCGGCCAGAGCGTCGAGCAGGCTGAGGACCGCGGTCGACGGTTGGCCCGACACGCAGACAAGGGGTGGAGCGGCGGCGCCCAGCTCGTCGGCCGCGCTGGCCAGCACGATCGGGTTCTCGCAGAGGAAGACGGTGCGCGCGCCGGCGCCCAGTTCTGCCTGGTGCTGGCCGTGGCTGAGCTGGCGCAGTGTCAACACGCAGGGTTCGCCGGCCTGGCTCGCGGCGGCGAGGATCCGCCCGGTCGAGGTCACGGAGCCGCCTGGTACGCCCAGGCACAGCACGGTGGACGACAGGTCGTCGCGGTGTACGCCGACGGCGGCCCAGGCGGCGCGGCGGCCCGCGGCGGAGCCGTCGCCGGTCGGGCTGGAGCCGCCCAGCACCCGGACCGCGGGCAGCACGAGCGTCGTCAGTGGCCGACCGTCGTCCAGGGCGTGGGCGTCGCCGGCGCAGGCAGCGGCCAGTCGGCCGAGCGCGACGCCAGGCGACGGCAGCTCGTCGAGCACCGCTCTGAGCCCGCGCACCAGCGGCCCGGCCGCCTGCGGGGTCCCCGCCAGCCGGCGCAGCGTGCCGGTGCCGTCCAGCCAGCTCAGCCAGGCCGCGAGACTCGGGCGCGCGGCGACGAGGGCATCCAGCGGCGCCCGCGCGGCCGACCAGGCCGATGCCTCGGCGGCCGCGGCTGCGGCCAGATCCTGGACCGGGCCGGTCAACAGCCGGACGGCCTCGGCGAGCCCGCCGGGCGCCGCGCCGCTGGTGCGCAACAGGGCGTCAACGTCGTCCAGGGACACCGACAGCGACGTGCCGGCACCTGCCCGACGGCCGAGGAGCAGCTCGGCGGCCCGCCGCTGCTCCTGACTGGCATTGCCGAGGGTGACGATGCCGGTGAGCGGTCGGCCCTGTTCGAGGCGGCGCCGGGCGCGGCTCACCAGCCAGCCCGTGTGCTCACCGCCCAGCAGCCGGCCGAGTCGCTCGCTCCCGCCGCCCGGCTCGGTCGCGGTGTCTGGTTCCATCAGTCGAACGGAAGCAGGGCGTCGGCGTCGGGCGCGTCCTGCGCGGCCCGCGGTGGCTCGGGCAGCCGCGGCGCCGGCCGGCTGAGCCGGGACCTGGCGCTACCGTCCCAGCGCCAGGGAGTGACCAGGACAGCGTCGACGCCGTCGCGGCGGGAGAGCTGGGCGATCGCCAGGCCGGGTACCTCCGGGTAGCAGCCCCACTCGCGTTCGCTCGTCATCACGACGTCCAGGTCGAACGCGGCGAGCAGGCCGAGGCACTTCGCGCGAGAGTCGTCGTCGACGCCTGCGAAGGCCTCGTCCAGGGCGATGAGGCGCGGCGCCCGCTGGCTGCCGGCCGAGTCGTAGAACGAGGAGGCGGCGGCGAACAGCGGCACCGACGCGGCGAGTACCCGCTCGCCGCCCGACGCCGGACCGGTCGCCGTGCGCCACACCCCGTCCTGGAACCGCTGGACGGCGAACTCGTGCCAACGCCGGTAGTCGAGCGCGCGGGTCAGCTGCTCGGCCCAGCCTCCGCTGGTGTCCGCGCTGTGCTCCTTGCCGATCTCGTCCTGGAGGAAGGCTCCGACCGCGGCCCGGTCGGCCGCGCTCCACGCGTCGGTGGTCTGCCGCAGCAGCCGGTCGCGGACCGGGGTGAGACCGTCGGGCGCGGTGCGGGCGGTCCGCCACTGCAGCCGCAGCCGCATCCCGGTCGAGGTCGGCCGGGTCTCCAGCGCGGCGTTGATCTGGCGGACCTGCTCCTCGGCGGAGCTGATCAGCTCCTGGAGCGCGCCGGCGACCTCGTTGACCAGGTGGTTCTCCAGGATCTCCCGTTCCTTCGCCGAGAGCAGCAGGGCTCGCTGCTCGGTCTCGGCGACGAGTGCCTCGACCAGGGCGGGGACGTCCTGCCGGCGGCCCTGGAACAGCACGTCGACGACGATCACCCCGTCGGCGACCACCATCCCGACCGTGTGACCATGCCGGGACAGCGCGTCGGTGAGGACCTTATGCTCGGCGGACACCCGCTGTTGGACCAGCTCCCACCGGCGGTCGGCCTCGTCGACGGCGTCGAGCGCGGTGTTGACGGCCCGGGCGACCGCGATCGCCGGGTTGGGGGCCCACGGGACCGCCGGGTCGGGGATCTCCAGGCCGGGAACCGCGACCGCGAGCAGACCGGTGGCGGCGAACGCCCGCAGCCGGTCGATGGCGGCCTCCCGGTCGCTCGCGGCCTGCGCGATGGAGGCGGTCAGCGCCTCGCGGCGGCCCTCGGCCCTGCCCCGCTCGTCGAGCGCGGCCCGCTCGGCCGCCCGAGCCGTCTTCTCCTCGCGGCGGCCCTCGCCAAGCTCGGCGTCGACGGCGGCGAGCCTGCGGAACAGCTCGTCGACGGCGGCGCCGGAGTTCTCGACCAGCACCCGATGACGTTCCGCCGCCGCCTGGGCCTGCGCCAGGGCCTCTTCATGGTCCTCGCGGGCCTCGGCCTGCCGCATGGTCGCGTTGTCAAGCTCGCCGGTGGCCCTGAGCTGGGTCTGCCGGGACCGGGCGAGGGCCTGCGCCGCCGGCCACAGACCAGCGAGCGCCGCGCGGTAGTCGCCGAGAGCCGCGCGGACGTCGGCGAGAGCGGCCTCACCGGTGGGTAGCCCGACGTCGCCCGCGAACTCCGTCGCCGCGGCGTGCGCCGCGTCCGCCTCGGTCCGGCGCGTGCTGAGGAGGGCTACCGCCTGCTCGTGCTCCAGATCGACGCGCCTGCGTGCCGCGTGCTCGTGGGCGAGGGCCGCGTGGGCGTCCCGCAGGGCCGTGTCGGCCGGCAGCTCTCGGTGCTCGGCGGCGAGCGCGCGTTGCTGGTCCGCGAGGTCGGCCGCCGCCGTCGCAAGGGTGGCCAGGCGCGCGCGCAGGCCCTCCGCCTCGGCGCGCAGCCGGACCAGCCGGTCCCGCCGCGCCGCCTCACGTGCTCCCTCGCCGAGGTAGGTGGCGGACGGTTTGTGCCACGACCCGGCCAGCACCCCGTTGCGGAACCGGCCGTCGACACCGACCCAGGTACCGGCGCTGGTCTCGTCCAGCCCGATCGCCGCCAGCAGCCGGGCCAGCACGGCGTCGTCCAGCGCGGCGGCCGACTGGTCGGCGCGGTCGACCGCCGGTACGAGCACCGCCGCCAGCGTGCGGCCCGTCGCCGGCCGGTCGGGAGCGACGAGCACGTCGTCGGTGACGGCGTCCCGCAGGTGGCCGTCGGGGCTGACCCAGGCGTCGAGGATCCCGGCCGCTTCCAGCGCCGCCTCGATGCCAGCCCGGTGGTCCGCCGGCACGCCGTCCGCGAAGTCCACCGCCTTCCACAGCGGCGCCCCGGCGCGCCCGGCGCGGGCTGGCGCCGAACGGGTGTACGCGGCCGGCGGCGCGTCGTGACCACCGGCGACCAGGCGTTCGATGTCCTCATCCAGCGCGGCGAGCTCGGTCCGCGCGAGCTCGGTGCGGGCCTCGACCGCGGCCTGCCGGCGGCCGATCGCCGCGGTCGTGTCGCGGGCGGCCTCGTCGACGGCCGTCGCCAGCGGGCTGCGTCCGTCAGGAGCGTCCACCCAGTCGGCGAAGGCGGCCAGCGTCAGGTCCTGGTCGGACAGCCGTAGGAGTACACAGCGGCGCAGATAGGCGGCGCACGCCTCCAGGAGCTGATCGCCGCGCTCGCTGACCTGTGCGTCGGCCACCGCGATGCGGCCGGCGACCGCCTGCTGCTCGCCGGTGATCCGGTCCAGCGAGGTCCTCGCGGTCACCGCGGCCGCCGTGGCTGCCGCCGCCGTCCCGAGCAGCCGCTCCAGGCTCGCGACGGCCCGCTGCTGGTCGGCGATGATCGCGTCGCCCGCGCGCCGCGCGTCCGGGTACGGCGGCTCCTCCCGTTCCAGCTCGCGCAGCACGCCCGTGTGGCGGTCGCCGGTGAGCGCGGAGCTGGCGGACCGGGTGGCGTCCTCGGCGACGGCGTCGAACGACACCTCGTCGCCGCGGACCGCGCCTTGGGCGTCGGCGAGCTGGGCTCGCCAGCTCTCGACCGCTCGGGCGGCCTGCTGGCTGTCCTGCGCCCGCTGCGCGGCGAACCGGGCGAGCCGGGCGGCCTCCTGTTCGGCCGAGCCCAGCGCCTTGGCGTCACGCATCTCAGGGCTGTCCCGCAGGGCCTCGTGCTGGGCCGCGAGCTGCTCGGCCCGCCGTGCCAGTTCGCCGAGACGCGTCACCGCGGCGTCCAGTGCCTCCTGCGCGCGTTCGCGGGCGGCCTGTGCCTCGGCCAGCTCACGGCCGTGCTGCTCGTAGCGGCTGTGCGCCTGGCGCGGCGGCGTGGCGAAGCGCTTCGCCGCGATCTGCGCGTAGCGCCCGTAGTGGGTGAGGAACGCCTGCGTCGCGGCCTGCGCCTCGGTGAGTGCCCGCAGCACCTCCCGCTCCTCGTCCAGCCCCCGGAACGCCTCGGCGACCGTGGTCACGAGGGTGGGGTCCAGCGGCGGCAACGCCTCGGTCAGCGCCCGGGAGAGCAGCTTCTCGTCCGGCTTCTTGGACAGCTGCGGCTGGCGGAGCTGGATGAGCAGGTTGACCAGCGTCTCGTAGCGATGCGGGCCCAGCCCGAACAGCGCCTCGTCGACGGCCCGCCGGTAGTCGGACGCCGTGTCGTACACCTGCCCGTGGCCCTCGATGACCTCCTTGAGCTTGTCCCTGGTCAGCGCGACCCGGGTCGGGCCGACTAGGGAGAAATCGGCGCCGACCCGCTGGCTCGTGACGAAGAACCAGTGGCGGGCGATCCCACGGCCGGCGACCGCTTTCAGCCCGGCCCCGATCGTGCGGTACTCGGGCGTGCCGTCCACGCCGAGCCGGCCGAACTCCAGCCAGGTGTAGCCGAGGCGTTCCGGATGCGGGTGGCGGCCGCCGAGCAGCAGGTTCCACTCCATCCGCTTGTTGCGGTCGCCGTCGGGTTCGACCCGGTGCGGGGCCAGCTCGCCGTCGAGCAGGAACGGCAGCGTCAGCGCGAGCACCTTCGACTTGCCGGTGCCGTTATTGCCGCGCAGCAGCAGCCGCCCGTCGTGGAAGTGAAACTCCTCGACGTCGTAGTAGAAGAGGTCGACCAGCCCGGCGCGCAGCGGCTGCCACCGCTCTCGGCGCGGGACCGGTGGCGGTGCCGCGTCCGAGCTGATGGTCGCCGGCCCGGCCGTCGCCGGGCGCGTCAGGTCCTGCGCCATGCCGCTCACCGGCGGTCTCCCTTGTTCTTCGCCGACCTGGCCCTGCCGTTGGCGCCGGCAGGTGCAGAGTCCGTCTGGCGGTCCCTGATCGTCGGCGCGTCGAGGGCGTAGCGGGCGATCGCCGGCCTTGCGACGACCGCAGCCGGCTCGTCCGGCCCGCTGGGCGCGTCGGCCACGAGCCGCAGTGCGCGCAGCTTGTCGAGCGCGGTCGCGAGAAGCTCCGCGTCCGCGCCGGGCTCGGTGACGCCCCGGCGCCAGTACGAGGCATGCTCGACGGCCTGCTGGCGGACGTAGGTCCGCAACCGGGCGAGCGGCACCGGCTGGCCGGCGCTGGCCCGCTCCGCCAGATACTCGGCGACGAGCAGGGCCACATGCCCGTCCGTGCGCTGCTCGGGCATGCGCACGTCGGTGAGCTCGTCGTCGGGATCGACCATCGCGATGCCCTCGGCCCGCATCTCGGTGGCCAGGCCGGTGGCCTCCTCGACCCGCCGGGTGATCGCGTGGCGCTGGCCGACCAGGTAGGCGCGTTCGTCGTCAGCGAGCTCGTCGTAGTAGACGACCGGCTCGTCCAGCAGCCGGCGGGTGAGCCGCTGGCGCAGCGCCCGGTTGCGCAGGTCGTCGGTGTCGGGAACCGGCTCGGCCGTGAGCTCGGCGAGCCGGCCTTCGAACTCGGTGGCGTCGATGGTCGACGCCCCGCGGGCACCCGTCAGGATCGACGCGAGCACCCGCCGGTGCACGTCGTACAGCGCGTCGCCGGCCTGGGAGAGGTAGGCGTCCTCGTCGCCCGCGACCCGCTCGAGCAAGCCGAGGGACAGCAGTAGCCGGACGACCGCGACCAGGTCCGAGCGTTCGTCGCGGCGGCCCAGTGTGAAGGCAAGCCCCGTAGCGGTGAGCTCAGGGTCGCTCGCCGCGACCAACACGCCCTCGGCCAGCCGGCCGAGGGTGACCTGGGCGTCAGCGGCCTCCAGCACCGAGAGCGCCAGGCACAGCAGCACGTAGCGGCGCCGGCCGAACGGCGCCTTCCCCTTGCCGTCCCTGGCCGGGTAGGTGGCCTCCGCGGTGGTCGCGACCGTCTTGAACAGGCGGGCGGATTCCGCGTCGACTACCAGGCGCCAGCCGGTCTCGGCCGCGAGCCACTCCCGCAGCTCGGGCGCGTGCCGGCGGATCAGCCGCAGCACCTCGTCGTCGGTGCCGGCCGTGCGCAGCGGCCGGGCCAGCAGCGCGCGCAGCGCCCGGCGTCGCGCGGCCCGGCTCTCGGCCGCGAGCGGATCTAGCTCCACGGCCGGCCTCCCGCCGCGACGGATGCCTGCTCGTCCCCCGACGGCGCCGGTTCGCGGCTACGCACACCCGCGCGCTGGGGCGGGATCGCGGCGGCCGCCAGGTCGACGATCTCCACGAGGTGTTCTGGGCCGCGCAGCGTCCCGTCCTCGGTCTCGATCGTCACGACGCCGCCGCCCGGTACCACGGACAGCCGGATGAGGATCGTGCCGTCGCTCGACGTCGTCGTCACCTCGTCGTCGCCGGGAAGGCGCGCCGCCAGGGCATCGCCGAGCAGGCTGAGGAACAGGCGGAACGCGTGCCGATCGAGGACATCGAGCTCGGAGAGCAGCACGGGCCGGTCGGTGGCCAGCCGGCCGCGAGCCGCCGTGGCCTGCTCGGCCTCCGCCGCCGCGTACTCCTCGAGCAGCCGGCGCTGCGCCGCCCGGTCGGCGACCCGGTTGGGTACCCCGCGCCGTTCGTAGGAGCCGGTCCGGCGCAGCTGAGGGCTGATCCGCACCGGCGGCGCATCCCGCCAGGGCGTGCTCGGCGCGGGTGTCTCCTCCTCCCAGGCGGCGACCGTCTCCTGCGTGACCGTCAGGTGCCGCGCGGGGGAGAGCCCGAACGCGGCTCGCCAGAGGCGGTGCGCCGCCGCGTCGTCCGGCGCCTGGGCGAACCAGCGGGCGAGCGTCCGAAAATCTGCTGATCTGTCCGATCGACCGGAGCGTCGCTCGTTGAGTGCCGCCACCGTGTCGATGAGCTGGGTGATCGCTGTGACGGCCGCGCCCCGCAACAGGCGGGCCTGGGAGGGATGACCGGCGTTCGAGAGAAACCAGTCCCGCAGGCCGCGCCACCGGTTGTGCCAGCCGGCCAGCGCCGCGTCCACAGCCGCGTCGTAGGCCGACGCGGGAACCGCGTCCTCGGGCCTGGCCGTGGCGGCCGACTCCTCCTGGCCGGGCTGTGGGTCTGGAATGGCGTCGGCGGCCTCTCGGCGGGCGACGACGAGCAGCAGCCTCTCGACGTCGACCTGTTCCAGCTGGCCCAGCAGGGTGGCGATCTCCGCGCCGCGGTTCGCCAGGTCGGCGATGAACCGGTTGATGTAGTCGATGAGCCGCTGCTTGTAGGCGACGAAGGCCTCGACGTTGCCGTCGGAGAAGTCGATCACGCGGCGCAGCGAAGCCATGAAGGCCTGCGCGTTGTCGGCCAGGCCGGTGAACCGCTCGGCGAGACCGAGCACCAGCAGATGGACCTTGGCTGGGTCCAGCGCCGAGTGGCCGGCCGACGCCAGCTCCAGCAGCGCGCGCAGCTGCGAGGCGATGTCCTCCAGCGCCACGGACTGCAGCGCTCCGCGACGGCCGATCGCCTGCTCGTAGACCGCGATCGCCTCCTCGGCCGCCTGCCCGGCCGGAGTCAGCTGGTAGAGGTAACGCGCCCGGTGGAAGTCCGCCACGGTCGTGGGGGGGCCCGGGGCGGGGGTCTGGGCGCGGTTCGGGCGGGGGGGGGGGGGGTGCGGGGGGGGGCGGGCCGGGGCCGGCGGTTGCC
>NZ_JADWYX010000046.1 GCF_016786355.1 Frankia sp. AgB1.9
CCCCGGGGGGGGGGGGGGCGCGCCATCGCCCCCGCGCGGCCCCCCCGCTCACGTATGCCGTCCCCGAATGTGGGCGCGGTCCGGCACCGCCGGTCCTGCGTCTCTGAGGCGGCCGAGCGTTTCCCTTGGCCGCGGGTGCTGTGCCCTACGCTGGTGTCTCGATGGCGGGCGCGGCGAAGAAGGCCATGAGACGGTCGCGGATGGCCTCGGCCAGGCGTTCGGGGGGCCGTGCGCCGCAGTCGATACGCAGCACATCGAAGCCGGCCTGGAGCAGTCGGTCGGTGGCCTGGCGGTAGAAGTGGGCCTCGGCGTGGCTGGAGCCGGGGGCGAGCTGGAAGCGGTTGTGCGCGCCTCGCTCGACTACGCGGCGGGCGATGACTTCGGGATCGGCGACGAGCAGCTGGGCCAGATGCCGCACCAATGTGGACTTCCCGGCACCGCTCGGACCGTCGATGGTGATGAACAGTCCGCGCTGGTGGTCAGAAAAGGGTCGCAGGCGGGTCATCGGCGCCTCCAGGGTCAAGGTCTCGGAGTTCGTCCAGAGACATGGGGCGGCCGTCCGGGCTGGTGGCCAACAGCGCGAACAACCGGGCCGTCACCAGGGCGTCATAGGTGGCGCGGTGAGGCCGGAGGTCCAGGCCCTGTGCCAAGCCGAATTCCTCCACCAACGAGCCGAGGCGGTAACTGAGGCGCTCGGGCCGCAGCCGCCGGGCGAGCTTCAGCGTGTCGAAGACTTCCCGCGGTTCCCAACCCGTGAGACTGCGCCGCAGAACGCTCAGATCGACGTGCGCGTTGTGAGCGACGAACACCGCACTTTCCAAGGCGGTCCGGATCTCCTTCTCCGCGTCGGCCACGACGGGGGCGGAGATTACGGTCTCATTGGTGATGCCGTGGATGCGCCGAGCGAATGCGGTGATCGGGCGTTCGGGCCGCAGAAGCCACGTCGTAGGCTCGCCGATGATGCCGGCCGCGATGGGTACGACCGACAGTTCCACCAGGTCCGGCGGTTGCTGGCCGTTGCCCTCGACGTCGACGACGGCGTAGTCGAGGCTGGTCCAGTCGGTCACGAGGCGGTGGGTTCCTTCCATCCGATGTCGGCGCGGCCGTGGCGATGGGTGCGGTGCGGGTGGTGGGTGTCGTGGATCTGGAAGCCGAGGGCGTGTTGCAGGAAGTAGCGGGGCTGCTCGTGCGGGAGGCCGGCGACCACCGCGGCGCGGTCGTCGATGCTCAGGATCTGTAGGTCCGCCGCGTCCGGGACCGTGTCGGCCAACGCCATCAGCTGCGCGGCGGTCGGTATCTGGTGGGCGCTGTGACACCGGCGTATCTGTGCCACCGGGCAGATGTCGCACAGCTCGCGGACGCCATGGTGGCCGTTGTAGTCGGGCAACCCGTGGACATACGACACGGCACACGAGGTCTTGCGAAACAGCTGACTGCGGCCGCCGAGGGTGTCGAGGACTCGCCGTTCGAGCATCTCGGGCAGCACCTTGCGTCGCGCGGTGGCCGGGTACGGTTCGGGCAGGCCTCTGTCCTGGTAGTAGGCAGCGATCTCGTGTCGGTAGAAGAGGCCTGTGAAGACCGTGGCATCGGCGTGCTGGGACAGGTCGGCGCCACGGGCGAGGTGCTCGTCGGTGTCGTTGAGGCCGGGCACCAGGGGACGCCAGTAGAAGATCGTGCGGTAGCGGCGAGGCTGGACACCTGTTGCCAACTGCAGCGAGGCGGCGGCTACCTCGGACGGGTAGGGCTCGATGCGCCGGTCCTCGATCCCCGAGTAGGTGAACAGCAGCGTCACTTTGAGGTGGCGCAGGTGGTCCAGCCGCTCGCAGTCCTCAGGCCGCAGCTGGTAGCGCGTGATCACGAGGACGTGGTTGGTCAGTCCTCGAGCGTCGAGGTCCTCCAGCACGGCGAAGGTGTGTGGCTTCACGGCCGGGAGGAAGGGCTCGGTGGCGCGGTTGAAAAGCTGGATGGGCGTGGTTCCGGCCCGGAAGTAGCGGTGCCGCACGAGCGTCTCGACGGCCTCGGCGTCGGACATCAGCGCCCGCGGCTCGCGCTGGTCCCACAGCCCGTAGGTGTGGCGGATGCAGTAGGCGCAGTCCAGTGGACATCCTTGGATGTGGTTCAGCGACAGCCCGCTCTTGCGGTACTCGACAACCTCGCGCGCTCGCGCGGGCAGACGTTCGATCTGCCCTTGGCCGAGCAACGGGACGGAACGGTGCACTCGTCGGCCCTCCAACCCTCCCCAAACGGGGCGGCGTGACGTCATTGCGTCGGAGGGTAAACAGGCGTCGATGCGCAACACCAGAAAGTTTCTTGAGATTGCTGGAAATATTGGATGCCGGATCGGTCAGCGAAACTACGAGCCATCCTCGGGGGCGTCCGACGCAAGATCCTCTGCCACCTGGTTGATGATCGTCCGGGCCGAGCGGCCGTAGCTGGCGACGGCAGCGAGCTCGTCAAAGGCGCCCGCATATAGCTCAAGCTCCTGCGGCTGCCGCAGATCGAGGGCCGCACTGAAGGTCTCGATCAGGACCCGCTCGGTGTCGTAGATCCAGAAGCCGTGCCAGGGCGACGTGTCGTACTGCGTGGCAAAGCCGATGATCCCCAGCCGGACGTTGGGGAGCTGGGAGAACGAGATCAAGCGGTCAAGCTGCCCGAGCATGACGTCCGGCGGGCACAGCCGAAACCGGAGCGCTGCTTCGGTCAACACGAAGTGGAACCGCTTGTCGGGGCGGTACAAGATTTCTTGCCGCCGGACCCGGCTAGCCACCGCTTCGTTGATGTCGTTCGGCAACTTCAGGCGGCGGATGGCCTCGGCGAACCGCGCCCGCGCATACTCGGCGGTCTGGAGCAGGCCTGGGATCACAGTGGCCTCGAACGCCCGGAAGAGCCGGGTCCGCTCGTCCCACTCGATCAGCTCTTGCTGCCGTGGCTTCAGGCCCATCCGCAGGATGCGCTGCCACTCGGCGTGCTGGACTTCGAGCGTGTGCAGGGTGGCGAGCAGGGCTTCGGTCTCCGCCTCGCCGCCGGTGGCTCCGGTCCAGCCCCTGATGTCGTCATCCGTGGGAGTCTGCCGACCGTTCTCCAGCTTGGACACCTTCGACGGTGGCCACGACAACGACTCCGCGAGCTGCCGACCGCTCAGGGCGGCTGACGTGCGAAGCTCGCGGAGTCGCTTGCCGAGCGCGTTGCGCGCCTCGTGGACGTTAGACGCGCCTGAGGTGCTGTTCGGTGGCAAAATCGTCCCGTCTTACAGCGTGGTGCCAGGCGGCATCACGCCAGTAGTTGTGCCGTACGACCTCGGTCGGGTCCTCGACGACCTCACCGCCGAGGAAGCTGTCGGCATCGAAGACCATCCGAACCAGCTTGGACGAGTCGAACAGCCAGTAGTCGTGGTCCGGCAGGCCGCCGGCTTCGGCCAGGTCGCGCGTCAGGTAGCGGATGTCCTCGCCCGCCCCGTTGGTGAACTGCGCACACCACACCCCGAACCGGCTGTAGTCCGTAAGGGGCAGGCTCACCACCCGGACGCGGGCGAACCGGCGGCCCGCGGCCGTCGCATCCCGGAGCATGTCCAGCCAGCTCTGCATCCACGGAAGGTCGTCCGGCTCGCCTGCGAGGAACCTGCGCAGCGACTCAGTCTCGTAGCTCGCCTGGTAGGTGTCGCGTGCCTCCAGGCGGTACGCGGTGTGCTCGAAGGAGTGGAAGAGGCGCCGGAACTCGGGGCCGGCTGGGATGAGCTGGCTCAGTGCTCCTCCTTCTGCTCCAGGTAGCGGCGGGCGTAGAACTTCAGGACGTCTTCCGGGATCTCGATCAGGGTCTCGTGGTCGGGCACGGCGCCGATGTCCGCGAGTGCCTGCGGGTCGGTCACCTTCCATCCTTGGGCGATGTAGGTCACGCGGTCCGTGCGGTCGGTGGCGAACAGGGTGGGTGAGTTGTCGATCTGAGACTCAGGGTCCTTGCCGAGGAACCGGACACGCACGGGTGTCTCCATTGCTAGAAATATCGCGAACCGTTCGCCATCCATGGTGACGAACCGGTTGGGAGACGTCAACTGAGGATGGTCAGAGGACGATCCAGGACGCCCCGCGCGGCAGGGACCTGGAGACCGCCCGGCCGTCGGCGACGACCCGCGTGCCGCGGCAGTAGACGTCGCGCACCGTGCCGGCGCACGTCCAGCCCTCGTAGAGGGAGTAGTCGACCTCGCTCCCCGCCGTGATGGTCGTGCCGCCGGCGATCCGGGTCCTCACCGGCGTGCTGCCCGCGTGGCCGCCGCGAGCGCGGCCGCCCCGAGGTCGCGGTCCACCTCCAGCTCGGCCGCGACGTCCAGCGCGAGGTGTTCCTTCCAGGGCGCGGCGATCACCTGGACCGACAGCGGTAGCCCTTCCGCCGACACGCCCACCGGGACCGACACGACAGGCACGCCGAGCAGGCTCACCGCCCGGCAGTGGGCCATCAGGTCGGGGCCCTCGACGCGGACGCCGTCGACGTCGAGCCCGTCGTCCGGGTCGCAGGCCGGTCCCGGCGCGACCGGCAGGATGACGACGTCAACCAGGTCGAACACGGCGAGGGCGGCGGACCGCGCCTCGTCCGCCGCCCGTTCCGCCCGGGCGAGGCGGTCGGGATCCGGCCCGGGCGGTGGGATGAGCTTCGCGAGGACGTCGGCCGGCACCCGGTCGAGGTGCGAGAGGGCGGCGAAGTGGTCCGGGTTCGGCGTGAGCGCCCGGACCTCGCGGTAGCGGTCGAAGCACTCGGCGAACACGTCCGGCAGCGCCACGACCGCCGCGCACAGCGAGGCGAGCCCGCCGGCGACGTGGGCCATCAGGTCGGCGACCTCGCGGCGCACCGGCGCGATCGAGGCGCCCGTGCTCCAGCCGATGATGAGCCGGTCGATACCGGCCGGCGCGGGCACGGGCAGGTCCCGGACGCGGGGATCGATCCCGTCCGGCCGGGCGATCACGGACAGGAGCAGGCGCAGGTCCTCGACCCGCCGGGCCATCGGGCCGATGACCTGCAGGCGGCCCTGCAGGCCGGTCAGATCCGGCAGCGGGGGGCGGCGGTCGCCGAGCTCGCCGCCGGCGCCCGGTACCTGGCCGGTGCCGGGGACGCGGCCGACGGTGGCCCGCAGGCCGACGATGCCCGTGCACTGCGCCGGCCACCGGATGGATCCCCCGAAGTCGCCGCCCAGGCCGGCCGCGCTCAGGCCCGCGGCGATGGCCGCCGCCTCGCCGCCGCTCGACCCGCCGGGGGAGTGGGCGGTGGACAGCGGGTTGGCCGTCGCGCCGAACCGGGCGTTGTCGGTCACCGTGCCGAACGCGAGCTCGGGCAGGTTGGTCTTGCCGACGATCAGCGCCCCGGCGGCCCGCAGGCTCGCCACCGCCGAGGCGTCGGCGGCCGCGGCCCGGTCGTCCCAGCCGAAGCCGCCGGCGGTCGTCGGCGCGCCGGCCACGCAGATGATGTCCTTGACCGTCACCGGCACCCCGGCGAGCGGGAGGCGCCCGCGCTCGCCGGGGTCCAGCCCGTCGAGGCGCTTGGCCGCCGCGTGGGCCGGCTCCCACAGCGGCGTGACGATGGCGTTCAGGTCACTGGCCGCCGCGCGCGCGGCGTGGGTCTCCAGCACCTCGACCGCGCTGCGCCGGCCGGACCGGACGTCCGCGGCGATCTGGGCCGCGGACTCGGGCGGGCCGTCGGCTGGAGTTGACACGGAGCGCCTCCTCGAAGCTCTGGTATCCCCAAAGTAGAGAGACGCGCATGTCTGCCGAGTAAAATCTCCACTGTGAGCCCATCGGGTATACCGGATGATGAGATCGGCGGCGGGAGTGGCGACGCGTCGCCTCCCGCGACCGAGTCCCTGCGGCTGCTGGACGGTCTGCGGGAAGGGATCATCCGCGGCGACTACCCGCCGGGCACGCGGCTGCGCGAGCGCGACCTCGCCGTCGAGTTCCAGACCTCTCGGATGCCGGTGCGCGAGGCCCTGCCCCAGCTGGAGAGCGAGGGCTTCGTCATCACGCATCCCCGCCGGGGCACGGTCGTGACGCGGCTGACCCTGCGGGACGCCGTCGAGCTGTTCGAGGTCCGGCTGGGCATCGAGGTCCTCGCGACCCGCCAGGCGGCGAACCGGGTCGCCGCCGGAGCGTCGACCGACGGGCTGCGGGCGGCGATGGCGCGTTCGGAGGAGGCGACCGTCGGGGGCGACCCGCGGGAGGTGGCGCTGCGCAGCGTCGCCCTGCACGCCGAGATCATCGCGCTCGCCGGCAACTCGCTGCTCAGCTCGATGATGCGCACCGTCGCGATGCGCGACCGCTGGATCTCCCAGATCGCCAAGGATGCGAAACCGAGCATCGCCTGCGAGGAGCACCATCGCCTGTGCGACGCCATCTACGCCGGGGACGGTGACCTCGCCTCGTCGCTGGCCTACGCCCACATCGCGCGGGCCCGGGGCGAGCAGCTGGCCGTGCTACGGACCGTCCTGCCGTCCTGACGCCACCCCCGGACAAGCCCGGCCCGCAGGAGTGACGCGCCTACCTTCCGATCTGGAGCTGATCCTCCCTTTACCCTGCTAGGGTCAAATGGAGGATCTTCCTCCATTTGTGGCGCTGCTCACGACGGTCGCGCGCTTGACGAAGGGATGGCCGCATGTCACAGGACGTCGTCGCCGGCGACCGGCGGACTCGGTCCGCCTCGGCGAGCGCCGCCACTGGCCGGCGGGGAAATCCCTGGTGGGCGCTGGTGAGCGTCGCCCTGGGCGTCATCATGGTCGGCCTGGACGGGACGGTCGTGTCGATCGCGAACCCGCGGATCGCCCAGGACCTCGGCGCCTCGCTGACCGACCTGCAGTGGATCACCAACTCCTACCTGCTGGCCCTGGCGGCGCTACTGATCTTCGGTGGCAAGCTCGGCGACCGATACGGCCGCAAGAGGATCTTCCTGATCGGCGTCGTCGGGTTCGGTCTCACGTCGCTGGCGATCGGCCTGGTCGGCAACATCATCGGGATCATCGTGCTTCGGGCGCTCCAGGGAGCGTTCGGCGCACTGCTGATGCCGAACACCCTCGCCATCCTGCGCGGCGCCTTCGAGCCCAAGGAGCTGAACCGGGCGATCGGGATCTGGACCGGCGCGTCGTCGGTCTCGATCGCCGGCGGCCCGATCCTCGGCGGCCTCCTGGTCGAGCACGTGAGCTGGGAGTCGGTCTTCTACATCAACGTGCCGATGGGCGCGATCGCGCTGGCCGTGGGCCTGGCGGTGCTCAACGAGTCCCGCAGCGAGAGCGCGCGCCAGCGCCACGACGTTCCCGGCATCGTCACGCTGTCCGGCGGCCTGTTCGTCGTCATCTTCGGGCTGATCAAGGCGTCCAGCTGGGGCTGGACGGACGCGAAGACGCTCGGCTTCATCCTCGTCGGGCTGGCGGTGCTGGCGGTGTTCACCGTGATCGAGATGAGAGTGCCCGCTCCGCTGCTGCCGATGCGGCTGTTCGCGAGCCGGTCGATCTCGGTGGGCAGCGCCGTTCTCATCATCAACTTCTTCGCGCTGTTCGGCGTGCTGTTCTTCGTCACGCTGTTCCTGCAGAACGTCCAGGGCGCCTCGCCGGTCGCGACCGGCGTCCACATCCTGCCGCTGACGCTGGCAATGATGATCATGTCGCCGATCGCCGGGCGAGTCACCGAGCGCTTCGGGCCGCGCCCGCCGATGGCGGTCGGTCTCACCCTGTCCGGGGTCGGGCTGCTCCTGCTCACCAGGCTCCAGGTCGGCTCCGGCTTCGGCGCGCTGTGGCCGTCGCTGCTCATGCTCGGCATCGGGATGGGCCTGGTCATCACGGCGAGCGCGGAGGCCATCATCAGCAACGCGCCGGTCGACGACGCCGGGGTCGCCGGCGGCCTGCAGACCACGGCGCTGCAGCTGGGCGGGGTCGTCGGCACGGCGGTGCTGGGCTCGATCCTCAGCAGCCGGGTCGGATCGGTCCTGGTCGACCGGCTGACCGGCGCCGGAGCACCGGGCGAGGTCGCGAACCGCCTGACCGGCTCGACCGAGCTCGTCAGCCAGGGAGTCGCGCCGACGGTGACGGGCGCGTCGGACTCGGTGCAGGCCGCCGTGGACGCCGGCAGCCACGCGGCCTTCATGACCGGCCTGCACACCTCACTCGTCGTCGCCGGCGTCGCGACCCTCGTCGCCGCGGCGCTGAGCCTGCTGGTCCGCCGAGGAGCCAACACCGAAGGCGCCCCGGTCGTCGTGCACTGACGCAGCGAGCGACCGAGGGAGCCCGGGCCTCAGGAACGCGATTGCTGGGGGCGTTCGAGGGCCGAGGTGATCCAGCGCTGGCAGGTGTCGCGGACGCGGCCCATCTCGGTCAGGCCGGCGTCGGTCAGCAGGGTGGCGGCGACGCCCCGGACCAGGCCCTGCAGCAGCACCGCCACGGTCTGGGCGTCGAGGTCGGGCCGGATCGAACCGTCGCGCTGGCCTGTCTCGATCAGGCCGGCCCAGCCTTCGAGGCTGCGCCGGTCCGCGTCGATCATCCCCTCGACCGAGGCCTCGGTGGGGAAGGTCGCGCCCCACATGACGATCAGCGCCCGGTCGTCGGAGTGCGGGTGCTCGAAGCGCTCCAGGAACCCGTCGACCGTCGCGCGCACGAGGTCCAGGCCGTGCGCGTCCTCGACGTTGGGCATCCGCTCCCGCAGGGCGGCCCAGGCGGAGTCGTCGATCTGGTTCTGCGCGCGCCGGGCCAGTCGGGCGACGAGCGCGTCCTTCGAGCCGAAGTGATGGGTCGCCAGCCCACGGCTGGTCCCGGCGCGCTCGCCGATGCTGGCCAGCGAGGCGCGCTCGACGCCGCGCTCGGCCACGAGGTCGGCGGCGGCGTCGAGGAGGGCCTCCTCGGAGTCGTTGCGCCGTTCGACCTGGGTCCGGCGTCGAGGAGTGGCTGCGGTCACGACTTTTAGCCTACTTACTTGATAGACGACCAACAAGTTAGGTACCGTCCGGGCCATGGCCACGTACGACATCGTCATCATGGGCGGGACCGTCATCGACGGCCTCCGTACCCCTCGCTACAAGGCCGACGTCGGGATCAAGGACGGCGTGATCGCCCAGATCGGCGTGATCGACGCGAGCGAGGGCGCCGAGGTGGTCGACGCGACGGGCAAGATCGTCGCGCCTGGCATCGTCGACATCCACACCCACTACGACAGCCAGCTGTTCTGGGACCCCTGGTGCACCATGTCGGCCTGGCACGGCGTCACGACGGTCGTCCTGGGCAACTGCGGCTTCGGCTTCGCCCCGTGCCGGCCGGAGGACCAGGACCGCACGATGCTCAGCCTGTCCCGCAACGAGGCTGTGCCGATCAAGACGATGCGGGCCGGGATGCCGTGGGACTGGGTGAGCTATCCCGAGTTCCTCGACAGCGTCGAGCGGACGCCCAAGGGCGTGAACGTCATGTCGCTCGTCCCGCTCGCGCCGCTTTACACCTACGTCGTCGGCATCGACAAGGCCAAGAAGGACCGGGCCTCCGACGAGGAGCTCGCGCGGATGTGCGAGCTGCTCGTGGAGGGCATGGAGGCCGGCGGCTGCGGCTGGAGCTCGCAGATCTCGGGCGACCTGAACAACGTCCAGCTCGACTACGACGGCTCGCCGATGGTCACCGACATGATGACCGAACGCGAGGTCACCGCGTTCGCGCGGGCGCTGAGGAAGCTCGGGCGGGGGAGCACACAGATCACCGGGCAGCTGGAGACCGCGGCGCTGATCGCCCGGGAGAGCGGCCGCCCGATCATCTGGAACGCGCTGGCGCCCACCGGCTCGGTCAACCAGCACGGCGAGTCCCAGTTCCCGCATCTGGAGACCATCCGGCGGCTGGAGGAGCTGAACGCCGAGGATGGCCTGCGCGTCTTCGCCTCAGCCCAGATCGTCCGGTTCCAGTCGGAGATCGTGCTGGAGAACTACAACCTCATGGACATCTTCCCGGCCTGGAAGGACGCGGGCCTCGGCACGCTAGAGGAGAAGATCGCCAAGTTCTCCGACCCAGAGCGCCGGCCGGCGCTGAAGGCGGCGGTCGACGAGCTGGAAGGCGGTTTCGGCGCCGCCCGCTACCCGATGGCCGAGATCACGGTCAACTGGATCACCAGCGACGCGCACGACGCCCTGGCTCTCAAGGAGCGCTACGAGGGCTTCACCCTCGGCGAGATCGCCGAACGCGAGAACAAGCACCTGGTCGACGTCCTGCTCGACATCGCCGTCGCCGGCGACCTCAACGTCGGCTTCGGCACCACCATGATCGACATGGACACCCAGGCGGTGCGGGAGGTGGCCTCCTGCTCGGTCGCGCTCCCCGGGATCAGCGACGGCGGCGCCCACACCAAGTTCGTGACCACCGCCCGGTTCGGGACGGAGCTGCTCGCCCACTGGGTCCGCGACCACGAGGTCATGTCGCTGGAGGAGGCGCACTGGCGCCTGTCCGCCTACCCGGCGATGGCGATGGGCCTGCGGGACCGCGGCTCGCTCGCGGAGGGGAAGCCCGCCGACGTCATCGTCTACGACCTCGACCGTCTCGAGGCGCTGCCCCAGGAGCGCCTGTTCGACTACCCGGCGGACGAGTGGCGGCTCGTGCAGAAGGCCGTCGGCTACGACCGGATCATCGTCAACGGCAGGACCACCTTCGTCGACGGCGTCTGCACGGACGCGACCCCCGGCAAGCTGCTGCGCCACGGCAGGGCATAGCGCCCAGTGAGGATCACCTGATGACCGAGACCGGTGCGACCGCCCCGAAGCTGTTCGACGCGGACAACCACTACTGGGAGACGAGCGACGCCTTCACCCGCCACCGCGACCCGAAGTTCGCCGACCGCGGCGTGCAGGTCAAGGAGGTGGACGGGGTGCTGCGCTATCTGGTCGACGGCCAGCAGACCGAATGGCTCCCCGGCCCCGCCGACGTGCACCCGCGCCCGCTGCCCGGCGCGTTCCTGGACTACTTCAAGGGCGGGACCAGCCGCGACGTGTTCCTCTCGGGCTTCACCGAGCAGGCGGCGGACCATCCGGACTGGTACGAGCGCGAGGCCCGCCTCAAGGTGATGGACTCCCAGGGCCTCGACGCGACCTGGCTGTTCCCCTCGCAGGGCGTGGTGATCGAGCCGCTGCTGCACACCGACATCGAGGCCGCGATCGAGTGCTACCGGGCCTTCAACCGGTGGCTCGACGAACAGTGGGGCTTCGCCTACCAGGACCGGATCTTCGGCGTCCCCTTCATCACCATGTGCGACCCGGACGAGACCGTCCGGGAGCTCCGCTGGTGCCTCGACCAGGGCGCCCGCGTCGTGAACATCCGCCACGGGGCCGCGGTGACCCGGTCCGGCAACCGGTCGCCCGCCGACCCGATGTTCGACGGTTTCTGGGGCCTGGCGGCCGAGGCCGGGGTCGTCGTAGCCACGCACGACGGCCAGGACGAGACGTACACGCCGGTGACGAACCTGATGGCCTCGGTGTGGGGGGAGGCCCACATGACGGGCATCGCGCCCGGCGACACCGCGCACCTCGGCCAGTCCTCGACCTTCTCGGGCCTCATGAAGCACCGGACGGTCCACGACTTCGCTTACGTCCTCGTCGCCCACCGGCTCTTCGAGCGGTTCCCCGCGCTGAAGGTCGCCTACATCGAGAACGGCTGCGCCTGGGTGCCGTCGCTGCTGCTCTCCCTAGACTACCTGGGGCACGGCGAGGCGTTCAAGACGAGCCCCCGCGACCAGTTCATCGAGCACTGCTGGGTGGCGCCCTTCGTCGAGGAGGACGTGCGCGACCTGTCCCGCTACCTCCCCGTCGAGCGGATCCTCTTCGGCTCCGACTGGCCGCACGGGGAGGGGTTTCCCACCCCGAAGCACTTCCTGGCCAACGTCGCCGGCTTCACCCCGGCCGAGCAGCAGCGCATCCTTTACGACAACGCGCGGGAGCTCACCTTCCCGCGCTGAGGGCCGGTCGCCGGCCTGCCCCGCCACGCGGCCGCGCCCATCAGCCGGGGCCGCGTGGCCGGGCAGCGCGCCTCAGTGGGCGTCGGCCACCGGCGGTCGCGCGAGCAGCGCCGCCAGCGGCACCGCGGTGTCGCCGCGCGTCTGGCGCAGCCGGGAGCCGAGGCCGTGGGTGAGCTCGGCCGACGTGCCCAGCAGCGCGTCGAGGGCGAGCACGCGGCTGTGGAAGTGGTGGTGGCTGTGCTCGCTGGTGAAGCCGATGCCACCGAGCACCTGCAGGGCCCGCTCGCAGACGAGCCGCCCGTTGCGCCCGGCGAGCGCCTTGACGATCTCGTCGTGGTGCGGGGGAGCGGCCTCGTCGAGGCTGATCGCCTGCGCGGTGACGCTCGCCAGCGCGGCGGCGTCCGTGGCGGCGGCCGCCAGCAGGTGGCGGACGGCCTGGAACGTCCCGATGGGCCGGCCGAACTGCTCGCGGGTGCCGGCGTAGGCGGCCGCGTCGGCCAGCGCCGTCTCCGCCGCGCCGAGGATCTCGCAGGCGAGCGCCACCCGGCCTAGGAACAGGCTCCTGGCCCGGGCGGTCGCGGCCGTGCTCTCGTCCAGCGTGACCACGACCGTGGCCTCGTCGGGGTCGAGCTCGTGGACGGCGAGCCGGCCGGCGATGGCGACGGGCCGCAGGGTGACGTCGGCGGCCGCGAGGACGACGGCGCCGCCGCCTGGCCGGTCGACGAGCAGGTGCTTGCCCGTCACGTCGCCGAGGACGACGTGGCGCGGGCCGTTACGCCCCGAGCGACGGGTGACGGTGGCGATCACCGTGCCGGCGGCCAGGCCGGTCGCGGGGCGTAGCGGCTCCGCGAGCAGCGCGCCGAGCGCGGTCGAGCTGGCCAGCTCCCGGCCCTGGGCGCGGAAGAGAGTGAAGACGGCCGCGCGGGTCTCGGGGTCCGCCAGGTCGGTGAGCAGGTCCCACCAGCCGAGCGTGTCCAGCGGGTCCTCCCGGCGCCCTGCCGCCGGGTCGTCCTCCCCCGGGGCGCGCAGCGCGAGGCACGCCGCCGCCAGGAAGGCGTCCTCGTCGGTGCGCGCGGGGCCGGTCGTGGTGCTCGTCATGGGAGCCGCAGGATCTGCTTGGCGATCGTGTCGAGCTGCATCTGCTGGGAGCCCCCGTAGACGGTGACGATCCGCGAGAACAGGTAGTCCTGGCGGGCCACCGCGACCTCGTCGTCCTGCATGCCGATGGCCAGGTCGGGGTCGGCCGCGAGCATCCAGTCGCCGACCGAACGCTCGCTGGCGCACAGCAGGAGCTTCACGAACGCGGCGCGCGGGCCGAGCGTCCTGCCTGCGGCGTGCGCGAGCAGCCCGTCGAAGCTGGTGGCCCGCACGGCCGCCAGGTCGAGGACGGCCGCGCCGAGCGCGCCGTCGAACGCCGCCGCGCCGGGCCCGACCTGGTCCAGGTGCTCCTGGAGCCGCCGCTGGAAGAAGCAGTGCTTGAACCAGGCCAGCGTCCCGCGCTCGCTGCTGAGGATGTGCATCGCCACGGCCCAGCCGCCGCCCGGCGTGCCGACGATCCGGCCGGCCGGGACGTGCACGTCGTCGAAGGTGACCTCGGCCAGCTCGTCGGTGCCGTTCGCCTGCTCGATCACCCGGACCTCGACCCCGGGGGAGCGCAGGTCGACTGCGAACGCGGTCAGCCCGCGGTGGCGCTCGGCCGGCGTCCCGGTCCGGGCCAGCACCAGGCACCAGGTGGCGTAACGGGCCCAGCTCGTCCAGATCTTGCGGCCCGTGATCAGGTAGCCGCCCTCGGCGGGGACCGCCCGGGTCCGCAGGCTCGCCAGGTCGGAGCCGGCCTCGGGCTCGGAGAAGCCCTGCGACCAGGTCTCGTCGCCGCGCAGGAACCGGGGCAGCACCTCGGCGACGAACGCGGGCTCGCCCAGCGCCGCGAGCGTCGGCGCCAGGATCTCCAGGTGCTCGAACAGCGCCATCGTCGGCAGGCCGGCCCGCGCGAGCACGTCCCACAGCGCGGCCCGGTGCTGGATGCCGCCGCCGAGGCCGCCCAGCTCGACCGGCCACCCGTAGCGGGACCAGCCCTCGTCGAAGAGCACCCGCATGAGCGCGGACGTCGCGGCGACCCGGTCGGCGTACTCGGCGATCGGCCGGGCCGCGACGCGCAGCTCCGCCGGGCCGGCGGCCGCCCATTCCTCGAAGGCGGCCGCGAACCCGAGCGGATCGGCACGCGGATCACCGGCACCGGGCGCGGCCGGGCGTGGATCGCCGTCAGGCGACACGTCATCGCCCTGACCCGGGGTGAAGTGCAACATTGACGTCAATATAGACATTGGGTTCTGATCACGCAATCCGGACGGCGGCTGGCCGGGCGCGAAACGCCTGGCCGGCCGCCGTCGCGGCGCGCGCGGGCGGCCCGGGGCCGGCGGCCCGCCCGGCCCGCCGCCGCCGCCCACCCCCCGCGGGCCGCGCCGGCGCGGCGCCGGCAGCGCGACGGCCTCCCGGCCGGTGCGCGGGTTCTCGATACAGCCGAGCCAGCGGTTCAGGCCCATCCGCCCGACGCACTCCTGGTTGCACGACAGGCAGGTGCGGATCTCGGTGGCGTGCCCGGCGCGGGCCTTCGCGACGAAGTCGGCGTCGGCGATCTGGCCGCGCACGATGCCGATCAGGTCGGCCTGGCCGGCGGCGAGCGCCCGGTCGGCCTGCAGCGGGTCCTTGAACCGGCCGACGCCGACCACCGGCAGGTTCACCGCGGCCCGGATCGCGCTCGGGATGAACATCGCGTAGCCCGGCGGCACCTGCATGCTCGCCTCGATCATGTACAGCGTGGCGGTGGCGACGCCGATCGAGGTGTTGATGTAGTCGACCTTGCCGGACGCCTCGACCATCGTCGCGATCGCCACCGCGTCCTCGATGGTGGTACCGCCCTCGATCAGCTCATCGCCGCAGATCCGGACCCCGAGGGCCAGCTCGGGCCCGATCGCGGCGCGCACCGCGTCGACGATCTCCAGCAGCAGCCTGGCCCGGTTGGCCAGCGAGCCGCCGTACTCGTCGGTCCGCCGGTTGGTCGCGGGGGAGAGGAACCCGCGCACGATCGACGAGTGCGAGCACTGCAGCTCGATCCCGTCGAACCCGCCGGCCGCGCAGTGCTCGGCGACCTGCCCGTAGCCCGCGACGACCTCGCGGATCTCGTGCGGCTCCAGTGCCTTGGGGACCTCGCGGAACAGCGGGTCGGGCACCGGGCTCGGCGCCCAGACCGGCTGGCGGGAGAACATCGACGACGCCTGGCCGCCGTTGTGGTTGATCTGGGCGAGGATCGGCGTGCCGTGTGCGTGGACCGCCTCGGTGATCCGCCGGTAGCCGGGGATCACGGCCGGGTTGAAGCCGTGGATGAGCTTCTCGTACGGCCAGTCGGTCGGGTGGGTCGAGTGCTCCTCGGTGATGATCAGCCCGGCGCCGCCGGCCGCGCGGGCCGCGTAGTAGGCGGCGTGCTGCTCGGTCGGCAGCCCGTCGGCGGCGTAGTTCGTCAGGTGGGCCGAGAAGACCACCCGGTTGCGGACCGTCAGGGGCCCGATCCGCAGCGGGCTGAACAGATACTGGTACCGCGAGGTCGCGCTCATCGGGTCCCTCCCGTGCCGGCGGCGACCAGCGGGCTGACGCGAGCCGGGGCGCGGCGGGCGAGTTCGAGTGCTCGGCGCCGGCCTTCCAGCACCGCTTCCAGCGCGGTGCGCGGGGCGACGCAGTCGCCGGCCCGCGGGGTGCCGGGGCGGGCCAGGTAGAGCGCCTCGTCGGGCAGCCGGTGGCCGCAGTCGACGAGCGCCGCGCACGGGATCTCGCGGCGGGCACCGGTCCAGACGTCCTCAAGCACCACGTGGCCGTCGCCGATCTCGCGGACCAGTGCGCGCAGCTCGCGGCGCACGCCGGCCTGCGCGAGCCGGGTGTTCGCCGGGGCGAGGTCGCCGGTCAGCGACAGCAGCGTGCCGGCGACCTGGTCTGGCGCCACGAGGGCGACCTCGCGGCCGGCCGCGGCCAGCCATTCGGCGATCCCGACCGCCACCGGGCCGCCGACCGGGTCGTGCAGGACGACCGGCCCGGCGACCAGCAGGTCGGGACCGGCGGCGAGCAGGCTCAGCGCGTCGACGACCTGGGGCGCGAAGGCGTCCGCCGTCGCCGGGTACTCCCGGCCCGCGGCCACCGAGCCGGTGGCGAGGATGACGGCCTGGCCGGCGGCCTCGGCAGCGTCCAGTTCTGCCGCGGTCACCGTCCGGCCCAGCTCGACCGTCACGCCCAGGCGCGCGCACTCGGCCTCCTGCCAGTCGACGAGGCGCGCCAGCCGCTCCCGGCCCGGCCCGACAGCCGACGTGCGCAGCGTCCCACCCAGTTGCTCGCCCGCCTCGGCCAGCGTGACCGTGTGGCCTCGGCTGGCGAGCACCCGGGCCGCCTCCAGTCCCGCGGGGCCGCCGCCGACAACCAGGACCGCGCGCGGCCGGGGATCGCTGCCCTCTACCGGGGCGTCCTCTGTCTCGTGGCCGCTGCGCGGCTCGCCGACGCAGGACACGATCGGGTTGCGGTTGTCGCGGACCCGGCAGGCCTGGTTGCACAGCAGGCAGGGCCGGACCCGCTCGGCCGCGCCGGCCCGGACCTTCGTGACCAGCTCCGGATCGGCGATCTGCGCCCGGGTCATCTCCACCAGGTCGGCGACGCCGTCGGCCAGCGCGGCCTCGGCGTCACCGGCGTCGACGACGCTGCCCTGCAGCGCGACCGCGACCCGGCCGGCCGCCGTCGCCCGGATCGCCGCGCACAGGTCACGGTTGAACGTCGGGGCGGTGTGCGCCGTCGGCCGGTAGGCGGCTGTCGAGTACGGGCCGCCGCGGACCACGACCAGCAGGTCGAGCAGGCCGAGGCCGGCCAGCGCGTCGACCTGCTCGGCCGCCTGCTCGGGCGTCACCCCAGCCCAGGGCGCCAGCTCGTCGCAGCTCAGCCGCAGCGCCAGCACCTTTTCCGGGCCGATCGCGGCCCGGACGGCCGTCAGCACCTCGCGGGTGAGCCGCAGCCGGTCGGCGTAGCCGTCGCCGCGGTGGTTGGTCAGCCCGGAGTGGAACTGGCGCAGCAGCGCGAGCGGGCCGGCGTCGATCTCCACCCCGGCCAGGCCGGCCTCGACCGCGAGCGACGCTCCGGCGGCGAAGCCGGCCACGATGGCGTCGATCCCGTCCTGCTCCAGCTCGGCGGGCAGCTCCCGGCTCGCCGCGTCCGCGACGGGCGACGGCGCCCACAGCACTGCCTGCGAGTACGCGCTCGACCCCTGCCCGCCCGCGTGGCCGAGCCCGGCGAGCACGACGGTGCCATAGGGCCGGACCGCGGCGGCCAGCGCCGCCCAGCCGGGCCCGCAGTCGGCCGCGAGCGGCGCCCGCTCGTAGGGCCAGTCGTCGGCGGTGACGGACGCCGTCTCGGTGACGATCACCCCGGCGCCGCCGGCGGCCCGGCGGGCGTAGTAGGCGACGTGCCGGTCGGAGATGTCGCGGCGGCGGGCCAGGTTCGTCTCGTGCGGGCCGAACAGGACCCGTGACGGCGCGACGTGGCCGCGAAGGGTCAGCGGCGTGGCGAGCGCCGGGCCGGCGGGCTCGGGGGAGCCCGTCGACACGGCGGGATCACCGTCGATCGCGGTCATACGTTGGCCATACCGTGTGTCCGTCCGCCTCGCAATGGGGTTGGCCGCTCGCCGGCGGGCGGGGCGGCCGCGCTCCGGCCTTCTATGGCACTCGGTGCCATAGAAGAGGGAGCGTGGCGAAGCATATTGGCACCGGGTGCCAGAGGAAAGAGATAGCGCCGCGAGCGCCAGGCGCCGTAGGAACGATCTTCGGGAGTACGGTGACGTGGTGCACAACGGCGCGCCCCCGCAGGATCCCAGGGCCTCGACGGGCCGGGCCGGCCGGCGGCCGGTGACGACGGCCGCCGAGCTGGAGCGGCACGCGCTCCTGATCTTCGAGGAGCGAGGGTTCGACGCGACGACGGTCGACGACATCGCGGCCGTCGCCGGCATCGGCCGGCGCACCTTCTTCCGCTACTACGCGTCCAAGAACGACGTCGCCTGGGGCGAGTTCGACGCCCACCTGGAGACCATGAGCGCCGCGCTGGCCGCCACCCCGGCCGAGGTCCCGGTGCTGGCGGCGCTGCGCCGGGCGATCCTGGACTTCAACACCTACCCGGTCGCCGAGGCCGACTGGCACCGGCGCCGGATGGCACTCATCCTGCGCACGCCGGCGCTACAGGCGCACTCGACGCTGCGCTACGCGGCCTGGCGCGCCGTCGTCGCGGAGTTCGTCGCCGCGCGGACCGGCCGGCAGGCGGACGCCCTGGAGCCGCGCGCGGTCGCCTGGGCGTTCCTGGGCGTCGCGGTCGCCGGCTATGAGGAATGGCTGACCCGCCCCGACGCGGACCTCGGGCCGATCCTCGACCAGGCGCTGCGCCTGCTCACGGACGGCCTGGCCGAGACCCTGTAGGGCTGATGGCCGCGCGGTCAGCGGATGACCGGGCCGATGGAGGTGCTGGACCCGGGGTCGGCCCGCTGGTCGACGATCGGGCCGCCGGGCCAGTCCAGCCGGACCGCCTCGCGGTCGTCCGGCGGGGTGACCAGGACGTACTGAGGGGTGAACGTGTCGCCGGCCGGCGTGGCGGTGGCGGCGGGAATCGCGGTGGCGGCCGGGTCGTCCGCGAGGTCGGCGAGCGGCGCCGGGTCGGTCGTGGCGACGGCGGGGACCTGCAGGTAGGTCAGCAGGGCCGACGCCGTCCCACCCGGCGGGAGGTACATGGTGTCGGCCGTCTGGTCCGTGCGCCGGGGCAGGTCATAGGTGGCACCGGCGGCCGTCACCAGCGCCACGCCCGGGAAGCCGAAGATCGAACACGTCAGCGAGAAGTGGTTGGTGAACGTCACGGCGAGGCCGAACTGCAGGCTCGCGGGGTCGGCGGGCGACATCACCACCGGCGTTCCCAGCTCCACGGTGACCTTCGCGCCCGTGCACCGGGTGCCCATGATCTCCAGGTCGGCGCTCGCCGAGCCGCGGGCCGTGGGCGAGGCGCTGGCCGACGGGCGGTCGGGTGGCCGGGTGGTCGCCGGTCCGGACGCGGCGGCGGCCGGCGGGGAGCCCTGGATGTTGAAGCCCGTGTCCTGGGCCGGTTGCGAGCAGCCGGCCAGCCCACCCAGCGCGATCGCCGCGGCGGCGCACGCGGCGGCGGTGACGCGGCGGGAGACGGTTGGGGGGACCGCCGTGGCGTGGCCGCAGCCTGCGGCCCGGCCGGCGTGCGCGGCGAACGGGGACATCCGCGACCTCCTGGGCATCGCGGCTGCCCGGGGGCGGGGCCGCTGACCAGGGAGTATTCGGCGCGACGCGACCCGTTCCCGGCCAACACGACGCGACCCGCCCGTCCGGGTGCGCGACCGGCCGTGGATGTCCGCCGACGTCCCGTCCGCCTCGTTCGTCCGCTATGGGCGCCCGTCGGGCCCGCTCAGCGCGTGCCCAGGATGCTGTCGAGGCCCGTCTCGAACTGGTCGTCGAGGTCGGCGTGCAGGAACGGCGCCGCGGCCGCGAGCTCCGGGTACCGGGAGCGCGGCGGGTTCACGGTCGGCATCGGCGCGCCGACCCGGTCCGTCGCGAGGTTCTCCGCCAGGTGGCGGGCCTCGACCAGGGCGTGGCCGACCACGAAGAACAGCAGCGTCTGCCAGACCGCCGCCGCCTCGGCCTCGGACCGGCCGCCCGCGCGCAGCGCGCCGACGGCCTGCTCCATCCGGTCCCACCAGGAGCCGCTGCCCGGCGGCTGGCGCAGCACCGACGGGGCCAGCGTCGGGTAGCGCAGCAGCTGGCGGCGCAGCTGGCGCAGGCTCTCCCGCAGGTCGGCGGCCGGATCGCCGGTCGCGGGCAGCGCGCCGTCGCCGCGGATCATCAGGTCGGCGAGCGCGTCGAGCAGCTCGTTCTTGTTCTGGAAGTGGCGGTAGATCGCGGTCGGGTCGACGCCGAGCCGGGCGCCCAGCGCGCGCATCGACAGCGCGGTCACCCCGCCGATGTCGACGATCTCGCGGGCGCTGTCCAGCAGCACCTGCCGCGACAGCGTGCCGCGCGGTGTCCGCCGGCCGGCCGCCGCGCTGACGGTCACCCGCCCGGGCCCCGACTCGTCGAGGTCCAGGCCGTCCTGCTCGTCCGACATTCCGCACCTTCCGCGCCGCCGTCCGCGAACCCGATCACTGTCACTGTAGACAACAATGTTGACAGCCGGCCAGCGGCCGCCCAGCGGATCAGCCGTGGCGGTTGGGCCGATCGGGGTACACCCGAGCGACCGGAGAGGAAGCTGGAGGGAGGAAACCAGGAATGGATCCACGCCACCACCGCTTGCTCGTGATGAGTGGTGAAGCGTGAGTGGGGCACCGCCGGCCGGGATGTTGCCGGCAAGGCAGGATCTAGCCGGCAGGATAGCCACGGCGACCCGCCCACGACGTGACAATGGAGGGACGGTGACCCGGCACCGTCCCGGAACCTGGCCGAAGTAGGCGCGGCTGCGCCGGCGGAGGCCCGTGAAGGTGCACAGGGGAGGTCTCGGCCATGCTCGACCCGAGTGAGCTCTACGAGGTCCACGGCGACCTGCCCGACCTGGGGCGGCCGGTGATGCTCGAGGCGATGACCGGGGTGGTGGACTCCGGCAACGCGGTCCGGCTGGCCAGCGAGCACCTGCTGACGAGCCTGGAGCACGAGGTCGTCGCCACCTTCGACGTCGACCTGCTGCTCGACTACCGGTCCCGGCGCCCGGCGATGACCTTCGTCGAGGACCACTGGGAGCACTACGAGGACCCGGTGCTCGCCCTCTACGCCCTGCGCGACCGGGCCGACACCCCGTTCCTGCTGCTCGCCGGGCCCGAGCCAGACCTGATGTGGAAGCGGTTCTCCACCGCGATCCGGGAGCTGACCCGCCGGCTCAACCTGCGGCTCGCGGTCGGCCTCAACGCCATCCCGATGGCCGTGCCGCACACCCGGCCGACCGGGCTGATCGTGCACGGCACCCGCAAGGAGCTCGTCGCCGGCTACGAGCCGTGGGTCCGCCAGGTCCAGGTGCCGGGCAGCGCCGGCCACCTGCTGGAGTTCGAGTTCGGCAAGGAGGGCCGGGACGCGATGGGGCTCGCGGCGCTCGTCCCGCACTACCTCAACCAGACGGACTTCCCGGCGGCCACCGAGGTGCTGCTGACCTCGGTCTCCAAGACCACCGGTCTGATGCTCCCGCTGGACGGCCTGCAGTCGGCCGCGGCGACGGTGCGCGGCGAGGTCGACCAGGAGCTCGCCAAGGGCGGCGAGATGGCGTCGCTGGTGCACGCGCTGGAGGAGCAGTACGACGCCTACAAGCGCGGCAAGGAGTCCGGCGGCCTCCCGACCGTCCAGCCCGAGGACCTTCCCACGGCGGACGAGCTGGGCGAGGAGCTGGAGCGTTTCCTCGCCGAACAGTCCGAGCCGGACGGCCAGTAGCTGAGGCTCAGCGCAGGCCTTCGATGACCTCGGTGAAGGCGGCCAGGGTGTCGGGCTTGGCGAAGTCCGTGAACCAGGCGTAGACGCGGTCCACGCCGCGGGCGGCCAGCGCGCCGAAGTGCTCGGTCAGCTCGGCGGGTGTTCCGGTGACGAGGCCACCCTTGGCGAGCAGGTTGCTGAACCGGCGGTTCGCGGTCGCGGTGATCTTCTCGCGCTCGGCGGCCGTCGCGTTCGGCGGGATGACGGTGACCATCTGCTGGACCGAGACCCGAGCCGTGCCGACCCGGTCGCGCAGTTCGTCGAGCTGGCCGATCTTGTCGACCTGGACGTTCCACCAGTCCGCGTACTCGGCGACCAGCTTCAGGGTGCGCGGGCCGGTGCCGCCGATGGTGATCGGGATCGCCCTGGTCGGCACCGGCAGCGCGGCGGCCTCCGTCAGCGCGAAGTGCTCACCCCGATAGCTGACGGACTCCCCGCTCCACAAGGCCCGCAGGACCGCCAGGGTTTCGGCCAGCCGCTCGACGCGGACGCGGGCCGTCGTGTCGCCGATGCCGTAGCGCTCGAACTCGGCCGGCACCGAGCCCCAGCCGATACCGAGTTCGAACCGGCCTTCGCTGGCATGGTCGAGCGTCACCGCCTCCTTCGCGAGCATGACCGGATGGCGGAACGTGTCGCAGAGAACCAGGTGGCCGACCGTCAGCCGTTCGGTCTTCGCGGCGACCCAGGCCGCCGTCGTCATGGCCTCGAACATCGGGGTGTCGACCGCCCCGGGCGGGGCGAGGTGGTCCATCATCGCGATGCCCGCGAACCCGGCGCCCTCGGCGTTGCGGGCCCGCTCGACGATGTCCGGCATCGCCATTCTCATCTGGGGCAGGTAGAGGTGGAACTCCATTTCGCCTCCGTGGCGCGGCCCGCTCGGGTCTGTGGACCCGAACGGGCGGTGACGGGCCTGGACCGGTCCAAGACGAACAAACCACTGCCCACCCCCCGGCGCCACCGACGAAATCGCAGATCGCGTCCACGGCCGGGATGTGGTGGAGTGTCCACATGACCGAGCCCGCAGACGCGGAGATCACGCCGTTCAAGGTGTCTGTCCCCGACGCGGACGTCCTCGACCTGAAACGCCGTTTGACCGCCACCCGGTGGCCCGAGAAGGAACCGGTCGGCGACTGGAGCCAGGGCGTCCCGCTGGCCTGGTTGCGCGACCTCTGCGCCTACTGGGCCGACGGCTACGACTGGCGCCGCTGCGAGGCGCGCCTCAACGCCCACGAGCAGTTCGTCACGACGATCGACGGTCTGGACATCCACTTCCTGCACGTGCGCTCGCCCAACCCGGACGCGCTGCCGCTGCTGCTCACGCATGGCTGGCCCGGCTCGGTGATCGAGTTCCTGGACGTGATCGAGGCCCTCACCAACCCGGCGGCGCAGGGCGGCGACCAGGCGGACGCCTTCCACCTCGTCATCCCGTCCCTGCCCGGCTACGGCTTCTCGGCCCGTCCGACCGCGCCCGGCTGGGGAGTCGACCGCACTGCCGCCGCGTGGGCGACGTTGATGGCACGGCTCGGCTACGACCGGTACGCCGCCCAGGGCGGCGACTGGGGATCCGCCGTGACGAGCGCGCTGGCTGCCCAGGACAAGGAGCACCTTGTCGGCATCCACCTCAACTTCGTCGTGATCGGCCCGCCGTCCGGCGAGAAGGACTTCACCGAGGAGGAGCTCGCGTCGTTGACGGCCGGCGCCGAGCACCTGCAATGGGGCACCGGCTACTCCACGCAGCAGTCCACGCGACCCCAGACCTTGGCCTACGGGCTGGTGGACTCGCCGGTGGCCCAGTGCGCGTGGATCGCGGAGAAGTTCTGGGCGTGGTGCGACCACGCCGGCGATCCCTACACGGCGCTCACCCGCGACCAGATGCTGGACGACATCTCGCTGTACTGGTTCACCGCCACCGGCGGGTCGTCGGCGCGGATGTACTGGGAGGCAGGCCTGTCCCGGCAGGGCGGCGGCTCCGAGACGTTCCGCCGGGAGGTGAGCGTGCCGTCGGCGCTGTCGCTGTTCCCCGGCGAGATCTTCAAGCCGTCCCGGCGCTGGGTGGAACGTGCTTTCTCAGACCTGCGCTTCTACGAGCGCCCCGACCGCGGCGGTCACTTCGCCGCCTTCGAACAACCCGCCATCTTCACCGACCAGCTCCGCCGAGCCTTCCGCGCGATGCGCTAGACGCCCGATCTCACGGCAACAGCGTAAGGGCCGGAAGGCGCGCTGGCCGTACGACGGCGAAGTGCCGACGGTCGAGCGTGGCGACCCGGTCGATGTTGAAGCGTTCTGCTGTGGCGACGACCGAGGCGTCCACCGCACCTAGCGGAAGGTCGGCGTACTGCCGGACGAGGTCGGCCATGCGGGAGAGATCCGCGGTCGTGAGGGCGACCAGTTCGAACGCCCCTTGGGCGACTTGGTCGAGCAGCATGGCCTCGGCTTTGGGCGTGCGTTCGAGCATCCAGCAGATCTCGGTCAGAACCGGGCTGGGAAGCAGCCTCCGCCCCGTCAGAGTCGATAGCAGCCGGGCACAGTCGGCGTGCCGACGACCTGACTTGTTCAGCGCGGCGACGACGGGGCCGGTGTCAAGGACCGTGGCCTTCATGCCTGGTCGCCGAGGTCGCGGCGCAACCGGTCCCGGATGTAGTCGTCATGCCGCTCGGCGAGGTCCGGTGGGCCGTCGATGATGCCGATGAGCGCCAAGAGACTGGATGGCACTTCCTCGGTCGCGGCCTCGTCGGCGTCGTGCGAGGCGCGGGACAGTTCCTCGTCCTGGTCGACCAGCCACTGAAGGCGTTGCGTCTGCGCCGGGGTAAGGCTGTCGACGAGGCGATGAAGGGCTTGACGCTCGCCTCCGACGCTCACCTGCGCAGTGTAGGCCCGGCGCCGGTGCCCGTCCCGCGTGTACGGGCCACGCGACCGCTCAGGACGGGCTTCCACTTAGTCGGGCGGTATTCGCGGTGGTTCGGTCACGGCGTCCTCGCATTCTGTGGGCGAATGTTCGACAACCTGGCACGCGTACCGTCGACCAGGATCGACGTGAGGTGTCCGACCAGACACTATCGCACCCATCACCAGATTGTTGGCCAGAGCCGACATCGCCACTGAGCTGCCCGCCCGGTAGGGCGACCGCCCCAACCACTCCCGGCAGCTACCGTCGCGGGATGACGCCACCGGTCAGGGTGGTCAACGTTCGGGGTAGCGCGAAAGCATCTCCTCCCAGGCGACGGCGGCCGTGCGCAGGTCGGCTGGCGCGACGGTGAGGGTGATGCTGTATCCGTAGCTGGGGGTCGTGGGATCAAGCCCATGCGACGGCGGCGCCGATTCGCACTGCAGGTGCACCCGGATCACGCGAGATTCGTCGTCGGAGTCGGCCACACTGAGCCCGAGGCACGGTTCCAGGAACGTGAGAGCTGGACCGTCCTCATCGAGACCGTCGCTCGGCTCGACTCGCCCGGCGGCCGCCTTCCGTAGCCACTGGACGAGGTCTCGAACCTCCCAGGTCGTCAGGCAGGGCTCGCGGAAGGACCAGGTCTCGCCGTCCGCGCCACGCGCGGTGCCCGCGATGAAGAGCCAGTTGGCGTCCCAGTCCTGCCTTCCGACCGCCTTGTGTTCTGGGAACTGGTAGCCGTCGATGCGTAGGTCGACGTACGACCCGGTCGCGGACATCAGGAACATCGGCTTGGCTCAGCCCTTGGCGGTGGCGCCAGCGTCGATGGGGAGGGCTACGCCGGTGATGTAGCGGGCCTCGTCGGAGGCCAGGAACAGCACGGCGTTGGCGACGTCGACGGCCTCGATCAGCGGGACCGGCATGAGGTGCAGCGCGCCGAGGACGGCGGCGGCGTCGTCGATCGTCGGGTTCTCGAGGTCGGGGCGCAGCATCCCGCGCAGGGACGGGTTGTCGATCATCGGGGTGCGTACGTTGCCGGGGTGCACGCTGTTCACCCGGATCAGCGCGTGGGCGAACTCGTTCGCCAGGGACCGCATCAGGCCGACGAGGCCGTGCTTGGCGGAGACGTAGCCGGCCATCCAGCCCTGGCCCTTCAGCCCCAGCATCGAGCTGGTCAGGATGACCGAGCCGCCGCGGCCGCCGGCGACCAGGTGTGGGAGGGCGACCTTCGCCGTCAGGAAACAGCCGGTCAGGTCGATGTCGAGCACCGTCTGCCAGGCCCGCAGGCTCAGCTGGTCGGTGGCGGCGGCCGAGCCCGAGATGCCGGCGTTCGCGACGACGATGTCGAGCCGGCCCAGCTCGGCGACCCCGGCGTCGACGGCGGCCCGCAGCGCGTCCTCGTCGCGGACGTCGGCGACGGCGGTGACGATCCGCCGGCCCAGCCTCGCCACGGCGGCCGTCGTCTCGGCCAGGTCGTCGGGTGTGGCCATCGGGTAGTCGACGGTGTCGACGTCGCCTAGGAGATCGACGCCGATGATGTCGGCTCCCTCCTCGGCGAGCCGCACGGCGTGGGCTCGGCCCTGACCACGGGCCACCCCGGTGATGAACGCGACCTTGCCCTCGACCCGACCCGCCACGTCGACCTCCGTCGCTCGCCGTCCGTCGTGATGTTGTCGCACGATCTGGTGGGAAGCGCGAGCGATAGGCCGTGCGGGCTCGGGCTGGCGTTGACGTCGACGGCAGGGTTTAGCGTCGGTCTCATGCGGATCGGGGAGCTGGCGCGGCGGGCCGGGACCAGCCCACGGGCACTGCGGCACTACGAGCAGGAGGGCCTGCTCGCCGCCCGGCGCCGGGCCAACGGGTACCGGGAGTTCGACGAGCACGACCTGCGGCTGGTCGCCGAGATCAGGTCGTTGCTGGCGATCGGGTTCACCCTGGCCGAGACCCGGCCGTTCGTCGAGTGCCTGCGCGCCGGCAACGACCGCGGTGTCACCTGCCCGGACGCCGCCGCCGTCTACCGTCGCAAGATCGCCGAGATCGACGCGTGCACGGCCCGGCTCGGCGAGATCCGGGCCGGCCTGGTCGGTCAGCTCGCCGATGAGCTGGCCGCCCGCTCGCCCGCTGGCCGCCGGGCGGGGTCGCAAGCGGGGATCGCGCCGCAGGACGTCCGCGCGGTGCCCGTGCCCGACGCCGCGCCGGCCTGCGCGCTGTCCATCGGAAAGAACCAGTCTTCGGCGTAGACCAGCTTCGCGCCGAGACCACTACCGCGAGACGAGGTTCGCCATGTCGTCCACCCCTTCCCCCGCCGGCGTCGTCACCGCCCCCGCCGGGCAGGTCCTCACCGTCACCGACCGGTCCTTCGCCGCTCTCGTACTGGACAGTCAGGTTCCCGTCCTCGTCGACTTCTGGGCCGAGTGGTGCCCGCCGTGCCGGATGATGACGCCGGTCCTGGACCGCATCGCGGCGGACTACGCGGGGCGCCTCGTCGTCGTGTCACTCAACTGCGACGAGCAGCCCCAGACCACCCGGACCTACGGCGTCCTGGCGATGCCCACGTTCAAGATCTTCCGCGGTGGCGAGCCGGTCGCCTCCGTCGTCGGCGCCCGCTCCGGTGCCGCCATGCGCAAGCTCATCGACGAGCACCTCTAAGCCGGGAGGCACCCACGGCTGGCGGGCCACGAACCGTGGGTGCGGGCCGCGCGCGGGTTCAGGCGACGCGGCCGCGGGTCTTCGTGCGGTACGGGCGGAAGCCGCGGGCGCGGTAGTTCGCCAGCGCGCGCCGGTGGTCCAGCGTCGAGGTGTGCAGCCAGACGCGGTGAACGCCGTCGAGGCCCGGGTGGTCGAGCGTCCAGGCGAGCCTGGCCGCGAGCGTCAGCGCGTGGCCGCCGATCCCGGTGCCGACGTACTCGGGCACCAGGCCGAACGAGGTGATCTCGACGTCGTGCGGCGGGTGCGCCTCGGTCTCCACGACCCCGGCCACCTCGCCGTCGGCGCCACCGGTCCGCAGCAGGAAGCTCTGGCGGCGCGGGTCGGCGAACCAGTCCGACCAGGCGGCATCCCCCCAGGCCACGGACGGCCACTGGTAGGGCGCGCCGACCCGCGCGATCGTCGCCCGCGTCAGCGGCTCGTCGGCCGGCGAGGTGGGGATCAGGACCAGCTCGGGAGCGACCCGGCCGGGCGTGAGCTGGTCAGGACTGGTCATCTCCAGGAACGTGATGACCTCGCCTCGCACCGGCTCCACGATCGCCACGCTACCCCTCCCCGATCAGCCCGCGCAGTGGCCACGGGACCGGCTGGACCGACGCCGTCGTGCCGGCCAGCCCCCGACGATGCCGGCCGTCGGCGAGCCGCGCCGCGCGCCGCGCCGGGGAGTCCCGAACCGGTGCGGCCGGTGTTCCGTCCGGCCTCCCGCGCCGCCGGACGAGGCGGCGCGAAGTTGTGCGGACCGCGCGTCAGAGCACCTTCGTGCCGTACATCTCGCCGAGCGGGTCGGCGATCAGCTCCAGCCGGGCGCCGTCGGGGTCGCGGAAGTAGACGGAGACCTCGGAGTGGACCACGTGGTCGACGCCGGCCGCCGCGAGCTTGTCGACCAGGCGCCGCCACTGGTCCGGGGCGACCGAGATCGCGACGTGGTGCAGCCCGCCGAGGACCTCGGCGTACGGGCCGAGGTCGAGGCCCGGGAAGTCGAAGAAGGCGATCAGGTTCCCGTTGCCGATGTCGAAGAAGAAGTGCGACGAGCCGGCGTAGTCGCGGTTCTCGATCAGCTCGGTGAGCGGGAACTCCAGCACGCCCTGGTAGAAGCGGATCGTCCGCTCGACGTCCTGGCTGATCAGGGCGGCGTGGTGCAGCCCGCGGGCCGAGGACGGGGCCCGCTCGCCGGCCGGGGCCAGGTAGGTCGCTCGCAGGGCGGCCCGGGCCGCCTCGAGGGCCGGCAGGTCGCGGCCCACGGTCGTCGTGTCACTGCTCATGACTTGCTCCTCGGTCCGTCCCGGCCCGCCGATGGGCCGGGGCCGTCGCACGGCAGAACTAGTTGCTGATACAACACCTTCCCGGTCGCGGTGTCGGCTAGTGCCGCCGCCGGCGAGGTTCGCCCGCCTGCGGGCTGCCCATGATCGCTATTTTGGCCCTGGAGTGGTCGTGGCGAGGGCGATTTTGCGACCACTCCAGGGCTCAAACCGCGATCATGGCGGGTGAGTGGCTCGCGATGCCGGGACGGTACGCCGCGCGTCGGCTTCCCGATCACCGGCAGGCCGGATCAGGCTCCGCTCATCCCTCGCGCTCGACCGCGGACGAGATTCGCCACCACCAGGTAGGACCCACGCAGCCTCAAGATCCCGACTTGGCCAGCAGGGCCCCGCCGGAAGGCGAAAACAGCGATCAAGGCGACGGACAGACGTTGACGACCGCTGCCCGTTCATCCGGGGGCCGGGCCTTGACCTCGTTCTTACAGGACCCTTGCGGATCGTTGGGTGATCTCTGCGAGCGTGCTGTCCACGGGGGTTGACCGGCCCCCTCGGCCGTCCGGCCCCCGGGTTGGACGACTCTCGGGTCGGCGGCAGTCGGCTGCAATCGGGTCGGTGGCGATCGGGTGAGGGGACGGGCTGATGGGACGGGGCGGAATGCCACGGCTGATGGCCGTGACGGTGCTGGTGGCCGTGGTGGCTGTGGGTGCCGCGGCCTGTGGGCCGATGGAGCGGCGGGCGCCCGTGGCCGCGCCACCGTCGTCCGGGACGGCGCCGAAGCCCGGAACGGTCAGCCACACGCTGACGGTCGACGGCAGGTCCCGTGACTACGCGATCCACGTCCCGGCCGGAACGGGCACCGCACCTCTTCCGCTCGTCGTCCAGCTCCACGGCGGCGGGGGTAACAACGTCAACATCGAGAAGCAGACCGGCTTCTACGACCTCGCAGACCAGGACCATTTCCTGGTGGCGAGTCCAGACGGCACCGGTGGGAAGGCGGACCGGCTGCTGACCTGGAACGCCGGCTGGTGCTGTGGGTCGGCGCTGAACAACCAGGTGGATGACGTCGCGTTCATCGGTGCCATGCTCGACGACCTCGAAGCCCACTATCCCGTGGACCCGCGCCGGGTCTACGTCACCGGCTTCTCCAACGGCGCGATGATGACCTACCGGCTCGGGTGCGCGCTCGCCGACCGGATCGCCGCGATCGCCCCCGTGTCGGGCGCCCTGGACTTCGACGGCTGCGCCCCGGCCCGTGCGCTGCCACTGCTCGCCATCCATGGCACGGCGGACGAGAACGTCCCCTATGACGGCGGCAAGGGCACCGACGAGGGCCGACGATTCCCTTCCCAGAAGGACCGGATCGACCGGTCGGTTGCCGACTCCGTGGGGTTCTGGGTGAAGAACGACGGTTGCCAGACCCCTGCGGCCGAGCAGCATTCCGGCAGCCTGATCCGCGCGACCTACCGGTCCTGCGCCGCCGGCGCGGACGTGGTCCTGGACACGATCGTCGGCGGCGTCCACGCCTGGCCCGGCGGCCAGAAGATCCGCCCCAAGGCCGGCGAGCCCAGCGACGCCATCAACGCCACCGCCGAGATCTGGCGCTTCTTCTCGGCCCACGAACTGCCCAGCTCCGTTCCCCCCACGCCGACGCCGGCAACGGCGGCAGCGACGCCGACGGTCGGCGCTCCGGCCCGGCCGGCCAGCCGTGCGGGCCTTCCTGCCGCCACCCGGCGCCCTTCCTGGGCGGCGTAGGGCTCCATCGGCTACCTGGACGTGCCACCCGGAGATCGGACTGTTCCGCGAACGATCGTGCCGGTCCGCGTGCCGTGACCGCGAAGGTCGGCCCGGCGCAGTGATCGCCGTTTTGGCCCTCAGGTGGTCGTGAATCGGGTCTTCTTACAACCATTCGAGGGCAGAAACGGCGATCATGTTCGGGGTTCGGAGCGGGAAGCGCGAGACCGCCTCGGCGGGGCGGCGGCTGATGGGAGCGACAGAGTCGGACAGGGCTGTGACGGTCACGCGTGGGTCGTGCCGAATTGTCGGACGCCCTCGTTACGCTGACCGCCATGGCTGATCCAGCAGCGACGGTGCTCACCCTGGACGCTCCGATCACGGCGGTCGTCGTCTATCCGAGGCAGGCCCGCGTGACGCGGCGCGGGGTGGTGACGCTGCCCTCCGCGGCTGGCCCGCGGCCGGCAGACGGGTCCGCACCGCCCGAGCCGGCGCCGACGGGGTCTGCCGCGCCGACCGAGTTCTCGGTGACGCTCGGTGGGCTGCCGCAGCAGATCGACCCCAACTCTGTCCGGGTGTCCGGGCGCGGGGCGGTCAGGGTGCTGGGGGTCGAGGTCGATCTCGTGACCCGGGCGGCTACGGCGGACGCGACGCTCGCCGAGCTGCAGCAGCGACTGCGCGTGCTGCGGCGCAGGGGCCGCGAGCTGGACGATGCCGCCGAGACCGAGCAGGCGCTCCGGAAGTTCCTGGACGTGGCCGGTCGCAACGGGGCCGCGGCGGTCGCTCGCGGCTGGGGAGGGCCGTCCTGGCACGGCGGGCCGGCGGAGGCGAGGGGAACGACCTCTCAGGGCGGCTCCGGCGAGCCGAGTGGGACCGCGGGCCTGTCCACGGCGGCCGCGGAGCCTCCGAGTGCCGAGGCGCTCCGGCTCGCCGAGATCGGCGCCGCGCTGGGCGGTCAGCTCGCGGAGCTCGCCGGGCGCCGGCGGACGATCGCCGACGAGCAGGCGGACCTGCAGCGCGAGATCACCGCCGCCGAGACCGCCGTGGCCAAACGTCAGGGCCGTGCCCGCCCGGAGCAGACCTACCAGGTCACGGTGGTGCTGGAGCCGACCGCCGCCCTGCCCTCGCCGGCCGGTTCCGAGCCGGCTGGGTCCGAACCAGCCGGGGTCGAACCAGCCGGGGTCGAGGTGGAGCTGGAGGTTTCCTACCTTTCCCTCAACGCGTCCTGGTCGGCCCGGTACGACGCCCGCCTGGTCGACGGGACCGTGACGTTGACCTGGTTCGGGATGGTCACCCAGTCCAGCGGCGAGGACTGGCCGCTGTGCGACCTGGCGCTGTCGACGGCGCGGCCGGCGCGCAGCAGCGGGCTGCCCGAGCTGACGCCCTGGTACGTCGACGTCGCCAGGCCGAGGCCGCTGCCGCCGCCGATGGTCGCGGCCAGGAGCGCCCCGGACGGGATGGGCACGTTGGCGGGCGGCTCGGTCAGGATGGCGAGCCTCGCGGCGGCGCCGGCCGGGGCCGCGCCCGTCGAGCATGCCGTCGCGACCGTGGACACCTCGGGAACCGCGGCCACCTACCGGCCGGCCCGCCCGGTGCCGGTGCCCGCCGACGGCCAGTCACACCGCAGCACGCTCGCGATCCTGGAGCTCGCCGCCGAGCTGGACCATCTGACGGTCCCCAAGCTCGCGCCCGAGGCCTACCTGCGGGCGAGTGTCACGAACGCCTCGGCGCACACCCTGCTCGCCGGCCCGATCGCGATCTTCCACGGTGCCGACTACGTCGGGACCAGTGCGTTGGACCAGCCGGTCCCGCCGGGCGCCGAGGTGGAGCTGCAGCTCGGCGTCGATGACCGGCTGGTGGTCGAACGGGAGCTGGTCAGCCGTGCCACCACCCGCAAGGTCGTCGGCAGCCTGCGCCGTACCGACGTCGGCTACGCGGTCACGCTGACCAACCACACCGGGCGGCCGGCCAGGGTGACGGTCCGCGACCAGATCCCGGTGTCCCGGCACGAGGGCGTCACGGTCAAGGACTTCCACGCCACCCCGGCCCCCGGCGAGACCACCGACCTCGGCCAGCTGACCTGGCCCGTGGAGCTCGCCGCCGGGGCCACCAGGAAGATCGAGTTCGGCTTCCGTCTGGAGCACAACCGCGGCCTCGACCTCACTGGCTGGGCGGAGTAACGGGAGTCCGCGCGGTCGGCCGTCAGACGAAGGTCAGGCGGGGGAAGTGCTCGCCGGAGCCGAGCACGGGACCGGCCTCGCTGGCCAGCACGCGTTCGAGCACGGTGGCGTAGACGGAGCGGAAGTCGGTGGTGGCCTTCAGGTCGCCGTCGTCGAGGTTGGTGAGGCTCGGTTGGTCGCCGTAGAAGCCGCCCTTGACGCGTGAGCCGAGGACGAGGACGGGCGCGGCGGTGCCGTGGTCGGTGCCGTTGTTGGCGTTGGCGGCGACCCGGCGGCCGAACTCCGAGTAGACCAGGGTCGTCACCGCGGCGCCGTGAGGGTCGGTGCCGATCGTGGTCTGGAAGCGGGTGAGGGCCGCGTCGAGCTGACCGAGCAGCCGGGCCTGGGTGGCCTTCTCCTCGGTGTGGGTGTCGAAGCCGCCGAGGTTCACCGAGTAGACCCTGGTCGGCACGCCGGCCCGGATGCAGGCCGCGACCACGTCGAGCTGCGCCCCGAGCTCGCCGGCATCGCCCTTCGCCGCCGTGCCGCCCTTCCCGGTCGTGCCGCCTTTCCCGGTCGTACCGGCGGCGGTCGGCCCAGCGGTCGGCCCGGCAGCCGGGTCCGCGCCGGCGTCCAGCTGGCCCGTCGGTGCCTGAGCCTGGTCGGACTTCGTGCCCAGGACCGGGCCCAGCGCGCCGGCCACGGTGAACAGGTCGGCGCCCGACGACGCGACCCGGGCGGCGAGTGGACCGTCCGCCCGGTCCGGTCGGTAGAGCAGGTTCAGCTCCTGGCCGAGCGCGCCCCCCGGTGCCTTGAACGACCCGGTCGGCACGGCCGCCGCCGCGGTCGAGGCGCCGACTACCAGCGGCGCGAGCGTCGGCCCGATCGAGATCGCCCGCAGGGCGGCGACGCTGCTCGCGGCCTTCGGGTCGGCCTTGGCCTGGGCGTCGAGCCAGCGGCCGAGCCAGCCGGTCGTCGCGGCCGTGTCGGGCGAGGCGGTCTGCCAGATCGCCATCGACCGGAAGTGGCTGTGGTCCGGCTTCGGGTAGCCGACGCCGCGCACGATCGCGAGCTGGTGGGCGTTCCACCGGCCGTGTAGCCCGGTCAGCGCCGGGTGCAGCGCTAGGCCGTCGGACAGCGGCAGCGCCTCGCCGGCCGGGTAGGCGAGCTCGGGCCTGGCTGCTTGGTAGGCCGGGTCGTCGGCCGGGATCACCATGTTCAGCCCGTCGTTGCCGCCGTAGAGGGTGACGACGACGAGGATGCCGCCACCGGCGAGCGGATGCTCGGTGGACGCGTGGTGCAGGTCCCGGTAGGTGAGGACCCCGCCGCCCGCTGCGGCGGCGAGCCCGCCGGTCACGCCCGAGGCGATCAGGAACCGGCGTCGGTCGAACGGCATCGCTTGTCCTACCTTTCCTAGACCGTCAGGTACTCGGGGGACAGCAGGGCGAGCGCGACGAGGCGGGCCGGGTTGCCGCCTGTCGCGGCGAGGGCCGTGCGGGTGCGGGCGGTCCAGCCGTCGACGGACAGCAGGTGGGCGACGGCGTCGGCGCGGGTGGCGGCCGGCTCGTCGGCGATCGCCGACAGGTCTGCCGCGGCCGCTGCCGCCGCCGCGAACCTGGCGCGGACCTGGGTGGACGCGGTCGTCAGCCAGGCCGCGTTCGACGGCCAGCCGCCGACGCTCGGCGGGTCGAACGGGATCTGGCCGAGCCCGGCGAGGACCGCGAGGACCGCCTTCTGCTTCAGCGCTCCCGGGCCGGCGCCTGCCTCGGTCGCGGCGCCCGAGCCGTCGGCCGCGGCCGGGGCGACCCGCAGGCCGAGGGCGCGTAGCACCCCGACGACGTACTCGACCGGCTGCGGGACCAGCTGGCCGCGGGTGGCCAGGAACTCGGGAGACAGCAGCATCGCCCGGACGGCGGCGCCCGTGTCGAGCGTCGGCCCGTAGGCGGCGAGCATCCCGGCGGCCGCCGGGTTGGCCGCCGGCGCGGTCGGGGCGGCGAACCGGGTGAACAGCCGGCCGCACACCCACCGGGCCGACGCGGGGGAGTGCGTCAACAGCGCGATGACGTCCTCACCGCTGAGGTCGCCCGACTTCCCGAGGACGGTCTTCGTTCCGTCGTCGTGCTGCGCGGCGGCGAGCTGGAAGCCGGTGCGAGCCTTGTCGACCCGCCAACCGGTGAACGCCCGCGCCGCCTCGCGGACGTCGGTCTCGGTGTAGTTGCCGATCCCGAGGGTGAACAGCTCCATCAGCTCGCGGGCGAAGTTCTCGTTCGGATGCTCCTTGCGGTTCTGGCCCGCGTCCAGCCAGACCAGCATCGCGGGGTCGTGCGCGGCGGAAAGCGTCAGCGCGTCGAACCGGCCGGTGCCCTGCTGGCGGAAGAGCTGGTTCTGGGCCAGCATCATCGCCGCCGAGCGCACCTTGACGATCGACGTGGCGAAATGGCCGTGCCAGAAGAAGGTCAGCTTCTCGGTGAAGGGCGCGTCGGTCGCGACCATGCGCCGCAGCCACCAGCCGGCGAGCGTGGTCGCCTGGTCGCGCACCATCTTCGCGTAGGTCGCCCGCGCCTCCGGGTCGGCGCTTCTGGGGAGGGTCAGCGGGGCGAACGTCGGCGGCGGCTCGAGCGACGCCGTCGCCGTCGCGCCGAGCAGGGCGTCGACGGTCGCGGCATAGCCACGGCCGACCGCGGCGTCGAGCTCCGCCGGGCGTGCGCCGAAGGCGGCACGGCGGTGGAGGAACGCGAGGTCCGAGCGAGAAGCCACGGTGCAGACCATTCCAGCGGACCGTCAGCGAACCGTGGCCGCGATGTTCGAGGACGGTAAGGGAATGCCCGCAAGCCCGAGCGGGGTCCCGCCGGTGGCCGGTCCGGCCGCACACTGGACGCGTGGCAGCCCACCCCTCCGCTCCCGGCCAGCCGCCGTCCCCGCCGACGGCCGCCTTACCGCCGGCTCCGGCCGCGACGACCAACTCGTCCGCCCAGACCGCGCTGGCCGGGCCCGTCGCGGGGTCGGCGCCGCGGCAGCAGACCGGCCTCGTGCTGGTGGTGGAGGACGAACCGCACATCAGCGACCTGATCCGGCTGTACCTGACCAGGGAGGGCTTCGGCGTCGAGGTCCGCAAGGACGGCGCCGCCGGGCTCGCGGCGGCCCGCGAGCTCGCGCCGGTCGCGCTCGTCCTCGACGTCCGGCTGCCCGGCCTCGACGGGCGCGACGTGCTGCGCGCGCTGCGCGCAGAGGAGAACTGGACGCCGGTGCTGTTCGTGACCGCGCGCGACGACGAGGTCGACCGGATTCTCGGCCTGGAGCTCGGTGCCGACGACTACCTGGTCAAGCCGTTCTCGCCCCGCGAGCTCGTCGCCCGGCTGCGGGCCGTGCTGCGCCGCGCCGGCCCGCAGGCGGCCCAGCCGCCGCCGCGGCGGCTTCGGGCCGGCGCCGTCGAGCTCGACCTGGACCGCCGCCAGGTCGCGGCCGCCGGGGTGCCCGTCGCGCTGACGGCGACCGAGTTCGACCTGCTCGCCGCGCTCCTCGCCCGCCCGGGGCTGGTCTACACGCGCGAGCGGCTGCTCTCCCAGGTGTGGGGTTACCAGGCCGCGGCCGGCACCCGCACCGTCGACGTCCACGTCGCCCAGGTCCGCGCCAAGCTCGGCGACGTCTCCCCGATCCGGACCGTCCGCGGCGTCGGTTACACCGCCGATGCCTGACCTGGGCCGGCGGTCGCGACGGCCGCGTCAGGCCCGGTCGCGGCGCGGGCGCGGGCGCGGGCTCGGGTCGCGCACGGCGCTCGTCACGACGGCGGTGGCGCTGCTGGCCGTGATCATCACCGGGGCCATCTTCCTGGGACAGCTCGGCCGGGTCGGCGAGGCGCAGGCCCGCCGCGCGCTTGGGCGACAGGCCGACCTCGTCGCCGACCTGGCCCGCAGGCCGGGCGCGCTGACCGGTCAGGCCCGCGACCCCCAGCTGCGCGCCGACGTCGTCCGCGCGGTGGGCGCCCAGCAGATCAGCCTGCTGGTGCTCGACCCCGACGGCCTGGCGACGCTCGCCGTCGGCCCAGGTGACGGCCGGCGGGTGCCGATGCTCGCGGCGGGCACCCGGGCCCGGCTGGCCGGCACCAGCGAGAACACCGGTGTGCGGACCGTCGCGGGCCGCCGGGTCCTCGTCTCCACCCGGCAGCTGTCCGGGGGGAACACGCTGGTGCTCGTCCAGGACGTCGCCGCGGCCCGGGAGCTGACGGTGACCGAGAGCCGCCGGCTGCTCATCGCGCTGGTCGTCGCCCTCGCCGTGGCGACGGTCGCCGGGCTGGTCCTCGCCCGCAGGCTGGCCCGGCCGCTGCGGGCGCTCGCCGGCGCCGCGCACGCGCTGGCCAGCGGTCGGCGCGACGTCGACGTGACCCTCGCCCTGCCCACCCGCGGGCCGGTGGAGATCGCCGACGTCGCCGACGCGCTCGCCGGCCTGGCCGCGGCGCTCGCGACGAGCGAGGCGCGGCAGCGGGAGTTCCTGCTCTCGGTCTCGCACGAGCTGCGGACCCCGCTGACCGCGATCCGCGGCTTCGCCGAGGCGCTCGCGGACGGCGTCACCCCGGGGCCCGAGGCTCCGCGCGCCGGTCAGGTGATCCTCGACGAGGCGCTGCGGCTGGACCGGCTGGTCCAGGACCTGCTCGACCTGGCCCGCCTCGACGCCGACGACTTCCGGGTCGACCTCGCGCCGGTCGACCTGGGCCGGGTCCTCGCCGACGCCGCCGAGGTCTGGCGGAGCCGGTGCGCGGCCGAGGGCATCCCGCTGCGCGTTGAGGCGCCGCCACCGGGCCGGCCGGTCGTCGTCGTCGGTGACGCGGCCCGGCTGCGCCAGATCCTCGACGGGCTGGCCGAGAACGCCCTGCGGGTCGTGCCGGCGGGCGCGCCGATCGTGCTCGCCGCCAGGGCCGAGCCGTCGCCGCTGGGTCTGGTAGGGGTGCTGGAGGTCGGGGTGCTGGAGGTCCGTGACGGCGGGCCGGGCCTGACGGCGGACGACTGCGCGGTCGCGTTCGACCGCGCGGCGCTCTATGAGCGCTACCGCGGCCTGCGCCCCGTCTCCACCGGCCTCGGGCTCGCGCTCGTCGGGCGGCTCGCGGCGCGGCTCGGCGGCTCGGCCCGGGCCGGCGCCGCCGCCGAGGGCGGGGCCGCGTTCAGCGTCCGGCTGCCGCTCGCCCCGCTCGGCGACGCGGGCGGCAGCGACGGTCCGGCGGCCCGGCGGGCCACCGGGCCGCACCGGGTGCTCGCCGTCGGCCCGTCCCGGGACACGCGTCCCTGAGGAGGGGCGCTACTGGACGTAGCCCTCGACCTGGGTGATGGATGCCGGCTTCGCGTCGACCGGGTCCCGGCCGGCGGCGCGCAGAGCGTCCCGCCGGCGCAGCAGGTCCCAGCACTGGTCCAGGGACGCCTCGACGTGGCGGAGACGGGCCAGCTCCTCGTCGGGGTCGATCGCGCCCGACGCCCGCTTGGAGCGCAGGTCATGCTCCTCGGCGACGAGAGCGTTGATCTGAGTGAATATCGCTTTGTCGTCCATGTCCTCAGCCAAGCACGCGCCGCCGGCCAGACGGCCCGTCGTGACGGCGCGGCTCAGTCGGGGATCTCGACGGCGATCTCGGCGCCGAGGCTGAACCCGGGCGTGAGCGGAAGGTCGTCGCCACTCCAGAACCGGCCCGGGTCGTACCAGTTCGGCCGGCGGCCGGCGGGCAGCAGCCCCATCGCCTGGTAGGTGATCGCGACGACCTCGGCGCAGTAGGCGGTCTCGAGGGACGAGTTGCCCGCCGCGCCCAGGATCTCGGCGTCGGGCAGGCCGGTGACCGGCGGGTCGTCGGCCGGCGGCGCGGTGGCGCGCACCCGCCGTGACCGGACCCGCAGCCGTGGCCAGCGACCGGCCCGGGCCACCGGGCCGGTGGGTATCGCTTCGTCCGGCCAGCCCGGCCCGAGGCCGGGCCGCGTGGGATCGTCGGATCCGGCGACGTCGGTGCCGAGCTGCCAGGGGAACACGGCGAACCAGGGTTCGGCCGCCGCCTCGTCCGGGTGCTGGTCGGCGTCCTCGTCGTCGTCCGCTCCGGGCTCGTGGCGCCGGATCGGCGCCCGGCCCAGCAGCCACCGGCCGGCGAGCTGGGCGGTCGACGGGAACGGGGTGCCGTCGAGCCGCGCGACGATCCGCAGCGCGGCGTCCTCGGCCTCCCGGGGCACCTCCGGTTCGAGCTGGCGCAGCCAGGCCCGCTGGTCGTACCGCTGGCCCCACTGCTCGACGGCGGCCCGCAGGTCGTGCAGCTGCACCCCGCGGTGGCGGCCGCCGGTCCACCGGTCGGGCAGCGACCGGCCGAGCTCGGCATGCCAGATCATCGGCGGCATGTCGTCGAGGACGAGGGCCATGCCGACATGGTTGACGGGACTGTTCGTGAGCGTCTGGATCGCCCGGTCGGCCGCGGTGCGGCCCCGGAACAGCCACAGGTCGCCGGTGCGGCTCGCTTCCACGGCCGCGTCCAGGCTGACGGGCATGGCGCACATAACGTCCAGACTAGGCCGACCTGGGCGATGTCCGGGGCGACTCGGCGAAGGCCCGGTCAAGGTGACCGCGCGTGGCCGGACTTTTGTGCCGCGGACGCGGACTCGTCCCGCCATGGCCCCCGCAAGACCGGCCGATTCGACTTAGCCTGAGGTATGCGCGTGTGGAAGGTGCTCGGACTGGCCGGAGTCGTCGGCGTCGCGGCGACGGGTGCGATGGTCGCCCGCGCCGAACGGGCCCGCCGGTCCTACACACCGGACGAGATCCGCGAGCGGCTGCACAGCCGGCTCGCCGGCGACGCGCAGCCGGCACCGGACGGCACGGCGGCCACGGCCAGCGCCGAGGACGCCCGTCGCGCCCGCCCCGACGCGTCCTAGGCCGGCGCAGCCCCGGCAGCCGCCCGCCCGCTCGCGACGCTGCCGCGCCCCGAGCCCTTGCATTCGCTGAACATTTCTCCTACCGGCGCCTGACCTTCGGGTGCCACGATCGGCGCACCCCGTCGAGAGGTGCGTGCGTTGAGGTCTCTGTCACCCCGTCGACCGCTATCCCGTCAGCCGCGCGGTCTGGTCGCGGCAGCCGCGGCGCTGGTGGCGCTGCTCGGCGCCGCCGCCTGCCAGGGCGGCGCGGCCGCGAGTGCGCCGCCAGCGGCCTCCGGCAACCCAGCCTCCGGGACCCCAGCCTCCGGGACCCCAGGGCAGCCCCCGCACCAGCCAGGGGCCGGCTGGGAGACCGCCGACCCGGCGTCGGTCGGTCTCGACCCGAGCGTCCTCGCCGACCTCGCGAAGACCGCCGAGACCGGCAAGTCGAACTGCCTGCTGGTGGTCCGCGGCGGGAAGATCGCCGGCGAGTGGTACTTCCGGGGCACGAACGCGAACACCGAGCAGGACGTCTTCTCGGCGACGAAGTCGGTGACGAGCACCCTGACCGGCATCGCCCAGGATGACGGCGATCTGAAGATCACCCAGCCCGCGTCGACGTGGATCCCGGCGTGGCGGGGCACCCCGTCGGCGGCGGTCACGGTCCGCGATCTGCTGAGCAACGACTCCGGCCGCCAGTGGAGCATCGACCTCGACTACGACAAGCTCATCAAGGCCAGAGACAAGACCGCCTTCGCCGTCGGCCTCGGCCAGGCCCAGGCGCCCGGCCAGGTCTGGGCCTACAACAACTCGGCGATCCAGACCCTCGACCAGGTGCTCCAGGGCGCGACCGGCCAGGACCCGGCCGCGTTCGCCCAGCAGAGGCTGTTCGCGCCGCTCGGGATGACACACACGTCGATGTCCCACGACGGAGCGGGCAACACCGAGATGTTCACCGGCGTGCACAGCACCTGCCGTGACCTGGCCCGGTTCGGGCAGCTGGCGCTCGACCACGGCACCTGGCACGGCAGACAGATCGTCTCCACCGACTGGCTGCGCGCCGCGACCGGGACCTCGTCCACCCAGCTGAACGCCGCGTACGGCTATCTGTGGTGGCTGAACCACCAGGGGCTGGTCGGAAACCCGCTGGTCGCCACCGACCTGTCCCAGGTCGGCAACCAGACCTCGAAGCAGGGCCGGCTGGTCGCCGGTGCCCCGGACGACATGTTCTGGGCGATCGGGCTGGGCAACCAGGTGGTCCAGGTCGACCCGGCGACCGACACCGTGGTCGTCCGGCTCGGCACCCCCGACGCCATTCCCAAACCGCCCACCTTCGGCCCCGCCGAGGCCAGCCGCGTCGTCACCGAGGCGATTACCGGCTCGCCGGGCGCGACCACCGGCGGATAGCCCCGCGAGTCGAATCCACCGGCCGCGTCGCGTTCGAGAAAGGGCGGCAGTACGCTCCGGCCGGCCCCCGGATGGCGGGCCTGGTTTCTCGGGACGGCGTATCACACCCGCGCGGCGCGTGTGGCTGGCTGACTGCGTCGCGAAACGGCATAAGGGGATGCTGGTGGAAATCGGGGACCTCTGTGAGATCGAGGCGCTCAAGCAGCTCAAGGCGCGTTATCTGCGCCTGGTCGACGAGAAGAAATGGGACGAGTGGGCCGACGTTTTCACGCCCGACCTCGACGCGTGGATCGCCGACGTCCCGGACGAGCGGTTCAACACCCGTGAACAGTTCATGGAGTTCATCTTCCGGGCCATCGGCGCGGGACTGACCGTTCATCACGCCCACATGCCGGAAATCGAGATAACCGGGCCGCGGACGGCGCGCGGAATCTGGGCGATGAACGACTACGTGCGGTTCGCCGGCGCGGACGGAATGCTGGAGATCGCCGGAAGCGGCCATTACCACGAGGAATACCGCAAGTGCGAGGACGGGCAGTGGCGCATCTGCCGGCTGCGGATCACCCGGCTGCTCGGGATGGTCGACGAACTGGTCCGGCGCGGCGTGGTCGATCAGGCGGCCGTGACGATCCCCGACAGCCGCGCCGTCGGCGCCGACGAGAATCTCGCGGATCGGTGAGCGACCGACGCGAGCCCGGGCGGCGGCGCGCGGCCCTCGCCGTGCACGTGGCCGACCTGGTGATGGTCGTGCTGACCCAGTGGCGGTCCTGGCTGGCGCGACCGGCCACACCCGCTCGCCGGGCCCCGACGGCGAGCCCGCCGAAGCCACGGACGCCGGTCGCGCCGCCCGCGAAGACGCCACGCGCGCAGCAGAGCCCGCCACCGGCGAGGGTGCCGGGCGCGGACCAGAGCCCGCTGCCTGTCTCCAGGGCCGGTACCGGGCGGGACGCCGGGTAGCCAGGACGAGCCGGCGTCGCGATCGTCCACGCGGCGCCGGCCGTGGGCCGTAGGCCTGGGTCCGGCCGAACCTGCCCCATAGAGTGGCCAAAGGGGCTGGCGGACGGAGGATGAGCGCGGTGACGGATGCCACCCGGGTGCGGGCGCACGACGACGGACGCCAGCAGGGCGGCCCGGCCGGTCGCGACGACGTGCTGGACAACGTGATCTGGACGGCGCTGACGGGCCGGCAGGCGGGCTTCGCCGACCAGCTCGACCAGCTCGGACGGGTCGCTCGGGCTGGCCAGTTCCAGCCCGAGGTCGCGCCGTTCGCCGCGATGGCCGGTGGGCCTGGGGCGTGGGCCTGGGACGACCTGGCCGCCGTCGTCGGGCCGGGCGGGGTCGCGACGCTGTTCTTCGTCGAGGACGCGCCGCCCGCCGGCTGGACCGTGCTGGACCGGATCGGGCTCGTCCAGATGGTCGCGACCGCGGACTTCGCCGACGCGCCCGAGCCCGCGGCCCGGCCGCTCGGCCCGGACGACGTGCCCGCGATGATCGAGCTCGTCGAGCGCACGAAGCCGGGGCCGTTCCGGTCCCGCACCGTCGAGCTGGGCTCCTACCTCGGTGTCTTCGAGGGGAACGCGCTCGTCGCGATGGCGGGAGAGCGGCTGCGGGTGCCCGGCTACACCGAGATCAGCGCGGTCTGCACCGACCCGGCCCTGCGGGGCCAGGGCCTGGCCACCCGGTTGATGCGCGCGGTCGCCGCCGGGATCCGCGGCCGGGGCGAGACGCCCTTCCTGCACGCCTCCGCGCTGAACGTCAACGCCATCCGGCTCTACGAGCACCTGGGCTTCGTCACGCGGACGGTCACCAACTTCCAGTTCGTCCAGGCGCCCGCCCTGCCCGAGCAGCGGCCCGCGGCGGACGACGGACCGGACTACGACGACGAGGACGACCCGTTCGTCCGCCGAGGCGAGTGCGGATAGGCGGACCCGGCCGGCGGGTACCCGTCGGGGAGGCCGGGGCGTAGCGTCCGACAGGCGTCCGGACCCCACGCCGGGCGAGGAGGTGCGTCGTGGCGCGCAAGGCACCGGTCGGCGACCCGGCGGACGACCCCGCGGCGGCGAACGAGCCCGCGACCTGGGCGGCCGGAGTCCCCGGGGTGGCCCACGCGCTGGCGCAGTCCTGGGCCCAGATGGGGGCGCGCCGCAGCCTGACGACGCTGCGCCTGCTCAACCAGGCCGACGGGTTCGACTGCCCCGGCTGCGCCTGGCCCGACCCGGACCCCGGGCGCCGCGCCCACGCCGAGTTCTGCGAGAACGGCGCCAAGGCCGTCGCCGAGGAGGCGACGCTGCGCCGGGTCACCCCCGAGTTCTTCGCCGAGCACAGCCTGACCGACCTGGCCGGCCGGTCCGGCTACTGGCTCGGCCAGCAGGGCCGCCTCGTCGAGCCGATGCTGCGCCGGCCCGGGACCGACCACTACGAGCCGGTCGGCTGGGACGAGGCGTTCGACCTGGTCGCCGCCGAGCTGACCGCCCTGGACAGCCCCGACCAGGCCGTCTTCTACACCTCCGGACGGACCAGCAACGAGGCCGCGTTCCTCTACCAGCTGTTCGTCCGCGCCTACGGCACGAACAACCTCCCGGACTGCTCGAACATGTGCCACGAGTCCTCCGGCAGCGCGCTGACCGAGACGATCGGCATCGGCAAGGGCTCCGTGACCCTGGAGGACCTGGAGAACGCCGACCTCGTCCTCGTCGTCGGCCAGAACCCGGGCACCAACCACCCGCGGATGCTGACGTCGCTGGAGAAGGTCAAACGGCGCGGCGGGTCGGTCGTCGCCGTGAACCCGCTGCCCGAGGCGTCACTGATGCGGTTCCGCAACCCGCAGAAGCCGTCCGGGATCGTCGGCGCCGGCACGGCGCTGGCCGACCAGTTCCTGCGGATCCGCGTCAACGGCGACCTCGCCCTCTTCCAGGCGCTGTCGCGCCGGCTGCTGGACGCCGAGGACGCGGCTCCCGGCACGGTGCTCGACCATGAGTTCCTGGACGCACACACCACCGGGTTCGCCGCGTTCGCCGCCCATCTGCGGGCCCTGGACGAGGCTGACGTCGCCGCCTCGACGGGCCTGGCCGCCGCCGAGATCGACGAGCTGGCCGGCCGGGTGCTCGCCGCCGAGAAGATCATCGTCTGCTGGGCAATGGGCCTCACCCAGCACGCCAACGCCGTCGCGACCATCCGCGAGGTCGTCAACTTCCTGCTGCTGCGGGGCAACATCGGCCGGCCCGGCGCCGGCGTCTGCCCGGTGCGCGGCCATTCCAACGTCCAGGGGGACCGGACGATGGGCATCTGCGAGAAGATGCCCGACGCCTTCCTCGATCGGCTGGGCGCCGAGTTCGGCTTCGCGCCGCCGCGTCGGCACGGGTACGACGTCGTCGACGCGATCCGGGCGATGCGCGACGGGCGGGCGAGGGTGTTCGTCGGCCTCGGTGGGAACTTCGTCTCCGCCACGCCGGACAGCGCCGTGACCGAGGCGGCGATCCGGTCCTGCCGGCTCACCGTCCAGATCTCCACCAAGCTCAACCGCTCGCACGCCGTCACCGGCGCGGCCGCGCTGATCCTGCCCACCCTCGGGCGCACCGAGCGTGACGTCCAGGCCGCCGGCCCGCAGGTGGTCACCGTCGAGGACTCGATGGGCTCCGTGCACGCCTCCCGGGGCACGCTCCCACCCGCCGGCCCGCGGCTGCGGTCCGAGGCCGCGATCATCGCCGGCCTAGCGGCGGCGACGCTGTCCCGACGCGGCCAGGCCACCGCCGGCCACCCGGATGTCGACTGGGCCGGGCTCTCCGGCGACTACCGCCGGATCCGGGCCCACATCGCGAACGTCGTCCCGGGCTTCGACGGCTACGAGCGGAAGATCGCCGAGCCTGGCGGGTTCCTGCTGCCCCACCCGCCGCGCGACGCCCGTGAGTTCCGCACCCCGTCCGGCCGGGCGGTGCTCACGGTCAACGAGCTGACGGTGCTGCGGGTCCCGCCCGACCACCTGCTGCTGCAGACAGTGCGCTCGCACGACCAGTACAACACCACGATCTACGGCCGCGACGACCGTTACCGCGGCATCCGGGGCGCCCGCCGGGTGGTGCTGGTCAACCCCGACGACCTGGCCAGCCGCGGCCTCGCCGACGGCGCCCAGGTCGACCTGGTCAGCGTCTGGACGGACGGCGTCGAACGGCGCGCCCCGGATTTCCGCGTCGTCGCCTACCCCACCGCTCCCGGCTGCGCCGCCGCCTACTTCCCCGAGACCAACGTCCTGGTCCCGCTCGACTCGACCGCCGAACGCTCCAACACCCCGACGTCGAAGTCCCTGGTCGTCCGCCTCGAACCGCGCGGCGAACGCTGAGCCGGCGGGTTCTGGCCAGTTTTGTAAACCGCGCCCGCGGCGGGCGCAGGCTGATCCGGTACCTGACGGATCAACGGCCGGAGGCAACCATGAGCCCGCACTCGAAGGACGTCCACAGCAAGGACGTGCATCCCAAGGACGTGCATCCCAAGGACGTCGCCGCCTTTCTCGCCCGGCGCGACGTGACCCCACCGCTCCCGGACGTGATCCTGGCCTGGGGGCCGCTCGCGTTCCCCGTCGTGATCGAGGCACAGCCGGCGACTCTGGTCCACCTGGCGGTCCGGTCCATCGAGGCGCTGACGGACGCCGGAGTGATCACGGCTGATCAGAGCGCCGAGCTGCAGGCCCGCATCCGGGGCCTGGAGAACCTCGCCCGGCTGGGGCTCGAGCCGAGCCCTGTCACGGCGCCGCCGGAGGGCGAGCCGCTGCCGTCCGTGTTCGAAATCGTCGCCGCCACCCTGCCCGATCCGAGCCTGTCCGGGTTCTGGGACGTCACCGCGACCGGTGTCGTCGCCATGGCCGGCGTGATCGGCGACGCGGTCGCCCCGGGGGTCGGGGGGCCCCGCGGTGCGATGCTCGCCGCGCTCGCCTGGCCCGAGTGGGCCGCCCGGCAGACCGCGTCGACCTGAGCCCCGCTACTCGACCGGCGCGAGCGCGTCCGGCGCCGGGGCCCCGAGGCGGCCGAGCTCCGCGCGGACCTCGGCCGCCTCGGGCACCCCGAGCCCGTCGAACAGCCCGAGGGCCTCCAGCCAGTGGCTTCGGGCGAGCGGGACGTCGGCGCCGGCCAGCGCGGCCCGGGCCAGCCCGTCGAGCGCCTTGGCCCGCTGGAACAGGTCGCCGGTGACGCCCGCCGCCTCGTACGCGGCACGGTGGCTCGCGGCCCCGTCCGTGCCCGCCAGCCGCTCGGCCAGCCCGATGTCGTTGAGCGTGGCGGTCTCGACGTCGGCGTCGCCGGCGCCGCGGCCGAGCTCCAGCGCCGCGCGCAGGGTCTCCAGGGCCTGCGCGTGCGCGCCCTGGCGGGCCAGCACGACCCCGAGGCCGCGCCGGGCGTCGGCGAGCCCGGCGAGGTACCCGACCTGGGCGCAGACCTCGATTCCCTGGCGGTAGCTCTCGACGGCGTCCGCGTAGCGCCCGCGCCGCTCGGCGACCTCGCCCAGGTTGGCCAGCGCGACGCCCATCCCGGCCCGGTTGCCCACCTCGGTGGCGATGGTGAGCGCCTCGCTCAGCGCCGCGTGGGCGGTGTCGTAGCGGCCGAGCCGCAGGCTGACCACGCCGACGTTGTTCGCCACCCGGCCGAGCGCGACCCGCTGGCCGAGCGTCCGGTACAGCTCGTAGGCGTGCTCGTGGCGGGCGAGGGAGTCGGCGAACCGGCCCAGCTGCATCAGGGCGATGCCCCACCGGTTGGCCGCCGCGGCCTCGCCCGACCTGTCGCCGAGCTCCCGGTGCAGCTCGACCGCGCGCGCCAGCTCCTCGCCGGCCAGCTCGTTGCGGCCCTGCCGGACGTGCACCGCCGTCAGCGCGTCGAGCGCGGAGGCGATCCCGGCGCGGTCGTCGAGCTCCTCGTAGATGGCCATCGCGCGTTCGGCGGCGGCGAGCGACTCGGCCAGCGCCCCTGACCTGCGCAGCACTCCGGCCAGGCGGCGCAGGGCGCCGGCGAGCTCGGACCGGTCGCCGCCGGGCCGCTGGGCGGCCTGGATCGCGGTGCGCTGAAGGGCGATCGCGTCCCCGTAGTAGCCGGACACCTCCAGGTAGGGGTGCAGGAGGGCCGCCAGCCGCAGGCAGTGCGACGGGCTGTCCTGGCCGGCCGACCGGGCGACCGCGAGCAGGGACTGCCGATGCCGGTCGAGCCACGTCCTGGCCTCGGCCGACCCCGAGTCGGCGAACGCAGCCGCCGCGGCGCGCCCGGCGGCCCGCACGTGGTGGTCGAACAGCCGCTGGCGCGCGGCGTGGCGCTCGGCGGCCGGCCGGCGGGCGGCGAGCTCGACGACGTAGTCGCGCAGCAGGTCGTGCAGCCCGATCGCGTCGCCCCGCCGCTCGACCAGATGAGCGCGCAGCAGCTCGTCGACCGCCGCCGCGCCGGCCGCCGGCCCGGCCCCGAGCAGCGCGGCGGCCGCCGCCGTCTCCAGCTCCCGCGACGGGCTGAAGCCGAGCAGCTCGAACAGCGTGCCGGCTTGGGCGCCGAGGCGCCGCCGGGACCACGAGAACACGCTGCGGACGCTGGTGCGCTCGTCGCCGCCGGCGTCCAGCAGGTCGAGCCGGGCCGCGCGGCCCTCGAAGCGGGCCACCTGCTCGGCCAGCTCCCAGTCCGGGTCGCGCGTGACGACCTCAGCGGCGACGCGCAGCGCGAGCGGCAGGTAGGCACACCGGCGCGCCAGCTCGGCGACCGCGTCCGGCCGCGCGTCGGCGGGCTTGCCGATCAGCTGGGCGAGCAACGTCGTCGCGTCGTCCTCGTCCAGCCGGCGCAGCCCGATCCGCTGGGCGCCCGCCCGGGTGACCAGCGACGGGAGGCCATCGCGGCTGGTGACGACGACGAAACACGAGGCGGCCCCCGGCAGCAGCGGCGCCACCTGGTCGGCCGAGTGGGCGTTGTCGAGGACGAGGAGCAGGCGCCGGCCGGCCAGCAGCGAGCGCAGCAGCGCGGAGCGGTCGGCCAGCTCACGGGGTATCGCCGCCGCGGCCACCCCGAGGCGGCGCAGCACCGACTCGGCCGCCGCGGCCGGCGTCCTGGCCCGGCTCACGTCGTAGCCGCGCAGGTCCAGGTAGAGCTGGCCGTCCGGATGCCGGCCGGCGACGGTGTGGCTCCACGCGACCGCGAGGCAGGTCTTGCCCACCCCCGCCGGCCCGGTGATCAGCACGACCCCTGGCCCGGTGCCGGCCTGCGCGGCCTCGAACGCGTCGTCCAGGCGGGCCAGGTCCGCGATGCGGCCGACGACCGGGACGATCGGCGCGGGCAGCTCACGGGGCGCGACGAACCGCTCCGGCTGCTCGGGCTCCGCCGGCGCCGGCCCCGACGCCGTCGAGGCCGCCGGGGCTGGCGCGGGTGCGGCCGGTCCGAGCTCGGTCTCGGCCGCGCTCGCGGCGAGCCAGAGTCCCCGGAACCGCTCCACGTCACCGTCGAGCGCCTCGACGATGAGCTCCAGCAGGCCCCAGCGCGGTAGCCGCGGCTCGCTGAACGCGACGGAGACGGTCGTGTGGCTGCAGCCGACCTCGGCGGCGATCCTGCGCAGGCTGGGCCAGCCGGCGCGGTGGTGTTGCTCGTGCAGCGCGCCGAACAGGTCGGCGACCGGCCCCGGCGGAAGCGGTGGCTGGGGCAACGGACTCACGCGGTTCTCCCCCGAGTACTGGAGATCCCAGTATCACGCGGTGCGCTGCCGCCGTCACCCTCGCGGATCGTCGGCCAGCCGACCGTCGTCGCCCCGGCCGTCCGGCTGGTCCGCGCGGGTGTGCACGACCTTCGGGCAGGACCGGCACGCGGCCACCCCGTTCTGCGACCACCAACGGCAGGTGGCCCGGATCGAGCAGGGCGGCGGCGCGGCCACGGCCCCCGGCCCGGCCGCGGCCGCCGGCTGCCCGGCGACGAGGTCCCCGATCCGGCACCGGTCCCCGTGCCACTGGTGGCACTGGGAGGTGACGCACGGGCCGGCGAAGCGCAGCCGGGCCTCGGGCACCCGGTCGGCGGCCCGCGCGCTGGCGACGAACGCCTCGTCGATCGGCAGCGGCGGCCAGACCCCCGCGGTCGTGCCGTCCGGGCGCACGATGCCGATCAGCAGATGGCCGGGCTCGCACGAGCTGCTCGGGCACGTCGCCGGCCGCAGGAGGTCGGAGGTCGCAGGGTCGCCGGTCACAGGTCGGTCGCCAGGATCGGCGTCCCGGGGTCGATCGTGCCGTCGGGGCCTTCCTTGAACCACCAGCCGAGCAGCTGCGGGATCTGCAGGCCCAGCGACGGGTCGAGGCCGGGGTCGAGATCGAAGGGCTCCAGCGGGACCGGGAACTGCTTCGGCGCGAGGTCGGTCTGGGCCAGCTCGGCCAGCACGGCGGAGCGGATGCCGACCCGGATCCTCATCATCACGTCGTCCGGAAGGTCGCCCTGCACGACGACCCGAACTCCGGTTGCCTCGTTCATTTCCTGTCTCCTTCAGATTGGTGATCTTGTCTGTGGTCGGTGGCTGGCAGGTCAGCCCAGGTCCCCGGCGGCGACGAGCGCGTAGCCCTGGCCCGGGTCGCCGACGTTGACGGCGACCCCGGAGACGACGACGGTCCAGCGCCCGGCGGCGGGGACGCGCACGAGGACGCGCCGCACGTTGTTCAGCCGGTCGGTGGCGTCGCCGGGGACGGAGAAGCCGCCCGCGAACACGTTCGCCCGCAGCGCCGGCCCGCCGTCCGGCGGCAGCGCCGTCAGCTCCAGGACGTTGACGGTCGCGACCGCCGCCCCCGCCGCGCCGGGCGGCTCGGTCCACACCAGCGTGATCGTCAACGGCTCGCCCGGCCCGGCCACGTCGACCGGGTGCTCGGTGCTCTCGCCCGTGGCGATCCCGTCGGCGTTGCGCCGGTCCCAGACCCGCGGCCGGCGGGCCGACCCCGGGAGGGCCAGGACGTTCTCGAGCCGGATCCGTCCCCAGCCCGTCGTGTTGCTCGGGTAGGTGGCCGGGCCGCTGAGGTCGACGCAGCCGGCCAGCAGGGTCGCCTTCAGCAGGGCGCCCGAGGGCACCAGGGCGTCGGGCGGCGACGGGGTCCCGCTGGGGTGGTAGCCGTCGACGTAGTACTGCCTGGCCAGCGCCGCCAGCCCGGCGACGGCCGGCGTCGCCCAGCTCGTCGCGCAGATCGGCCCGGCCGAGCCGAAGACGACCCGGTCGAGCTTCACGGCGCAGCCGGAGCCGACCGCCGCCGACCTGATCGAGCAGCCGGGCGCGACGAGCTCCGGCTTGTGCCGGCCGTCCTCGCTCGGCCCGGTCGTGCCGTCGCCGAAGCCGTCCAGGGTGCCGCCCCGGGAGGCGGACACCGACAGGGCGTTCTTCGCCGTGCCGGGCGGCCCCATCGCCTCGCCCGTGTTGCCGGACGAGCCCAGGACGAGGTGGTCCTCGTTGTGCCAGGCGAAGGCGTCGACGTCGGCGGAGAGCTGGTTGTACTGCGGCGTCGGCTCGTCGTGCCAGCTGTTCGTGTGCACCCTGGCGCCGTCGGCCGCCGCCGCGCCGAGGTAGCCCAGCACCCCCGTGGTCTCGATGTCGTCGGCGTTGCCGTAGGTCAGCCGCGCCGCCCAGGCCACCCCGCGGTCGGGATGCCCGCCGGGCGCCGCCGGATCGTCCCCGGCCGCGATCCCGGCGACGAACGTGCCGTGCCGCCCCGGTGGGCCGCCCGCGGCGTCCCGGAACCAGACGACCTTGCGGTGCAAGGGGCCGACCGGGTTCGTGGCGTCCGCGAAGAGGCAGTGGCCCAGGTCGACGGGGCTGTCCATCATCCCGATGATCTGGCCCTCGCCGTGCAGGCCCGCGTTCCACAGGGGAGCGGCCCAGCCGCGAGCGAGCTCGACGGGAACGGCCGCCGGGCCGGGTACGACGGGCGTCTCGCTGGTTGTCGCGGCGGCTGTCTCGGAGGCGTCGTGCTTTGCCTCGCCGACCTCGTCCAGCCAGCGGATGTCGTCGACGGTGGCCAGCGCGGCCAGGTCGCCGTCCGGCATCGTGAAGCGGATCTTCACCGCCCCGCCGTGAACGCGCTCGTCGAGCACGACCGCGTCGCCGCCGCCGTGCCCGCGGACCGCGGCGAGTGCCGTGTCCGGGTCAGCGTCCCCGAAGAGCACCGCCTCCAGCCGCCGCCCGTTCCGGCCGCGGCCCGCGTCGGTGCGGAACGTCCGCGCGCCGATCCCGGCCGACAGCCGGAACGCGGGCACGAACGGCGTCACCGCGCGGACCAGCGGGTCCGCCGCCACCCGGGCGACCGAGGCCGCCGGGATCGACTCGACGTAGGCCAGCTCGGGCAGATAGTCGGTCAGCGCGAGGCCGAACTCGTCGCGCAGCCGGTCGTGCTCGGCCCGCCGCAACGGCCGGTGCACCTGGACGATCATTCGTAGGCCGGCCCCGGCGGCCCCCCCGAAGGCGTCGCCGGGAGCAGGCGCCGGTGGCCCGACGACGGGATCGAAGGTGTGGCCGTTGACGGTGACCGTCAGCGGCCTCGACGGCTCGGTCATGGTTCCCCCGCGGGAGGCAGGCCGCTCGGCCAGGCGGTTCGCGCCACCCGGCCGAGCGGGCATCGACTCAGATCTCGATCATCCGCCGGCGTTGACGATGACCGGCGGCGGCGGGGGAGCGCCGGCGTCCTCACCGGCGATGTAGGAGACGATGATTCCGCCCACCACGGTGACGACGATGGCCGTGATCGCCACCGCGACGATGACGGCGGGGTTGTCCTCGTGGCCGCCCAGGGCGTGGTCGAGGCCCTGCAGGAAGGCGCTCACGTCGCTGGTGGCTTTCGGAGCGCCCGTCGGCGGCGTCACGCCCACCTGGCCGATGGCACGCTCGAAGACCAGGTCCTCCAGGAAGTCCTCGACGGAGCGCTTCCAGCCCGCGGCCTGAAGCGGGTCCGAGCCCTCGAACGGACGGCTGCGGATGAGGAAGGCCGCGCGCTGGACCAGCTCGCGTGCCTCCTCCGTGGTGATGGTGACGTCGTCGGTCAGGGTTGACATCGGGTCCCTCCCAGGGACTGTCCCGGGCGGCCGCTCGGCCGCCTCGACATCAACCCTCCGGCACCCCGGCCGGCCTTTACGGAACCTGACACAACCGGCCAGGGGGCACGCCCGCCGCGCCTCTCGCCACCGCGTCAAGCGCGCCCGCACGTGAGATCCGCCGTCTCGGGGCGACCCCGGACCGGCCGGTTCGGCAGTATGACGGCGACGACACGTAGCGGTCCGGCCCCGGCGGACGGCCGCGACCCGCTGCATCATCGGCGTCATCTGAACATCGGTGGCCGTGAGCCGCCCGGAGAACGGGAGAACATCAGCATGACCGAACGGGTGGCGATCGTGACGGGGGCGGCGCGGGGCCTGGGCGCGGCCATCGCCCAGCGACTGGCGCAGGACGGCCTGGCCGTCGCGGTGCTCGACCTCGAGGAGCAGGCCACCAAGCCGGTCGTCGACCAGATCGTCGCGGCCGGCGGCAAGGCGATCGGCGTCGGCGCGGACGTGAGCGACGCGGCGGCCGTCGAGGCGGCGGTCGCGAAGGTCGTGGCCGAGCTCGGCCCGCCGACCGTTCTGATCAACAACGCCGGCATCACCCGGGACAACCTCATCTTCAAGATGGCGGAGACCGAGTGGGACCAGGTCATGGCCGTGCACCTGCGGGGCGCGTTCCTGATGACCAAGGCGACGCAGAAGTACATGGTCGAGGCCAAGTTCGGCCGGGTGGTCAACCTGTCCAGCACCTCGGCGCTCGGCAACCGCGGCCAGGTCAACTACTCCGCGGCCAAGGCCGGCCTGCAGGGCTTCACCAAGACGCTGGCGGTCGAGCTCGGCAAGTTCGGCGTGACCGCGAACGCGATCGCCCCGGGCCTCATCGAGTCCGAGATGACCCACAAGACCGCCGAGCGCCTGGGCGAGACGTGGGAGCACTACGAGGCCCGCCGCGCCAAGGAGATCCCGGTCGCCCGGGTCGGCCAGCCGGCCGACATCGCCCACGCGGCGTCGTTCTTCGTCAGCGAGGGCGCAGGCTTCGTCACCGGCCAGGTCCTCTACGTCGCCGGCGGCCCGCGCGCCTGAGCCGAGCGGCCTACCGTAGAGGAATGACGACGACCGCCGGCCCGTCGACGCCGGTCCCCGCAGTGTTGGCCGCGACGGGCGAAAGCCCCGGCCCGCTCGCGGTGACCGGCGGACCGGGCCTGCCGCAGCGGCGTCGGCTGGTCACCGAGCTCCCGGGGCCCCGGTCCCGGGAGCTGCTGGCCCGCCGGGAGGCCGCGGTCGCCCGGGGCGTCTCGATCACCTTCCCGGTCTTCGTCGTGGCGGCCGGCGGCGGCATCCTGGTCGACGTCGACGGCAACGCGCTGATCGACCTGGGCTCCGGCATCGCCGTGACGACCGTCGGCAACAGCGCGCCGGCCGTCGTCGACAACGTGATCCGCCAGGTCCAGGCGTTCACCCACACCTGCTTCATGATCACGCCGTACGAGGGCTACGTCGCGGTCTGTGAGCAGCTGGCCCGGCTCACGCCAGGCGACCACGAGAAGCGTTCCGCGCTGTTCAACTCCGGCGCCGAGGCCGTCGAGAACGCCGTCAAGATCGCCCGCATCCACACCGGGCGGCAGGCCGTCGTCGTGTTCGACCACGCCTACCACGGCCGCACCAACCTGACGATGGCGCTCACGGCGAAGAACCACCCCTACAAGAACGGGTTCGGCCCGTTCGCCCCGGAGATCTACCGCGTCCCGCTGTCCTACCCGTACCGCGACGGGCTGTCCGGCGCCGAGGCGGCAGCCAGGGCGATCCACCTCATCGAGAGCCAGATCGGCGCCCACAACGTCGCGGCGGTCCTCATCGAGCCGATCCAGGGCGAGGGCGGCTTCGTCGTCCCGGCCGAGGGCTTCCTGCCCGCGCTGGTGGCCTGGTCGAAGGCGGCAGGCGCGGTCTTCGTCGCCGACGAGGTGCAGACCGGGTTCGCCCGCACCGGCGCGATGTTCGGCTGCGAGCACGAGGGCGTCGTCCCCGACCTGATCGCCACTGCCAAGGGCATCGCCGGCGGGCTGCCGCTGTCCGCCGTCACCGGCCGGGCCGAGATCATGGACTCGGCGCACCCGGGCGGCCTCGGCGGGACCTACGGGGGCAACCCGCTGGCCTGCGCCGCCGCTCTCGGCGCCATCGAGACCATCGAGCGCGACGGACTCGTCGGGCGGGCCCGCGCCATCGGCGCGCGGGTGCTGCCGAGGCTGCGTTCCGTCGCCGAGCGGGTCCCGGCCCTCGGCGATGTCCGCGGCCGGGGCGCCATGCTCGCCGTCGAGATCGTCGACCCCGCCACCGGCCGGCCCGACGGTGCCGCGGCCGGCGCGGTCGCCCGCCGCTGCCACGCCGAGGGCGTCGTCGTGCTCACCTGCGGCACCGACGGCAACGTCCTGCGCCTGCTGCCGCCGCTCGCCATCGGCGACGAACTGCTGGACGACGGGGTCGGCGTCCTCGTCGCCGCCCTGGAGTCGCTGGCGGAGCCGGTGCGGCCGTGAACGTGGGTGGCAGTGTGACCACGGACGGCACTGTGGCCACGGAGATCGCCCCGATGGTGACGTTCGTCGACGGGGCCGCCGGTCCGCCGGGGACCGCGCGGTGCGTGCTCACCTGGCCGCCGGCCTGCCCACGGCCGCCGCTGGCCGCGGTGGTCGACGTGTTCGGCCGGCTCGGCGTCGAGGTGGTCGATCACACCCGGGCCGCCGGCGGGGCTGACGGCGCCGGTCCGCAGGACCGCGACGAGTACCTGCTGCGGCTTCCCGACGCCACCGGCGCGGACCCGGACGAGGCGCTGGACGCGTTCGGGCAGCTGTTCGTGGCGGTCTGGAGCGGGCAGGCGGAGCTGGACGGCTTCACCCGGCTCGCGCTCACGGCCGGGCTGCCCTGGCCGGAGGTGGCCGTCATCCGGGCCGCCTGGCGGTTCCTGCACCAGACCGGGGTCACGCTCAGCCACGGGTACGCGGAGCGGACGGTGCTGGCGAACCCCGCGTTCGCGCAGGCCCTGCTGGAGTACTTCCGGGCCCGGTTCGACCCGGACCGCGCTCCGGCCGACCGGGAGCCGGCGGCCCAGCAGGCCTCGGCCACCCTCGACGACCTGCTGGGGAAGGTCACGAGCCTGGACGAGGACCGGATCCTGCGCGGGCTGCGCGACGTGCTCGCTGCCGTCGTGCGCACGAGCTTCTACCAGCGCGACGAGACCGGCGCCCCGCGCCCGGCGCTCGCCCTGAAGATCGCCTCAAGTCGGCTGGGCCTGCTTCCGCCGCCGCGCCCGTGGGTCGAGGTCTTCGTGACGTCGCCCGAGGTCGAAGGGGTGCACATGCGCGGCGGGCGGGTCGCCCGCGGCGGGCTGCGGTTCTCCGACCGGCCCGAGGACTACCGCACCGAGGTGCACGGCCTGTTCCGCGCGCAGGTCACGAAGAACGTCGTGATCGTGCCGGACGGGGCCAAGGGCGCGTTCGTCCTGCACCAGCCGGCGCTCGCCGGCGGCGCGGCCAGCGGCGGGAGGCCGGACCAGGCGCGGGTGCGCGCGGCCTACCGGACGTTCGTCTCCGCGCTGCTCGACGTCACCGACAACCTGGTCGCCGGCAAGCCCGTCGGCCCGGCCCGGACCGTCGTCTACGACGAGCCCGACCCGTACCTGGTCGTCGCCGCCGACAAGGGCACCGCCGCCTTCTCCGACCTGGCGAACGAGATCGCCGCCGAGCACGGCTACTGGCTCGGGGACGCGTTCGCCTCGGGCGGGTCGGTCGGCTACGACCACAAGGCGATGGGAATCACCGCGCGGGGAGCCTGGGAGTCGGCCCGCCAGCACCTGCGCGAGCTCGACGTCGACCCCGACCATGACCCGTTCACCGCGGTCGGGATCGGCGACATGTCCGGCGACGTGTTCGGCAACGGGATGCTGCGGTCGGCCTCGATGCTGCTGGTCGGCGCGTTCGACCACCGGCATGTCTTCATCGACCCCGATCCGGACCCGGCGGACTCCTTCGCCGAGCGGCAGCGGCTCTACGAACAGCCCGGCTCGTCGTGGGCGGACTACGACCCGAAGGTGCTCTCGCCCGGCGGTGGCGTGTTCCGCCGCGACGCCCGCCGGGTGGAGCTGTCCGCCCGGGCCCGCGAGGTCCTCGGCCTGCCGGCGGCGGCCGGGCAGGACGACGGGATCTCGCCGGTCGAGCTGATCCGGGCCCTGCTGCGGGCCCCCGTCGACCTGCTCTACAACGGCGGGATCGGTACCTATGTGAAGGCGAGCACCGAGAGCCAGGACGACGCGGCCGACCACACCAACGACGAGGTGCGCGTCGACGGCGCCGAGCTGCGGGCGAAGGTCGTCGTGGAGGGCGGGAACCTCGGCGTCACCCAGGCGGGCCGGGTCGAGGCCGCCCACCACGGGGTGCGGATCAACACCGACTTCCTGGACAACTCCGCGGGCGTCGACACCTCCGACCGCGAGGTCAACCTGAAGATCCTGCTGGCCGGCGCGGTGGACGACGGCGAGCTGACGCTGGCCGACCGCGACGAGCTGCTGCGGTCGCTGACGGCCGACGTCGCCGCCGCGGTCCTCGACGACAGCGCCCAGCAGGCGGTCGCGGTGAGCCTCGCCGCCGCGTACGCGGGCTTCTACCTGGACCGGCACGCTCGGCTGCTGCGCAACCTGGAGGCCCGGTCCGGGCTGGTCCGCTCGCTGGACCTGCTGCCGTCCGAGGCCCGGATCGAGGAGCTGCGCGCCGCCCGCGCCGGGCTGACCCGCCCGGAGCTCGCGGTCCTGCAGGCGAAGGCGAAGACGCTGGTCCGCCAGGAGCTGCTGGACTCGACGCTGCCCGACGAGCCGATTCTCGACCTGGTCGCGCAGCGCTACTTCCCGCCGGCCGTGCGCTCCCGGTACGCGCGCCGGATCAGCTCCCACCCGCTGGTCCGCGAGATCATCGCGACGCACCTGGCGAACGAGCTGGTGAACCGGCTCGGGCCCGGTTTCGTCTTCCGGCTGGAGGAGCAGGTCGGGGTGTCGACCCCGGACGCCGTCCTGGCCTGCGCCGCCGCGGTCTCGCTGTTCGGCCTGGAGGAGCTGTGGGCGGTCCTCGACGAGCGTTCCCGCACCCTGCCGGCCGCCGACGAGCTGGCGGCCCGGCGGGCGGCCCGCGACTTCCACGAGCTGGCGACGGAATGGCTGCTTCGCCACGCCCGCGGCCGGGCGGGCACCGCGACGGTGACGCGGCGGCTGCGGGCCTCGGCCGCGGACCTCGCCGCGTCGTTCGGCGTCTCAGGACCCGCCGCCGAATCGGACCTCACGGCGCGGATCTCCGGGCTCGGTGAGCTCGGCACCGCCCTCGACCTGCTCGTCACCATGCCGACGCCCGCGCCCGGTCCCATCGAGGACGCGGCCGGCGTGCACGTCGCGCTCGGCGAACGGCTGGGCCTTGCCGGCCTCTACGACCGGCTCGACGACGTGGCCGCCGACTCGCACTGGACCCTGGCCGCCAAGGGTGCCCTGCGCGCCCAGCTCACCGACCTGTGGGCGACCCTCGACTGGCAGGTCATCGCGACGACCCGGGCCGACGCCGTCGCCGGCGTGGACCCGTCCGACCCGCCTGGCGAGGACACGGCGGACTGGCTCGCCGAGGGGCCGCGGGCGATCACGTCGCGCTGGCTCGACGCCCGCTGCGAGGCGGTCGGGCCCTTCCAGGCCGTCCTCGCCGAGCTGGCCGGTGCGCCGCCGTCAGGCGAGCCTCACCGACGGAAGGCCCGGGCCACCGCCGCGGCCGGCGCCCAGGTCGGCGCCGGCCCGATCGATGTCGCCGCGGCCACGGTCGCCCTGCACGAGCTGCGGGTCCTGGTCGAACGGGCCCAGTTCGACCAGACCGGCGTCGGCCACCGCCTGCGCGACTGGTCGCGGTGACCACCGACGGGCTGCCGCCTGCTGGGCGGGCCATCGAACGGGCGGTTACCGACCTCGGGCGGGCTGTCGCGGGACGGGACGAGCCGGCGCTGCGGGACGGGTGTGAGCGGCTGCGGGGCTACGACGAGGTGCTGGTCCGCGACGTGCTGCACCGGCTCACCCTCGGGCTGGTCGAGCGGGCCTACCCGGACGGGCTGGACGGGGACGACATCCGGACGCTGTTCGGCGAGGTGGCCCGGCCGGCGGCCCCCTGGCTCGGCGGACTCGACCCGGACGCCGTCCTGATCGTGCTCGCCGGCGCGCTGGGCGTGCACCCGCCGGAGGACGCGCCGCGGCCCAGCCTCGACCAGGACGCGCTGCCGATCGCCTGTGCCCTCGTCGTCGACGAGCTGCTGCGCCGGCTCGGTGCCCGGCTCGGCCCGGAGCTGACGCGGACGTTCGACGAGCTGCGGGTCGCCCAGACCATGGAGATGCCCTGAGGGCATAACCGTCGTCCGGCGGAACACCCGGTTAGTTGGTCTGGGTTGCGAACTGGTGCACGCCTTCGATCGACGCTGAGGAGATTGCGGACATGGCGGACCTGTTGGTGCCCGAGTCGCACCGGGACCTGTTCACGGGCACCACGATCATGCTGAGCACGGTCAACCCCGACGGGTCGATCCAGACGTCGGCGGTCTGGTCGCTGCTCGGCGAGGACGGCGTGCTGCGGACGTCGCTGTCGAAGAACCGGCAGAAGTACCGGAACCTGCTGGCGAACCCGACGGCCACCGTCTTCGCGCTCGCGGCGGACAACCCGTTCCGGTTCATCGAGATCCGCGCGACGGCCACCATCGAGGACGACAGCGACAAGACGTTCCTGACCAGCCTGCTCGCCACCTACGGCCGGACGCTGGAGCAGTTCGGCGCCCCCGGCCTCGAACCGCGGGTCGTCGTCACCTTCGAGGCCGCCCGCGTGCGGCCGAGCGGCTGACCGGCTCGTCGTCGACCGGGCGCGACTTCACGGCTGAGAAATTTGGCGCTGACGGGCTCGTCATGTCAGGTCGCCACAGTGTTGGTCTGGCGCAGTGTTGGTCAGGCGAACATTGTGGGTGAGGCGGCGGGCGGGGGGTGCCTCCATCCGCCGCGGTGGTGCTCGGCGGCTGGAGGCAGCATGACCCGGATCTTTGCCGACCTGAGGGCTCCCGAGATCGCGGACCTGTCACCGGGCGCGATCGCGGTCCTGCCGGTCGGCTCGGTGGAGCAGCACGGGCCGCATCTCCCGCTGTCGACGGACCTGGTCGTCGCCGACACCCTGGGCCGCGACGTCGTGGCGGCCTACGGCGACGAGATCGACCTGCTGCTGCTGCCGACGCTGGCCTACAGCAAGTCCAACGAGCACGCCTGGTCGGCTGGCACGATGTGGCTGTCCGCGGCGACGATGCTGGCGATGCTCGACGACCTGGGCCGCTGCCTCGCGACGACGCCGGTCCAGCGGCTGGTGTTCCTCAACGGCCACGGCGGCAACAGCGCCCTGCTCCAGGTCGCCAGTCGTGACCTGCGGCTTGCCCATGGCCTGCGCACGTTCGTGATGCACCCGTCGGTGCCGCCGGACCAGGGCGGGACGTCGCCGGCCGCCGAGCTGGGCATGGGCATCCACGCCGGCATCGAGGAGACGTCGGTGATGATGCACCTGCGTCCCGAGCTGGTCCGCCTCGACCTGGGCACCCGGTCCGTTCCCGAGCACCTGGCGTCCTACGAGCGGGTCGGCTTCGGCCGGTCGGTGTCGTTCGGCTGGCTGTCCGACGACTTCGGCACCGACGGCACGATCGGCGACCCGACCGGCGCCACCGCCGAGCACGGCAAGCAGCGGTACGAGGCGATGGTCGAGACCGCAGCCGCGTCGCTCCGGGAGATCGCCCGGTTCGACCCGAAGACCAGTCGGTGACGGCCGACGTAGGGGCCGCGGGCGTGCGCGCCTCGCGGCCGGACTCGCAGCCGGACGCGCTGCCGCCTCGGGCGGACGTCGTCGTCATCGGCGGCGGGCACAACGGGCTCGCCTGCGCGGCCTACCTGGCCAGGGCCGGCCGCTCGGTAGTCGTCCTGGAGGCTCGCGGGCAGGCCGGCGGGTGCGCGTCGACCGTCGACGCGATCGGCGCCCGGGTCAACATCTGCAACTGCGACCACACGATGATCCGGGCGAGCGGGATCGTCGAGGAGCTCGACCTCGCCGCCCACGGCCTGCGCTACCTCGACGTCGACCCGATGCTCATCGGCGTCGGCTGGGCCGACGAGCCCGTCTTCATCCAGTGGCGCTCCATCGAGCGGACCGTCGACGGCCTCGCCCGCGTCGACCCAGCCGCGGCCGACGCCTACCGGCGCTACCTGGACGTCGCGCTGCCCGCCGCGAGGCTCGTGCTGGCCGTGCAGGGCGGCCGGCCGACCACCCCGTCGATCGTCGCCACCGTCGTCGCCCGCCAACGGCTGCGCGGCGCGAACGTGCTGCTGGACTGGCCGCGCCGCAGCCTCGTCGACGTGCTCACGTCGTTCGGCCTGCCCTCCTGGGTGATCGCGGCGACCCACACCGTCGGCCCAGCGGTCTGGGGCCTGGGCCCGGACGCGCCGGGCACCGGCCTCGGCGCGCTGGGCCTCGCGATCCGCCACCTCGTCGGCGTCGGCCGACCGGTCGGCGGCAGCGGCGCGGTTCCCGCCGCCCTCGAACGGTACGTGCGGGCCCATGGGGGTCGGGTCGTCACCGGCGCGCGGGTGACCGGCCTGGACGCCAACGGTGGCCGGGTCCACGGCGTGCGTCTCGCCGACGGCCGGCGGGTCACCGCGCACACCATCGTCAATGCCACGGATCCGCGGACCCTGCTGGTCGACTGGCTCGCCGGCGAGCACGCGGCCGCCCGCCTGCGCCGTCGCTGGGCCGCCGCGCCCGCCGAGGACGGCTACGAGTCGAAGCTCGACGCGGTCGTCACCGCGCTGCCGACGCCCCGCGCCGTCGCCGCGCTGCCCGAGGACGTGCTGCCCGCGGCGCTGCGCCACGTCCCGACGACGATCGTCAGCCCCACCCCCGACCAGCAGATCGCGGCGTCCGCAGACCTGAAACGGGGCCTGATCGCCGAGCGACCGATGTTCTTCCTGAACATCCCGTCGGTCCTGGACGAGACGATGAGCCCCGGGCCCGGCGTACACGTGCTGAGCCAGGAGATCCTCTGGACGCCGTGGGCGCTGGCCGGCGGCTGGGGCGACCGTGCGCTGCCCTGGGGCTGGCTGGAGCAGTACGCCTCGATCTGCGAGAACGGCCCCGAGCTGCTGGCCTCGGTCCGCGACTGGCGCGCGATGACCCCGCCCGACTACGAACGCGAGTTCTACCTGCGCCGCGGCTACGTCCCAAGCTTCCCCGACGGCGTGATGTCGGCCTTGCTCGGCCGCCGCCGCGAGCTCTCCCGCTACAAGACCCCCGTAGCCGGCCTCTACCTCACGGGCGGCGCGACCTTCCCCGGCGCCGGCGTCTGGGGCGCCTCCGGCCGCAACGCCGCCCGCACCATCCTCGGCAGGCACTGACCCGCCCGGGCCGCCGGCGGCGCCTGGCGATCCCGACACGACACCTCACCCGCCTTCCAGACGGCGCCTATATTTCCAAATACGCCTGTCGCCGGCACGGGCCCATTTGCTTTTACCTGCGCCGAGGGCTATACAAAGAGTTAGCTCTTTTTAAAGGTTGAGTACCAACCGCTGGTGCGACGATCCGCTGGTGCGAAGGTGCCTGGGCCGCCGCCCAGGCCTCGATTTCGTTGCTGGCCCCTCCGGCGGCCGGCGCTCCTCCCGATGGCATGAGCCCAGGAGGATCCCCGATATGCCGATCATTTTTTCCCCTGGTCGTGGGGTCCTGGCCGGTGCTTCGCGCGTTCGGCCGAAATTCTGCCGGGATCTCGTTTTCCCCCAGATTTTTCGAAGCTTTACGGCTGTACGGTCCGTCACATATTCATGATCGCCCTGTCTGACCTTCCTCGGCGTTCTCGGTCCGAGTTCGACGCTCTTGCGCCTGCCGGCGGCCCGCAGCCGGTGCCATTCGGAGGGATGGGCATTTTGCCTCTGCACTATGGATTTCTCGGTACGTACCCGCCGACGCAGTGCGGGCTGGCCACCTTCACGGCCGCCCTGCGGGCGCACCTGACCGCCGTGGTGCCGGGCGCCTCCAGCGGCGTCGTGCGCCTGCTGGACGCCCCGGTTGCGAGCACCCGGGGCCTGCCCCCAGCGCCGCCGCCCGGCGTCATCGGCGACCTGGTCGCCGGGACGAGCGGAGGCCCGGCCGAGGCCGCCCGCCTGCTGAACCGGTTCGACGTCGTCCTGGTCCAGCACGAGTACGGCGTCTACGGCGGCCGGGACGGCGCCGAGGTGGTCGAGGTACTGCGACGACTCGAGGTTCCCGCGATCGTCGTTCTGCACACGGTCCTCACACGGCCGACCACGCATCAGCGTCAGGTGTTGGAGCAGGTGGCCGCCGCGGCGAGGGCGGTCGTGGTGATGACCGAGACCGCCAGGGTCCGGCTGGCCACCGGCTACCGGGTCGATCAGCGCCGGGTCTCGGTCATCCCGCACGGCGCGGTCCGAGGGGCCGACCGTTCTCACCTGGGGGCTGATCGGTCCCGGCAAGGGGATCGAATGGGGGATCGAGGCGCTGGCGGCGCTGACCGACCTCGACCGGCCGCCCCGTTACGTCGTCGCCGGCGAGACCCATCCCAAGGTGCTCGCCCGGGAGGGGGAGGCGTACCGCGACGGGCTGGTCGCGCTGGCCCACCGCCTGGGGGTGGCCGGATCGGTTCGCTTCGACGGCCGCTACCGTGACGCGCGGTCGCTGGCCGAGCTGGTGCGGGCGGCCGATGTGGTTCTGCTGCCCTACGACTCGCGGGACCAGGTCACCTCCGGCGTCCTCATCGAGGCGGTCGCCGCGCACAAGCCGATCGTCGCCACCCGTTTCCCGCACGCGGTCGAGCTTCTCGGCGGCGGTACCGGCCTGCTCGTCCCGCACGAGGACCCGGCGGCGATCGCGGCGGCCCTGCGCGCCATCGTCACCGACGACGCCCTGCAGCACAGCCTGACCGACGCGGTCGCCGCGCGCGCCCCCGAGCTGCTGTGGCCGGCGGTCGCCCGCCGCTACCGGCGGCTCGCCGCCGAGCTGGTGGCGCGCACGGCCACTGGACCGTCCCGCTCCGCCGCGGCCCGGCTGACCGGCCAGACCACCGGGGCGACTGTCGACGATCCCGCCATGGCGACCCGATGACCGTCGACGTGTCGTTCGCTCATCTGATCCGCCTCACCGACGACGTCGGCCTGTTCGAACATGCCAAGGGCACCACCCCACGCCCCGAGCATGGGTACTGCGTCGATGACGTCGCGCGTGGCCTGGTCGTGCTCGCCCGCGAACCGGATCCGGAGTTCACCCTGATCCGGCTGCTCAAGCGGTATCTCGCCTTCGTCGCCGCGGCGCAGGCTCCATCCGGGGCGGTGCGCAACCGACGCGACACCGACGGGCACTGGCGGGACCGGCCCAGTCTCGGCGACTGGTGGGGCCGGGCCCTGTGGGGGCTCGGCACCATGGCGGTGCGGGCGCCCACGGTCCGGCTGCGGGCCACGGCGCGCACCCGGTTCTATGCCAGTGCCGGCCGGCGCTCCAGCTGGCCCCGGGCGATGACGTTCGCGGCGCTGGGCGCCGGGGAGATCCTGCTGGTCAACCCCGGCGACGCCGCCGCGCGCGCCCTGCTGACCGACGCCGTCGCGGCGATCGGCCCGGTGTGCCGCGACCCGGCCTGGCCCTGGCCGGAGTCGAGCCTGCGCTACGCCAACGCGGCCGTGCCGGAGGCGCTGATTCTGGCCGGTGCCTGCCTGCCCGACGAGAGGGTGCTCGCCGACGGGCTGCGGCTGCTGGAATGGCTGCTCGCCATCGAGACCCGCGCCGGTCGGCTGTCGTTGACGCCGGTCGGCGGCCGCCAGTCGGGGGCCGCCCCCGGCGCTCGGCCCGGTTTCGACCAGCAGCCGATCGAGGCCGCGGCCCTGGCCGACGCCTGCGCCCGGGCCTACGACCTCACCGGCCACCCGCGGTGGCTGGTCGGGCTCCGCCAGGCGCACGCCTGGTTTCTCGGTGACAACGACAGCGGGGTTCCCCTTGTCGACACCATTTCGGGTGGCTGCTGCGACGGGCTCGAAGCGCACGGCCGCAACCTGAACCAGGGGGCCGAATCCACCCTGGCGATGCTCTCGACGGCGCAGCATGCCCGTCGCCTGCTCGCGGCCCGGCCTGCTCAACCCGTCCAGCCTGCTCAGCCCGCTGGGGTCACTCAGCCCGATCAGCCCGATCAGCCGGCTCGCCCGGCCAGCTCTGGGACGGGTCCGTGAGCTCGTGCGCCCCGACCGTGAGCCCGCGGGTCGAGGTGACGCGTCATCCGGTGACCCTGGCCGCGGACCCGAGGCGGGTCATCGCGAGGCTTTTCCTGCCCGGGGAGGAAGCAGGCGAGTCGGGATCCCGGGCCGCCGGCATCGTGGCCCGGGTGCTCGCCCTGCCCGAGCCGGAGGTGGCGAGCCTCCTCGGCGATCTGCTGGTGACGTTCACCCCGCGCCACCGGGACTACCAGGGACTCCTGACCCGGCACGCCGCCGCGGTGGCCTCCCGGGTGCGGGCGCCCGCCACGCTGTCACCAGCCCGGCTGCTGCTGCTCGGCGCGTGTTTCACCGCCGAGTACGCGGTGGAGGGCGCGGCGGTCACCAACCCCTCGGCGGTGGCGCATCCCGACCAGTCGGGGCTTGCCCCCGGCGCACTGCGGGTGGCGCTGAGCCTGCGCGGGATCGGTGAGGGCCACCTGTCCTCGATCGGCTTCGCGTCCTGCGTGGTCGGGCCCGGTCCCACGGTGCGGCTGGAGCAGCGGGCCGGCCCGCTGACCGTCGGCGTCGCGGTACCGGTCGACTGGGAACCCGGCCAGCTGCGGGCCGTGCTCGTCGAGCACGGGCTCGACGACGAGGTGACCAGCGCCGTGCTCGACGGTCTCGACGGGCAGTCGGCCGGGGACGAGGGCGACATCGAGCGCGCGTTCGCTCAGGTGCCGCCCGACCTGCTCCGACGCCTGCAGGCAGCCGGGATCATGGCACGGGTCCGGGCGGCGGCCGGCCTGCTGCACCGGGTCGAGTTCCCCGCCGACAGCGCTCTGGCGCAGCGGGTGCTGTGGCCCGCCCTCGCGGTCGAGAGCAGTGGCATGGAGGACGCCCGCTTGGTGCGCTTCACGGCGCCCGACGGCACGGTCGACTACCGCGCGACCTACACCGCCTACGACGGCGAGCGCATCCTGCCACGGCGACTGACCAGTCCCGACCTGAGGTCCTTCACCTCCTCCCCGGTCACGGGCCCGGCGGCGCGCAACAAGGGCATGGCCCTGTTCCCTCGGCTCGTCGCCGGCCGCCACATGGCCCTGTGCCGGTGCGACGGCGAGACGACCAGCATCACCACCTCCGACGACGGCCACGCCTGGGGCCCGCCGGACCCCGTCCACGCACCTCGGACGGCGTTCGAGCTCCTGCAGGTCGGCAACTGCGGGTCGCCGATCGAGACCCCCGAGGGCTGGCTCGTCCTCACCCACGGCGTCGGGCCGATGCGGACGTACAGCATCGGGGCGATCCTGCTCGACCTCGCGAACCCGACAACGGTGTTGGGCGCGCTGCCCGAGCCCCTGCTGTGCCCGGCCCCGGACGAGCGGGACGGCTATGTCCCCAACGTCGTCTACTCCTGCGGCGGCCTCATCCACGACGGCCTGCTCTGGCTGCCCTACGGCATCGACGACGTCCGCGTAGGCCTGGCCAGCGTCCCCATCGCGACCGTCCTCGCCCGGATGACCTCCAGCTGATCCGGGCCGCCCCTGACGGCTACTTCAGCGGGTGGTCCACTTCCGGCATGTTGAACCGCTCTCTTCGTGGCCCGGAACGGTCCGGTCCTCGGGGAACCTTAGAGGCCGAACTCCTTTCGGAGTGCCTCGACAGCCAGCCGGCGATGCGAGATCGCGTTTTTCTGATCACTCGTCATCTCGGCGAAGGTCAGGCTTCCGTCGCCGGGAGCGAAGATCGAGTCGTAGCCGAAACCGCCTTCTCCGCGCTCCTCGGTAGTCAACAGGCCATCCAGCGTGCCGGTAAAGACCCGCATACCTTCTGCGTCGGCGTAGCCGAGCGCCGTGGTCACGGTGGCGCTTCGATCTGCCACGCCGGCAGCCATCGCGAGCAAGCCTTGCGTACCTACCGCATCGAGGAACCATGCGACGAGCGCGCCCGGGAGGCCGTTCCAAGCATGCAGCACGAGGCCGGTGTCATCGACCAGGACAGGGATTCTCAGTTTCGAGTAGGAGTCCGCCGCTTTCCGTTCGACAACCTTTACGACGTCGAGTGACTGGATCTCGATCAGATCTTCCTTGACTGCAACTACCTCAATGCCAAGGAGTATTGCATACTCCCGCGCCTTGCCCGCGTTGCCGGTGATCAGTGAGACACGCTCAATCAATTAGGTCATCCTCCTGTGCGGGTTTTTCACTCGCTAGACGCTTGAATACAAACGGCGCTCGTTTGGCCCTCGCCTACGCCAACGCTGGCGACGCGGATCGCGCTGTCCGAATCGTAAACGAGACCCAACAGTCGATTGATTCTCTCCCCTCGGTGTGGGCGCGGAGAGAGTTGCACCGGGCGACAACCGTGCTGCGCCGCCGCTGGCCTAACCGTCCCGATGTTCAAGAGATCATGCTGCGGGTGCCATCGCTCAAGCGGGCCGCCGACTCGTGAGGGCCGCGCGTTTCGCGGATCAGTTCGATCTGCCAGGTAGAGTTCCTCACGCCGCATACAGAACCTGCGCGTCGCCGAGCACCTCGTCCCGGATCATCCGGTGTAGCGCGTCCTTCGAGACTAGGTCGACGGGCCTGCCGAACACCCTTTCCAGGTCGTCCTGCAAGTCGAAGTACGACATCCCAAGGTCGTTGCCTGGAGCCCGAACATAGAGGATATCAACGTCGCTGGTGGGACCAGCGGAACCACGTGCGACGGACCCGAAAACCGCCAGTTCGGCGATCCCGTACTGGCGGCACAGAGTGGCGAGTCGGGGGTGGAGCGCTCGGATCTCCTCCAAGGTCATCGCGCCGCCCTCCGTCAGCTGGCCGACGAGCCTCAGTCTGTGACGATCAACCATGCCTGCGCCGACCAGGCTCAGGCCGCGCAGCCTTGATCGCATGATCGCCGTGCCCAGTGCAGCTTGTTGAGAGTCTCGTCCGCTTCGAGTTCGTCGGCCAGGCGATTGAGACTCGTCAGATCGGATCCAGGCTGTACGGCTGACTCGTGGGGCGTGAGTCGGTAGGGCCCCTGCAGACGCGCGGCGAGCATCGTGATGCCGGCAGCGCCACCGGTCGTCACGTCCAGGCCTGGTGCTGTGTTTCCAGGAACGTCGGGACTTTCGCCGCGAGCCGTCCGGCGAGCCCGCTGGCTTCGACCCACCTGTAGTCCATTACCTCGTCGAGTTGGAGGGCCACTCGGTGCAGACCTTCGCGTGCGGCGATCCTCATGGTGAAACGGAAGTCGTAATGCACATGGGTGGGCTCACCCTTCCCGGGATTGGCCGGTATCTCATGCGCATCGATGTCGACAGGGTCGCCGCCGATCGGTATCACCTGCGACGCTTCGATTCCGGTTTCCTCGGCTAGTTCCCGGATGGCCGCCACAAGTGGCGTTGCGTCACCGGGCTCCATGTGACCGCCTGGCAGGAGCCACCGGTTGAGCGTCTTGTGGTGAATCTGGAGTATCTTTCCGTCTTCATTCACAACTAGTGCGCCGCACGTGACATGTCCGGGGGTGGTGGATCGTGACGTTACGGGCGCGGGTTGCTCTACCAGTTCAAGCAGCGGCGCGAGTGCCGTTTCTTCGGCCGGGTGCTGCCCGAGGTAGTTCCGGACCGATGCGGCGATCAGACTGTTCATTGGTCGGTCTCTCCTTCGCCGTTGAAGGCGTTGAGCCAGTCCCGCGCGATGGTCTCGCGGATCTGTCGGTTGACTTGGTGTAGTCCCGGTTCGATGAGGCGGCCCGAGGTGAGCAGTGCCACCGCCGCCAGGATCTCCCTCTGCACCAGAAAGATGAAGGGGCCGACGGTCGCGGGGGGGGGGGGGGGGGGGGGGGGGGGGGGGGGGGGGGGGGGGGTGGTGGGGGGGCGGGGGGGGGGGGGGGGGCGGGGGGCCCCGCGGCGGCCGAAGGCCGCCCTTGAACCCGTACAGAAACTTGGCGACGATCCCTTACGCGCCTGTTCCTCCTCCTGTTCTCTCCTGCCTGTCTGGTCCCGGTAGATGGTTGGCACTCGCGTCCGACCTGCTGGTTGACGGCCGTCGTTGGTTTTCTCGGTCCCTGCAAAGTTGGTTCAGTCGCTATCGACCTCCGCGGCTGTCCGTAGACGACAGCCGGGCCTGGGGTCCGGTCGGTTCCGCCGGTTGTCGGTGAGCGTCGGTGTGGGGCGGCGGGCTTGCGTACCTGGTTGGCGGCGCGGGCGGGGGGTTCTGGCTTTGGTAGGGCGGTGTGCGGGGTCGTGGCCGGGTTTGCGCGCCGGGGTGGGATGCTGGTGGTGTGGCCGACGGGGGGTTTGGTCGAGGTGACGCAGCGTTTTTTCGTGTCGTATACGGGTGTTGATGTCCGGTGGGCGGAGTGGGTTGCCTGGACGTTGGAGGCGGCGGGGCATGAGGCGCTGATCCAGGCGTGGGATTTCGGGCCGGGGTCGCATTTCGTGGGCGAGATGCAGAAGGCGCTTGGCGGGGATCGGCGCACGGTGGCGGTGGTGTCGGCTGCGTATCTGACCTCGGTGTTTGCCACGGAGGAGTGGCAGGCGGTGTGGGCAGCGGATCCGGCTGGGGCGCGGCGGCTGTTGCTGGTGGTGCGGGTGCAGGATTGCGAGCGGCCGGGTCTGTTGCGTCAGATCGTGTCGGTGGACGTGTTCGGTGTGGATGAGGGTGTAGCGCGGAACCGCCTGTTGTCTGCGGTTGCGCTGGGGCGGCGTAAGCCGGCGGTGGCTCCGGGTTTTCCGGTGTCGGGTGACGGTGGTAGGTCGGCGGGGGCGGGGGTGGCGCCGGTTTTTCCGGTGGATTTGCCGGCGGTGTGGAATGTGCCGCCGAGGTTGGCGCGGTTCGTGGGCCGGGAGGCGTTGCTGGCGGGTGTGGCCGAGGAGCTGGCTGCGTGGGGGGTGGCTGCGGTGTGTGCGGTGCAGGGTGCTGGGGGGATGGGCAAGACGGCGTTGGCTGTGGAGTACGCGCACCGTCACATGGACGATTTCGACGTGGTTTGGTGGGTTCCGGGGCAGAATGCGGAGCTTGCCGCGGGGCAGGTGGCCGCGTTGGGGGTGGCGCTCGGCCTGGGGGAGGGCGCGGACTGGGTGGCGGTGGCGGGGCAGCTGCGGCGGTTGGGGGCGCGGTGGTTGGTGGTGGTGGACAACGTCG
>NZ_JADWYX010000047.1 GCF_016786355.1 Frankia sp. AgB1.9
CGCCCGTTCCGGCCGATCGCCCTAGGCTTCGCCGTAGCGGCGCTTGAGGGCCAGGCCGGCGGCGACGCCACCGGCGAGGGCGCCGAGACCGGCCGCGGTGGGGATGCCGACCTTGGCTGCCTTGCGCGCGGTGCGGAAGTCCTTGATGGTCCAGTCGCGGTCCTTGGCAGCGGACTTCAGGTCCGGGTCAGGGTTGACGGCGACGGGATTGCCGACCATGGACAGCATCGGCAGGTCGTTGATCGAGTCCGAGTACGCCCAGCAGCGGGTCAGGTCGAGGTGCTCCCGGTCGGCGAGCGCGCGGACAGCCGCGGCCTTGCCGGGGCCGTGCAGCGGGTCACCGACCAGGTGGCCCGTGTACCGGCCGTCGACGACCTCGGAGACGGTGCCGAGGGCGCCGGTCAGGCCGAGCCGGCGGGCGATGATCGAGGCCAGCTCGACCGGTGTGGCCGTGACCAGCCAGACCCGGTGGCCGGCGTCGAGATGTTGCTGCGCGAGCGCGAGCGTGCCCGAGTAGATCTGCTCGGCCATCCGCTCGTCGTAGATCTCCTCGCCGTAGCGGACGATCTCGCTGACCTCCCGGCCGGCCACGAAGGCGAGCGCCGCCTCCTTGGCGTTGTGCATGCCGTTCGGGTCCTCCATGCCGCGCAACCGGTAGCTGACGTGCTGCCAGCCGAACTTCAGCAGGTCGCGCGAGTCGAAGAAGTCGCGCGCCGCGAGTCCCCGGGCGAAATAGAAGATCGACGCGCCGGCCATCATCGTGTTGTCCACGTCGAAGAACGCGGCCGCCGTGGGGTCCGGCGGTGGCTTCGGTACGGCCTCGGCCGCCACCTTCAGCGCGGCGGTCGCCGCGGCGTCGGCGGCCGCGGCGTCCACGTCGGTCGTGTCATCCTTGTGCGGTCGCAACCACATCTCATCTCCCGGCTGTCCACGGCTTGTGGCGCTCGGCTTCCGCGGCGCGTCGCGGGCGTCGCTGAGTGGCGCGCGGCGGGCCTGCGTCACCACCGTGCGTGACCAGGTCCGGCCGCCATCCTGCCATCCGGACGGCGGTCCGGGAGCCGGCCCACCCGCCGCGCGCGACCGGCGCGCCGGGAAGCCCTGGCGTGTCCCGTGGCTCTGCCACTGGTGCCTCCGGAGGCGAGAAGAAGGACCATATCCCGTACTCCTTAGGCCTGCGCACCCGAGCCTACGGCCCGCCAGCCGGTGCGCGTCGCAGGAACTGCGCACCACACGCAGCTCGTTCCCCGCCCATGGGTACGGTCGGCGGACACGCGGTGACAGCGGCCGGACGTCCAGGTGACGAACAGGTTGGCTGGCTGATGGTGATCGATCGGACATGATGGGTGACTGATCGAAGGGTGGCCGCCAGCACCCACGGCAGCCGGCCCGAGACGGGCCCCACGCCGGGACTCGCCCAGCCGGGGGCAGACTCGACGGAACGAGGTGACGGTTGACGATGTCGACGGGAGCAGCCGTGAGCGAGGCTCGGATCACTCTGATCAGCAGGGTCGGCTGTCACCTTTGTGACGACGCCCGCACGGCGGTCGCCCGGGTCGCGGACGAGACCGGCGTCGGCTGGCGGGAGCTTGATGTGGATGCCGACCCGGAGCGGGCGGACGAGTACGGCGACCGGGTGCCCGTCGTCCTGGTCGACGGTCGCGAGCACGGCTACTGGCGGGTCGAGGAGGCACGCCTGCGCGACGCCCTCGCCGGTCGCCGCTGGTCGCTGCGCTGACCCGTCCTGACGGCGATACCACCATCCGAAACTTTGTGAACTCTTTCACGAAGTCGTAGACTCACCCCATGCTCGGGCATGGTGCCGCGCGCGATCGGCGTGGTCGCTGGCCGGGCGTGCCGGCCGGGTGCGTCAGTCGGTCGCCTCAGCTGGACAGCCGGCGACCGGGCCACCGCTCCCCGCCTCGACAGACTGAGCCTTTCCTTCGTGGCCTCCGACCAGGGCTCGACGACCTGGGGCCTCGGTGAGACGGGAAAGGCTCACTGCTGCCGCGAACCACGCCCGGCCGCGGCCAGACCGCTGGAGGAGCCGCGCCTCATGAGCCCGTCCCGGCGCCCGTCGACGAGGGAGAAGCGACCCCGTCCGGCGGTACCCGAGGCGACAGTCGCCCGGCTGCCGCTCTATCTGCGGGTGCTCACGGGTCTGGCCGATGACGGCGTCGAGACCGTGTCGTCGGACACGCTGGCCGCCGCCGCAGGGGTCACCTCGGCGAAGGTTCGAAAGGACCTCTCGCACCTCGGTTCCTACGGCACCCGAGGCGTTGGCTACGACGTCGACGTGTTGCTGGACCGGATCTCGGCGCGCCTGGGGCTGACCGAGGACCGGGGCGTGATGCTGGTCGGAGTAGGTAATCTCGGGCACGCGCTCGCGCGCTATGGCGGTTTTCCGGCGCGTGGGTTCCGGATTGTCGCGCTCGTCGACGCCGATCCCGCTCGTGCCGGTGAGCTCGTCGGCGGGGTGGAGATCCGGCCGGTCGTCGAGCTGGAAAGACTGATCGAGGACTATCAGGTGACGATCGGTGTGATCTGTACCCCGGCCGCGGCGGCGCAGCAGGTCTGCGACCGACTGGTTGCCTCGGGGGTCACCAGCATCCTCAATTTCGCCCCGGTTGTGCTGTCCGTGCCTGACGGGGTCGATGTGCGTAAGGTCGATCTGGCGGTCGAGCTGCAGATCCTGTCGTTCCACGAGGCCCGCAAACGTCCGGACCGGTCCGCCGAGCCGCGCATCCGGCCGGTCGCCCCGGGCACGCTCCCTCTTGAGGGGGCAATCGGCGCGCTCTCCCCGGACGGGGCGACAGGCTCGCGGCCCGAACTGCGCACCCTGGCGACGGAAGGGCGCACCCTGGGAATCGCCCCGGCGGAGCGCGGGGACGCGGAGCCGGCGCCTACAACGGCGGCCGGAACGGAGGCCGTGATGCGGCTGGCCACAGGAAGTGAGGGCTCGTGAGCCTCCTCGCCGTCGGGCTGAACCACCGGACCGCGCCGAACGCGTTACTGGAGCTCGCCGCGGTCTCGGGCGACGATGCCCCGAAGGTCCTCGGCGAACTGGTCCAGGCCGACCACGTGGTCGAGGCCATAGTGCTGTCCACCTGCAACCGCACCGAGATCTACGCCGAGGTCGACACGTTCCACGGTGGCCTCGCCGACATCTCCGACACGCTGTCCCGCGTCTGCGGGGTCGAGCTGTCCGAGCTGTCGCCGCACCTGTACGTCCATCACGAGGCGCGCGCGGTAGGGCACCTGTTCTCGGTGGTCTGCGGCCTGGACTCGATGCTCGTCGGCGAGAGCCAGATCCTCGGCCAGGTCCGCGGTGCCTTCCGCGGCGCCCAGGAGGCCGGCACGGCCGGCGGTGCCCTCGCCGCTCTGTTCCAGACGGCGCTGCGGGTCGGAAAGCGGGCTCACAGCGAGACGTCCATCGACGCCGCCGGAGCGTCGATCGTCTCGGTCGGCCTGCAGATCGCCGCCGGCAGCCTCGACGTCCGGCGCCCGGAGCGGCTGTCCACGGACGTGACCGGGATCGACGGAGACACATCGGAAGCCGAGCTCACCGACTCGGCCAGCCAGCCCCTCGTGGGCTGTCGGGTCCTCATCATCGGCGCCGGCTCGGTCGGTGCCCTGACGGCGGCGACCGTCCGGCGGGCGGGGGCCGTCGACCTTGTGGTCGCGAACCGCACCCCGGCCCGGGCCGCTGCGATCGCCGAGAACCATGGTGCCCGCGTCGTGGGCCTCGCCGACCTGCCGCACGAGGTCGGCCAGGCGGACCTGGTCGTCTCCTCGACCGGAGCCACCGGCCTGGTGGTCACCTACGAGATGGTCGAGGCGGCCTCGGTGGGCCGGTCCGGCCGGCCGCTGGTCTTCCTCGACCTCGCCCTGCCGCACGACATCGACCCGGCGGTGCGCGCGCTGCCCGGAGTCACTCTCGTCGACCTGGAGTCGCTGCGGGTCGCGCTCGACGGCGCGCAGGTCTCGCACGACCTGGAGGCGGTGCGCGCGCTGGTGGCCTCCGAGGTCGCCGGGTTCCTCAACAAGCGCGGGGCCGTCCGGGTCGCGCCGACGGTCGTCGCGCTGCGGGCCCAGGCCGCCGCGATCGTGCAGGACGAACTCGACCGGCTGCGTGGCCGGCTGCCTGACCTGGACGCCCGGGAGTGGGAGATGGTCACCGGGACCGTCCGCCGCGTCGTCGACAAGCTGCTGCACGCGCCGACGGTGCGGGTCCAGCAGCTCGCCGGCGGGCCTGGTGGCGACTCCTACGCCGAGGCGCTGCGCGAACTCTTCGACCTACCCAGGGAGGTGCCGGCCGTCGTGTCGGCCCCCGACCTGCTGGAGCAGCCGTGACCTCCTCGTCCTCGACCTCGTTGTACCCGCTCGGCCCGGCCGGCCGGCGGCCCTCCACCGCGGCCCGGCAGGCGCCGGCGTCGGCGGTCGAGGCCGGCGGGCTCCCGAGCCGGCTGAGGCTGGGGACCAGGCGCTCCGCGCTCGCGCTCGCGCAGTCCGGAATGGTGGCCGACGAGCTGCGCACCCGGCTCGGCATCGAGGTCGACCTGGTCCACGTCGTCACCGAGGGCGACCGCAACCGGGCCGAGATCAGCCAGCTCGGGAGCACCGGGGTGTGGGTCAGCGCCCTGCGAGAGGCGCTGCTGGCCGGCGAGGTCGACCTGGCCGTGCATTCGCTCAAGGATCTTCCGACGGCGCCCCCGGAGGGCATCACGCTCGCCGCGATCCCACCGCGTGAGGACGTCCGCGACGTGCTCGTCTCGCCGACCGGCCGCACGCTCGCCGAGCTCGGCCCCGGCGCACGGATCGGCACCGGCGCGCCCCGTCGGGCGGCCCAGCTGCGAGCGCTCGGACTCGGCCTGGACGTGGTGCCGATCCGCGGCAACGTGGACACCCGGATCAAGAAGGCGATCGACGGCGAGGTCGACGCCGTCGTGCTGGCCCGGGCCGGGCTCGCCCGCCTGGACCGGCTGGACGCGATCACGGAGCTGCTGGAGCCGGAGGTGATGCTTCCGGCTCCGGGCCAGGGCGCGCTCGCGATCGAGTGCGTGGCCACGACGCTCGCTCCGCTGACCCTGCTGACGGTCGGCACCCCGGAGGACCAGGGGGCGGTCACGGGGATGAGCTGCCCCGTCGCGCCCGGAAGCGGAGTTGAGATTCCGCTTGAGCGGCTGCTACGGTTTGTGCTCGACGATGCACCGTCGTCCGTGGCGGTCAGAGCGGAACGCGCCTTCCTGGCGGCGATCGAGGCGGGTTGCACCGCTCCGGTCGGCGCGCTGGCGCAGGTTCTTCCGGCTCGTGGGCAGGTGTCTGCCAGCGGGGGTGAGGTTCGCCTGCGCGCGGTGGTCGCGTCGCTGGACGGAACGACCGTCCTGCGACGTGAGCTGGAAGGTCCGGCCGCCGACCCCGAAGCGCTGGGCAGGCGCCTCGCGGACGACCTGCTGTCCGCAGGAGCACACACGCTGATGGGAATCCGCTGACGTCATGGCCACTCGACGAACGAAGAAGCCAGTATCCCCGGTCGCCCTGGTGGGCGCCGGGCCCCGTGACCCCGGCCTGCTGACCGTGCTGGCCGTCGAGACCCTGCAAGCCGCCGACGTCGTCGTCGCGGACCCGGATGTCGCGCCGGCGGTGCTCGAACCGCTGGCCGCCGAGGTCCTCAAGATCGGCGACCTGGACGCGCCGAAGCCGATCCGGGACGCGGAGGCCGCGACGGCCGCCGTCGTCAGCCGGGCGCGCGCCGGTGACAAGGTCGTCCGGCTCTACTCGTCCGACCCCTGGCTCACCCGGATCGGCGCGAACGACGCGCAGTCGCTGGCCAAGGCCAAGATCCCCTACAAGGTCATCCCCGGGGTCGCCACCGGCGCGGCCGTCTCGACGTACGCGGGCGTCGCCCCCGGCCTTCCGGTGACCTACGCGAGCACGACCGGCGTCTTCTCGTCCAGCGGCGAGCTGCCGGCGGCCTCGCCGTTCGGGCCCGACGCCGTCGGCCTTGGCTCATCGCCGTTCGGCACGTCGCGCGGCCTGATCGGCCGGCCGCTCGGCGGTTCGCTGGGCGGCGGCCTCGGCGGCGGGCTGGGCTCCAGTGGTCTCGGCGGCGGCCTCGGCAGCGGCGGGCTGGGCGGTGGCCTCGGTGGCGGGCTCGGCCTCGGTGCCGGGTTCGGCGGCCTGGGCGGCACCGTCGCGGGCGTCTCGGACGTCGACTGGGCCGGCCTCGCGCAGACCCCGGGCACCCTCGTGATCACCGCGGCGCCGAACGAGATCGGCAAGGTCGCGACGGCTCTTGTCGAGCACGGCCGGCCGGGCGACACCCCGACCGCGGTCACCGTCGACGGCACCACGACCGACCAGCGCACCGTCAGCTCGACCCTCGACCGGATCGAGAACGACGCCGCGCCGCTGCTGGCGAACTCCAGTCAGCCGCCGTCCCAGATCGTGCTCTCGATCGGCCCGGTGGTCGCCACCCGGTCGAAGCTCTCCTGGTGGGAGACGCGGGCGCTGTTCGGCTGGACCGTGCTGGTGCCGCGGACCAAGGAGCAGGCCGCGATCCTCTCCGACCTACTGCGCTCGCACGGCGCGAGCCCGCTGGAGGTGCCGACGATCGCCGTCGAGCCGCCGCGGACCGCCGCCCCGATGGAGCGGGCCATCACCGGCCTGGTCTCCGGTCGCTACCAGTGGGTTGCCTTCACGTCGGTCAACGCGGTCAAGGCCGTGCAGGAGAAGGTCGAGGAGCGCAGCCTTGACGCCCGTTCGTTCGCCGGCGTCAAGGTCGCGGCGATCGGCGAGGCGACGGCGGAGGCGCTGCGGTCCTTCGGCATCCGGCCCGACCTCGTGCCTGCGGGCCAGCAGTCGTCGGAGGGCCTGCTCGCCGACTGGCCGGAGTACGACAGCTCGCTCGACCTGCTCGACCGGGTGCTGCTGCCCCGGGCCGACATCGCCACCGAGATCCTCGAGGCGGGCCTGAAGGAGCGCGGCTGGCAGGTCGACGACGTCACCGCGTACCGGACCGTGCGCGCCGCGCCGCCGCCCGCCCCGATCCGGGAGGCCCTCAAGGGGGGCAGGGTCGACGCGGTCGTGTTCACCTCGTCCTCCACAGTGCGCAACCTGGTCGGTATCGCGGGCAAGCCGCACGAGACGACCGTCATCGCGTGCATCGGCCCGAAGACCGCGGAGACCGCGCAGGAGCTGGGCCTGCGGGTCGACGTCGAGGCACCGGAGGCGACGATCGCCTCGCTGGTCACCGCGCTCGCCGACTTCGCCGCCGAGCACCGCGAGGAGCTCGGCAAGGTCGGCCCGCTCGCCGCCCGGCTGCCCAAGCCGCGCCGAGGCCGACGGTGACCATCGGGGGCCGGCCGGCGGGCGGTTCGGCCGCCGGCTTCCCGCTGGCCCGGCCGCGCCGGCTGCGCCGCACGCCGGCGCTGCGCCGGCTGGTGTCGGACGTGCGGCTGCATCCGGCGGACCTGATCCTCCCGGCCTTCGTCAAGGAGGGCGTCAGCGAGCCGGTCCCCGTCGGTTCGATGCCCGGCGTCGTCCAGCACACCAGGGACTCGCTGCGCAAGGCGGCCGCCGAGGCTGCCGAGGCAGGCGTCGGCGGGATCATCCTGTTCGGCGTGCCGGCTGAGAAGGACGCCCGTGGCTCGGCCGCCGACGACCCGGACGGGATCGTGCAGCTCGCCATCGCGGACCTCGTGTCCGAGGTGGGTGGGTCGATGGTCGTCATGGCCGACCTCTGCCTCGACGAGTACACCGACCACGGCCACTGCGGCCTGCTCACCGAGACCGGCGATGTGGACAACGACGCGACACTGGAGCGGTACGCCTCGATCGCGGTCGCGCAGGCGCGCGCCGGCGTCGAGGTGGTCGCGCCGAGCGGGATGATGGACGGCCAGGTCGGCGCGATCCGGGCGGCTCTGGACGGCGCCGGGTACCCGGACCTGCCGATCCTGGCCTACTCCGCCAAGTACGCGTCGGCCTTCTACGGCCCGTTCCGGGAGGCAGCCGAGTGCGCGCCGCAGTTCGGCGACCGGGCCGGCTACCAGCAGGACCCGGCCCGCTCGGCCGCCGAGGCGCTGCGCGAGGTCGCGCTCGACCTGGCCGAGGGCGCGGACGCCGTGATGGTCAAGCCGGCGCTCGCGTACCTGGACGTCCTGCGGGCCGTCGCCGACTCCGTGGACGTGCCGGTCGCGGCCTACCAGGTCTCCGGCGAGTACTCGATGGTCGAGGCCGCCGCAGCCAACGGCTGGGTCGACCGGGACCGGATCATCAGCGAGACGCTGACCGCGATTCACCGTGCGGGCGCCGACCTGATCCTCACCTACTGGGCCACCGAGGTAGCGCAGAAGCTGCGCCGCGCCTGAGGCGCCTTTCCACCAGGTACTGACCCCCTCCACCGAGTTCCGCGGCCAGTGGCGAAAGCCGCCGCTGGCCGCTCGGCGTTTCCGGACTTCGGCCGCTCAGCGATTTCTGGTACCCCCGGGGGGTACCGTGGGACTGTGGAGCGGCGTAGTCGGGGTGGCGCCGCCGGCCGGGAGGGATTGTTATGACTGTCAGCACCTACACGGTGACCGGAATGACCTGCGGGCACTGTGTCCAGGCCGTGACCGAGGAGCTCTCCCAGCTGCCCGGCGTCACGGCGGTGAACGTCGACCTCGCCTCCGGGCAGGCCGAGGTGGGCAGCGAGGCGCCGCTGGACAGTGCCGCCGTCCGCGCCGCCGTCGAAGAGGCCGGTTACCAGCTCGCCTGAAACCGGCTCGGATCGGACGGAGGCGACGACGATGGCGACAGTCCGCAACCCTCGGACGGCCGGGCTTCGACCGGTCGACGCCGGTGAGCCCCTGGGCCCTGGCGACACCGTGGAGCTGCTCGTCGGCGGGATGACCTGTGCCTCCTGCGCGGCCAGGGTGCAACGCCGGCTCAACAAGCTGCCTGGCGTCGACGCGTCGGTGAACTACGCGACCGAACGCGCCACGGTCAGCCTCGTCATCTCCCCGGCCCCGGCCCCGGCCCCGGCGCCAGCGGCCGTCGACCTCGCCGATCTGGTCCGGGAGGTCGAGGCCGCCGGCTACAGCGCCGCGCCGCTGGTCGCACCGCGCGCCGGTCGCGGGGGCCGGACGCTCGTCGACGACCCGGACGCACCAACCGTCGACGCGATCGAGCAGGCCGAGGCGGTGGAGGCCGCCGAGACCCGGCGGTCCTGGACCCGGGTCTGGGTGAGCGTGGCGCTGACGGTGCCGGTGATCGTGCTCGCGATGGTGCCCCCCGCGCAGTTCCCCGGCTGGCAGTGGGTGTCGCTGGGGCTGGCCGCTCCGGTCGTCGGCTGGGGCGGGCTGCCGTTCCACCGGGCGACCTGGCGCAACCTGCGGCACGGCGCGGCCACGATGGACACCCTGATCACGCTGGGCACGCTGGCCGCGTTCGCCTGGTCCCTCTACGCCCTGGTGTTCGGCGAGGCCGGCCGGATCGGGATGCGGCACGGCTTCGACCTGCTGGCCTCGCGGTCGGGCGGGGCGGACACGGTGTACTTCGAGGTGGCGGCGGGCGTCACCGTGTTCCTGCTGATCGGGCGCTACCTGGAGCTGCGCTCACGGCGGCGGGCCGGGGCGGCGCTGCGGGCTCTCCTGGAGCACGGCGCGAAGGACGTCGCCGTGCTCGGCCCGGACGGCATCGAGCGACGGGCCGCGGCCGATTCGCTCGCCGTCGGGGACCTGTTCGTCGTGCGGCCCGGCGAGCGGGTCGCCACCGACGGCGTGGTCGTCGACGGCGCGGCCGCCGTCGACACCAGCCTGGTCACCGGCGAGTCGGTGCCCGTCGACGTCGCGCCGGGCGCGTCGGTCACCGGCGGGACCGTGGCGGCCGGCGGCCGGCTGGTGGTCCGGGCCACCCGGGTCGGTGCCGACACCCAGCTGGCGCAGATGGCCCGGCTGCTCGCCGCCGCGCAGTCCGGCAAGGCCGAGATCGCCCGGCTGGCCGACCGGGTGTCGGCCGTGTTCGTCCCGGTCGTCCTCGTGCTCGCGGCCGGCACGCTGGCCGGGTGGCTGCTGGCCGGGGCCGGAGCGACGCCAGCCTTCACCGCCGCCGTCGCCGTGCTGATCGTCGCGTGCCCGTGCGCGCTCGGGCTCGCGACCCCGATGGCGCTGCTGGTCGGCACCGGGCGCGGCGCCCAGCTGGGCATCCTGATCCGTGGGCCCGAGGTGCTGGAGTCGACCCGCAGGGCCCAGGTCGTCGTCCTCGACAAGACCGGCACGATGACCGTCGGCCGGATGGCGGTCACCGAGGTGCATCCGGCGGCGGGCATGAACCCGGCCGACGTGCTGCGGCTGGCCGGGGCCGTCGAGGCCGCGAGTGAGCACCCGATCGCACGGGCGATCGCCGGCGCCGCCCGAGACGCCCTGGCGTCCCGGCATCCTGTCCCGCCCGGCAGCGCTGACCCGTCCGGGTCAGCGCTGCTGCCCGGCTCCGCTGACCCGTCCGGGGCCGTCGGAACTGACGAGCTGCCGCCGGTCACGGGTTTCGTCGCGTTGCCCGGGCTCGGGGCGGATGGCGTCGTAGCGGGGCGCCTGGTGCTCGTCGGCCGCGCTCGGCTGCTGGCCGAGCGGGGCGTGCCCGTTGACGACGACGTGGCCGGCTGGCAGGCGGCGACCGAGGCAGCCGGCGCGACGGTCGTGCTGGTGGCCTGGGGGGACGCCGCCGGCCCGGCCGGTGCTGACCCCGTGACGCTCGACGCGCTGGGCGCGGCGCGGGTGCGGGGAGCGATCGCCGTCGCCGACACGGTCCGGCCGACCGCGCGGGAGGCCGTCGCAGGCCTGCGTGACCTCGGCCTGCGGCCCATGCTGGTCACCGGGGACGCGGAGCCGGTCGCGAGGGCGATCGCGGCCCAGGTGGGGATCGCCCCAGCCGACGTCGTCGCCGGGGTGCTGCCGGCGGGCAAGGTCGACGCGGTTCGGGCGCTACAGGCCGAGGGACTCGTCGTGGCGATGGTCGGCGACGGGGTGAATGACGCGCCGGCGCTCGCCCAGGCCGACCTGGGGCTGGCGATGGGGACCGGCAGCGACGTCGCCATCGAGGCCGGTGACCTGGTGCTGGTCGGCGGCGACCCAAGGGGGGCCGTCGACGCGATCAGGCTCTCGCGGGCCACGCTGCGGACGATCCGCGGCAACCTGTTCTGGGCGTTCGCCTACAACGTCGCCGCGTTGCCGATCGCCGCCGCCGGGCTGCTCAACCCGATGATCGCCGGCGCCGCGATGGCCGCCAGCTCTCTGTTCGTCGTCTCCAACAGCCTGCGCCTGCGCCGCTTCACCCGTCGTTGATCGGGAGCCGCGAGCGGCACGCGACGCGGCGGTGGGCCTGGCCTGATGTGCGTCTGGAAAAGTTTCGGTAACCGTTCATGACTGGTGGGCCAGTTCGCCGACCTGGAAGTTCTGGGTGTGCCACGGTGTGACCTATCTGGCGCGCTATGTGGTCTCTCGGACACGGCAGGACTGGTCGGCCAATATCGGCACAACACGGCGTACGACGACGGCGCCGCGTCGACACAGGCGACCACGTTCCAGGCCGCTCGCGAAGCAATCGCCCTGGGGGAGCGATGAGCGCGGCGACGCAGGAACCAGCCGAGCCGGTCCACGGACCGGCCTGCCCGAGCGAAGGGTCACCAAGAAACGGTCATGACGACCACCCGACCGGCGCGGAAGCCCGCGCCAACGGCGGTCCCCGCCACCCCAACCACCGAACCGGAGCCCATGGCCCCGGACGAGGGCGACAGTCCAACACCGGCAGCCGAGAACGTCACTCCGGCCGAAGGCAGCGAGCCGGCCGCCGAGGCCGAGCCGGACCAGCCTGAAGCCATCAGGCCGGCGGCCGACAGCGAGCCGGACCAGCCTGACGACGCCGAGCCGTCGGCCGAGGCGGACCCACCCGATGAGGCCACGCCGGTAGCGGAAGCCGAGCCGGAGCCCGTCGACGGCGCTGAGCCGGATCCGGCGGACGGTGTCGAGCCCGTGGCGGAAGCCGTACCGGCGCCCGTCGACGGCGCCGAGCCGGTCGCGGAGGCCGAGCCGGAGCCGGTGGACGGTGCCGAGGCGGTAGCGGAGGCCGAGCCCGAGCCGGTGGACGCTGCTGAAGCGGTAGCGGAGGCCGTGCCGGAACTGGTCGAGGGTGCCGAGGCTGGGCCGGGCCCGGTCGACGGCGCCAAGCCGGTGGCCGAGACAGCGGCGGACCCGGACCCGACTGGCGAGACCGCGGTGGTCTTCGCGGCGGTCGAACCGGTCTGGGCAATCGACGCCGTCGACCTGGTGAAGACGTATCGCGGCCGGCGGCGCGCGGACCCGCGAGTGCAGGCGGTCCGCGGGATCACCCTGCGGGTGCGGGCTGGAACGATCTTCGGACTGCTCGGTCCGAACGGTGCCGGGAAGTCGACGACGGTACGGATGCTGGCGACGTTGACCCGCCCGGACGCCGGTTCGGCGACCGTAGCCGGCCACGACCTGTTGCGCCACCCGTGGGAGGTCCGCCGCTCGATCGGGATCGTCCCGCAGCGTTCCGGGGCCGACCCGGACGCCACCGGCCGGGAGAACCTGTTGCTGCAGGGACGGCTCTACGGCCTCGGCGGGGCCGAGCTTGCCCGCCGGGCCGACGAGCTGCTCGACCGGTTCGGCCTGGCCGACGCGGCCGGCCGGCTGGCCCGCACCTACTCGGGCGGCATGCTGCGCCGCCTGGACGTGGCGATCGGCCTGGTCTCCCGCCCGGCCGTGCTGTTCCTCGACGAGCCGACCACCGGCCTGGACCCCGAGGCGCGCGCGGTGATGTGGGCCGAGATCGAGGCTCTGACCGCGGACGGCCTGTCGATCCTGCTCACGACCCACTACCTGGAAGAGGCCGACCGGCTGGCCTCCCAGGTCGCGATCATCGAGAACGGCCAGGTGGTCGTCGAGGGAACGCCCGACGAGCTCAAGAGCGAGCTGCACGGTGACGCGGTCGAGCTGGAGCTGACCGCTACGCCGGACGCCCGCCAGGTCGAGGCGCTGCGGATACGGCTCGCGACGCTGCCCGGCGTCGGCGAGGTGACCTTCACCGGCCGGGCGGTGCGGGCCAGGGTCGACGGCGGCGCCGCCATCCTGCCCGCGCTGTTCGCCGCGGTGGACGGCGCCGGCCTCGCGACCGCCGCGGCCACCGTCGCCCGGCCATCCCTCGACGACGTCTACCTGCGCCACGTCGGACATCGGTTCGGCCGGCAGGAGGAGGTGGCCTGATGACGACGATCACCGAGGCGCCGACCGTCACGGGATCCCTCCCGGCGGCGGCCCCGACCGTCGCGCCGACGACCAGCCGTACCAACGCGCGGCCGGCGGGGTACCGCCAGTTCGGGGCGCTGACGGCACGGCTGCTGCGCTCGCTGATGCGCCGGCCGGCCTATCTCGCGATCACGCTCGTGCAGGCGGTGGTCTGGCTGCCGCTGTTCGGATCGCTGTTCCACAGCATCTCGACGGTGCCGGGGTTCGCCGACGACGACTACATCGACTACCTGACCCCAGGCGTCGCCACGATGAGCGTGCTGTTCTCCGCCGGCTGGACCGGGATCCGGTTCATCGACGACATGGAGACCGGCGTGATGGAGCGGCTGCTCGCCTCACCGACGCGCCGCTGGGCCGTCGTCGGCGGCACCCTCGCCAACCAGGCCGTGCTGGTCGCCGTGCAGGTGGCGCTCGTCGTGCTGCTCGGCTGGGCGCTCGGCGCGCACCTGCGCTCCGGGGTGCCCGGGGTGCTGGTGCTGATCGTCGTCGCGGTGACCCTGAGTGCGGCGGTCGCGGCGCTGTCCGACGCCCTCGCGTTGGTGGTGCGCCGCCGGGAGGCGCTGATCGCGGCGGCCAACTTCCTGGTGCTGCCGTTGACCTTCCTGTCGACGGCGATGATGCCGGCGGGGCTGCTGCCCGGCTGGATTCGGGCCGTCGCCCACTACAACCCGGCCAACTGGGCGGTGACGGCGTCGCGGGGAGCCATCGCCGCGAACCCCGACTGGCCGTCCGTCCTGTGGAACCTCCTCGGCCTCGTGGCGCTCGCCGCGCTCGCGTGGGCGGTGGCGGTCCGGGCCTTCCGGAGCTACCAGCGCTCGCTGTAGCCGGCCTGGCGTGCGCCGGGTAGTCGGCCTGGCGCGCGCCGGGTAGCCGGCCGGGCGTGCGCCGCGTAGCCGGCCTGGCGTGCGGCTGCCGTCTGACCGGGGCCGTGGCAGGCTACGGAGAGTGACGGGTCAGATGGTTCTGGTGCTGACGGCGGCGGCGACGGTCGCGCTCGCCGCCTGGTTGTGGCTGGCGGTCTGCTGGGGTGGTTACTGGCGGACCGACCAGCGGCTGCCGGCGCGGCGGGCACCGGCGAAGTGGCCGCCGGTCGCGATTGTCGTCCCGGCCCGGGATGAGGCGGCCGTGCTGCCGGTGACACTGCCCAGCCTGCTGGCCCAGGACTACCCCGGCCCGGTCACGCTGGTGCTCGTCGACGATGCGAGCACCGACGGCACCGCGGAGGTCGCCCGTGACCTGGCGGCGCAGGAGCTCGCCCGGCGGGCCGCGGCCCGGGACGCCGGTGACACCGCGGCACTCGGCGGCGTCGGGCTCACCGTGCTGTCGTCCACGCCGCCGCCGGCCGGCTGGACCGGCCAGCTCTGGGCGTTGCAGCACGGGGTCGAGTTCGCCGGCGAGGCCGAGTTCGTGCTGCTCACGGATGCCGACATCGCCCACCGGCCCGGCTCGCTGCGCGCGCTCGTCGAGGCGGCGACGACGCACCGGCTTGACATGGTCTCCCAGCTGCCGAGGCTGAACATCACCTCGTGGTGGGAGCGGCTCGTCGTCCCGGCGTTCGGCTACTTCTTCGCGATGCTCTACCCGTTCCGCTGGTCGAACCGGCCCCGGTCCGGGGTGGCGGCGGGCGGCGGCTGCTCGCTCGTGCGCCGCGAGGTGCTGCGCGACGCGGGCGGGCTCGCGGCGGTCCGCGACGCGGTCGTCGACGACGTCGCGATCGCGCGGCTGGTCAAGAACGCGGGCGGGCGGACCTGGCTCGGCCTCGCCGACCGGGCCGACAGCGTCCGGCCCTACCCGGCGCTCGCCGACCTGTGGAACATGGTCACCCGCAGCGCCTTCACCCGGCTGCGGCACTCGGGGGCGCTGCTCGCCGGGACGGCCATCGGCATGCTGCTGCTGTTCGTGGTTCCCGTCGCGGCGACCGTGACGGGGCTCGCCGTCGGCGCCTGGCCGCTCGCCGCCCTCGGTGGCGCCGGCTGGCTGCTGCTCGCCGGCACCTACCTGCCGATGATCCGTTACTACCGCCAGCCACCGCCGGTCGCTTTGCTGCTCCCGATGACGGCGCTGCTCTACCTCGGAATGACGTTCGACTCGGTCCGTCGGCGCCGGGCCGGGCGTGGCGTCACCTGGAAGGGCCGGATCTACGGCGACTCGGCGGCCCGGCAGCCGCGGGCGGCGCGAGGCAGGGAGCCGGTCGTCGACGCGGGCCAGCTCGTGCCAGGCCTGGTGCCGGACCAGGCGCCCGCTCCCGCGGCGGACGCGGACGCGGCCCGCCCGGCCGTCCCGGACGGCATCCTCGGCGACCCACGCTGACTCTCCCCGGGCGCCCGCCCGGCCGGCGCGGGGGGGGGGGGTCCGCCCACGCGGACCCGCGCACCTTCGCCGGCTAGCCGACGAACTGAGCTAGCCGGCGGACTGGGCCAGCGTGCGCAGGAGAGCGCGGGTGCGCTGCTCGTCGGCGCTGCCCGCCGGGGCGAACGGCGCCGCGACGAAATCGGTGGCACCCGCGGCCGCCAGCTCGGCGACCCGAGCCGCCACTGACTCCTCGTCACCGATGATCGCGACGTCGGCCGGCCCGGCGGCGCCCTCCCGGTCGAGCATGGCGCGGTAGGACGGAAGCTTGCCGTAGATCGCGAACGTCTTGTTGGCAGCGGCGTGCGCGCCCTCGACATCGTCGGTGACGCGGATCGGCAGCGAGGCCACCACCCTGGGCTCCGGGCGCCCCGCCTGGGCCGCGGCGGCCCGGATCGTCGGGACCGTGTGGTCGCGGATCGTCGCCGGCCCGGTCATCCACAGCACCGTCCCGTCGGTGCGCTCACCGGCCAGCCGCAGCATCGCCGGCCCCAGCGCCGCGACGAGCACCGGCACCCGGCCGAGTCGCGGCGTCGAGAGGCCCGCTGCGGCCCGCAGGGTCTCGCCCTTCACGTCCACCGGCTGCCCGTCGAGCAGCGGCACCAGCGCGGACAGGTACTCGGACATGTGCCGCGCGGGCCGGTCGAAGCTGTAGCCGAACATGTCCTCGATCACCAGCCGGTGCGACAGGCCGATGCCCAGGGTCAGCCGGCCGCCGGTGGCCAGTGCCGTCGTCAGCGCCTGCTGGGCGAGCACGACCGGGTGGCGCGGGTAGGTCGCCACGACCGCGGTGCCGAGCTCGATCCCAGGGACCTGGCTGCCGGCGACCGCGAGCGACGTCAGCGCGTCCAGTCCGAAGATGTGGCTCATCCACGCGGACGTGAGCCCGTCGTCGGCGGCCTGCGCCAGCGTGTCCCGCAGCCGGGCGAGCGCGTCCGTGCCGCCGGGGTCTGGCAGGAGGGTCCCGATGCGCATGACGACTCCGATCGTTCGGCTTCTGGTGCGGGGACTGCCGTAATCTTCGTCACCGTGAGCCCGCACACGCCACTGGCCACGAGGCTCGGGCCACTCCGCCCCGCTCGGCTCCGAGATGCGGCGCGGTGTCGTGTTCGGCCCATCCGGCCTTGCTCGCTATGAGGTGGGTCACACCTCACCCGCCAGGCGAGGCCGGTGGGCGGGTAGCGACCTCCGGTGGACCTGCGAGGATCGGGGCATGCCTGTTCCCGCAGCCCCAGGCGGCGTCGTCCCGTCCGCTGCCCCGGCCTCCGAGCACCTGTTCGCCCGCGCCGAGCGGGTCACCCCCGGCGGGGTCAACTCGCCGGTCCGGGCCTTCCGGGCGGTCGGGGGTGTGCCCCGGTTCATGGTGTCCGGGAAGGGCGCCTACCTGACCGACGCCGACGGGCGTAACTACGTCGACCTGGTCTGCTCGTGGGGTCCGATGATCCTCGGCCACGCACACCCGGACGTCGTCGCCGCGCTCCAGCGGGCGGCGGCCAGCGGCACCAGCTTCGGCACGCCGACGCCCGGTGAGGTGGAGCTGGCCGAGGCGCTGGTCAACCGGGTGGCCCCGCTGGAGCAGGTCCGGCTGGTGAACTCGGGCACCGAGGCGACGATGAGCGCCGTCCGGCTGGCCCGCGGCTTCACCGGCCGTACGAAGGTCATCAAGTTCGCCGGGTGCTACCACGGCCACGTCGACGCGCTGCTCGCCGCGGCCGGCTCGGGCATCGCGACGCTCGGCCTGCCGGACACCCCCGGCGTCACCGGCGCGGCCACCGCCGACACGATCGTGCTGCCCTACAACGACCTGGCTCTCGTCGAGTCGGTCTTCGCCGAGCAGGGCGGCGAGATCGCCGCCGTCATCACCGAGGCCGTCGCGGCGAACATGGGCGTCGTCCCACCGCTTCCGGGCTTCAACGCCGGTCTGCGCCGGTTGTGCGACCAGCATGGCGCGCTGTTCATCTTCGACGAGGTGATGACCGGGTTCCGGGTCTCCCGGGCCGGTTGGTGGGGGATCGAGGGCGTCGCCGAGGGCTGGGCGCCCGACCTGTTCACGTTTGGCAAGGTGATGGGCGGCGGTCTGCCCGCCGCGGCCTTCGGCGGCCGGGCCGACGTCATGGCGCGGCTCGCCCCGGCCGGCCCGGTCTACCAGGCCGGCACCCTGTCGGGGAACCCGCTGGCCGTCGCCGCCGGCCTCGCGACCCTGAACGCCTGCACGGACGAGGTCTACGCGGCCGTCGACGCCCGGGCGGGCGACGTCGCCGGGATCGTCTCCACCGCGCTCACCGAGGCCGGCGTCGCCCACCTGCCGGCGAGCGCCGGCAACCTGTTCAGCTTCTTCTTCACCGACGCCGCCGCCGTCATCGACTACGCGGGTGCCACGGCCCAGGAATCGGCCCGCTACGCGGCGTTCTTCCACAGCATGCTCGACGCCGGCGTCTACCTGCCTCCGTCGGCGTTCGAGGCCTGGTTCGTCTCCGCCGCGCACGACGACGAGGCCGTCGAACGGATCGCCGCCGCCGCACCGGCCGCGGCCCGCGCCGCCGCCGCGGTCGCCGACCCGCCCATCGCCGCCGGTCGGGCCGAGGCGGTGTCCTCGTGACCGAGCCGCCGCCCGTGACGCAGCCGCCGCCCGCGCCGCGGCCGCGAGACGAGCCGGGGACGACCACCGTGCACCTGGTCCGCCACGGCGAGGTGTTCAACCCGGAGAAGATCCTCTACGGCCGGTTGCCGAACTACCGGCTGTCCGAGACCGGTGAGCGCCAGGCCAAGGTGGTGGGCGAGTACCTGGCCGACCTGGACGTGGCCGCCGTGGTCGCGAGCCCGCTGCTGCGCGCCCAGCAGACCGCGGCCCCGATCGCCGCCGCCCACGGCCTGCCGGTGCTCACCGACCACCGACTGATCGAGAGCCGCAACTTCTTCGAGGGCCGCAAGTTCGAGGCCAGCCCCCGGCTGCTGCGTGACCCGAAGATGTGGTCGGTCCTGCGCAACCCGCTCAAGCCGTCGTGGGGCGAGCCGTACACCGAGATCGCCGAGCGCATGCTGCGCGCCGCCGAGCACTGGCGGGACAGCCATCCCGGCCGGCAGGTCGTGCTGGTCAGCCACCAGCTCCCGGTCTGGACGGCCCGGCGCGCGATCGAGGGCCGTCGCCTGTTCCACCGGCCCGACCGGCGCCAGTGCGCGCTGGCGAGCGTCACCTCCGCCGTGTACCGCGACGGGACGCTGCTGCGCGTCGACTACGCCGAACCCAACGGCCCCACCGCCGCCGGCTCGGGCTCGGTCGGCGCCTGAGGCCGCCGCCGCGAGGCTTGTCACAACGGTTCGCCGGGCCCCGGCCGTCGCCTGGGACGGGCGCGGCTTACTGTGGTGAGTGAAGTTCTACGGGTGGTCGTAGACGCGGAGCGAGTGCGGCGACGGAGTAGACCCGAGGCGCACTGGGAGCGCGGAACGTGGCGCACATACTGAGTGACGTGCTGAAGTCGCGGCGGGGCGTACGCGCCCCCGCTGGGCGGGGCCAACGCGGCTGGCGCCGGGCTGTCCTGCCGTCGTTGGCCCTGGCCGTCGGGGTCGGGAGTCTCGGCCTGTTTGGCTGCTCCAGCTCGGCGAACAAGGTCGACGCCTCCACCGGCACCTTCAAGTTCGTGCAGCAGGCGCCGGGCCAGTCCTTCACGGAGCTGGGCCATCGCAAGGCGGCGCCCGACCTCGCCGGCACGACGCTGAACGGCACCAAGCTGGACCTCGCGTCGTTCCGCGGCAAGATCGTCGTCGTCAACTTCTGGGCCTCGTGGTGCTCGCCCTGCCGGGCCGAGACGCCGAACCTGCTCCAGGTGTCCGCGCAGAAGCCGGACGTCGCTTTCCTCGGCGTCAACGAGCGGGATCCCACCTCGCCCGCGCAGGCGTTCGTCCGGGACCACAAAGTCACCTACCCGAGCATCATCGACAAGTACGGGACGCTTTCCGCGCACTGGCCGGTCGCGGTCGCCCTCCCGACGACCTTCGTGCTCGACCCCAAGGGTGACATCGCGGCCCGCTTCGCCGGCGGCGTGACCGCGCAGACCCTCGGCCCGGTCCTCGACAAGCTCGCGGCCGAGACATGACCTCGGTGACGACAGGCGGCGGGGACACGCGGTGAGCGTCGCGGGGCTGGTCACGGACGGGCCGCTGTTGCTGGCGACCCCGGTCGCCGCCGTCGCCGGACTGCTGTCCTTCTTCTCGCCCTGCGTGCTGCCGCTGGTCCCGGGCTACCTCTCGTACGTCACGGGCCTGTCCGGCGCCGACCTGGAGGGTGAGCCTCGCAACGCCGAGAAGGCGGTGACGCGGGAGACCGCGCCCGCCGAGGCTGTGTTGGTGGGGGCGGCGCCGGCCGCCGCAGCCCGGCCGGCCGACGCGTCGGTGCCGGTGGGCGCCGGATCGGCAGCTGAGACCGCCGTGCCCAGAACGCCGGCCCAGCTGTTGGGCGCCGGGCTCGGCCGGGCGCGCCGGGTCGGGCGGGTGACGGTCGGGACCGGGCTGTTCGTGCTCGGGTTCTCGGCCGTGTTCGTGTCCTACGGCGTGGCGTTCGGCGGGGTCGGGAGCTGGATCCGGATCCACCAGGTCGGGGTGACCCGGGTGCTCGGCGTCGTCACGATCCTGATGGGCCTGCTGTTCGCGGGGGCGTTCTCCCGGTTCATGTGGGCCAACCGGGAGCTGCGCCTGCACCGGCTGCCGTCGCCGGGCCTGCTCGGCGCCCCGTTGCTCGGCGTGCTGTTCGGCCTCGGCTGGACGCCGTGCCTCGGCCCCACGCTGACGGCCGTCCTGGGCCTGGCGGTGCAGAGCGCGACCGCGGGGCGCGGAGCGTTCCTGTCCGCCGTGTACTGCCTGGGCCTGGGCGTACCGTTCGTCGTCGTCGGCCTCGGGTTCCGCCGGGCCGCCGGCGCGCTGGTGGTGGTCCGGTCGCACGCCCGGCTGCTCACCCTCGCCGGCGGCACGCTGCTGGTCGTCGTCGGCGTCCTGCAGGTGACCGGTCAGTGGGCCGACCTGGTCTCGACGCTGCGCTCGTTCGCCCCCGGATTCGCGGAGACACCGCTGTGACACCACCCTCGACGAGCTCCACCGCCACGGCCGGCAAGATCGAGCCGGCAGCCGCTTCGGCGACCGAGGTCGACGCCGACGCCGACGAGATCGTCGCCCAGCCGGACGCGTTCGGCGTCCCGGCGGCCCGGCAGACGGGGCTGCCCGCCGTCGCGGCGACGTCGCCCGAGGGTGCCGCGGACGGGGGGCGGACCAGCCTGGCCAGGCTGGTCGACCCGGTCCGGCGCGGCTGGCGCGTGCTGACCAGCATGCGCACCGCGCTGATCCTGCTGTTCCTGCTGGCGGTGGCCGCGATCCCGGGCTCCCTGCTCCCGCAGAACAACATCAACCCGATCCTGGTGCAGCGCTACCGGGCGAACCACCCGACGCTCGGGCCGATCTTCGAGCGCCTCTCGCTGTTCCACGTCTTCAGCGCGCCGTGGTTTGCCGCGATCTACGTGCTGCTCTTCATCTCGCTGATCGGCTGCCTGTGGTCGCGAGTGCGCTGGCACGCGCAGGCGCTGCTAGGCCGCCCGCCGGCGGCACCGGCCCGGCCGGGGCGCCTCGCCGGTGGCTCCGCCTTCGCGAGCCCGCTCGCGCCGGGGGAGGCCACCGCCGCCGCGGCCGCGATGCTGCGCTCGCGCCGGTTCCGGGTCGCGATCGCCGCCGAGGGGGCCACCCGCCCGGACGGCAGCCCCGACCACTCGGTCGCCGCCGAGAAGGGCTACCTGCGGGAGACCGGCAACCTGGTCTTCCACATCGCGCTGATGGTCCTGCTGCTGGGCGTCGGGCTCGGCTCCTGGTACGGCTACCAGGGCTCGATGCTGGTCGTGCAGGGCGACGGATTCTCGAACACGCTGCTGTCCTACGACCAGTTCACCGCCGGCGCGATGGTCAACACCGCCGACCTGCGGCCGTACTCGGTCACGCTGGACAAGTTCAGCGCGAGCTACCAGCTCAACGGCGAGCCCAAGGAGTTCGCCGCCGCGGTGTCGTACTCCACCGGTCTGGACTCCCCGGTCAAGAAGACCGTGATCAAGCCGAACCACCCGCTGGAGATCGGCAAGGACAAGGTCTACCTGCTCGGCCACGGCTACGCGCCGCACTTCGTGCTGCGGGACAAGGCCGGGAAGGTCGTCTGGGAGTCGTACGTCACCTGCGCCCAGGAGGACCCGAACTTCCGCTCGCTGTGCGTCGTCAAGATCCCCGATGCCGGGCTCGCGCCGTTGGGCAAGCTCCAGACGCCCCAGCAGCTGGCCTTCACGGGCTTCTTCACCCCGACGACGATCGCCGACCCGGCCCAGGGCCTCGTCTCGATCTACCCTGCGGCCGCCAACCCCGCCATCACTCTGACTGGCTATGTCGGCAACCTGCACGTCAACGAGGGAATCCCGCAGAACATCTACTCCCTCGACACGCGGGACATGAAGCAGTTCACCTCTGACGGGCCGTCCGGCAACGGCGTGATCTCGCAGGCACTGTGGATCGGCCAGACCGACGAGCGGACGATGACCAACCTGCCCGGCGGGTTGTCGCTGTCCGTCGACGGGGTGCGTGAGTACGCCCAGTTCCAGGTCAAGTCGGATCCGACGAAGGACCTGGTGCTCGTCGCCGCGATCGCGATCATCCTGGGCCTGATCATCAGCCTGCGGGTCCGTCGCCGACGGGTCTGGGTCCGGGCTCGTGCCGCGAGTGCCGGTAGCACGGTCGAGATCGGCGGCCTGTCCCGTTCCGACGCCGAGGGCTTCGCCGCGGAGCTCGCCTCGCTGACCACCCAGCTGCGCGCCGCGACCACCGCGACCCAGAGCACCACCGCCCCGGACGCCGCCAGACCGGACGCCGCTGCCCGGGACGTTGCCACTTCGGCCGCCGTTACCCGGGACGCCGCTACCCCGGCCGCAGCTACCCCGGCCGCAGCCAGACCCGACGGCGCCAGACCGGACGGCGCCCCCTCGACCACCGATGAGAACGCCCCCTCCAGCAGCAGACGGGAGCCGTGATGGCCGTCAACGAGGGCCTCGCCTCGCTATCCGACCACCTCTACGGCGGCGCGATGGCCTTGTATGCGGCCGGGATGCTCGGCTACGCGGCCGAGTTCGCCTTCAGTCGCTTCGGTCGCGCGGGAGCGGAGGCCGACGCGGCCACGACGTCCGCCGCTGGGTCCGCCGCCGCGTCCGCCACCTTGACGGCCAAGCCGACCCGTGAGCCGGCGCTCGTCGGTGCCACGGCGGCCGGCGACGCCCCAGCCCCCGCCAAGGCGGCTGCCCCCGCGGCCGGCGCGACCAGCCCGGCCACCGGCGGCTCGGACTTCGACGGGGCCGACGACGAGCAGCCGGCCCGGGCCCTGCTCATCGGCCGGATAGCGGTCGTGCTCACCGTGCTCGGCTGGGCGCTGCACCTGAGCTCCGTGGTCACCCGCGGTTTCGCCGCCGGCCGGGTTCCGTGGGGCAACATGTACGAGTTCTCGTCGATGATCTGCCTGATCGCGATCACGGCTTTCCTCGTGCTGCTGGTCCGGTTCGACGTCCGCTGGCTCGGGGTGTTCGTCACGTTCCCGGTGCTGGTCTACATGGGGCTCGCCGGCACGGTTCTCTACGTCGCGGCCGGCCCGCTGGTGCCCGCGCTGAACTCGTACTGGCTCAAGATCCATGTGGTCGCGGCCATCCTGGCCAGCGGCATCTACCTGGTGTCCGCGGTGACCACGGTGCTGTTCCTGGTCAAGGACCGCTGGGAGCACCAGCTCGCGGAGGTCGCCGCCGGCCGGGCCGAGGTCACCGCCGCGATGCGCAGCCGCGGTGGCATCGTCATGAAGCTGCCGGCCGCCGCCTCGCTGGACACGCTGACCTACCGCCTGATCGCGTTCGGCTTCCCGGTGTGGACGTTCGCCGTCATCGCCGGCGCGATCTGGGCCGAGGCCGCCTGGGGCCGGTACTGGGGCTGGGACCCCAAGGAGACCTGGTCGTTCATCACCTGGGTCTGCTACGCCGCCTACCTGCATGCCCGCGCCACCGCCGGCTGGCGGGGCAAGAAGGCCGCCGCGGTCTCCCTGGTCGCCTTCAGCGCCCTTTTCGTCGACTACTACGTCGTCAACCTGTTCCTGACCGGCCTGCACTCATACGCCGGCGTCTCGGCCTGACATGCCCCTCCGCGCGACGCTCGGCAGCGGGAGTGTCGATCTTGCCGGAACCGCCGTCGCCCGGATCCACCGTCGCCGGACCGCCGTCGCCCGCGACCGCCCTGGACCACCGTCGCTCGCGATTCCATCCCGCCCGTCCTGACCTCAACACCGTTTCCCCCTGCGCAACCGATGATCACCGGCAGCTGTCCCGACCAGACCGGGCCCATGATCGTGGACTGCGCAGGGAAGCTGGCGCTCGATGCCCCAATTTGCGCTTTTTATCTCTGCGCAATAGGTGATCATGGCCAGTCGGTCGACTGGCGAGGGCCGAAGATCGCCGTCTGCGCGGCCTAGCTGGCGCAGCGCGCGCCAGCTAGGGGGCGCAAAGGGGCGGTAGGTGGGCCATTTCGTGAATCGTCAGCCGTCCGTCCCGGCCGGAACCTAGTGCCGCGACCGCCGAGGTCCGCCCGTCACCTTGATCGCTGTTTTCGCCCTTTGGTGGCTACGAAACAGGCCTGGCAGTGACCACCGGAGGGCCGAAACGGCGATCAAGTTACCGCTGGACATGATCGCCGTTTGGCCTTCAAGGCGAGCCGGCCGAGGGTGCACCCGCTGGTCGACCAGGACCGATGGGGAGGGCGCTAGTGGTGCGAGGCCGGGCCGTCGGGGTTCTCGCGGCGGAGGCGCTCAGTGAGCTCGCGGAGGAACTCCGGGTCGTCGTCCGGGCCGACGGGACCGGCGGGCGGGCCGGTGCGGGACCGGCCGCGGAACAGGCTGGGGCCGGCGACGCGCTGCGACTCGACGATGTCGAACCGGCCGCCGTAGGCGGGATGATCGCGGCGCGCCGCCATCCCGCGGCGGCGGCGGACCGCCGACGAGCGGGGCCGGCCGAAGAAGAACCAGAGCACGCCGCCGATGGGATAGAGCAGCAGCGCCAGCACGATCCAGATGGTCTTCGTGAGCGTCCTGACGTCCTCACGCGGAGTTCGCGCGACGTCCACGATCACGTAGGCAAGTAGCGCGTAGAACACGATGTAGAGCAGGAGAGTCACCGGCTGTCCGTCCCCTTCCTGCTCGCCGCTCACCGCGCTGTCGGTTGCCGGCCCGTTGCCGAGGCCGGTCGCGGGCCGCTCCGTTTCGCGCGGGGGCGGTCCCGGCAGCCATCTCAGCCTACGGCGCGGCGAATCGTCCACGGGCCGTGCCCCGAAGTCGTGACACGGCCGTCATCTGGCCGCTCGTACATTGACCTGCTGGCGGTGGCAGCGGTGCCCGCCCGGCCACGCGCTCACCGTCAGTGTGCGTCATGCGCAGGCGCCGTGTCCGCCCGGTGATAAGAGACGCACACCGAGCCTTTTCCTGTCAATCGCCGGAACAACGATCCTGACCGGAGCCCCGCGGGCCGGCGGAATCGCGCAGGCCCCAGCTCGGGCGGTGGGCCTGCGGCTCGGGCGCGACGCGTACACCGGATCCGGCCGGGGAGGCGGCGACGTCCGAGGCCCCGACGCTGCGAGGATGGGTGACATGGCTTGGGCGGATCTGCGCGCGTTTCTGGGCGACCTCGAGAAGCACGGCGAGTTGCGCCGCATCAAGGCTCCCGTCGACCCGCGCCTTGAGATGACGGAGATCGTGCAACGCGTGGTGCGGGCGGGCGGCCCGGCGCTGCTGTTCGAGAACCCGGTGGGCTCGGACCTGCCGCTGGCGATCAACGTCTTCGGCACCGAGAAGCGGATGGCCCGGGCGCTCGGCGTCGAGAAGCTGGACGACCTGGGCACCCGGATCGCGGACATGCTGCGCCCGGAGCTGCCGCATGGCTTCTCGGGGATGCGGGACGCCCTCGGCAAGGCCGCGCGCCTGACGAACATGCCGCCGAAGAAGGTCCGCACCGCGCCGTGCCAGGACGTCGTCTACAAGGGCGACGAGGTCGACCTGTTCCGGCTGCCGGGCATCCTGTCCTGGCCGGACGACGGCGGCGCGTTCCTGAACCTGGGCCTGACTCACACCCGCCATCCGGAGACCGGTGCCCGCAACCTCGGCATGTACCGGCTACAGCGGCACGACGCCCGGACCGTCGGGATGCACTGGCAGATCCACAAGGACTCGAACGCGCACCACGCCGTCGCCGAGCGGCGGGGCGAGCGGCTTCCGGTCGCGATCGCGTTCGGCTGCGACCCGGTCGTCACCTACGCGGCGAGCGCCCCGCTGCCGGCGGACATCGACGAGTACCTGTTCGCGGGCTTCCTGCGCAGTGAGCGCGTCGAACTGGTCGACTGCCTGACCGTCCCGCTGCAGGTACCGGCGAACGCCCAGATCGTGCTGGAAGGCTGGCTGGAGCCGGGGGAGCGCCTCCCGGAGGGCCCGTTCGGCGACCACACCGGCTTCTACACGCCGGTCGAGCCCTTCCCGGCGCTGCACGTCGACGTCATGACGATGCAGCGCGACCCGATCTACCAGACGATCGTCGTCGGCCGGCCGCCACAGGAGGACGGGCCGATGGGCAAGGCGACCGAGCGCATCTTCCTGCCCTTGATCAGGATGCTGATCCCCGAGATCGTGGACTACGACCTGCCCGAGGCCGGCGTCTTCCACAACTGCGCGATCGTGTCGATCGACAAGCGCTACCCGAAGCAGGCGCAGAAGGTGATGCACGCGGTCTGGGGCGCTGGGCTGCTCTCGCTGTCGAAGCTGGTGATCGTCGTCGACGCGGACTGCGACGTGCACGACTACTCCGAGGTCGCCTGGCGGGCGTTCGGCAACGTCGACTACGCCCACGACCTGGTCACCACGGTCGGCCCGGTCGACCACCTGGACCACTCGTCGTACGAGCAGTTCTACGGCGGCAAGGCGGGCATCGACGCCACCCGCAAGCTGCCCACCGAGGGCTATCGCCGGGCCGGCGGCTGGCCGGACGAGTGCGTCATGGACGAGGCCACCCGGAACCTGGTGACCTCGCGCTGGAAGGAGTACGGGCTGTGACTGAGGCCGCCGTTCTGCCGGGGGCGATCGAGAAGCCGAAGGCCTTCCTGCGGCTGGTGAAGATCGAGCACTCGGTCTTCGCGCTGCCGTTCGCCTATGTCGCGGCGCTCGCCGCCGGGTTCCGGGCCTCCGGCTCGGTGCACTGGGCGGATCTGTTCCTCGTCACGGTCGCGATGGTCGCGGCCCGGACGTTCGCGATGGCGGCGAACCGAATCATCGACCGGCGGATCGACGCGCAGAACCCGCGGACGGCGACCCGCGAGCTGGTCACCGGCGTCGTCGCGGTGCGCACCGCGGTGATCGGCAGCGTGGTGGCTCTGGTGGTGTTCCTGGCGGCCGCCGCCGCGCTGGGCTGGCTGTGCCTGGCGCTCGCGCCGGCCGCCGTCGTGCCGCTGGTCGTCTACCCGTACGCCAAGCGGTTCACCGACTTCCCGCAGGTCATCCTCGGGATCGCCCAGGCGGTGGCGCCGATCGGCGCCTGGATCGCGATCACCGGGCACTGGTCGTGGGCCGCGGTCGTGCTCGGGCTCGCGGTCGGCACCTGGATCGGTGGTTTCGACCTGATCTACGCCTGTCAGGACGTCGAGGTCGACCGGCGGATCGGGGTGCGCTCGGTTCCGGCCCGGTTCGGGGTTCGGGCGGCCCTCGTCGGCTCGCTCGTCACCCACGTCGTCACGTTCGGTCTGTTCGTGGTCTTCGGGCTGATGGAGCACTTCGGCGCGCTCTGGTGGGTGGGGATCGGCCTCACGGCCGTCGCCTTCGGGTACGAGCACGCGATCGTCCGTCCGACCGACCTGTCCAAGGTCAATCGGGCGTTCTTCACGGCCAACGGTTTCGTCGGCATCGCGCTGTTCGTCTTCGCCCTCGTCGACCTGGTCGTCCGCGGCCTGCACGGGTGACGAGCCCGGCCGGTGATCCCGCGGCGAACGCGGTCGGGGTTGACGCCGAACTGGCCCGGCGGCCGTGGGTGGTCGGGGTCAGCGGCGCGAGCGGGACGCCGTACGCGGCGTCGGTGCTGCGTGGGCTGCTCGCCGCCGGACTGCCGGTCGACCTGGTGGTGTCCAGGGCCGCCCGGCTGACGCTGCTCGACGAGACGGGCATCGCCTGGCGGGACGGCCCAGGCGCCTGGCCGGAGGCACTCGCCGACTGGCTCGGCACCAGCCTCGCCGGCTGGACGCGCCCCGACCGGGACGAGGTCGTCGCCGCGGTCGACGCGCTGGTCCGGGTGCACGGCGCAGACAACCTGGCCGCCGGGCCGAGCAGCGGCTCCTACCCGACCAGGGGCATGATCGTCGTTCCGGCGAGCACCGCGACCGTGGCCGGGATCGCGCTCGGCCTGTCCAAGGACCTACTGCAGCGCGCAGCTGACGTCACCCTCAAGGAGGGCCGCCAGCTGATCGTCGTCCCGCGCGAGATGCCCTTCACCGGGGCGACCCTGCGCCACCTGGTCACGTTGCACGACGCGGGGGCCGTCGTCGCGGCCGCGAGCCCGGGCTTTTACGCCGGGGTCGCCGACGCGCAGGCATTGGTCGACTTCGTCGCCGGCCGGGTGCTGGACGCCGCCGGCGTACCCAACGTCCTTTTCCGCCGATGGGCGGGCGAACTGGGCGCGGCGCGGACCGACCGGCCGCGACCTGGCACAGTGGACAACGGGACGACAGCAGGATCAGGGGCGTGAGGGAGATCGGTATGGCGCGCGGGCGCGGGGACCGGGCAGACAAGGCGGCGACGCCGACCGTGGCGAAGGGCACACCCGCCACGAAGGTGACGCCCGCGAAGGTGACGCCGACCAAGGTGACGCCCGCGAAGGTCAAGGTGAAGCAGACCAAGGTCGCGCCGCCGCCGGGGAAGACCGGGTCGGGCGGGCTTTTCGGGAAGCGGCCGAAGCGGGAGCTCGAGGAGTTCGACCTGCGGGCCGCGCTGCCGTTCTTCCTCGCCAGGATCGGGATCTTCCTGGTGATCGCCGTGGTGCTCTGGCTCGCGGCGGGCCTGCCCCTCGTGCTCGCCGTGCTGCTCGGACTGATCGGCGGCGCGCTGGCCGGCTACCCGCTGGCCCGGATGCAGAAGCAGGCCGCCCGCGTCGAGGGTTCGGCGCCCGCGCCGCCGGTGAAGCCCGTGAAGCCGCCGAAGGCCCGCAAGTAGCCGACCTCCGGGGTGAGCCGCGCTGCCTTCGCCCGCCGGGCCCTTGTGGATCATCTGGGTCTGGCGGAAGGCGGATAGGCTTGCCGGTTATGGATGCCGGGCGCAAGCGGGAGATCGAGGACAAGGTCCGGGCCGGGGACCGGCTGGACCGTTCCGACGGCGAGTGGCTGTACGCCAGCGACGACCTCGCCTGGCTGGGTGCCCTCGCGCACGAGGTCAGGACCCGCAAGAACGGGAACCGGACCTTCTTCAACGTCAATCGGCATCTCAACCTGACGAACGTCTGCTCGGCCAGCTGTGCGTACTGCTCCTTCCAGCGCAAGCCGGGCGAGGCCGACGCCTACACGATGCGCATCGAGGAGGCCGTCCGGCTCGCCAAGGAGATGGAGCCGTCCGGCATCACCGAGCTGCACATCGTCAACGGCCTGCACCCGACCCTGCCGTGGCGGTACTACCCGCGCTCGCTGCGCGAGCTGAAGGCGGCGCTGCCCAACGTGGCGCTGAAGGCCTTCACGGCCACCGAGATCCACTGGTTCGAGAAGATCAGCGGCCTCGGCGCCGACGAGATCCTCGACGAGCTGATCGACGCCGGCCTGGAGTCGCTGACCGGCGGGGGCGCCGAGATCTTCGACTGGGAGATCCGCCAGCAGATCGTCGGCCATGAGACCCACTGGGAGGACTGGTCGCGCATCCACCGGTTGGCGCACGCCAAGGGCCTGCGCACGCCGAGCACGATGCTCTACGGCCACGTCGAGTCGCCCCGCCACCGGGTCGACCATGTGCTGCGGCTGCGCGAGCTGCAGGACGAGACCGGCGGTTTCGCCGTCTTCATCCCGCTGCGGTTCCAGCACGACGCCGCCGGCGACCCACGCAACCGGCTGATGAACCAGCCGATGGCGACCGGCGCCGAGGCGCTCAAGACCTTCGCCGTCTCCCGGCTGCTGTTCGACAACGTCGACCACATCAAGTGCTTCTGGGTCATGCATGGCCTGACCACCGCCCAGCTGGCGCTGAACTTCGGCGCCGACGACCTGGACGGGTCGGTCGTCGAGTACAAGATCACTCATGACGCCGACCGGTTCGGCACCCCGAACACGATGACCCGCGAGGACCTGCTCGGGATCATCCGGGACGCCGGCTTCCAGCCGGTCGAGCGGGACACCCGCTACCGGGTCATCCGCGACTACGAGGGCCCGGACCCGTCCCGCCGCGACGTTCCCCAGCCGATCGACGCGTAGGCGAGGCCGACGTGACCGACCAGGACCGCCCCGCGACCCCGTCCGGGACCGAGCCTGTCGTGGACGATCCTGCCGAGCCTGTTGTGGACGAGCCTGTGGTGGACGAGCGTCCGGCCGCGGCCGGGCCGGTGGTCGGCCAGTCGACGCGGCGGCCGGAGGCGGCCCGGCCCGCCCCCTTCCGGCCTGCGGGCGGGGCCGGGATCGGGTCGATCTTCGTGTTGGCGTTCCTGGTGATCCTGCTGCCTGGGGTCGTGCTGTACCTGGTCACCCACGCACTGGGCCTTGGCCTGGCGCCCTCGACCCTGCTCGGGCTGCTGCTGGTGATCGTCTGCCTGGCCCTCTTCCCGAGCGTGCTGGTCCGGCTGGGCTGGGTGAAGAAGCGCCAGCGCGCCAAGCCGGCCGGGAGACAACGATGACGCAGGGTCGGAGGATCCCATGACCAAGCCGTCAAAGGCCGAGATCGCCTCGTCGGGGCCGGCCAAGGCGCCGCCGGGGATGCTCTCGCTCCACGTGCGCTACTACGGCCTGCGGGTGCTGCTGTTCGGCGTGGTGACCGCGGTCGTGCTGCTGCTTGGCGTCAGCACGGTTCCCGGCATCTTCCTGTCCTTCGTGATCAGCGGGGTGCTGAGCCTGCCGCTCGCCCTGCGCCAGCGCAGGGCGACCCAACAGGCGGCTGAGCTGCGCCGAGGCGGGAGTTGACCACGGCCGGCGCCGACGACGCCCAGACCGCCGCGACAGACCCGACACCCGTGCCACCGGTCACCGCGGTCCCCGGGCCGCGCCCCGGTGGCTCGGCCGCTGACGTCGTCGAGACCCGGCCGCGCGTTGGGCACATTCAGTTCCTGAACTGCATGCCGTTCTACTGGGGTCTGGTCAACTCGGGCGCCCTGCTCGACCTGGACCTTTTCAAGGACACCCCGGACCGGCTCAGTGAGGCCCTCGTCGCCGGCGAGCTCGACCTCGGGCCGATCAGCCTCGTCGAGTACCTGCGGCACGCCGACGAGCTGGTAGTACTGCCGGATCTCGCCGTCGGCTCCGACGGGCCCGTGCTCTCGGTGGTGCTGAGCACCCAGGTACCCGTCGACGAGATCCGCTCGGTCGCGCTCGGCTCGACCTCGCGGACCAGCGTGCTGCTGGCCCGGATGATGCTCGAAGACCGGTTCGGAGTCCGGCCGCGGTACGTCACGATGCCGCCGGACGTGCCGACGATGCTGCGGGAGGCCGACGCGGCGGTCACGATCGGTGACGTGGCGTTGCGGGCCTACTACGAGTTCGAGCAGGGCGGCCCCGGCCACCGGCCCGAGGTGGTCGATCTCGGCGCGGCCTGGCGGGACTGGACCGGGCTGCCGATGGTCTTCGCGATCTGGGCGGCCCGCCGCTCGTTCGCGCGGGCTCACCCCGGCCTGGTCAAGGAAGTACACAGCGCCCTGCGTGGCGGCATCGAGCTCGCCCTCGCCGAGGTGGAGACGGTCGCCGCCCGCGCGTCGCGCTGGGAGGTCTTCGACCAGGCATCGCTGGTCCGCTACTTCACGACGCTCGACTTCCGCCTCGGCGAGCGCCAGCTCGCCGGTGTCGCCGAGTTCGCCCGCCGCGCCGCGATGCGCGGCGCGGTTCCGCCGCCGCGCGACATCGTCTTCGCCGAAGTCTGACCGGACCGCGCGCCGAGCTGCCTCCATGATTGGGTCCTTTGGTTTCGCGGTGGCCAGGGTGGCAGGCGCGCGGGAGTCGTGACTAGGCCGCGCGTGCGCCGGGACTAGGTAGCGCGGGAGCTGGCGTCGAGTGCCGCAGCTGACCACGCTGGCCTCGTCCCGAGACCGGCAAGATCGCTGTTTTGGCCCTCGCGTGGCTGCAACCGCAGCGGTTTTGTGACCATGCGAGGGCCAAAACGACGATCAAGCCAGGGTGCCCGGCGCCTTTCGCGTTCCGCGATGCGGTCGGTCTCCGCGCGGAGGGGGGATCAGACCGGGGGGTGGAAGGCGCGGGAGAGGCCGGCCAATGGGCGTTCTCGTCGGGCGTCGGTGGTGGCGAACCGGGCGATCCGGCCCTTCACGAGCGCTACGAGCAGCGGGGTGCTGGCCCGTCCGCCTGGGGCGGTCAGCACGTCGCCGACGCCGCGCCACGGCGGGCCGGCCGGTTCCGCGCCGAACTCTGGCGGGTCGTAGCCGAATCGACCGGCGGCGAGCTCGTCGACCCGCCAGGCGATCAGGTCGCGGGGCGCCTCCGGGGTCCCGTATCCCACGGGATCGGTCTCCGCTGTGGAACCGCCGACATAACCGAAGTCGAGATGGCTGACGGTCGCTTCGTCGGCGCCGACGACGGCCGCCGGGCGGTTGTATACCGGGTACGGATCGTCGAGGTCGCGAACCGCCAATTCGTCGACTTCTGTCGCGATTGTCAGGTCACCGTTTTTCGCGTCGTTCGGCTGGGCGGCGAGCGCCTCGGCGTGGCGCGCGGCCTCGGCCACCAGCCGGTTGACCGCGAGCGTCCAGGCACGCAGCCCCGCGTGGCCGGTGAGCTCGGTGAACACCGCCGCCTCCAGGCAGCAGGTGCAGGCGCCGGACAGCTCGCCAAGGTCGAGCAATGCGATCGCGAGCAGGCCGGCCAGATGACCGGCGATCAGGAAGAGCCGCAGCTGCTGGTGCGGCAGCATCGGGGTGCGCAGCAGGCCGTCGACGATCTCCTGCTGGTCGAGTACCCGGTCGCGGATGTCGCGCGGGCCGAGGCTGCCGGCGATCGCGATCAGCTCTCCGACCGTCCGGTCGAGGTAGTCCAGCTCGGCGTCGCAGCGGCGGTTGCCGAGCAGGTCATGGACCCGGGAGCGGGACTCGTGCTCAGGATCGCGCCCCCGGCCGGTCGCCTCGGCCCGTGCCGAGGCTGCCTCGTCGCGCAGCGCGACCAGTGCGCCGTCGGCGCACAGCGCCGCGTCGACGGCGACCACCACCGGGCGGGGAGGAATCCCCTTGCTCGGCTGCTCAAGCTGGCTGACGTAATGACGGCTGTAGCCGGTTCTCTCGGCCAGCTCGTCGCGGGACAGACCGCGGGCGCAGCGGCGACGTCGAACCTCCTGGTGGAAGATTCCCTCGACGGCTGCCGTGCCTTCCGGGCCACGGCTGCCCTGCCGCCTGCCCGCATTCAGCATGTGCACCCCATTGGTCGCACCGCGGGTCTCGATCCCGACCTAAATCATGATCGCGCCGCGAGTCACTGTTTGTGATCAGTCTATTGCGTCCGGGACCGTGCGCCGCTAGAGGCAAAAGGTCCCATACGGGCCTCGTTACCCGGATTAGCGCTTTCCGGCCACGCCATTCAGGCGGAGTGCCCCGGGCCATCCGCGAATACCACCCCGAATGACGATGGGCGCACCGTGCGCCAGCCGGTAGAACGGTAGGAGTGGACCGGAACATCGCCGCGGACTTGGGGGCAGGCGGAGCGGCGTATGGAGCGGCGCGCGGAGGTTCAGCCGGAGGGCCAGACGCAGGGGCGGACCTGGCGGCGGAAGAAGGTACCGCCGGTTCGGGCAGGCCGGCGGGGGCGCCCGTGAGTGCCTTCACTACCCCTTACGGGCCAGCGCCGGTTCGGGTGGTCGTCGCGGACGACGCCGACGGGGTGCGCGAGCTGATCTGCCTGCTCCTGGACATGGAACCGGACTTCACGATCGTCGGCCGGGCCGCCAACGGAGCGGAGGCTGTCGACGTGGTCGCCCAGACCGGGCCAGATCTAGTCCTGCTCGACGTGGCGATGCCGGTGCTGGACGGGATCGCCGCGCTGCCGCGCATCCGCCGGCTGGTGCCGGGCGCCCGGGTGGTCGTCTTCACCGGGTTCTCGGCCTATACCGTCCGTGACGAGGCTGTGGCGCTGGGCGCTGACGACGTCATGGAGAAGGGCCTCGGAGCCGGCCCGCTCATCGATCGCCTGCGCGCTGTCTGCGCGCGCTCCGCCCCGGCCGGCTGATCACTTGCCCGCATCGCGGCGCACGGTGGCCACTTGAATCCCCACTAATCTGGTGGGTAAAATAGTGAACCTGTTCGTCGAGCATTGTCTACGCCACAATCTCGGCGCCCTCGTCGCATCTGTGAAACCATGGCGTCTATGACTGCGCCTCGCCACCGTTCGCGGCCGTTCGCCGCCGTGGCGCCGCGCCTTCCGGAGCTCCTGCTGGTCTCGCGCCTGCACGTGGACCTGCTCCGGGTCGCCAGCGCGGGCTGTTGTCGCACCCGCTGACCGGCTGAGCTAGACCTTCCTCGCTCCCCGTCAGGACAACTGGCTGGCCGCCTCGCGGCCGTCGGGCCTGGCGAGATGACCCCCGCTGTGACCAGGCCCTGGATGGCCAGAGGTGACCGGCCGGCGGCTGGTCAGAGGGACACAAGCTGACCCGGACCGTGTGCCGTCCCGCAGACGGTGCCCCGCTCCTCCCAACGTCGCGAGAGATCAGATGACTTCTCCAGCTCGGCCCCGTCCAGCCCGCCCGACCCGTCCCAAGGGACAGGGCCAGTGGGCGCTCGGCTACAGCGAACCGCTCAACGCCAACGAGCGGATGAAGAAGGATCAGGACGGCCTCGCGGTCCGGGACCGGATCCTCAACCAGTACCCGTACACCGGCTTCGACAGCATCGACCCGCAGGACCTGCGCGGCCGGTTCCGCTGGTGGGGGCTCTACACCCAGCGCAAGCCGGGCATCGACGGCGGGCGTACCGCGATCCTCGAACCGGAGGAGATCGAGGACGCCTACTTCATGCAGCGGATCCGCCTCGACGGCGGCCGGATGACGTCCGACCAGCTGCGGGTGATCGGCGACATCTCGACCCGCTACGGCCGGGACGTCGCCGACGTCACCGACCGGCAGAACATCCAGCTGCACTGGATCCGGATCGAGGACGTCCCGGCGATCTGGGGTGCCCTCGAGGCGAACGGCATGACCACCGAGGAGTCCTGCGGCGACACCCCGCGGGTCATGCTCGGCTGCCCGCTCGCCGGCGTCGACGGTGACGAGGTCATCGACGCCACCTCGGTCATCGACGAGGTCGTGGCGAAGTTCGTCGGCGACCCGTCGCTGTCGAACCTGCCGCGCAAGTTCAAGACGGCCATGTCCGGTTGCGCCGACCACTGCACGCTGCACGAGATCAACGACATCGCGTTCGTCGGCGTCGTGCATCCGGAGCTCGGCGCGGGCTACGACCTGTGGGTCGGCGGCGGCCTGTCGACGAACCCGCACCTGGGCGTCCGCCTGGGCACGTTCGTCCAGCCCGAGCGGGTGGCCGAGGTCTGGCACGCCGTCGCCTGCCTGTTCCGCGACTACGGCTACCGGCGGCTGCGCACCCGCGCCCGGCTGAAGTTCCTGGTCGCCGACATGGGCGTGGAGTGGGTGCGTGCGACCCTGGAGAAGGAGTACCTCCAGGCGCCGCTGCCGGACGGCCCGGCTCCGGCTGCGCCACGCACGGAGGGGCGCGACCACGTCGGCGTGTACCGGCAGAAGGACGGGACGTTCGCGGTCGGCTTCGCGCCGCGCGCCGGCCGGCTGACCGGGTCGACGCTGACCGCGGTCGCGAACCTCGCCGACCGGCACGCCCAGGGCCGCATCCGCGCGACCACCATGCAGAAGCTGGTCATCCTCGACGTCGCCGAGGCCGAGGTGCCCGCGCTCGAGGCGGCGCTGGCCGAGCTCGACCTGGTCGTGCGCCCGAGCGTGTTCCGCCGCGGCACGATGGCCTGCACCGGCATCGAGTTCTGCAAGCTGGCGATCGTCGAGACGAAGGCCAACGCCGGCCGCCTGATCGAGGAGCTGGAGGCGCGGCTGCCGGAGTTCGACGAGCCGATCGGCATCAACGTCAACGGCTGCCCGAACGCCTGCGCCCGCTTCCAGGTCGCCGACATCGGCCTGAAGGGCTCGCTGGTCCCCGGGCCGGGCGGCGAGATGGTCGAGGGCTTCCAGCTGCACCTCGGTGGCCATCTGGGCAGCCGGTCCCGGCTCGGCCGCAAGTCCCGCGGCCTGAAGATCACGGCGGACGAGCTGGTCGACTACGTCGTCGGGCTACTGAAGACCTACCAGGGCGACAGGACCGACGGTCAGACCTTCGCCGACTGGGTGGAGACGGTCGACGAGGCCAAGATCATGCACGACGCGGTGGTGGCCCACGCATGAGCGGCCGCGCGGTCCCGTTCTTCTGTCCCTACTGCGGCGAGGAGTCCCTCGTCCCGGACATCCCCGAAGGGGTCGCCGGCGAGGGGCACGGCCACTGGGCCTGCCGCTCGTGTCAGCGCTCCTTCCGGCTGAACCTGACCGCGCTGGCCAGCGCCACCACCGTGACCTCGACCCCGCGCCCGACCTCGACTAATCGGCCTGAAGCGACCGCACCTGAGGAGAACGGCTGATGGACGCCGCGTTGAAGGCCCGCGCCGAGCGCGTGGGCAGGGAACTGGCCGACGCGCCAGCCGAGGAGATCCTGCGCTGGGCCGTCGAGGAGTTCGGGACCAAGCTCGTCGTCGCGGCGTCCATGGCCGAAGCCGTCCTCGTCGACATGCTCGCGAAGATCAGGTCGGACGTACCGGTCGTCTTCATCGACACCGGCTACCATTTCGCCGAGACGATCGGCACTCGTGACGCGGTCGCGGCGACCTACAATCTGCCGCTGATCAGCGTTCGGCCACAGCTGACCGTCGCCGGCCAGGACGCCGTCCACGGCAAGGACCTGTACGCCAGCGACCCGGATCTGTGCTGCCGGATGCGCAAGGTCGTCCCGCTGGACCGGGCGCTCGCGCCCTACCAGGCCTGGGCCGCCGGGTCCCGCCGGACCGAGTCGTCCGGCCGCAAGGCCCTGCCCGTCGTCGGGTGGGACGAGCGGCGCGGGAAGGTGAAGATCCTCCCGCTGGCGGCCTGGACCGACGAGGACGTCGATCGTTACGTCGCGGAGAACAACGTCCTCGTCAACCCGCTGCTGTCCGACGGATACGAGTCGGTCGGCTGCTGGCCGTGCACCCGGCGCGGTACCGGCCGCGCGGGCCGCTGGTCCGGCACGACGAAGACCGAGTGCGGCATCCACTGACCCTGGCGTGAGTCGTCGTCGCCCGATTTGGGGCGGATTCGACCGATGGTGCCAGGTTGGTCGTGCAAGTCGGGGCGTGACCGGGCAAAGCCGGTAACGTTCCGTGCGTGGCGAGCGGCTGGGGGGACGGCGCCGGGCCGCCTTCGCGCCCGCGCGGCGCGGACGGCCGGCCCCGACCAGCCGGACGTGGCAACGGAGCGTCACCGCGTCGTGGTCACGTCTGGCTGGTCGGGGCCGGGCCGGGTGACCCGGGTCTGATCACCGTGCGTGGCGCCGAACTGCTGGCGGGCGCGGACGTCGTGATCACCGACCTGGCCGCGGACGCCGCCCTGCACGGCTATCTCCGGCCCGGCGCCGAGCTCGTCCGGATCGGCCCGGAGGGCGACCTGCGGGGCCAGGACGAGGTGAACGCGCTGCTCGTGGACCGGGCGTTGGCGGGTGCCCGGGTCGTCCGGCTCAAGGGCGGCGATCCCTACCTGCTCGGTCGCGGCGGCGAGGAGTCCGAGGCCTGCGCCGCGGCCGGCGTCCGGGTGACGGTGGTGCCCGGTGTGTCGTCCGCGCTCGCCGGCCCAGCTTTCGCTGGCATCCCGGTCACCCACCGGGGCCTCGCCCAGGACGTCGCGATCGTCTCCGGCCATCTGCCGCCCGGGCATCCGGACTCGACGGTGGACTGGGCCACCCTGACATCGCCGGCGCTCACGCTCGTGATCATGATGGGGGTCGCCCACCTCGTCGCGATCGCTGACGCGTTACTGGCCGCCGGGCGGGAACCGGGAACTCCGGTGGCCGTGGTGGAGCGGGCCACCACCCCGACCCAGCGGGTCCTGCGGACGACCCTGGAGTCCCTCGGCGCGGACGCCGTCGAGACCGGGGTTCGCTCGCCGGCCGTCATCGTCGTCGGGGACGTCGCCGCCCGTATCGACGCCCGCGGCGCCGCCTCCCCGCACCGCCAGGGGTCGGCCCGGCCGGCATCCGCCCGGCTGGCGACGTCTCGGCCGGACCCGCCTGCCGGCCGGCCAGAATGGAACACAAACCAGGACGTGAACGCCGACACGGCGGATCTCGACCTCAACTACGACGGGAGCGGACAGGTGGACCGGGTGGCGCTGCCGACTCCGGCCGGCGCAGAGCGCGGACCGCTGACCGGAGTGCGCGTGCTGGTGCCACGCACCCGGCAGCGCCCGGGTCTGCTGGCCCGTGACCTGCGCAGGCAGGGGGCCGACGCCGTCGAGACGGTGGTGTCGACGCTCGCGCCGGTGCCGGACGCGTCCTCGCTGCTCGCCGCGCTGCCAGGTGCCGACGCGCTGGTGCTCGCCGACGCCGACGAGGTCACGACGGTGGTCACCCTGCTGCGCGGGGCCGGCCACGACGTCCGGGCGCTCGCCGGCCTGACCCTGGTCTCCGCGTCCGACTCGGCGGCGGTGGCGCTGGAGTCCCTCGGGCTCGCGACGGTCCGCTCGTCGGCCGAGGTGCGGGTCGCGCACGTGATCGTCACCGAGATCCCGGTTACCGGCCTCAAGGTCGCCGTCTGCGCGTCGGCCGCGCCGCCGATGGGGGTCCGAACGGTGCGGCGCATCACCCTGCAGACCGACATCCCGGCCGAACCCGACCCGTCCGTCGCCGCCGACCTGCGCGCCGGCCGGCTGCAGGCGGTGGCCTTCGCCTCGTCGACCGCCGCCCGTCGCACCGCCGAGCTCTACGGCCCGCTTCCGCCCGGACTGCTCGTCGTCGCCATGGGCAGGCGCACGGTCCTCGCCTGCGAGGAGACGGGCATCCGGGTCGACGCCGTCGCCAACGAACCCGGCATCGCCGGCCTCGTCACCGCGGTCTGCGGCCTGGTACCACCGCCCGGGTCCGGCAGCCCGGACTGACGAACCGTCTCACCCGCCCGACGGATCCTGATCGGTGTCGGGCCCGGTCGCCAGGCACTCGGCGATGCGGGCGCGGACGGTCGTGACGACGCCCGGGTGCAGGCCGAGCGGCTCGGTGACGCTCCAGGTGGTGTGTGGGTGCCGCGCCTGCACCTGCGCGAGTGCCGCCGGGATGTCGCGGGCCGTGTGCCGCCCGGCGAACAGGAAGAACGGGTGCGCGACGATCCGAGTGCAGCCCGCGTCGACGAGAGCCGTGTAGCCGTCGGCGATGTCGGGCCGCAGCACGTCCAGGAACGCGGCCTCCACGGCGTCCCAGGCGGCCGGCCCGCCAACCGCGGTGGGCTCGGCCGCGAGCGACGCGGCCAACGCGAAAACGGTCGCGTTGGCCTCGTCGCGGCGGGACCCGTGCCCGATCACCAGCAGACCTCGCACCTGACCAGTCTGCGCCGTGGCGGGCCCGGCGCCGTCTCGGGGCAGGGGCCGACTCAGATCAGACGGCCGGGGCGCCGTCGTCGGAGCTGTGGCCTGGGAAGACCTTCGCGGACGGGTCGATGACCGGGGCGGCGTTGTTGACGGCCGTGGCGGCCTCGCCGAAGCCGGTGGCGATCAGGCGGACCTTGCCGGGGTACTCGGTGATGTCGCCGGCCGCGAAGATCCGCTCGACGCCGGTGTACATGGTCGAGTCGACCACGATGTGCCGCTTGTCGATGTTCAGGCCCCAGCGGGTCAGCGGCCCGAGGTCGGCCGTGAAGCCGAGCGCCGCGACGACCGCCTGTGCCGGCCGGACGTGCCGGTCGCCGGACTTGCTGTGCACCAGCTCGACCTTCTCGATCCGCTCCTCGCCGCTGATCGCGGCGACCTCGGTGAACGTGAGGACCTCGGCGGACGAGGCGAGCACCCGGTCGATGGTGTGCTGGTGGGCGCGGAACTTGTCCCGGCGATGCACGACGGTGACGGAGCGGGCCAGCGGCTCGAGCGCCAGCGCCCAGTCGAAGGCGCTGTCGCCGCCGCCGACGACCACGACGTCGAGGTCCCGGAGGTCGTCGAGGCGGGGGACGAAGTAGACGAGGCCGCGGCCCAGATGCTCGGTCCCCGTGGGCAGCGGGCGGGGGGTGAAGGTGCCGAGACCGCCCGTGATCAGGACCACCTTGGCCCGGACCCGCAGGCCCTCCGCGCTGGTGACCACGATGGCGTCCGGCTCGTGCGTGATCTCGGCGGCCTGCTGACCGAGCAGGTAGAGCGGGTTGAACGGCGCGGCCTGCGCGACCAGGTCGTTGACGAGCTCGCGGCCGCGTACCGCGGGGAACCCGGCGACGTCGTAGATGACCTTCTCCGGGTACATCGCGGTCACCTGGCCACCGGCCTCGGGCAGGGAGTCCATCAGTGCGACCGACATGCCGCGGAAGCCCGCGTAGTAGGCGGCGAACAGCCCTGCCGGGCCGGCGCCGACGATGAGCATGTCGATGGACTGGTCGACGGACGTGTCACCCATGGCGTCTCTCCATCCGCTGGCGCCCGCGGACCCGGGCCCGAAGCTCGCTCTGGCCCGACCGGGCCCTGGACTGCCGAAAGCGCGTTCATACCGCCCGAACCCGCCGACATTCCGTTTGCCGGACAACGAGTCTCTGTTGCCGGACAACCAGTCCTGCGGCCAGTTCGGTGCCTCTGGAGTACTCCAGGCCCTTCATACTGCCCGAGGCCCGCCTCACGCGCCCTGATCCAGGTTGTCGGAGAGTCGGCCGTCCAATGTCACACCCGTGGCGGAACCTGGGGTGACGTCGCAGGTGCTGGTCCGTCAGGGACCGGCCCGGAAAGGTCAGAACTTCGACAAGTCTCCGGGTAGCGCCGGTCAGCGGGTTACCGTCGGCAAGAACACAGCTAGAAGCCTCGGTGTTGACGCCCTGCGGCTGTTGGGAATTCCAACGGCTGGCGTCGCGGCCGACGTGTCCTGGGTCACGCCAGGCGTGGATGGACAATGAAGCGAGGTCGACGAGCGGGGTGGCAGTGACGGAACGATCGGTGCGACCGGAGCGGTCCTCGGCTGGGCCGCCGCTCCCGGGCGAACCGCTGCGCTCCTCCGACCCGCGCCAGATCGGCCGATACGAGATCCTCAGCCGGCTCGGTGCCGGCGGCATGGGTGCCGTCTACCTCGGCCGTGACGCGCGTGGCCGGCGGGTGGCGGTCAAGGTCATCCGGGGCGAGCTGGCGAACGACGACGAGTTCCGCGCTCGGTTCGGCGACGAGGTCACGGCGGCCCGGCGGGTCGCGCCGTTCTGCACGGCAGAGGTCCTCGACGCCGACCCGCATGCCCGCAACCCCTACCTGGTGACCGAGTTCATCGACGGGAAGCGGCTCGACGAGGTCGTCGAGGAGTCCGGCCCGCTCGGCATGTCGACGCTGCAGGGTGTCGCGGTCGGCGTGGCCAGTGCGTTGACCGCGATCCACGGCGCCGGCATCGTGCACCGCGACCTCAAGCCCAGCAACGTCATGCTGTCCTACTCCGGCCCGCGCGTGATCGACTTCGGGATCGCCAGGGCGCTGGACGCCGTCGCCGGCCGTACCCGGTCCGGCATCGTGCTCGGTTCGCTCGGCTGGATGGCCCCGGAGCAGATGGAGGGTAGCCCGGTCGGGCCGGCGACCGACATCTTCGCCTGGGGCCTGTTGATCGGCTACGCCGCCACCGGAGTGCACCCTTACGGCCAGGGCACCTTCTACGAGATCTCGGAGCGGGTCCTCACCGGCACCCCGGATCTGTCCGGCATCCCGGAGGACCTGCGACCCGTGGTGGCGCGGACGCTCGGTCGTGACCCGAGGCTGCGCCCGTCCGGGGAGCAGATCCTGCTGACCCTCCTCGGCGAGCCCGGCCGGAGCAACGTGCGTGCCGCCGCGACCCGGGTCCTCGACGGCACCTGGCCCGGCGTCGGTGGCGTCGACCCGACCCGGATCGGCGGGCCGACCGAGGCCCCGGCGCGATCCTCGGCCGCGAAGGCCGCCGGTTACGGCGCCGTCGCGGGCGCGGCCGCCGGCTACGCCGCGGGGTCGGGACTCGCCCGTCCGGACGGCCGGGGCGCGGGCGGCGGCTCCGCGTACCGCGGCGGCCAGGAGGTGGCGCCGCGCCAGCCCGCCGACGGTGGCGACCGGTACCGCCAGCGCGCCGACCCGCGGGCTCGCCAGGCCGGCGACGGTGGCCAGGGCTCCGGTTACCCGGCCGGTGCGGGTGGAGCCGGGCGCGCGCCTGGCGCGGGCGGCTATCCGAACGGTGGCGGCTACCAGGCTGGCGGCGCCGCCAACCGGGCCGCGGGCCGCCGTCCTCGCGACGGCTACATCCGCTACGAGAAGCCGGCCGCCCCGGCGCAGCCGCAGGCTCGCCCGGCGCCACCCCCCGCCGCCCCGCAGGCTCCGCACCGACCGCCGTATCAGCCGCCCGCGCAGGCCCGCCCGGCGCCGCCCGCCCCGGAGCCGGTCTCCCGCCGTGAGCGGATGCCCCGGCGCCGCAGGCGGATGCGGCTGCACATCCCGTTCAAGAAGACGATCATCTTCGTCATCCTGGTTCTGGTGCTGCTCGGGTCGGCCGACCGGATCGCGAGCGCTGTCGACAAGAAGCGCCAGACGTTGCAGCAGCGCCTGGTGCACCGGATCGAGCAGCAGTGGCGCCATCAGACGGGCAACGTCGGTGGCCAGCTCGGCGATCAGATCAGCAAGCGACTGCAGGACAAGACCGGCATCACGGCTCCGCCCGCGCCGCCAGGTCAGTGACAGTCACCCACGACGGGTGACTGGGCGACAGACAGAACGTGTTCGGCGCGCATGATGAAGGCCTATGGCAGGTACAACCCCGTCATGGCCAACTTCACGCAGCGGGTCTCGGAGATGCTGCACAGCCCGAAGACCCAGGAGATGATCAACAAGGTCAAGTCGCAGGCGACCAAGCCCGAGAACAAGGCGAAGATCACAAACTTCGCCGACAAGTTCCGCAATCGAGGCGGCGGCTCCCCGCCCAGCGGCAAGGGCCCCAGCTACTGACCCCCCCAGCACCGGCACCTGTCGTCCCCGAGCGCTCCAGCGCCCGGGGACGACGCGTAACGTCGTCGGGGTGAGCGAGATCCGATCCTTGCTGGCCCGGGCTGCCGATGGTGGCCGGATCACCCCCGACGAGGCGTTGCTGCTCTACACGCAGGCGCCGCTGCACGAGCTCGGGCAGGCCGCGGACGCCGTGCGTCGACGTCGTTTCCCGGACGGCATCGCGACCTACATCATCGATCGAAACATCAACTACACCAACGTCTGCGTGACCGCGTGCAAGTTCTGCGCGTTCTACCGGGCGCCGAAGCACGAAGAGGGCTGGGTCCGCGACGTCGCCGACATCGTCGTCAAGTGCGGCGAGGCGGTCGATCTCGGCGCCACCCAGATCATGCTGCAGGGCGGGCACCACCCCGAGTTCGGCATCGAGTGGTACGAGAACGCCTTCTCCTCGATCAAGGCGGCCTACCCGCAGCTGGCGCTGCACTCGCTGGGAGCGAGCGAGGTCGTGCACATCGGGCGCACCTCGGGACTGAGCCACGAGCAGGTCATCGTCCGGCTGCGGGACGCCGGGCTGGACAGCTTCGCCGGCGCCGGCGCCGAGATCCTCACCGAGCGGCCGCGGGCAGCGATCGCGCCGCTCAAGGAGCCGGGCCACGTCTGGCTCTCGGTGATGGAGACCGCGCACGGCCTGGGCCTCGAGTCGACGGCGACCTTCATGATGGGCACCGGTGAGACGAACGCCGAGCGGATCGAGCACATGCGGATGATCCGCGACGTGCAGGACCGTACTGGCGGCTTCCGGTCGTTCATCCCGTGGACCTACCAGCCGGAGAACAACCACCTGAAGGGCCGCACCCAGGCGACGCTCTTCGAGTATCTGCGCCTGGTCGCCGTCGCCCGGCTGTTCTTCGACAACGTCGCCCATCTACAGGGCTCGTGGCTGACGACCGGCAAGGAGGTCGGCCAGCTCACCCTGCACATGGGAGCCGACGACCTCGGCTCGGTGATGCTGGAGGAGAACGTCGTCTCCTCGGCCGGCGCCAGGCACCGGACCAACCGGACCGAACTGATCCACCTGATCCGCTCGGCCGACCGAATCCCGGCCCAGCGCGACACCCTCTACAACCACCTCGTCGTCCACCGTGACCCGGCCGACGACCCGGTGGACGAGCGGGTCGCCTCGCACTACTCGTCCACCGCGCTCCCGCTCGTCCAGGCGAGCTGAATGCGCCTGGACCGCGCCGTGGCCCAGGAGCCACGGCGGTGACGGCCATGGGCAAGCCCGACGTGGCGCGTACCCCCGAGCCCGACGAGGCCCCCGGCTCAGCCGTAGGGCCCAAGCCCGACGAAGCCCCAGGGCCGGCCGTAGGGCCCGATCCCGTCGTCGTCGAGCCTGGCCGGGGCGTCCAGCCCGGCCGGGGAGGGCGGGCCGGACTGGACAAACGTCCGGACCAGGTCGCCGCGATGTTCGACCAGGTGGCGCGCCGGTACGACATCACCAACGCGGTCCTGTCGGCCGGGATGGACCGCGGCTGGCGCAAGGCGACCGCGCGCGAGCTGCGGCTCGCCGAGGGCCAGCGGGTGCTCGACCTGGCCGCCGGTACCGCCACGTCGTCACGGGCGTTCGCCGCCGCCGGCACCGAGGTGCTCGCCTGCGACTTCTCCGTCGGCATGCTGCGCGCGGGCCAGGCGCGGCTGGCCCGGCGGCCACCGGTCGCCGGCTCGGTGCGGCTGGTCGCCGGGGACGGGCTGCGACTGCCGTTCCCGGACGCGGCCTTCGACCGGGTGACGATCTCCTTCGGACTGCGCAACGTCGCGGACGTGCCGGCCTGCCTGGCCGAGCTGCGGCGGGTGACCCGGCCGGGCGGGCGGCTGGTCGTCTGCGAGTTCAGCCAGCCGACCTGGGGCCCGATGCGCCGGGTGTACCTGGAGTACCTGATGCGCGCGTTGCCCGCGGTCGCCCGCGCGGTCTCCAGCAGCGCCGACTCCTACGTCTACCTGGCCGAGTCGATCAGAGCCTGGCCCGCGCAGCCCGACCTCGCCGGGCTCCTCACGGCGGCCGGCTGGACCAACGTCGGCTGGCGGAACCTGACAGGCGGCATCGTCGCCCTGCACCACGGCGACCGCTAACCCGTATCGCCTGGATCTGGGCAGGTCTGTCGCGCACCACCCGGTGATCGCCGTTTCGGCCCTCGCATGGTCGTGATCCGACCTGGATGGCGACCACCAGAAGGCCGAAACGGTGATCAAGGCGCATAGGTGGTGGCCCGCCATCTGCCCGATTTGGCGTCCCGGCCGTCGATCGGGCCTCATCGTGCGACGTAGGTGGCAGCGCCGCGACCCTTCGTGGTCGTCCGAACAGCGAGGTCGGCCAGTCTGGGAGCGGAAGCATCCTGGTTGATGCCAATGGCGGTGTGAGCGCCTACACTCGGCCGTGGCAGGACGCTCGTGAAGAAATTCACGAGCGTGGTGAGGAACACGCGGGCAACGACCGGCGAACGGCCGGGGTTCCCGCCGGTCCGCCCCGGAGGATCCGCGAAGGACGTGCGGAGCTCAGGGAGGCGGATCGGTGTGGGACCTGGTGGGGAGTCGGTTGTCGGTGGGGAGCATCGGGTGACTGGGACCACGGTGACGTCGGGCGGCGCGACAGGCGCCGATGCCGACGTGATCGTCGTTGGTGCCGGCCCGGCTGGCTCCGCCGCCGCGTACCACCTGGCGAACGCGGGCCTGGACGTGTTGCTGCTGGAGAAGGCGACCTTCCCGCGGGACAAGGTCTGCGGCGACGGCCTGACGCCGCGAGCGGTGGCAGCCCTGGTCAAGATGGGGATCGAGACCGGCGAGGAGGCCGGCTGGGCCCGCAACAAGGGCCTGCGGATCGTCGGTGGCGGCCTGCGCCTGGAGCTGCCCTGGCCGGAGCTGGCGAGCTTCCCGGACTACGGCCTCGTCCGCCCGCGCGCGGACTTCGACGAGCTGCTCGCCCGGGCGGCCGAGAAGGCCGGTGCCCGGCTGCGCGAGGACACCACGGTGTCCGGCCCGGTGCGGGATGACCGGACCGGGCGCGTCGTCGGCGTGACGGCCCGTTCCGGGGACGACAAGGAGCCGGTGACCTACCGCGCCCCGGTCGTCGTGGCCGCCGACGGGAACAGCGCTCGCCTCGCCCTCTCGATGGACATCCGGCGGCGCGACGACCGGCCGCTCGGGGTCGCGGTCCGCCGCTACTACCGCAGCCCGCGCACCCATGACGACTACCTCGAGTCGCACCTGGAGCTCTGGGAGGGCAAGCCGAACGCCAGCCGGCTGCTGCCCGGCTACGGCTGGATCTTCGGAATGGGCGACGGCACCAGCAACGTCGGTCTCGGCATCCTGAACACCACCCCGGCCTTCGGGAACACCGACTACCGGGACCTGCTGCGCCGCTGGCTGTCCGCGCTGCCCGCCGAATGGGGCTACACCGAGGACAACGCCACCGGGCCGGTGCGCGGCAGCGCACTGCCGATGGGCTTCAACCGCACCCCGCACTACTCCGACGGTGTGCTGCTTGTCGGCGACGCCGCCGGCATGGTCAACCCGTTCAACGGCGAGGGCATCGCCTACGCGATGGAGTCCGGCGAGCTCGCGGCCGAGGTGGTCGCGCAGGCGCTGGCCCGGCCGGCGGACGCGGGGCGGGAGAAGGCGCTACTCCAGTACCCGGAGGCGGTGCGGGCCCGCTACGGCGGCTATTACACGCTCGGACGCGTCTTCGTGAACCTCATCGGCAACCCGACCGTGATGCGGCTGGCCACGAAGTACGGCCTCCCGCACCCGGTTCTCATGAGGTTCATGTTGAAGATCATGGCGAACCTGACTGACCCGCGGGGAGGTGATGCGCACGACCGGGTGATCAACGCGCTGTGCCGGCTCGCCCCGAGCGCCTAGCTACGACGGCGCCTGCGCCGCGGCCGGCCCAGCCCGAGCCAGCGATACGCGCAAGCCTCGCCCGGCGGTCTGGGGGATGTCGTGCAGGGAAACCGCGGCGGTGATCCGAACAACGTGGGTCAAAAGGTCCGTCCGTACTGGTCCTATTGCGCGCCGAAGGCAACACGACCGCGCTGGTGCGCAATTGTGTGACCATGCCCGTTCTTGCGAGCGGAAACCTGGACCGAGTAGGACCGTCCGGCCAGGGCGGCGTATAAGGGAACAGAACCGAACCGGCGCACCGCCGGCCAAAATTATCTCCGGAGAGAGGAGTTCGGCATGCTCTCCAACTACGTGCCGATCCTCGTCCTGATCGCGATCGCCACAGCGTTCGCGGGCGGGTCGATCGTGATCAGCATGCTGGTAGGGCCGAAGCGGTTCAACCGGGCAAAGCTCGACGCCTATGAGTGCGGCATCGAGCCGGAGCCCCAGGCTGCCGGGCCCCGCCGCTTCCCGGTGAAGTTCTACCTCATCGCGATGCTCTTCATCGTCTTCGACATCGAGATCATCTTCCTGTACCCGTGGGCGGTCGCCTTCGGCGGGCTTGGCGTGTTCGGCCTCGTCGAGATGGTGCTGTTCGTGGCTACGGTGTTCGTCGCCTATGCCTACGTCTGGCGGCGGGGAGGCCTGGAATGGGACTAGAAGAGAAGCTGCCCAGCGGCGTGCTTCTCGCCAGTGTCGAGAAGCTGGCCGGAATGGGCCGCAAGTCATCGCTGTGGCCGGTGACGTTCGGCCTGGCCTGTTGCGCCATCGAGATGATGGGCACCGGCGCCGCGCGCTATGACCTGGCTCGGTTCGGCATGGAGGTCTTCCGCGCGAGCCCCCGCCAGGCCGACCTGATGATCGTGGCCGGCCGGGTCAGCCAGAAGATGGCCCCGGTGCTGCGCCAGATCTACGACCAGATGCCCGAGCCCAAGTGGGTGCTCGCGATGGGCGTCTGCGCCAGCTCCGGCGGCATGTTCAACAACTACGCGATCGTCCAGGGCGTCGACCACATCGTCCCGGTCGACATGTATCTCCCCGGCTGCCCGCCGCGGCCCGAGATGCTGATGGACGCGATCATGAAGATCCACCGGAAGATCCAGACCGGCCCGGTCGACGGCAAGCTGGACCGCACCGAGATCGGCAACTCGCCGTACCCGAAGCCGATCGAGGTCGCGACCGCCCAGTCCGCGCTGCCCGAGGGCAGCCTCGACACCCGGACGCTGTCGGTGAACGACCGCAAGCGGTTCCGGATGCCCGCGGGCGCCCCGCTGCCGGCCGGCCGCGGCGCCGTCGAGCCGGAGCTGAACGACCGCAGGCCCGCCGCCGTCGCGCCGCCGTCGGTGTTCGGCCGCCGCAAGCTGCTCCCGGTCGTCGGCCAGCCCAACGCGGAGGCGTTCGACGCGGAGCTGTTCGACGCCGAGCCGACGGACGACGTCCACGGCCGCGGCACCGGACCGACGACCGAGGACCTGGGCTGATGAGTGACCTGGAACAGGGCGGTGGCGCCGGCCTCAACGGCCGCGCGGGCGCCCGGCACGACGCCTTCGGCGCGAAGGGGAGCGGGGACACGTCCGGCTTCGGCGGGCTGGTCGCCCCGGCTCGGGTGCTCTCGTCCAGCGAGCGCCCGTTCGGCGACGAGCACGCCGACGCGATCTACGACGCGCTGGAGCGGGCCTTCGCCGGGCTGGACGAGGCCATCGAGCTGGTGGTCGTCGACCGCGGCGAGCTGACGCTCCACGTCCGTCGCGAGCGGCTGCTCGACGTCGCCCGCACCCTGCGCGACGATCCGGCGCTGCGTTTCGAGCTGCTCTCGTCGCTCTCCGGTGCCGACTACCCGGACGACCCGAGCGGCCGGCGGCTGCACTCCGTCGTCCACCTGCTGTCGCTGACCCACCGGCGCCGGATCCGCGTCGAGGTGTCGGTGTCGGTCGAGGATCCGGTGATGCCGAGCCTGACGCCGCTCTGGCCGACCGCCGACTGGCACGAGCGGGAGACGTACGACTTCTTCGGGATCGTCTACGAGGGCCACCACGCGCTGACGCGGATCATGATGCCGGACGACTGGCTCGGTCACCCGCAGCGCAAGGACTACCCGCTCGGCGGCATCCCGGTCGACTACAAGGGCGCCCAGGTGCCGCCGCCCGAGAAGCGCCGGAGCTACTCGTGAGTACTGAAACGCACGCCCCATACGAGGCCGGCTTCACGGAGGCGGGCGCGAACCGCGTCTACACCGTCACCGGTGGGGACTGGGAGCAGGTCCTCGGCGCCGGCGAAGAGGCCGCCGAGACGATCGTCGTCAACATGGGTCCGCAGCACCCGTCGACGCACGGCGTGCTGCGCCTCGTGCTCGACATCGAGGGCGAGACGGTCCGGCAGACCCGGCTGGTCATCGGCTACCTGCACACCGGCATCGAGAAGAGCTGCGAGTACCGCACCTGGACCCAGGCGGTCACCTTCCTGACCCGGGCGGACTACCTCTCGCCGCTGTTCACCGAGACGGCCTACTGCCTGTCGGTGGAGAGGCTGCTCGGCATCACCGACCAGGTTCCCGAGCGGGCGACCGTCATCCGGGTCCTGGTGATGGAGCTGCAGCGGATCTCCTCGCATCTGGTCGGCCTCGCCACCTCGGGCATGGAGCTCGGCGCCACCACAGCGATGATCGTCGGCTTCCGTGAGCGCGAGAAGATCCTCGACCTGCTCGAGATGATCACGGGCCTGCGGATGAACCACGCGTACGTCCGCCCCGGTGGCCTCGCCCAGGACCTGCCGGACGGCGCCGAGAAGGCGATCCGGGTGTTCCTCAAGGACATGCCCGGCCGGATCAAGGAGTACCACCGGCTGCTGACCGGTCAGCCGATCTGGCGCAACCGGATGATCGACGTCAACTATCTGGACGCGTCAGCCTGCCTCGCGCTGGGCGTCACCGGGCCGCTGCTGCGGGCCGCCGGCCTGCCGTGGGACCTGCGCAAGACGATGCCCTACTGCGGCTACGAGAACTACGAGTTCGACGTGCCGACGGCCACCGAGGCCGACTCCTTCGCCCGCTACCTGGTGCGGCTGGAGGAGATGACCGAGTCCCTGAAGATCATCGAGCAGTGCCTGGACAAGCTGTCGAGACTCGGCCCCGGCCCGGTCATGGTCGCGGACAAGAAGATCGCCTGGCCGGCGCAGCTGTCCATCGGCTCCGATGGCATGGGTAACTCGCTCGACCACATCCGGAAGATCATGGGTACCTCGATGGAGGCCCTGATCCACCACTTCAAGCTGGTCACCGAGGGCTTCCGGGTACCGCCCGGCCAGGTCTACACGGCGATCGAGGGCCCGCGCGGCGAGCTGGGCGTCCACGTCGTCAGCGACGGCGGGACCAGGCCCTACCGCGTCCACGTGCGTGACCCAAGCTTCGTCAACCTGCAGGCGGTGCCCGCGATGACCGAGGGCGGGCAGGTCGGCGACGTGATCGTCGCGGTCGCCTCGGTCGACCCGGTGCTCGGGGGAGTTGATCGTTGATGCCGACGACATCTGGGGCCAGGAGCGGGCCCGGCACATCTGAGACCAAGAACGGGCTGTCCCCGTCCGAGGTTCCGACGGTTCCCGACGCCGTGACCGGGCCCACCCCGGCTGGGGTGGGGACCGGAGTCGGGCCGTTCAGCGCCGCGACGGTGGCCGCCGCGGCGGAGGTCATCGCCCGGTACCCGCTCGGGCGGCAGCGTTCGGCCCTGTTGCCGCTGCTGCACCTGGTGCAGGCCGAGGAAGGCTGCGTCACCGCGGAGGGCGTCGACTTCTGCGCCAAGCAGCTCGGCCTCACCGCGGCCGAGGTCCACGCGGTCGCGAGCTTCTACACGATGTACAAGCGCCACCCGGTCGGGGACTGGCTGGTCTCGGTCTGCACGAACCTGTCCTGCTCCCTGGTGGGCGGCCAGGACGTCTATGACCGGCTGTCGAAGAAGCTCGGCGTCGGCCACGACCAGACCACCGCCGACGGCGCGATCACGCTGGAGCACGCCGAGTGCCTGGCGGCCTGCGACTACGCCCCGGTCATGACCGTCAACTACGAGTTCTATGACGGCGTCGACACGGCGGCGGCCGAGGGCATCGTCGAGGCGCTGGCGCGCGGCGAGCGGCCCACGTCCACCCGGGGCGGCCCGCTGTGCACCTTCAAAGAGGTCTCCTACCAGCTCGCCGGGTTCGAGGACCCGCGGCCCGAGGGCGTCGCCGGGGCCGGGTTCCTTGAGCCGTCGGTCGTCGGGCTGACGATCGCAGAGCAGGCCGGCTGGCAGGGCGAGATCGCCGGGACGCAGCCGGCCGACACCACGACGCCGGCCGCTCCTCCTGCCGACACGACCACGCCGGCCGCACCTGCCGATAAAACGACAAAGGGGGCGTGACGATGCCCGTCACCCCGGTCCTCACCGCGCACTGGAAGGTCCCCGGGATCTGGACCCTGGAGACCTACGCGGAGCACGGCGGTTACAGCTCGGTCCAGGCGGCGTTCGACCTCGGGCCCGACGCGGTCATCAAGATGGTCAAGGACTCCGGCCTGCGCGGCCGGGGCGGCGCCGGCTTCCCGACCGGGATGAAGTGGAGCTTCATCCCGCAGGGCGACGGCAAGCCGCACTACCTGGTCGTCAACGCCGACGAGGGCGAGCCGGGCACCTGCAAGGACGCCCCGCTGATGATGACGGACCCGCACTCGCTGATCGAGGGCATCATCGTCGCCTCGTTCGCGGTCCGCGCGAACCACGCGTTCGTCTACGTCCGCGGCGAGCTCGTCCACGCCGCCCGCCGGCTGCGCAACGCGGTGGCCGAGGCCTACCGGGCCGGCTACCTCGGGACGAACATCCTGGGCAGCGGCTTCAACCTCGACCTGGTGATCCACTCCGGCGCCGGCGCGTACATCTGCGGCGAGGAGACGGCCCTGCTCGACTCGCTGGAGGGCCGGCGCGGCCAGCCGAGGCTGCGCCCGCCGTTCCCGGCGACGCACGGCCTCTACAACTCGCCGACGGTCATCAACAACGTCGAGACGATCGCCTCGGTGCCGTTCATCGTCAACAACGGCGTCGAGTGGTTCCGCTCGATGGGCACCGAGAAGTCGCCCGGGCCGAAGATCTACAGCCTGTCCGGCCACGTCACCCGGCCGGGCCAGTACGAGGCACCGATGGGCACCACGCTGCGCGAGCTGCTGGAGCTGGCCGGCGGGGTGCGGGGCGGCCGGGCGCTGAAGGCCTGGACCCCCGGAGGCTCCTCGACGCCGATGCTGACCGCCGAGCACCTCGACGTCCCGCTGGACTTCGACGGGGTGGCGGCGGCCGGCTCGCTGCTCGGCACGGCGGCCCTCATGATCATGGATGACACCGTGGACATGGTCCCGATCGTCCGGCGGCTGACCCAGTTCTACGCCCACGAGTCCTGCGGGAAGTGCACCCCGTGCCGGGAGGGCACCCCCTGGCTGGTGCAGATCCTGTCCCGGATGGAGCGCGGCCAGGGCGACCCGAGGGACATCGACACCCTTACCGACGCCTGCGACAACATCTTCGGCCGCGCGTTCTGCGCGCTCGCAGACGGCGCCGTGTCGCCGATCGTGTCGGGCATCAAGCACTTCCCGGAGGAGTTCGCCGCGGCGGCGAAGCCACGGCAGCAGGCCCCGTCGAGCAACGGCGTCGCGCCGGGCTCGACGAGCGCGCTGGCGGGAGCGCACTGATGGCAACTGCTGATCTGGGAGCGTCAACACTCATGGGAGCGGCCTGAACATGACTGTCGCTACTGACGCGCCGGCGGGCGCGGGCGCGGCGCCCCCGCCGCCGCCCGACCACGTCACGCTGACCATCGACGGCCTGCCCGTCAGCGTCCCCAAGGGCACGCTGATCATCCGGGCGGCCGAGCTGCTGGGCATCGAGGTCCCGCGGTTCTGCGACCACCCGCTGCTCGACCCGGTCGGCGCCTGCCGGCAATGCATCGTCGAGGTGGAGGGGCAGCGCAAGCCGGTCGCCTCCTGCACGACGACGGTGGCCGCGGACATGGTCGTCAGGACGCAGCTCACCTCGCCGGTCGCCAGCAAGGCGCAGGCCGGGACGATGGAGTTCCTGCTCCTCAACCATCCGCTGGACTGCCCGGTCTGCGACAAGGGCGGCGAGTGCCCCCTGCAGAACCAGGCGATGGCCAACGGCGGCTCCGAGTCCCGGTTCCAGGAGGAGAAGCGGACCTACCCGAAGCCGCTGGCCATCTCCTCGGAGATCCTGCTCGACCGGGAGCGCTGCGTGCTGTGCGCGCGTTGCACCCGGTTCTCCGAGCAGATCGCCGGTGACCCGTTCATCGAGCTGTTCGAGCGCGGCGCGGCCGAGCAGGTCGGCGTCGCGAGCGACGAGCCGTTCTCGTCCTACTTCTCCGGCAACACCGTGCAGATCTGCCCGGTGGGCGCGCTCACCTCCGCCGCCTACCGGTTCCGGTCCCGCCCGTTCGACCTGGTGTCGACGCCGACGGCCTGCGAGCACTGCGCCTCGGGCTGCTCGTTGCGCACCGACCACCGGCGCGGCACCGTGATGCGCCGGCTCGCCGGCGACGACGGGGCGGTGAACGAGGAGTGGAGCTGCGACAAGGGCCGGTTCGCGTTCACCTACGCGCGACAGGCCGACCGGCTCACCAGCCCGCTCATCCGGGATGACGCGACCGGCCAGCTCGTGGAGACGAGCTGGAGCGAGGCCCTCGCCTACGCGGCCCAGGGCCTCGCCGAGACCCGGGACCGCTACGGCGTCGGGGTGCTGGCCGGTGGCCGGCTGTCCCGCGAGGATGCCTACGCCTACGCGAAGTTCGCCCGGCTCGCCCTGCGCACCAACGACATCGACTTCCGCGCCCGGCCGCATTCGGCCGAGGAGGAGGCGTTCCTCGGGAACGCGGTCGCCGGCACCGGCATCGGCGTCACCTACGCCGACCTGGACGCCGCGCCGACCGTCGTGCTCGTCGCCTTCGAGCCGGAGGAGGAGTCGCCGATCGTCTTCCTGCGGCTGCGCAAGGCAGTCCGCAAGCACGCCACCGCCGTCTACTCCGTCGGGCCGGTCGCGACCCGGGCGCTCGGCAAGCTCGCCGGCACCCTGCTGCCGGCCGTGCCCGGCGCCGAGGCCGACCTGCTGACCAGCCTCGGCGGTGGGCGTCCCGGCCCGGCCGGCGAGCTGGCCGGCACGGTCGCCGAGGCGCTGCGCAAGCCCGGCGCGGTGATCCTGGTCGGCGAGCGGGCGGCAGCTTCGCCCGGCACGCTGACCGCGGCGCTGCGGCTGGCCGAGGCCACCGGCGCCGGGCTCGGCTGGGTGCCGCGCCGGGCCGGCGAGCGTGGGGCCCTCGCGGCCGGTGCGTTCCCGTCGCTGCTGCCTGGCGGCCGTCCGGTCTCCGACGCGGCCGCGCGCGCCGAGGTCGAGGCCGTCTGGGGCGCGAAGCTGCCCGGCGGGCCCGGCCGTGGCACCGCCGAGATCCTGGCCGACGCAGGCCTGGAGAACGCCGGTCTCGACGGCGTGATCGTCGCCGGGGTTGACGTCGAGGACCTGCCCGACCCGGCGGCAGCACTCGAAGCGCTCGCGACCGTGCCGTTCCTGGTCTCCCTTGAGGTCCGCCGCTCGGCGATCTCCGAGGTGGCCGACGTCGTGCTTCCCGTCGCGCCGGTCGCGGAGAAGGCCGGCTCGTTCGTCGACTGGGAGGGCCGGCTGCGGCCGTTCCAGCGGGCGCTGGAGACCCAGGCGCTGCCCGACCTGCGCGTGCTGCACCTGCTCGCCCAGCACATGGGTGTCGACCTCGGAGTCCCGGACGTCGGCGCCGCGGCCCGCGAGCTCGCCGCGCTCGGCCGCGCCAGTGCCGGCCGGGTGCCGGCGCCGGTCGTCTCGGCGGCCACGCCCGCCGTTCCGGCGGCCGGCTCGGCGCTGCTGGCCAGCTGGCACCAGCTGATCGACGACGGCGCGCTACAGGACGGCGAGCCGTACCTGGCCGGGACCGCCCGGCCGGCGCGGGCGCTGCTGTCCGCCGCGACGGCCGCCGAGATCGGCGCGGCCGACGGCGGGCTCGTCACGGTCAGCACCGACCGGGGCGCGATCACGCTCCCGCTGGAGGTCACCGACATGCCGGACCGGGTGGTCTGGGTCCCGACCCACTCGCCCGGCTCGCATCTGAACCGGTCGCTCGCCGTCTCGGCGGGCGCCGTCGTGGCCATCGCGGCGGCCGAGGCTGAGTCGGCCGAGCCGGCTGCGTTGGCGACCACCCGCGAGACCGTCGCGGCCGGGGGTGCGGCATGAACACCGCCCTCCTGGTCGCCGCCGGCTCGACCGGGGCCGACCCGGACCTGTCCCGGTTCGGCTCGGACCCGTTCTGGTTGGTCCTGATCAAGGGCGTCGCGGTCTTCGCGTTCCTCATGATCATGACGCTGTTCGGCATCGTGTTCGAGCGCAAGGTCGTCGCCCGGATGCAGGTCCGGCTCGGGCCGAACCGGCACGGGCCGAAGGGCTGGGGACAGAGCCTCCTCGACGGCATCAAGCTGATGCTGAAGGAGGACATCATCCCGGCGCTGGCCGACAAGCCGGTGTTCCTGCTGGCCCCGCTGGTGTCCGTCATCCCGGCGCTGATCGCGTTCGCGGTGATCCCGTTCGGGCCCGAGGTCTCGATCTTCGGCCACCACACGGTGCTGCAGCTGGCCGACCTGCCCGTCGGCGTGCTCTACCTGCTCTCCGCGGCCTCCATCGGGGTGTACGGGCTGATCCTGTCCGGCTGGTCGAGCGGTTCGACCTACCCGCTGCTCGGCTCGCTGCGCTCGGCCGCGCAGATCATCTCCTACGAGATCGCGATGGGCCTGGCCTTCGTCGCGGTGTTCATGTACTCCGGGACGCTGTCGACCTCCGGGATCGTCGAGCACCAGCGGCACATGTGGTACATCGCGCTGTTCCCGTCGTTCGTGATCTACATGATCTCGATGGTCGGCGAGACGAACCGGACGCCGTTCGACCTCCCCGAGGCCGAGGGCGAGCTGGTCGGTGGCTTCCTCACCGAGTACAGCTCGATCAAGTTCGCGTTCTTCTACCTGGCCGAGTACGTCAACCTGGTCACGGTCTCCGCGGTCATGACGACGCTGTTCCTGGGTGGCTGGCAGCCGCCGCCGATCCCGGGGCTGTCGTCCCTGGACCACGGCTGGGTCCCGCTGATTTGGTTCATGATCAAGCTGCTGCTCGTGATGTTCTTCTTCGTGTGGCTGCGGGGCACGCTGCCTCGGCTGCGCTACGACCAGTTCATGAGCTTCGGCTGGAAGATCCTGATCCCGTTCGGGCTGGTCTGGGTGCTGTTCATCGCGGCGCTGCGCACCATCCGGCAGAGCAACACCTCCGACGCCCGGCCCTGGCTGATCGGCCTCGCCGTGATCCTCGGCCTGTTCGTCGTCGCCGAGTTCCTGTTCGGCGGGCGGCGCTCCGCGGACGAGGACGACGACGACGCGGACGGCCAGGGACCACCGAGCCTGGAGAACATCCCGTGGCCACCGCCGCAGGGCCGCGAGAACGGGGACATCGACACGGGGACGGCCAGGAATCCGGCCGTCATCCCGGCTGGCCCGCGCCAGCGTGAGGAGTTCTAGACCATGGGCTACTTCGATTTCTTCAAGGGCTTCGGTCTCACCTTCGGCAACATGTTCCGCAAGCCGGTGACGGAGTCCTACCCGGAGCAGAAGAAGCCGACCGCGCCGCGGTTCCACGGCCGTCACCAGCTCAACCGGCACCCGGACGGGCTGGAGAAGTGCGTCGGCTGCGAGCTGTGCGCGTGGGCCTGCCCCGCCGACGCCATCTACGTCGAGGGCGCGGACAACACCGACGAGGAGCGTTTCTCGCCCGGTGAGCGGTACGGCAAGGTCTACCAGATCAACTATCTGCGCTGCATTCTGTGCGGGCTGTGCATCGAGGCGTGCCCGACCAGGGCGCTGACGATGGGCAACGAGTACGAGCTCGCCGACGACAGCCGCAATGACCTGATCTTCACCAAGGAGCAGCTGCTCGCCCCGCTCCGGGAGGGGATGGAGGCACCGCCCCACCCGATGTACCTCGGCGAGACCGAGACCGACTACTACCGCTGGGACCCGAACACACCGTTGCCCGCCTTCCAGGAACTGGCGCGCGACGGCGGGTCTGGTTCGGAGCACTGATGGACGCGCAGTTGCTTGCCGCCGCGGCACCGATCACCCATGTGGGGGTCGGGGAGACGCTGACCTTCTGGATCATTGCCCCGATCGCGGTGCTCGGGGCGCTGGGCATGGTCTTCGCCAAGAAGGCCGTGCACGGCGCGCTCATGCTGGTCCTGAACCTGTTCTGCGTGGCGGTCTGCTACCTGCTGCAGGACGCGCCGTTCCTCGGTTTCGTGCAGATCGTGGTCTACACCGGCGCGATCATGGTCCTGTTCCTGTTCGTGCTGATGCTGATCGGCGTCGAGTCCAGCGAGTCGCTGGTCGAGACGCTGCGCGGGCAGCGGGTCGCGGCCGTCGTGCTCGGCCTCGGCTTCGCCGGCCTGCTGGTCTTCCCGCTCGGGAAGGCGATCAAGAACCAGCCGGCCGCGGGAGTCGCCTCGGTGAACGAGGCCGGCGGCGGGAACATCCACGCGATCGCCCGGCTGCTTTTCACGCAGTACGTGTTCGCCTTCGAGGCCGTCTCGGCGCTGCTGGTCATCGCGGCCGTCGGCGCGATGATCCTCAGCCACCGTGAGCGGACCGGGCCGCGGCCGTCGCAGAAGGAGACGCTGCGCCGGCGGATCGCCGAGGGCCGGGTGCTGACCCCGGTTCCGGGGCCGGGCGTGTACGCCCGCGCCGACTCGGCGGACCAGGTTCCGGCGTTGCCGGGCACGGATCGCGGCCTGGTCGGCGGCGTGCCGACGAGCCTGCCACCGGGTGAGGAACCGCCCGGCGGGACCGGCCCGGATGGCGGTGTCGGCGGCGACTCGCCCGACGCCTCGACCGGCCCAGGTGCCGCGAACGGGTCGGCGCCGGTCGGCGCCGGAAAGGGGAGCGGGCTGTGAACCCGGGGAACTACCTGATCCTGGCCGGGCTGCTGTTCGCGATCGGCGCGGTCGGCGTGCTGGTCCGGCGCAACGCGATCGTCGTGTTCATGTGCATCGAGCTGATGCTCAACGCGGTGAACCTGACGCTGGTGACCTTCTCCCGGATCAACGGCAACCTCGAGGGCCAGGTCATCGCCTTCTTCGTGATGGTGGTCGCTGCGGCCGAGGTCGTGATCGGCCTGGCGATCATCTTGACGATCTTCCGAACCCGCAAGTCCGCGTCGATCGACGACGTGAACCTGCTGAAGTACTGAGTTCCTGAACTACTGAGCCTTCCCGGAAGACCGAGCCTCCGGGCTCGGCGATACCGGGCGGCCGGCGCCTCGCGCGCGCCAGGCCCCCGGTGTCGGCCCCATTTGCCCTGCAGAACCGACGCAGTACGGAACAACGCCGTCCTGAGCCGCTAGCGAAGAACGGACCCACTTCAGTGACGCTGCTAGCCGAAAACCCGCCGTCCGCCGACGCCGCGTCGGCGCGTCCCCTGGCCGACGCGCGATGAGCCCGGCTGCCCCGGCCCACGCTGTGCATTACGCCGCCGCGAGCGGTGCGTTCTCGCTGACCTGGCTGCTCATCGCCCTGCCGCTGGCCGGCGCCGCGATCCTGCTGCTCGGCGGCAAGCGCACCGACAAGTGGGGCCATCTGCTGGGCACGCTGGCGGCGGTGGCGAGCTTCGTCGTCGGTCTGGTGCTGTTCTTCTCGCTGCACAGCAAGGCCGGCGACCACCGTGCCGTCTCCCAGCACCTGTTCTCCTGGATTCCGGTCAACGGCTTCCAGGTCGACGTCGGTCTGCTCGTCGACCAGCTGTCCGTCGTCTTCGTGCTGCTGATCACCGGTGTGGGCTCGCTGATCCACATCTACTCGATCGGCTACATGGCGCACGACCCGGCGCGGCGGAAGTTCTTCGCCTACATGAACCTGTTCCTCGCCTCCATGCTGCTGCTGGTGCTGGGGAACAACTTCCTGGCGCTCTACGGCGGCTGGGAGCTGGTCGGCCTCTCGTCCTTCCTGCTCATCAAGTTCTGGGAGTACAAGCCGGCCGCCGCCACCGCGGCGAACAAGGCCTTCTACATGAACCGGGTCGGCGACGTCGGCCTGGCGCTGGCGATCATGTTCCTGTTCGCCACGCTCGGCTCGACGAACTACGACACGGTCTTCACCGCGGCCGCCGGGCACGTGCTGAGCTACGGCACGATCACCGCGATCGCGCTGCTGCTCCTGCTCGGCGCCTGCGGCAAGTCCGGCCAGTTCCCGCTGCAGGCCTGGCTCCCGGACGCCATGGAGGGCCCGACCCCGATCTCCGCGCTCATCCACGCGGCGACGATGGTCACGGCCGGCGTCTACCTGATCGCCCGGTCGGCCCCGATCTTCAACGAGACCCAGGCCGCTCGGACCGTCGTCCTCATCATCGGCGCGGTCACGATCATGATCGGCTGCATCATCGGCTGCGCGTACGACGACATCAAGAAGGTGCTCGCGTACTCGACGGTCAGCCAGATCGGCTACATGTTCCTGGCGGTCGGCCTCGGCCCGGCCGGCTACGCGCTGGGCATCATGCACCTGCTCGCGCACGGCTTCTTCAAGGCCGGCCTGTTCCTCGGCTCCGGCTCCGTCATCCACGCGATGGACGACGAGCAGGACATGCGGAAGTACGGCGGCCTGTGGAAGTACATGAAGGTCACCTGGGTGACGTTCGGGCTCGGCTACCTGGCCATCATCGGCTTCCCGCCGTTCTCCGGGTTCTTCACCAAGGACAAGATCATCGAGACGGCCTTCGACAAGGGCGGGACGTCGGGCTACATCCTCGGGATCGTCGCCCTGCTCGGCGCCGGCATCACCGCCTTCTACATGACCCGGCTTTTCCTCATGACGTTCCACGGCAAGCCGCGCTGGGAGCACGAGGGCGAGAAGGCCAAGCACCCGCACGAGTCGCCGTTCACGATGACCGGGCCGATGATGCTGCTGGCCGTCGGGTCGGTCTTCGCGGGTGGCCTGTTCGTCCTGGGCAGCTCGATGCAGAACTGGCTCGCCCCGGTCGTCGGTGAGCACGGCGAGGCCGACCACACGCTGAACCCGGTCGTGCTGACCCTGCTGACGCTCGTCGTCATGCTCGGCGGTGTCGCGGGCGGGCTGCTGCGCTACCAGCTGCGCCCGGTGGACGCGATCGCCAAGCCCGACGCGCAGGTCAGCCCGCTGACCGTCGCGGCCCGCCACGATCTCTACGCGAACACCTTCAACGAGGCCGCGTTCATGATCCCGGGCAACTTCCTGGTCCGGTTCCTGGTCTGGTTCGACAAGATCATCATTGATGGCGCGGTGGGTGGGACCGCCGCCGGCATCGGTGGGCTGTCCGGCCGCCTGAGGCGCACCCAGACCGGCTACGTCCGGACCTACGCACTTTCGATGTTGGGAGGCGCGATCCTCGTGATCGGGGCCCTGCTGCTGGTGAGGGCGGGCTGACATGCACACCGCCCCCTGGCTGACAATTCTGCTTGCCATCCCGCTCGTCGGCGCGGTCGTTGTCGCGCTGATCCCGAAGACCGCCAGCACGTTCGCCAAGCAGCTCACGCTGGCGCTGACGATCGTCGAGCTGGTCATCGCGGTGATCGCGACCGCCGCCTACCGGCCGAACGTCCCCGGCTTCCAGTTCAACCAGCGGTACGACTGGATCAAGCAGTTCGGGGTGTCGTACTCGGTCGGCGCCGACGGCATCTCGATCGTGCTGATCCTGCTGGCCGCGGTGCTGGTCCCCGTCGTCGTGCTGGCGAGCTGGCACGAGTGCGAGGAGGGCAAGCGCTCGGTACCGGCGTTCTTCGCCCTGCTGCTCGCGCTCCAGGCCGGCATGGTCGGCGTCTTCGCCGCCACCGACGTCTTCCTGTTCTACGTCTTCTTCGAGGCGATGCTCATCCCGATGTACTTCCTCATCGGGAGCTACGGGGCGCCCAAGGAGCAGACGCAGCGCGCGTACGCGGCGGTCAAGTTCCTGCTGTACAGCCTGTTCGGCGGCCTGCTGATGCTCGCCGCGGTGATCGGCCTGTACGTCGTCTCCGTGCACCAGCTCGGCCACGGGACGTTCGACTTCGCCACGCTGCGGCAGATGAAGATCGACCCGACCACACAGAAGTGGCTGTTCCTCGGCTTCTTCCTCGCGTTCGCGATCAAGGCGCCGCTGTTCCCGTTCCACACCTGGCTGCCGGACGCCGGCGCCCAGTCGCCGACCGGCGGCGCGGTGCTGCTGGTCGGCGTGCTCGACAAGGTCGGCACCTTCGGCCTGATCCGGTACTGCATCCCGCTGTTCCCGGACGCAGCCGACTACTTCGCCCCGCTGGTGCTGGCGCTGGCGGTGATCGGCATCTTCTACGGCGCGCTGCTCGCGATCGGGCAGCGGGACATGAAGCGGCTGGTCTCCTACACCTCGCTCGCCCACTTCGGCTTCATCGCGCTGGGCTGCTTCGCCTTCACCTCGCAGGCCGGCGTCGGCGCGGTGCTGTACATGGTCAACCACGGCCTCTCCACCGGCCTGCTGTTCCTGGTGGTCGGCTTCCTGGTGGCCCGCCGCGGCAGCCGCGACGTCGACGCCTACGGCGGCCTGGCCAAGGTGACGCCGGTGCTGGCCGGGGTGTTCCTCGTCGGCGGTCTGTCGTCGCTGGCGCTGCCGGGGCTGAACAGCTTCGTCTCCGAGTTCCTCGTCCTGGTCGGCACCTTCACCCGCTACCGGGCGCTGGCGATCGTCGCGACCTGCGGCATCGTGCTGGCCGCGATCTACGTGCTGAACCTCTACAAGCGGACGATGACCGGCCCGGTGACGCAGGAGAACTCGCTGCTCACCGACCTGTCCGTGCGTGAGAAGCTCGTCGTCGCGCCGATCATCGCGCTGATCATCGCCCTCGGGGTCTATCCCAAGCCGTTGATCGACATCATCCGCCCGTCGGTTACTGCCACGTTCACCGACGTCGGCCATCACGACCCGGCACCGACCGCCCCGGTCGCCGGCGCGAGCACCACCGGAGGCCACTCGTGAGCGCCAGCACAGCCATCACGGCCGCCGCGCCGGTGACGATCCCGCCGATCAAGATTCCGTCCATCGAGTACGTCTCGATGAGCCCCGTGCTGATCGTGCTCGGGCTCGCGTTCGTCGGCATCCTGGTCGAGGCGTTCACGACGGCCTCCACCCGGCGCAACCTGCAGCCGGTGCTTGCCTTCCTCGGCTTCCTGGTGGCCTTCATCGCCGTCTGCCTGCTGCACACGCGGCGGGCGACGCTGGTGGACGGCGCGCTGGCCATCGACGGGCCGACGCTGTTCCTGCAGGGCACGATCCTGGTGTTCGGTCTGCTGGCCGTGCTGCTCGTCGCCGAGCGGCGGCTGGACTCCACCGGCGGCGCCATCGTCGCCCAGGCCTCGGTCACACCCGGCGCGGCCGGCTCCAACGCGCTGCAGACCTCGCAGAACATGCAGACCGAGGCCTACCCGCTGATGGCGTTCTCGGTGTCCGGCATGCTGATGTTCGTCCAGTCGAACAACCTGCTGGTGATGTTCGTCGCGCTGGAGATCCTCTCGCTGCCGCTGTACCTGCTCGCGGGCCTGGCCCGCCGGCGCCGGCTGCTCTCGCAGGAGGCGGCGCTGAAGTACTTCCTGCTCGGCGCGTTCTCGTCGGCGTTCTTCCTCTACGGCCTGGCGATGATCTACGGCTACGCCAGCACCGTGAACCTCGGCGGTATCGCGACGGCGGCGAGCACCGTCGGCAAGAACGACACCTACCTGTACTTCGGGATCGGCCTGCTCGCCGTCGGGTTCTTCTTCAAGATCGGCGCCGCGCCCTTCCACTCGTGGACGCCGGACGTGTACCAGGGCTCGCCCACGCCGATCACCGCGTTCATGGCGGCCGGCACCAAGGTCGCGGCCTTCGGCGGCCTGCTGCGGGTGTTCTACGTCGCCTTCGGCGGTCTTCGCTGGGACTGGCGGCCCGTCGTCTGGTCCGTGGCGATTCTCACAATGGTTGTCGGCGCCGTTCTCGCGCTGACCCAGCGTGACATCAAGCGGATGCTCGCCTACTCGGCGATCGCGCACGCGGGCTTCCTGCTCGTCGGCCTGGCCGGCACGAACACCGACGGCCTGTCCGGTTCGATGTTCTACCTGGTCACCTACGGCTTCACCACGATCGCCGCGTTCGGCGTCGTCTCCCTGGTCAGGACGAGCGACGGCGAGGCCAGCGATCTGTCCCAGTGGCAGGGGCTCGGCCGCACGTCACCGCTGCTGGCGGGCATTTTCGCCTTCCTGCTGCTGGCGCTCGCGGGCATCCCACTGACCAGCGGCTTCACCGGCAAGTTCGCGGTCTTCCAGGCGGCGATCGCCGGCAACGCGACCGGTCTGGTCGTCATCGCCCTGGTCTGCAGCGCCATCGCGGCGTTCTTCTACGTCCGGGTGATCGTGCTGATGTTCTTCTCGAACCCGCCGGCCGATGGCCCGGTCGTGGTGACCCGGCCCACTCTCACCTACGCCACGGTCGGTGTCGGCACCCTGCTGACACTGCTCCTCGGCGTCGCGCCGCAGCCTTTGTTGGACCTCGCTAGTCACGCGGCGGCCTCAGGCTTCGTACGCTGATGGCGGTATGAGCGCAACCGGGCTGGACACCATGGGGATCAGGGCCGACCCTGATCTCGAAATCGCCGTGCGCGCGGGCCTCACGGGCGTGGAGCGCGTGCTGCGCGACGCGATCCGTAGCGAGTTCGCGTTCGTCACGGAGGCGTCACGACATCTCACCGATGCGGGCGGAAAACGATTCCGCCCCATGGTGGTGCTGCTCGCGGCGCACTTCGCCGACCCGGCCGCGCCGGAGGTGATCCAGGCCGCGGCCGCCATCGAGCTGACCCACCTGTCGACCCTGTACCACGACGACGTGATGGACGAGGCCCCGCTTCGCCGCGGGGCCGCCTCCGCGAACGCCCGATGGACGAACACGGTGGCCATCCTCGTCGGCGACTACCTGTTCGCCAGGGCCTCGGAGATCACCGCCGATCTGGGCCCGGAGGCGACCAGGATCCTCGCCCAGACGATCGCCACCCTGTGCGAGGGCCAGATCCGGGAGACCGTGGGTCCGATGCCCGACGACGACCCGGTCGAGCACTACCTGCGGGTCGTCACGGGCAAGACCGCGTCGCTGATCGCAGCCTCCGGCCGGCTCGGAGCCATGATGTCCGGCGCGGACCCCGTGACGGCCGACATCCTCGCCACGTTCGGCGAGCGCATCGGGGTCTGCTTCCAGCTCTCCGACGACATCATCGACGTCTCGTCGGCCACCGCCGACTCCGGCAAGACCCCGGGGACCGACCTGCGGGCCGGCGTCCTGACGTTGCCGGTGCTCTACACGCTGCGGGCCCAGGACAAGGGCGCCGACCGGTTGCGTGAGCTGGTGGCGGCCGGCTTCACCGCGGACCCGGCCGTCGAGGAGGCACTCGAGATCCTGCGCGGCCACGCGGGGATGGACGAGGCGCGGGCCGAGCTGCGTTCCTGGGCCACCAGCGCCCGTGGCTGCCTCGCTCCGCTCCCCGAGGGCTCGGCCCGGACGGCCCTGGAGAGCCTCACGGACTTCGTCATCGCCCGGACCGGCTGAGCGCCTCCGGCACCCACCCCTGGACAGACGGAAGGGCCCGGCTCCGAGTGATCGGAGCCGGGCCCTTCCGTGTTGCCGGTCCTGCTCACCGCCCGGCGCGACGACCCACGATGTGGGGGCCGCGCCGGGCGGTCTGGACTGTCCTAGACGAACCGGCCGATGACCGCGTGGCCGTTCGCCGGGTGGTCGGCACTGGTCACCACGAACGGGTCGGCCGAGGAGCTGGTCGTCCTGTACGTGGTGCTGGTGGCCGTGACCGACGAGCTCGGGCTCGGGCTCGGAGCCGCCGACGCGTGCGGGGTGGAACCGGAGCTGGCCGACGAGTCCGACCCCGACGGCGTAGTGGCGGAACCGCTGGGGCTCGCCGAGTCGGTCGAGCTCGGCGTGCCGGACGAGTCGGGCGACGTGGACGGGTCCGGCGAGCTCGACGGGTCTGGCGACGTCGACGGGCCCGACGAGGCGCCGCCCACGATGTTGCCCAGATCGAGGTCGCCGATCCCAAGCCAGGTCAGGGTCCCCGTGCCGATGCCGTTGGCCGGGCCGGCAGGCGACGACGCGTCGGTGCTGGCCGCGGCGTCCGGAGTGCTGGCCGTCGTCGGGTCCGAGTTCGGGTCCGCCGAGGTGACGATCGGGTTGAGCGGCCCGGCGGCGTTGACGTAGCCACCGTCGCCGTAGACCACGCCGCTGGTGAGGTCACCGTAGGTGGACGGGGACTCGGTCTCGGAGGGCGCAGGCGCGGTTGTCTGGCGGCTGCTCGTCCCGCCGCCGGGCGCGGTCGGGGTCAGACGCGGCCCGTCGGCCATCGTCCCGCCACCCGCGGAGGCGACGTCGGTGGACTCACTCGTGGGCCACTGGCCCGTGGCCGTACCGCCCCCGCCGGGCTTGATCGTGAGCGAGCCGGTGTCGGTCGCCATGACGGCGGTGCCGACGAGCGCCGACAGCCCGGCGAGCGACGCGGTGCTGGCGATCGCCAGCCGAGCCCGGGCGCTGCCCGGACGACCGGCCGGTGCCCGGTGCGCTCCAGGAGCCCGCTGACCGCCGTCGGGCCGCTCCGCGCGCTCGACCCGAGGCCGAGCGCCGCCAGGCGTCGCACGGTTGCCGGGAGCCGTGCGGCTTCCCCCAGCGCGCGCGGCACCCGCGCGGGACTCGATCACGGTCCCGCCGGCGTGGTCGGCCGAAGCCGTCCGGCCGGCATCGCGCGCCGAGAGCGTCGCGGCCCACGACCGCGACGCGATCCGGTCCTCGTACTCCGGGTAGGCGTCGTAGTCCGAGTACCCGCCGCCAGAGCCGGGATAGCCACCGGTGGTCCGGTAGCGGTCCTGGTAGTCATCGTCGTAGCCGTAACCGGGCTCGACGTAGCCCTGGCCCGACGAAGCGTGGTACTGCTGCTCTTGGGCCGCGACCGCCTCGATGCGCCGGAGCGTGCCCGGCGTCGACGGTGGGCCCGATCTCGGGTCGAACTCGCCGGGCGGCGGCACGGGCGGCGCTGGAATCCGCGCCGACGGTACGGCCGGCCGATAGGCCTCCGCGACCGCGGCGACGTGGCCGCGGACGGGCGGCCAGCCGTCCTCTGCCGGGTAGGCCTCGTAATCGTCACGAGGCCGCCGGTCGGTGAAGTAAGAGCTACCCACGTCGACTCCCGGCTGGTGCCAGGCCACGGGCGGGCGGGTTGCTACGCCCGGCAGCCTCGTGGTGTCGGAAGTTGTGACCGTGCACGGAGCCTCCGGCTTGGTTCGGTGTGTGACCCCCCCGGGCAACACCGCACGTACCCCCACGCGCACTCATGACCATACCGGACATCGATCACGAATCCACACCCACCCCCCGTCATGGGCCGCCGACCATCCGCATAACGGCGGCACAATCCGGCCGGCCACCAACCCCGGCCACCGACCGGCCCGGGCGGGAGGCTCAGGTGTGGGCGGCGACGGGCGGGGTGGCCGGCGTCGGGGCCACCGGCGTGAGGACCAGCTGGCCCGTCCCGGCCGCGCCGCTGCCCGCCGTGCCCACGGCGGCGCCGAGCGCACCGCCCGGCGACATGGAGGACGTGCCGGGAGGGGCGCTGCGGGTCAGCGCGAAGACCGGGAACGGGTAGGACTTCGCAGACCCCTGCGCGCCGCCGACCGCGAAGGTGGGGGTCGCGCTCGCGGTGGTCGCGTCTCCGCCGTCGACGAGGCGCAGCACCAGGGCGGTGGCGACCGCGACGATCACGACCCCGAGGGCCGCGACCACGGCGAGCTGACGGCGACGCCGCAACCGGGCCCGGCGGACGCCGTGCTTCGCGGGCGGAGCGCTAGCCGGGGCCTTCTCGCCGTCGGCGGCGGGCAGGACGGCGGTCGACGAGGCCGCCACGGGCTTCGTGATCCGACGTTGCGTCGTCTGGGGACGAGGCGCACCGGCCGCCAGCGACTCGCGGAAGGCCGTGATCGGGATGGCGCTGGTGTCGGAGGGCGCGAAGCCACCGCTGGCGACGTCGGTCGGCGGCGGCTGGTAGTAGGGCGCGAAGACGTCCGGCGCGGCTGGCTGGACCAGGCCGGGGAACGGCCCGGCCTCCGCCGGCGGCTGCGGGTAACGGGCCTGCTGGACGTCGCTCGCCGGCTGCCGCGGGTCGACCGGGGGCTGGTACTGGCCCAGGTGGCCGGGATAGAGGGCGTCCTGGCCGTAGGCGCCGAGCGTCAGCGGGTCCTGGTAGGGCGCCGCAGGGAACGTCCCGGCCTGGTAGAGCGGCGTCGGGTACTGGCCAGTCGGGTACTGGCCCACCGGATACTGGGCCGTCGGGTACTGGCCTGCCGGGTACTGGGTCGTGGGGGGCTGGCCCGGCGCGGCGGGCTGGTCGAGCGGGTACTGGGGCGTCGAGTACGGGGGCTGCGCGTACTGCTCGGTCGCCGGGTACTGGGCTTCCGGGTACTGATCGACCGGGTAGCCAGCCGCCGGATACTGAGCCGGGTAGCCAGCAGTCGGGTACTGAGTCGTCGGGTACTGGGCCGTCGGATACTGGGCCGGCGGGGGCTGGCCCGGCGCGGGCGGCAGCGACTCGCGGAACGCGGTGATCGGGATGGCGCTGGTCGCGTCGGTCGGCACGAACCCGCCGCCGGCGTCGGTCGGCGGCGGGTAGGCCGGCGGCTGCGGGTACCCGCCGGGATAGGCCGGGTTCGCGAGAGGCTGGTCCCAGGGTGAAGGCTGGGCCGGCTGCCGCCAGGGTGACGCCACCGGAGCGGCTGGCGGCGGTTCCGCCGACGGCGGGCCGTAGCCGGGTTCCGGCTGCGCGAACCAGTTCGCCCAGTTCTCGCCCGTCGGCGGCCCGGTCGGCCCGCCGGGAGGCGGCGCGCCGCCCGGCGGATAGGGCGGCTGCGTGCCGGCGGGCAGGTAACCGCGCGGCCCGGCGGACTGGTACGGATACTGCTGGCCGCCGGGGCCCGCGGACATCGACGGGTCATCCGCCGGATCGCGGTACGGCGTCTGCAGGTACAACGGGCCGAGCGGGATCGGACTGGTGTCGCTGGGCGAGAAGCCGCCGTCGACCTCGGTGGGCGGCAGTGGCGGGTAGGGGAACCCGTAGCCACCGGTCTGCTGGGCCTGGGCCGGCCAGCGCGGGTCGGGCTCGTGGCCGGCGTCGCCCGGGCCAGCGGGCTCGGCCGGGTTGCCATCCATCGCCGGAAGAGCCTCCGCGTGCCGGGAGCGTCGAACAGATCGTCAACGCCCGGGGATTTGGGGCGGGGGACTCGGTTCGGGTGCTCCGGCGGAGCCCAGACGTTTTTCCCACCTAACCCGTTGCGTCTGGAACGGGCCTGACTCTGACCTTACTGCCAGCCATCGGGCCGGACCCGGACGGGGCGGAAGAGTTGTGTGGGACGGGCGTGGGGGAGTTCACCCGGCCGCGCCGCGTCGGGGCCTGGTTGTCGGGCCGGGCCGGAAAGACCAGCAGGGCTCGCACCCCTTCCGGGGGTGCGAGCTGTCTGTTTTACACCTCTCCGCGCCCCCGAGACAGGCAGAAATGTGGGTTTGCGGGGTGGGGTTG
>NZ_JADWYX010000048.1:0-33240 GCF_016786355.1 Frankia sp. AgB1.9
TTCAGCACCTCCCTACGCAAGCAGGAGGGTCAACTTTCGGAGGTCCCCAGGGGGTCAGTTTTCACGGACCGGCGACAGACGTGGTCACCATGCTTGACCGGGCGGCGGGAAAGCTTGAAAAGCTTCCCTCGGCCGTCGACCAACTGACCTCGGTGGCCTGGGACCTACAGAACAAACGGCCCGACAGGTAGACGGCCAGCCGTCTCGCGCCTGGGAGGGTTTCCTACGGTGCGAGGGCGCGCCAGTCCACGACTGCTGTGGCTATGAGCTTGAGTTCTGGCCCCACTTGTGCCACGCCGGGGTCCGGCGCCCGATCTGGCCATCCGGAGTCGGCGACCTCGCCCAGCATCGTGAGCAGGAAACGCGGCGCCCAGTCTTCGATAGGTACGGCCGGGTCAGGGTCCACGCACGTCACGCTGGGCCTTGTGTGAAGCCGTCGCCCCCCGGTTTGCCGGGATTTGTGAATCGGCTGGCGGGGCTTCGCCGCAGGCGAGCAACGAGCATCGCGCCGGGCGGCGCGCAGTCTCTACAGCGACGCGGCCCAACCTCTCGGCGACCAGACCTGCCAGTCCGCGTCCGGGTGCTGTCCCCGGCCGGTTCGCCAGCGTTCGGCGGGCGTCGATCGCTGATCGGCCGCCTTGAGACCGTCCGAATCCTCGTCGTCACTGGCGAGGATCTCGCCCTTGGGGGCGCAGGCCCATCAGCGTGGGCCGCGGAGCCGCCCTGCTGGACCTGCTGTGGCGGCGGACGGTTGGGCGGTCCTACGCCCGTATCAGGGGCGACGGCGAAAACATCTTCTGGCCCCACACGTGGGCAGGCCGCCGGCGGATGGCGGACGGTTCGGCGGTCAGGCCGCCGTATCTGAGGTGAGGGCGCACAGGCCGCCACAGTGCCCCGTGTGGGCAGCGACGCCAGGTTTCTGCGCGGGTCGCGGACGGTCGGGCCGGTCGGTGTGCCGGATCGACAGTGGCGGGCCGATATCGGCTTGGCGGCGGTCCGCCCCGGACCGCCGACCGGCAGGGACAGAAGGGAAGGGCCGGGTTATGAACAGCGAGACCGCGGAGCTGGTCGAGGACATCACTGGCCGGGTGCAGCGTGCCGTGTGCGCGGGTGACTATCCGGCGATCGTGGGTTTGCAGGGCGAGCGGACGCTGGTCGTCAGCGACTACGACTACCTGTTCAACTGGGCGACGGCGCTGGAGTTCGAGATCCGGACTGCCGCGCGGGCGCAGGCCATCGCCACCTATCGGTGGGTGTTCGCTTTCGCCCAGGTCTGGCACGACGACGGGGAGACGATCCTGGCTCGGCCGCTGCACGCCGGGCCGTTGCAGCCGGGGGAGACCGAGACGATCAGCTGGATGAGCTGCGACGCTGATGACGGGGTCGACTACGGCCGTGTCCAGTTCGCCCGCCGCCCCGGTGGCCAGCCGGTCTTCGATGAGGCCGAATACTTCGACACCCCGATGGATGCACTCAACCGGCTTCCGGGCTCCGCGATGCACCGGCTGCTCATGGCCGGTATCCCCGACCTCGCCGCCGCCCTGCCACGCTAACCCGGCCCGACGACGAACCGAGGGTTTCGGCTTCTGCCCTGCGGTGCTCCCATGGCGGTGGTTCCTGCGCTATCTGGCCTGTCGGGCTAGCCGCGCGGCGGTCGAAGGGAGCGCGGGAAGGAACGGCTGCGAGGTTGCCAGGGCGGCCTGGTCGTGGGTCTTGTCGTAGGCGTCGAGAAGCTCGTCGGCGCCCGCGTCAAGGAGGATGTCCCTCACTACCGGGTCCGCCGCCGGGACCGGTTCGCCGTCGAGTGAGTCGAGGATCTTCTCGACCCGCTCGGCAGGGAGCCCGACCGCGGCCAGCCCACGCAGGAAGTCCCGGTAACGCGCCTGATGCTCGGGCCGCAGCCGGGACGCGAGGTCCTCGGCGAGGTCCTTGCTGGATGCGTCGGACTCGGGCGAGGCCAGGTCGATCCGGAAGTCTGCCAGCGCCGGATCGGCCAGGGCGGCGCGGATCTCCGCGAGCACGCGCGGGCCCAGGCCGCGGAACTCCCGAAGCACCTCGTCCGGGAGCGCGGCCACCTCCTGGGCGAACAGGAACGGCGCGAGCGCTAGCCACCGCCGGGCACCACGACCGCGCTGAAGCCATCGCGCGGGCCGTCACTAACCCCAACCAGCAAGCCGAGGTCCTGATCGATCTAGCGCGAGCGCTTAAGGAGGCTGGACAGCACGAGCGGAGGCGGCGAACCCTCGCGAGATCACTGGTCCTCGGTCGTTGGACCACGTCTCTTTCGGAGATCGGACAGCTAGCGCCTGACGCGCTTGGGGTCCTGGCGGACAGCGCCGATCTGATCGGCGCTGGAACCGCCGGCAGGCCGACCGACAGAGGCTGACCTAACCACCCGTGGTTTCGGCGGCGAATCTTGGCCCCACCTTCCATCGGGGTCCGGACACTGCAGCACCTTTCGGAGCTGGTGTTGCAACCACCGCTAGAACTCAAGCTGGAAGTTTGGGGCCAGGACTCGCTACCAGAGCCAGGCCTGTACGCGCTGGAGCGGCTCGCGGTCGACTCGCAGGCCGACCAGCGCACTGTCGTGGAGGTCCTGTCCGCGTTCGTCCGCGAGCGCACCCGTCCACCAGCCCCTAACCCCTACCGGGACACCGGCGCCGCCCATGACGCCGGCGACTGACGCGCAGGCCGCGCTGACCGTCCTAGGCCACCTGCCCGTCCGCGAGAACGTTCCCCGCGCCGACCTGGCCGCCGTCGAGATGACCGGCGGCCCAGCTGGGCAGGGCAACCTGACCAGCGCCCCGGCTGCACGGCGCGAACCTGACCAGCGCCCAACTTGGTGGGGCGAACCTGACAGAGGCCCGATCTGCACGGGGCGGACCTGCCCGACGGAACGGGCTGACGCAGGGGGCATTTGGACGAGGCAGTCGGAGACGGGAGGACGCAGCTGCCCACGGGGGGGGTGACGCGGCCGGCGTCGTGGCCGCCGACGGTTACCTGCTTTTGAACATCATCCAGGGTCTCGGTGGTGACGCTGCGCGACGCGGCCCGTCCCAGCGCTTTGCCACGTTACGGATCTCACGCGCCGTGAGCGCGACCCGCAAAGTGGTAGAATGGAGCGGTACGCCCGGTCTCCGGGTGTACCTACCGAGTCGAAGAATTCCCTCGGAGAGCGGGCCCAGGCAAAGGCCCGTGCACCACCACTTGACTCCAGAATCTCGGTTATGGGGCAAGCGGCAACTGCACACGCGTTCGCGTGCGGAACTTGCTGCTGGCCCCCGACCAGTCGCAGCGAATAATCAGCGGGCTCGCTCCACGCGCCACGCCCTGTCGGGGAAGGCGTGACGCGGGCTGGAGTAGCTGATGTCCCCGGTTCTCACCCACGCGCTCCTCGTCGCGCTGTGCGTGCTGTTCTCCGTTATCGTCGCCCTGGTGGCCGGCATCCTCAGCCGCGCCGACGGGGCCAGCCTGCCCGCCGCGACGCTGCGCGGCGGGGCCGCGTTCGGCGGCGCGCTGGGCCTGGCGCTCGGTGTGCTCGCGGCGGTGGGGGTGCTGTAAAGCCAGCGGATCGGGCGACCCTCGCGGGCGCCCTGACCCTCGCCGCCACGCGCCGGCGGACCTGGCTCCGTGGGGGCGGTGGCGGTCTGGTCAGGAATCGTGCTGATCAGGATGGGGCGCGCTACCAGGGCGTCTCCGGGCTGGTAGGGCTTCGGCGATGATCCGTGCGACGGTCTCGTCTTGGCTTTCATCGACGCTGATGATCTTCTCGTGCGGGATGTCGAGGAGGTCGTTCGGCGCGTACCAGTCGGTGAGTTCGCGGGCGCCGTAGCTGGTGGCGTCGGGTTTCGTCGCGTGCCGGCGCAGCGTCTCCTCCAGCGACAGCGCGAAGTAGTAGACGTGGACCGGACCGGGATGCACGGCGATCACCGACCGCAACGCGGCGCCGTAGCGGGAGGCATCGAGGATGCCTTCGAGGATCACGTCGTAGCCGGCCGCGAGGCACCGCGTCACGATCATCGCGATCAGGTCGATGTTCAGCGCGCCCGGCTCGTCGCGCTCTCTGAGCAACTCCCGGCGGATCACGTCCTGCTGGACCACCGCCACGCCACGGCCGACCGCCTGGCGGATCGCGAGCGCGGTCGTCGTCTTGCCGCTGCACGACGGACCACGCAGCACGATCAGAGACGGCATGCGGTCCGAGTCCCAGGGAGACGGCATGGTCGACAGGGTAGGTCCGCCTGGTCAGCCAGGAGGCAGAAGACCGTCCCTCGGTCAGCCACAGCCGGATCTCCAGGTCTGTCCCTCCGGCGCGCATCACTGCGGTCGGGCGACGCGCCAGCGTCTCAGACGGCGCCGGCCGCCGCGTGCCGCCGTCGCGCGCGGCTACCGGTCGCCTTTGCACATGAAGTCGTCGCCGCCGTTCAGGATGGTGTCCCACATCGCCTGTAGAACCTCGTTGTTCTGTAGTTCGGCTACCTCTGGGTCCGAGTTCCAGGCTCGGGCTCGGTCGGCGTCGCTCTGCGCCTGGCGACGTCGCCGTTCCTCCTCTGGCAGATCCGCCCACCGCTGGGCTCTGGCCCTGGCGTTGTCGCTCTGCGCCTGCCGGCGGCGCCGCTCGGCCGCGGGTGGCGTTCCTGGAACAGCGAGGCCACGGCCTCGCGCACGATCAGCGGCGCTCTGCGCCATACGACGATCCCGTTCTTCCGGGGGCAGGCTGGCCCACCGGGCACGCACCTCGCTCACCACCACGTCGTGACTGGTCGACGACATTTGGTCCAGCACGAGGTGAAGCGAGTTACCGCCCGCAGTCACACTGGTGGTGCTCGGCGATGTTGGCGCCACCCCCGAGTCGGAAGCTGCTCGGGGGTTTTCGATCGTGTGCTTCAGGTCCAGTGCTCTGGATCCGCTGGGCCGCCAGGAGCAGGCGCTCTGCCCCGTTCACCTCATCGACAGCCTCGCCGAGCCTGGTCATCTGCCCATGGCTTCATCGGCTCGGCGAGCCGCTCGCGGAGCGGCTCTACGTCCGTCCCGTCTCCTCCGACCCCGGTCAAAGCTGCGTGCGCTGGTCGGGCGAGATCCGCCCGGCGATCGTGTGCCGGTGCGGACGGTTCGGCACGGGTGGCCGTCGTATGAGGGGCGAGGGCGAGAAGCCGTCGGGCGCGAGGCCGAGGGGCGTGGTGGTGGACGGTTCGGCGGCCCCGGTCGCCGTATCGGGGTGACGGCACAGAAGCCGGCGCGGCATCGCGCCCGCCGCGTCCGGGACGGCGGAAGTCCTGTGTCGGCTGCGGACGGTCGGGCCGGCGGCGCGCCGTATCAGAGGTGAGGGGCCGGCATCGGCCGTGACGGAGGGCCGTTCGGCCCGCCGACGGGATGGGATGGAAGGGGCGGGGTTATGAACAGCGAAACCGCGGTGCTCGTGGAGGACATCACCGCCCGGGTGCAGCGCGCGGTCCGCGCGGGTGACTATCCCGCCATCGTGGGTCTGCACGGCGACCGGACGCTGGTCCTGAGCGACTACGACTATCTGATGGGCTGGGCGACGGCCGTGGAGTTCGAGATCCGGGCTGCCGCGAAGGCGCAGGCCAACGCGACCCACCGGTGGGTCTTCGCGGTCGCGCAGGTCTGGTACGAGGACGGCGAGACGATCCTGGCCCGGCCCTTGTATACCGCGCCGTTGCAGCCGGGGGAGATCGAGACGATCAGCTGGATGAGCTACGACGCTGGCGATGGCATCGACTACGGCCGTGTCCAGTTCGCCCGCCGGCCCGGCGGTCAGCCGGTCTTCGACGACGCCGAGTACTTCGACACCCCGATGCATCCCCTTCGCCGGCTTCCCGGCTCCGTGATGCACCGGCTGCTCGTCGCCGGCATCCCCGACCTCGCCGCGGCACTCCCGCAACGACGGTGAAGACATTCACGATCCTGAGCGGTCTCGCCCAACAGGGGGCGGGCCTTCGGCGATGCACGGCCAGCCGCGGGTGACCCGGCGGACCGGATCCTGACCTATCCGGTCCTCGGGCTCAGCCGCGCGGCGGTGGCGGGGAGCGCCGGAAGGAAAGTCCCCGACGTGTCCGGGGCCATCTTCTCGTGGGTGTCGACGTAGTAATCGAGAAGATCGTCGGCGCGCGCGTAGATCAGGGTGTCCACCACGAGGCGATCTGCGACCGGTACGGGTTCGGCGCCGATCGAGTCGAGGATCTTCTCGAACACCGCGGCCGGGAGCCCGAGGGTGGCCAGGCCGTACAGGAAGTTGCGGTAGCGGGCACGGTGTTCCGGCCGAAGCCTGCCGAGGAGGTCTTCGGTGCTGCTATCGGGGACCTGGGACGGGTCGATCCCCAGCCCGGAGAGGTCGATCGTGAACTCGCCGAGCGAGGGGTCGGCCAGGGCGGAGCGGATTTCGGCGAGAACCTTCGGGCCCAGGCCCCGGAAGTCCAGCAGCACCTCGTCGGGGAGGGCGGCGACCTCCTGCGCGGACACGAACGGCACCCGCTGCAGGATGTTGGTCGTTCTCACGGACAGGCGCGCGTACAGCGCCTGGACGGGCGTCTGTTCGGTCGGTAGCTCGTGCAGACGCCAGTCGGAGATCTGGTCTGCGCGCAGGACCACGCGGATCTGCTCGGCGAGGTGGTTGTAGCCGAGCACGAGAATCTCCAGTGCATCTGCGAGGCCATACAGCGTCACCTCCGCGCCGGCCTGGTTCGCGTACTGCTCGCGAATGATCGACGAGCGTGCGCGGCTGTGTAGGAACTGCGGCGCGACGACCATCAATGCCTCACGCGCAGACCTGCCCGCAAAGCCGGCCGTCTGGCCCGTGATGTGCACCAGATGGCGGCCAGTTTCAACGGTTCCCGGGCTCATACAGGAACACCTCCAAATCTTCCAGGACTCAGGTCAGACGCGGCCGTCCTGCAAGTAGGTGGACGTGCCTCGTTCGAGGGCGGTCAGGGCGGCCTGGGTGCGGCGCCAGACGTAGGGACGCGGGAGCCGCGCGGCTTCCGCCCGGTAGGCAGAAGCGAACGGCGGCGAGTTCTGGGTCGACGGGATGCAGCGCGTGGGCCCGTTCGGCGGGCAGGGTACCGCCGTCGAAGACGAGGGCGAGGAGATCGTCCCAAGGGCCGTGTGGGGAGACCCAGTCCACCGCACAGCAGCTCGCCTTCGGGAACGTCGAGGTCGAGTTCTTCCTTCAGTTCGCGGCGCAGCCTGTCGCGGGGTGGTTCGTTGGCTTCGGCCATGCCGCCGGGGAGGTCTCAGTCGGGTTTGTAGGTCGGGTCGACCAGCAGCAGGCGTCCCGACTGGTCGCGGATGATCGCGTCGGCGGAGACTCGTTTGCGGGGGTTGCTGAGCGTTGCCCTCGGCGAGATGAGCAAACCCGGCCGTGTCCCGGTTGCCGTTCTCCCACTCCCGCGCGCGCTCATGACACCCCACCAGCCGGTAGGGCCGTGGCGACGCGGCTTAGGAACGCCTTCACGGCGGGGAGGCCGGCCTGCGGTTCGAGGCGGCGGCTCAGCGTCCGCAGGTGGCTGACGACCCGGTCGGAGTGCAGCTGCGTGGCGGCGTTGAGGACCGGTGAGCAGAAGCGGCTCGACGCGCCGTCCATGATCCGCCTGCTCCCATTCGTAGCCGTCCGAGTGCTATGTGCCATCAGTGTAGGTCACATTCTGTACGGCCGGTGCGGTCTCAGCCGCGCGATGTAAGAGCGTCAGACACGAACCGGCACAGCCTGTCTCGTTCGGCCTGCACACGCTTACGGCACGCGCCGGGGCCGAGTCGACCCACGTCCTCGGCCTCGGGCGCGAGCCACCGCCCAAGCCTGCATCGAGGTAACCGTGGACAGCGGGTCGACCCTCCCGACCAACGAACCGGCACGAACGGTGTACAGCTGCGTCGGCGTCGACCACACCGACGAAGCCGCCGCACCCGGTTCGAACCACCGACACTCCTGTCCAACCACCGCGGCCGAGACTGCGGGTAGACGGTCACCCCCCACGTTTGACTCGGCGACGGGAACCAGCCGGTGGCTATTAGCCTTCAGGGCATGGCGACGGAGGTCCGCGGGCCCAGCGAATGGACCATTCATGGGGAGCGGGTGGTCGATGACACCCGCCGCGCGGTGCTGAGCATCGCCGATGTCGAGCTACCGGACGGGGTGCGCTTCGAGCAGTACGTGTTGCGCCTTCCGCCGGCCGCGGTCGTCGTCGTGTTGGACGACGACGAGCGGGTCCTGATGATGTGGCGGCATCGGTTCATCCTCGACAGGTGGGTGTGGGAACTGCCGGGCGGCTACCTGGATCCCGACGAGGACCCGGCTGCCTGCGCCGCCCGGGAGGTCGAGGAGGAGACCGGCTGGCGCCCGAGGAACATGCGCCCACTGGTCTCGTTCCAGCCCGCAGTCGGCACCATCGACCAGGAGAACCTGGTCTTCCTCGCCTGCGGTGCCGACCCGACCGGGCAGGCACCGGACATCAACGAGACAGCGAAAATCGGCTGGGTGCCGCTCGCCGACGCCTATGACCGCGTCGCCCGCGGCGAGATCGTCGGCGCCGGGTCCGTCACTGGTGTCCTCGCGACCTTGCTCGCGAAGGCCAACGGCGAGCTCTAACCCGTTGCGCCGACGGCGGCCAGCCGCTCGGTCAGCGCATCGACCGCCGGCAGCCCCGCATGCTTGGCGAGCCGATCGGCGAGGTCGCGCAGATAGTCGACCGACCGCGCCGAGTTCAACCCATCCGCCGCCGCTGCGGCCTCGATCCCGACCGCCGCCGCCTCCTCGATGTCCCCGGCCTGCGCGTGCGCGCGGGCAAGCAGGACAAGGTTGAACTGACGGCCACGGACGTAGCGGCTGTCCATCTCCAGGGATCGGGTGGCGAATCGCGTTGCGAGGTCTCCCCGGCCCAGCGCGACGAAGCAATGACCGAACCGGGCCGACAGATACGCCTCGTCGAAATACCCGATCCAGCGCGGGTCACCGTGCCGGTCGGCCTTGTCGAGGGAACGCTCGGCGCGGTCCAACGCGGCGGCGCACGACCGCTGCTCACCCTGCAACGCGAGACCGTGCGCCTCCAGCACAGCGGCCTCCGCCGCGATCGCGACCACGCCTGCATCCGCCGCCGTCCGGCTCGCGGCCCGGGCGAGATCCACCGCTTCCTCCGCGGCACCGAGATAGGCAGCCTGATGACTCATCGCCGCGATGATCTCGGCGCCGAGCGGACGGTCGACCGCCGCCAACGCCAGGCGCAGCGCCTGGATCAGATACCGCTGCCCCAGCCCATGAAACCCAGCGTCATACGCGGTCCAGCCCGCCAGTTGCGTCAGCTCCGCTGCCGCCGACAGCAGCGCCGAGCCCACCGGCTCCTCGAACCGCCCCTCACGCAGCAGCGGCGCGACCTCTGCATCGAGGAACCGGGCGACCAACTCGCGGACATGCCCACCGCCGTACTGGTTGTCCAGCTCCCGGAACAGGCCTGTCGCCCGGTGGATGATCTCCACCTGAGGCGCCCCGACCGGCCTACGGCCCCTGCCGCGTGGCCGCTCCTCGAACGAGGACGTCAGCCACCGCATGACCGGTTTCGTGTAGGCGCCAGGATCAAAGCCCGACCCGCGACCGCCAGACCGCGTCTGCACGTCGCGCCGGAACAGGGTCGCCGCCGTGTCGATGGCATCCAACCACTGCGCCGGGAACTCCAACCCGCCCGCCGAGGACCTGGTCGGCTGGTCCGGGCCGCCCGGCCCATCCTCGGGCCGGGCCGGCACCGCGATAGCAGGCTCCCGGTGCACGAATCCGTCGATCAAGAGAAGATCCGCCGGCGCATAGCGCTCCCGGTCCGCCTCATCGAGCAGCCGGTGAAGACCCGTCTGATACGCCGACGCCAACAACGCGAGCATCTGCGGGGTCGGCCGCCGACCACCCGCCGGCCACGCCTCCAACTCCGAGAGCCGCGAGACCGTCAACCCCGCCCGGCCGTCGGGATCAGACCCAGCCAGGACCGCCTGACGGTTGATCTCCTCGACCGCCCGCTGGAACGTCCACCCACACGCCAGCCGGTAAGCCGACCGTGGCCGTGCCCCATGCACCCGGACGAACTCCGCGGCGATCTCATCCCGACCCGCGCCACGGTCCACCATCCGGCGACGCAGAGCCTCCAGCTCGGCACGGCGACTTGGCCTGCTACCCATCACACCCCCGGCCCCGACCCGCGCTACGGCCCCATTGTCACGGTAGCCGCCCGACTACACACCCGACAACAGCCGCCCGATCCCAAACATCCCCGTGGCTCCGCGCTGGCTGGAGGCGTCAGAGCGGTCGCGTCTGCGCGGCGATCGATGATCGGGTCGCGGCCCAAGCAACACTCGCCTGGCGAGCTTCGAACTCGGCACGGGCCGCCGAGCCACACATCAACGACTCCGCTGCTAGGCCGGACCCGCTTCGAACCGGTCGGCGCCTGCCCTGCCCGCTGCCCTCCGGGTGATGAGCGCCGGGATCTGAGCGATCGTGTCGTCGGCGAGGTTTTCCCAGAGGATGCCGGCCGGTCGGTGGGATTCCCGGCAGGCGATCACCTGTGTGGGAGTGACGATCAGGTCGACGCTGACGTCGTGTCGCGTCGCGGGGAGTTCCTCGTCGAGGACCTGGAGATCGTGGACCGTGGTGGCGATGGTGGTCGTGGGGGTGATGAGTCCGGCTTCCTGCAGGAGGGCGAATTCGAGGTCGGTGTAGCCGGCGCCTTTCCCGACGCGGACGCCCCGGACGTCGACCGCGACGGACCCACAGACCATCAGGTCGACCGGGCGCATCGCCGTGACGTCAACCGGGCAGCCCAGCCGGGCCGCCGCCTGGTGGGACGCCGCCTCATCCGGGGGGACGGTGAGCGTGGCCGGGTCAAGCTCGTAGAACGGCAGCGGGGCGGCGAGGCGAGGTACCGCCATGTAAAGCAGTCTGCCGTCGGCTAGGGCGCGGGCGCGTACGGGCAGCTGGGCCCGGTCGGGAACCGCTTTGATGACCGTGGCGTCCCGCCATACGGGCAGTCCGGCGAGCCGGTCGGCGGCCTGGTCGGAGCCGGTGAAGTCGGGGATGTGGCCGTGTACGCCGAGTGGCGCTGCGCGGGCGCGTTCCAACAGGTCCCACACCTTGATCCGTGCGGCCTGTTTCGCGGTCTCGACGCTCATAGAGGCCTGCCGGCGGGGTCGATGAGGTCCAGGATTCGGTCGCCGATGTCGCGGACCGCGGGCTGGTCGGGCCATTGCTGCAGTTCGCGTCTGGCTTGGAAGATCAGCGTGAGGCCGCCGCCGCTCCAGGTTCGGGCGACGAGGTCGATCGTCTGGGCGAGGACCGCGCACGCCTGGTCGATCTGGCGTTGACGGATGTGCGCGAGCGCGAGGTTGCCGAGGATGACCGCGTCCGCCTTCGACCCCGTCAGGGAGCCGGCGCCGATGCTCGCGAGGACGGATTCCGCGCGTTGGGGTCGGCCGAGCGCGAGATGGCAGGCGCCCGCCATCCGGGGCAGGTCGCGTGGGGAGATCAGGTGGAACGCCTCGTCGTTCTCGTCGGCCCCGTCGAGACTGCTCTCTGCCTCTGCGAGCAGGTCCTCGCAGGCCCGCTCCTCCCGGAGCATCGCCTGGGCTTCCGCCGCGTGCAGCATGGCCAGACCCGCCAGAATCCCGCTCGCTCCCCGGGTGACCTTGGCGGCCCGGATCGCGAGCGGCAGTGCCGCGTCTGGTCGCCGTTCCCCGTAGAGCGCCACGATCGTGGAACGCAGCAACGCCAAACCCTCGATCGCCGGCCGTCCCACCTCCCGGCCGATCCGCGCCGCCCGATCCAGGTGCAGCTTCGCGCTGGCATGGTCGCGGCGCTGGGACGCGTCCCACAGCAACTGGCCCATCAGGATCGACGCTTCGCCTTCGACGACCAGCACCTCACGCCGCACCCGCGCGCCACCGGCCAGGCCCCGAAGCTCACCCGCCAGGCCGAGGCATCGCCCCGTCTCCGCCAACAACGACGTCGAGGGCGCCGTCACATACTGGGCGTCGAGGTCATCGACCCGCTGTCGCAGCCGCGCGACTGCAACAAGATCAACCTTACGGTTGTCCGTCGGAACGTCCTCGACACGCCACTCGCCACGGGCCGCCGAGGATCGGGCAACTGCCCTCCCCGCTGGGGAGCCATCGCGGGTCGGCTGGTCCGGGCCTCCCGGCCCACCCTCGGACCGCCCAGGCGGCGCGATGGCGGGCTCGCGGTGCACGAACGCGTCGATCAGTAGAAGATCCGCCGGTGCAAAGCGCTCTCGGTCCGCTTGATCGAGCAGCCGGTGAAGACCCGTCTGATACGCCGACGCCAACAACGCCAACATCTGCGGAGTCGGCCGCCGACCGCCCGCCGGCCACGTCTCCAGCTCCGAGAGCCGCGACACCGTCAACCCGGGCCGGCCTTCCGGATCCGCTCCGGCCAGGACCGCCTGACGGTTGATCTCATCGACCGCCCGCTGAAACGTCCACCCACACGCCAGCCGGTAAGCCGCCCGAGGCCGCACCCCAAACACCCGGACAAACTCGGCGGCGATCTCATCCCGACCCGCGCCACCGGCCGCCATCCGGCGACGAAGAGCCTCCTGCTCCCCACGGCGACTCGGCCTACCCATCGCACCCCCGGCCCCGACCCGCCCTACGGCCCAATTGCCAGGGTAACCGCACGACTACCGGCGACCAAGCGCCCGAGTGCGAGACTCGGCCCGGCCGGCGCCCGGCCCTGACGGGAGCGGCCGTGAGACGCAAGCGGTCTCACCGTCCGCCGTCGGTTTTCATGGAGAGCTGGGGCACTTTCGAGCCTCTTTCTTGATCGCGGTGGCGTGTGCCGCGTGCGGACCGCTCGCCTCGCGTGCTCAAGCGAGGGCCACTTGAGTCGACACGGACATACGACCGGAAAGGTCAAATCTGGTTGTCTCTTTCATGTCCATCCGTTGACCTACTTGGCGTGTGGCGGCGCGGCTGCGGTGGGTGGTCGGGTTAGGATTCGACTGACCTGTCGGTCTGGGCGGTGGAAGGACTGGAATGTCGGCGGATTCTTTTGTCCATCTCCACGTTCACACCGAGTATTCGATGTTGGACGGCGCCGCGAAGTCTGGCCTTCTGTTCAAGGAAGCGGCACGCCTCGGCATGCCCGCCGTCGGGATGACCGACCACGGGAACATGTTCGGCGCGTACGAGTTCCATCAGGCCGCGAAGAAGTCGGATCTCAAGCCGATCATCGGGATTGAGGCGTATCTCGCGCCTGAGTCGAGGACGCTGAAGAAGCCGGTGTTCTGGGGCGAGGGTAGCCAGCGGGATGTCGACCCCGATGGTGAGGGCGGCGACGTCTCGGGTGGAGGCTCCTACACCCATATGACGATGCTCGCGGAGAACCCGACCGGCCTGCGTAACCTTTTCCGGCTGTCGAGCCTGGCCTCGATCGAGGGCTATTACCGCAAGCCGCGGATGGACAAGGACTTGGTCTCCGAGTGCGCCGAGGGGATCATCGCGACGACGGGCTGCCCGTCGGGCGAGGTGCAGACGCGGCTGCGCCTGGGGCAGTTCGACAAGGCGCTGGCTGCGGCGGCGTCTTACCGGGACATCTTCGGGGCGGAGAACTTCTTCCTGGAACTGATGGACCACGGTCTGGCGATCGAGCGCAGCGTCCGTCAGGGGCTGCTCGATATCGCCAAGCAGTTGAACATTCGGCCGCTGGCGACGAACGACTCGCACTATGTGACCGAGGATCAGGCCGAAAGTCACGAGGCGTTGCTGTGTGTGGGCACTGGTAAGCGGCTGGATGATCCGAAGCGGTTCAAGTTCCAGGGCTCGGGCTACTACCTCAAGTCCGCGGACGAGATGCGCGAACTCTGGGATGATCAGGTTCCCGGGGCCTGCGACAGTTCACTGCTGATCGCCGAGAGGGTTCAACCGTACGACGAGGTCTTCGGGTTCATCGACCGGATGCCGCTGTTCCCCGTCCCGGAAGGCGAGGACCAGCTTTCCTGGCTGCGCAAGGAAATCACCCGAGGGGCTCGCCGGCGGTTCCCTGAAGGCACCCCCGCCGAGGTGTTGGAGCGTATCGACTACGAGGTCGGGGTCATCGAGAAGATGGGCTTCCCCGCCTACTTCCTCGTCGTCGCCGACATCTGCGAATACGCCCGCTCGCAGGGAATCAGGGTCGGGCCGGGTCGCGGCTCCGCGACCGGCTCCATGATCGCCTTCATCATGGGGATCACGGAACTCAACCCGATCGAGCACGCACTGATCTTCGAGCGGTTCCTGAACCCGGAGCGGATCAGCCCGCCGGACATCGACCTGGACTTCGATGAACGCCGCCGCGGCGACATGATCCGCTACGTTACCGAGAAGTACGGCGACGACCGGGTCTGCCAGATCCTGACCTTCGGCACGATCAAGGCCAAGGCTGCGGTCAAGGACTCCTGCCGGGTCCTGGGCTTCCCGTACGCGCTCGGCGACCAGATCACGAAGGCGATGCCGCCGGACGTCATGGGTAAGGGGATCCCGCTGTCGGGGATCTTCGACCCGAACCATGACCGTTACAACGAGGCCGGCGAGCTTCGCGCGCTCTACGAGGCGCAGGCCGACGTCAGGAAGATCATCGACACGGCGCGCGGCCTGGAGGGCCTGACGCGGGGCACCGGTGTGCACGCGGCCGGGGTCATCCTGTGCGCCGAGCCGCTGCTCGATGTCCTTCCGATCCACCGGCGTGACAACGACGGTGCGATCATCACCGGGTTCCCGTTTCCTCAGTGCGAGGAAATGGGCCTGCTCAAGATGGACTTCCTTGGGCTGCGGAACCTGACCGTCATCGATGACGCGATCAAGAGCATCGAGCGTAACCGGGGCGTCGTCATCGATCTGGAGACGCTCCCGCTCGCCGACGACAAAGCGTTCCAGCTCCTTGCCCGCGGCGACACCCTCGGGGTGTTCCAGCTCGACGGCGGCCCGATGCGGAACCTCCTGAAGCTGATGGCGCCGACGAAGTTCGGGGACATCGCCGCGGTTCTCGCGCTCTACCGGCCCGGCCCGATGGCGGCCAACAGCCACATCGAGTACGCCGACCGCAAGAACGGCCGCAAGGAGACCCTCCCGATCCACCCCGAGCTCGCCGACGCGCTGGAGCCGATCCTCGGGGAGACCTACCACCTGGTCGTCTACCAGGAGCAGGTCATGGCGATCGCCCGGGAGTTGGCCGGCTACAGCCTCGGTGCCGCGGACCTGCTGCGCCGCGCGATGGGTAAGAAGAAGAAGGAGATCCTGGACAAGGAGTTCGCCCGGTTCTCCGCCGGTATGAAGGAGAAGGGCTACTCCGACTCGGCTGTCCAGGCCCTGTGGGACGTCCTGGTGCCGTTCTCCGGGTACGGGTTCAACAAGTCCCACACCGCCGGCTACGGTGTCGTCTCGTTCTGGACCGCCTATCTGAAGGCCAACTACCAGGCCGAGTACATGGCGGCGCTGCTGACCTCGGTTGGTGACGACAAGGACAAGATGGCGGTCTACCTCGCCGAGGCCCGCAAGATGGGCGTCAAGGTCCTGCCACCGGACGTCAACCAGTCCGACCTGCGCTTCACCCCGGTCGGGGAGTCGATCCGCTTCGGTTTGGGCGCGGTCCGCAACGTCGGCGCGAACGTCATCGCCTCGATCGTCGCGACCCGCGAGAAGAAGGGCGACTACACCTCGTTCGTCGACTTCCTCGACAAGTCCGAGATCACGGTGTGTAACAAGCGGGTCATCGAGTCGCTGATCAAGGCCGGTGCGTTCGACTCCCTCGGCCACAACCGCAGGCCCTTGGTGAACGTCCACGAGGCCGCCGTCGACGCGGTGATCGGTACGAAGCGGGCCGCGGCGATCGGCCAGTTCGACCTGTTCGGCGACGCCGGCGGTGCCGACGAGGAAGCGAAGATCGGCCTGGACCTGGACCTGAGCGCCGCCGAGTGGCCGCGCAAGGAGCGGCTGGCCCTGGAACGGGACATGCTCGGCCTCTACGTGTCCAGCCACCCGCTGGAAGGCGCGGAGAAGATCCTCGAACGCCACCGGGACGTCAGGATCATCGACCTGGTCGAACGCGACGACGACGAGGCGGCCCCGGTCGCGAACAACGGCTTCGGCGGCGCGGTCGTGAAGGTCGCCGGGATCATCTCGAAGATCGACCGGCGGGTGAACAAGAATTCCGGAGCGCCCTGGGCGATCGTCACGATCGAGGACCTCGACGCCGCGATCGACTGCCTGTTCTTCCCGAAAAGCTACGAGCAGTACGCCTCAGCCCTCTCGCCGGACGCGGTCGCGACTGTCAGCGGCCGGATCAACGAGCGTGAGGGCAGCGTCAGCCTGTTCGCCCAGGATCTGACGATCCTCGACGTGGACACCAGTCAGGATGGACCGCCCATCCTGATCACCCTGCCCACCCACAAGATCACGTCTCCGTTGGTGGAGGAGCTGCGGCTCGTACTGGCGACCCATCCGGGGACAACCCCGGTGCACCTGCGCCTCGAAGGCCCGCAGAACATCCACCTACTGAAGCTCGAAGCGCAGGTGCGGTCGTGCAGCGCGCTGTTCGCGGACCTGAAGAGCGCTCTCGGCGCGAAGGCGATCTCCGCGTGACCGACGGCTGTCAGGTCGAGATCGAAACCGCGGACGAGGTACCGAGCTGCCTTCGCTGCGGCGGCGAGGGACTAGCTGCGGCACGCGTCCCGCATGCGATCCAGGCCGCAAACGGTCCGGTGGAGGGCTTCCACCGGTTCGTACTCTGCCCGTCCTGCGACGCCGACGACCCGGCCGCCGCAGGACTGATCACCTACTTCCACGTACACGGCCAGGTGTCGACGGAAACCCAGGGACAGTTCGTTGACCTGCTCTCACGGTGGGCCTCAGCCCTGACCGTGGCGACGGTCAACCCGACAGCCTGGGAGGACGATCTCCAAGCCTGGCTACAAGGCGACCTCTGACAGCAGCAACGTCGCGGGCGGGGCTTGAGATCAATGCCGCCTGAGGCCAGGCGGTGCGGGGACGGTGCTCTGCCCTGTGGGGCGTCCAGGCCGGTCTGGACGGGCGGCTTCGGTCGTCGTTCAGGTGGCCAGCAGGTCTCGAAGCAGGATGGTGCTGGAGGTGCCGCGGTGGGCCGCGAACCGAACCCAGGGGTGTTCGCCGGTTGGGTGAAGCTGCAAAGTGCGTTCCGCGATCCAGCCCTTGATCCGGAACTCTAGGTCGCCAATGTGTACTAGGCCGTAGGTGGCGCCGTTGGCGGTGCGGAGCCGGAGCGCTTTGCCCTCTGCGTAGACCGCGGCCGGATGATCAGGGGAATCGGCTCTCTCCTCCAGCGGCGCTCCCCAGTCGAAGAACGCCGCGGGCACCGACGTGCCCCAGGGCATGAACGCGGCTGCATCGAAGCGCGCAGGCGGGCGGGAGAAGAGGATGCCTTCGGGCGCCAACGCGCCGAGCGCGTCGAAGGGAAACAGCTCCACCAGGCCGGGAGTGACCTCGGCATCGATGACCAGGTGCACGCGTCGTGTATCACCCTCGTTCACAGCGCTGTGGTCCTGCCCGAAGTCGCCGTACCACAGCTCGCCGATACCCCACCTGTGGCGCTCGCCGCCGATCGTGATCCCGACTGCTGGGTTGGTGGTGATCGGGATGTGCAGTCGGACCATGCCGTAGTCGAGTCCGAGCGGCGCGTCCGAGTGGGCCTTGACGACGCATCCCGGCAGGAGCGAAATCAGCCGTGCGCTACGTAGCGGCATGGGCAGGCCTGCAAGGACCTCCCGCAGGTAGGGCACCTCGGCCAGTACAGGGCAATCGGCGAAGCTGTCGAGGCCGGGTCCGCCCGGGTCGGTGCGCTCGGGACGCCCGCCGGGGCTGCGCAGGGGAAGGCAGTGCCAGCCCCTGTCGGCATTGTCGACGGGAGCTGCGTATGAGCCTTTCGGGGGCCATGTCCGGGCCATCAGGACGCCGTAGTCGGCGAGCAGTCGGGCGGCCTCGAAGGTCAGGCGGAGCCGCACGGCGGTCGGCCGGCTATTTGCCATGAGGATCTCCAATGGCCAGAGCGTTTCATCTCGGGGATGCAGCATTCCGGGCGCGTGATGGCGAGCAGGCCCTCCCCCGGGGGACGTCTCTGACGCGCTACTCGGGGGGAGGGCCCGCCGGTCTGTGCGACGCTGCGGGGCGCGTGATCTGCGCACGGCCTCCTGGGCTGGCCTTGTTACACGGCGGTCAGGCGGCGAGCCAGTGACTGACCGTACTCGCGCCCTGAGGGATGCCGATCCTGGCGAACAACTCGCCGTGCTCTGGCCCGAGGAACGCGTCCCGCTTGTCGTTGAAGAACGCCTCGTCGTACCACGCGACGCCGAAGCTCACGGTGCCGCCGCCGGCCGATGAGCGCTCGACCCAGGTCGCCTGCCAGTCGTAGGAGCTGTCGGGACGCGCAGCCAGCATCTCGTCGGAGGCACGCAACGCCGCGATGCAACGCGTCAGAGCGTCGTCGGTAGGGAGCCTGAACTCGCACTGGGACATGGCGATGACCTGCCGGCCGCCCCGGCGCGCGGGGTCCGACTCGCCGAGTAGGACGAGCTCTCTCTGGAGGGGTGGGAGGAGCGTGCTCGAAGACATGGAATTCCCTTCCTGATCGCTGCGTGACGTGCGAAGCGCCCGGCCAAAGTCACCCGCGCAGGGCCTAACCCCTGAGTCCACTTCGACGACAACCGGTAGAAGATCTTTCGGCGCTTGTCCCTAAAGGGTCAGCAGGAGACACCATCGACTGTCACAGCTCGGCGGCCGAATGTCATTCCCCCGGTGGAGAAGAAACGCCACCCTCCACACGCCACGACCTCGCCGCCGTTCGCACACCTGGCAGACATCAGGAGGCTGCGAGCACCCTTCGACGCGCAGGCATGCCCTACTGCACTGCCATACAGTCGGCCGGCCTCATTACGGTCGGCATTTTCCGCGACGGGAGGCTCTCCTGGTCCCGGGGTGACCGTCCAGGAGTGCAGACCAGCGGTGCGCTCCTACTTGGCCACCCGGACGAGAACCCGGCTGTCCTGCTTGTCGACCGCCGGCAGCACACCGGATGCCTCGGGTAGGCCAGCGTCGGCGGAGTGGGCCTCGATCCATAGCCGGACCTCCTGCCCCCCGTCACGGTCCCAGGCCAAGACGCGCTCGACGAGTCGGGCCGCCAGCTCGGCACCCTGCGGACCATAGCCGCAGGCAGTGATCTCGTAGCTGGGCATCGCGGCGTTGCCGGCGGAAAGCGGCGGGGTTGTGAGGTACGCCAGCGTTCCGCCTTCGACGATGCCCATGCTCGGGATGAATCCGTCCTCCACGACCTGCCGGCTGCGCAGGACCGCCTCGGCACGCTCGAAAACGGCCCCAGCAGGCGCAGCGGCACTACCAGCCGCCCGTCCTCGGCCCGCTGCGCCCACCAAGCCTTCGGGATGTCCCAGGCGCCCGCCGTAACCACGATTCGGTCGAATACCGGCCCCTCGGGCCCGCCGAGCATGCCGTCCCCCTGCACCACGGTGACGGCCTCGCCCAGTCCGCTCAGCGCGGTACGCGCTGCGTCCGCGTCGTACTCGATCGTCGTCACCGAGCCCGCCGGGCCGACCAGATAGGCAAGCAGCGCGGCGTTGTAACCCGTCCCGGCGCCGATCTCCAGGACCCGATGGCCAGGGAGAGCGTCAAGCTGTGCGAGCATGCCGGCGACCGTGCCAGGTGAGGACGCGGAGCTGACCGCGGCCCCGTCGCCGTCGCGATAGGTGACCACCGGGTCAGGCCCGTAGGCCCGCTTCAGTGGGACGCCTGGCAGGAACAGATGCCGAGGTACCGCCCGCATCGCCTCGCCCACCTGGCTGCTCAGCGCCGCGCCCCACGGCCGTAGGCCGTCGACCATCGTGTTCCGCAGGCTATCCGCCGCAGCTGCCCGACCCGATACCCACCGCCGTAGTGTAATTCACCGTCGCTGCGTGTTGGCGTCCAACTCGGTGCCGGCGAGCTCCGGCCCAGTGCAAGAAGAAGCGACGGTGCGTTTTTTCTCCACGTGGGGATGGTTGCGCGGCGGCCGAGGGCCCGGACCTGCGGAGATGATTGGTTTCCGTCGGCCGATGGGGCGGTTTCTGTTTCTTCTCCTGCTGGGAGATGACGTTGCGGTTCGGTGTGGTGAGAGTCGGTATCGGTTTCCGTGCTGTCTTTCTCGCTCGCAGCAGGTTCGGACGCCATCACCTTTCAAGGCCAAGGGGTCGAAGCGATGACCGTGTCTGGACCGCGCACCGAGGCGACACCGGGGCAGCCTCCTGAGGCGCCCCGTCTTCCGCAGCAGTCGGTTCGGGACGCGTCGACGGGCTCGACCCGCGTAGACATGCCACGGCAGACCGCAGCGTGTGGGGCCGACGGTGTTTGCCGTCACGCAAAGGTAGGCGAACCACGCCGGCCTCCTCGCCAGCCCGACCGTGCCCCAGCCCACGTCACGACAGGCCCGGCCGCCGACGGTCCGCCCTCGTCGTCCATGGCCTCCGACAGGCGACGGGCGGGCCGGTCGGTGGAGCGGTGGATGTCCACGACGGCGACCGCGCCTGGTATCGCCCGCGCGCAGGTCGCGGCCACGCTGGCCGAGTGGCAGCTGGAGCCGCTGGCGGATGACGCTCGGCTGGTCGCCAGTGAGTTGACCTGCAACGCGGTGAACGCCGCGACCGCCCCAGGTCTTGATCCGGACGACCGTTTCCTGCGGTTCATCGGCCTGCGGCTGACCGAGACAGCCCAGCGGCTGTTCATCGAGGTCTTCGATGTCGCGCCCGGTCTGCCGACCCTGCGCCCGACGGAGGAACTCGCGGAGGGCGGCCACGGGCTGCACCTCGTGGCCGCCGTCGCGGACTGGGGCGTCTACGCGACGAAGGGCAGCGCGGGCAAGGTCGTCTGGGCCTCCCTTCGACCACGACGGCGCACACGGCGAGACCGGTCGCGGCCTGGGCCGGCTGCCGAGACGCAGCCCGGCCACGCCCGATGCTCCACCGACGGTGCGCGAGGATGCGGCGGTTTTGGGTCGGTTCCTGGAGGCCCTGCGCGCGCACACGTTTCCCAGCGTCTCTGGCCTGGCTCCCAGGCCGGTTGAGGGCGGTGCGTGGTGACGGTGTCGCTGGTCCTGCTGGCGGCAAGTGCCGGGTGTGTCGTCGTCGCCGGTTGGAAGATCGCCGGAGCCGTGGGTGTCTCCTGGTTGGTGCGGCGTCGTTGGGCGGCCGGCGCCGCGACGGCGAGCGTCCTGTCGGCGTTGCTCAGCGCCTGCCTCGGCGCCCCCGGCGCCGAGGTGTTGCACGCGCTCGTGGGGGCGTGGGCGATGTGGGACTGGTCGCAGATCCGGCCCCCACGCCCGCGCACGCGCCGACGAGTCCTCGCGGGCACGGCGTCATGACACAGCCCTTGGTCGTCTCTGGAAACCTACTCCCGTGGCAGCGTAGTGAATCCCCGTCGGGGTCGGTGCTGGTGGATTTTAAGCGGGCGCAGTCGGCGCGGATCGAGAACTATTTCCTGGGCGGGAAGGATAATCTCCCGGTCGACCGGGACGCCGGTACCAGTGCGTTGTCGGTGTTTCCGAGTCTGTGGTTGGCGGCGCGGGCGCGTCGGGCGTTCCTGTGCCGCGCGGTGACCTTTCTGGCCCGTGCGGGGTTCGGGCAATTCCTCGATGTAGGAGTCGGCCTTCCGGCCAGTCCTGATCTGCATGAGGTCGCCCAGGGCGTTGTTCCTCCGGCGAGGGTCGTCTACGTCGACCGTGACCCGCTGGTGCTTCTGCACGCCCGGGCGCTGCTGGTCTCTGGCCCGCTGGGGAGTGTCGAGGTTGTGGACGCGGACCTGCGCGATCCCGCGAAGATCCTCGCGCTGGCGTGTTTTGACGAGGGTGAGCCGGTCGTGCTCAGCCTCAGTGGCGTCCTGCCGTTTGTGTCTGACGCTGAGGATCCGTACGGGATCGTCGCGCAGCTGCTGGCGGGGTTGCCGGCGGGCAGCGCGTTGCTGCTCGACCATCTGACCGCCGACCACGCGCCCGAGGCCGTGGCCGGGCTGGTCGCGGTCTACAAGGCCGCCGTCATTGCGCTGCAGGCTCGCAGCCGCGGGCAGGTGGCCCGGTTCGTCGCCGGTCTGGATCTTCTGGGCCCGGGGTTGGTGTCCTGCCAGCGCTGGATCCCCGACCCGGCCGATCTGGACGACCTGCCGGCCGATGGGGCGGTGAGTTGCTATGGCGTCGTCGCCCGTCTCTAGGCGGCCCGCCCCCCGGGACGTGGGTCCTCGGGCGGATGCCCGGGTTCTCAGGTCGGTGCGGCTGGGTGGCGATGTCGGGGCCGATGGTGAGGCGCGGGTGCCGTGGCTGCGGCTGCCAGCGGGGACGGCGGGGTTGTTGATCCGCCGCCAGCCGGGCCTGGGGGGCGGCGGGCGCAGCGGGCCGGTCGCGCGCCATGTTCGGGACGGGGCGGGTGTGGAGTTCCGGGCGGTGACCTCGGCGGGTCTGTGGCCGGCGGCGATGGCGATGTGCCGGCTTCCGCAGGTCCGTCACGTGGTCGTCTTTCCCGTCAACGGGTCGCCGTCGCGGGCGGCGCTCGCGTTCGCGGTCGGTGACCTGCTGACCCGCCCGTCCCAGACGGCGCTGTCCGCGGCCGTCGTGTGCGGGACCGAGCCGCCTACCCGCGGGGGCCTGAACGTGGTCCGCCACGAGGTCCTCCTGGCCGCCCCCAGCGGGGAACGCGACCGGGTCGTCTGGCAGATCCTCACCGCCGAGAAGCACCCCCGCCAGACGGGCGACCTCGACGCCGCGCGACCGGTGGAAACGGCCGTGGGACGCCCTCCTCGCATCGCCGAGCTGACAACGTCTGATACAGAAACGGAAAGCGGTCGCGATGACTCTGGGTTCTTCGCCGCGTGTTGATCTGCGGACGGATGTGCCGCATTCCGCGCGGATGTACGACTGGTACCTGGATGGTAAGGACAACTATCCGGCCGATTGTGCGGCGGCCGAGCTGGTGTTGGCGAGTTTCCCGCAGGCGCGGACGGTGGCCCGGTCGAACCGGGCTTTCCTGCGGCGCGCTATCCGGTTCCTGGCGGCTGAGGCGGGTGTTGAGCAGTTCCTGGACATCGGTACGGGTATTCCGACCTCGCAGAATCTGCATGAGGTCGCCCAGCAGATCACGCCCCAGGCGCGGATCGTCTATGTGGACAACGATCCGATCGTTTTGGCGCATGCCCGTGCCCTGCTGACCAGTCATCCCGAGGGTGCGACCGCCTACCTGGACGCCAACCTCCTCGAACCCGCCCGGATCCTCGACTCGGACGAGGTCCGGGACACTCTGGACCTGACCCGGCCGGTCGGACTGTCGCTGATCGCGGTCCTGCATTTCCTGCCCGATGACACCGACCCGCACAGCATCGTCGCGACCCTGCTGGACGCGCTCCCGACCGGCAGCTACCTGACGATCACGCATGCGACCGCCGACTTCGCCCGCGCCCAGGCCGACCAGGCCGCCGAGATCTACCGCGCCCGCGGCATCCCCGCCCAGGCGCGCAGCCGCGACGAGGTCGCCTGCTTCTTCGACGGCCTCGAACTGGTCGACCCCGGGGTTGTCGTCGCGCACCGGTGGCGCCCCGGCGTGGGGAGCGACGTCCCGCAGCAGCCCGACGGCCGCAGCGAGGGGCCCCTCACCGACGCGGACGTGTCCTGCTGGGCGGCACTCGGCCGCAAACCCTGACCACACCTGGCTCGCGACGTCCTGTTGATAGCTGGAAAAGGGGGGGAGCTGTGCGCGTGGACCTGTTGGCGGCTACGCCGCCGGAGCAGCTCGTGGACGCGGTGAACGCCGTGCTCGCCGGCGGCCCAGTGCCCGACGTGGCGACGCTGCACGGCCTGCCCGAAGAGGTGGTGCGCGCAGCACTGGCGGCGTATCACGAGGCCGGGACAGCCGCGCTGACCCGGACGGCGCTGCGCTGGTACACCACCCGGCTCGTCTTCGCCGACCAGCGGCGCGCCGAACAGACCATGGCTACCATCGTCGGCCCGGTCCTGGACACCCTGCGCATCGGCGCCGACGCGGGAGCACCGGTTGACTGGTGGTACGCCCGCCGCGAGGGCGACTGGCGGGTCCACCTACGCCACCCCGACCCCGCCGCCCTCGGCACCTTCCTGCACGACCTCGGGCGCGGACGGCCCGTCGCGGCGACCCAGCCACAGGTCCACGAACCGGACCTACGGCCCTTCGGCGGGCTGAGCGGCACCACGATCGCCTACGACCTGTTCATCGCCGAAAGCCACGCCATCCTCGCCTACGCCCGCCGCCCGAACCCGCCGCTGCCGCTCCGTGATCTGTCCATCGCCGTCCTGGACGTCCTGCTCGCCGCCGCCGGTCTGCGCCCGCATACCCGCGGCGGGGTCTACGCGCAGGTCTGCGTCAAGCTGGCGCCGCGCCGCGCGGCCGAGCCGGACGGCATCCACCAGCTCGCCGCGGACCTACACCACCGACTGCTCAGCGACCCGCACCTGCACACCACGATCGGCAGCCGGTGGGCCCAGGCCGCCGCGACCGCCGGCACCCAACTCGCCGCCACCGCCACCGCCGGACTCCTCACCCACGACCTCTCCGACGTCCTCGTCGCCCTCATCCGCGCCCACTGGTCGCGCCTCGGCCTGTCCGCCACCGCGCAGGCCGTCCTCGCCTACGCCGCGCACGACGCCTACGCCCGATGCTGACCCCCCCGCCAGGCCGACCCCTCACGGCCCGCATCGGTGTGCCTCGGCTCCCCATGATCCCCACCCGGCCAGGGCCGGCGCGTAGCGCCGAGCAGCCGCTCCTGACAGTGAGAACCCCGATGTCCCAGACGAACACCGCGGCGCCCTCGCAGGCGGCGTCACAGCTGCGCTCCGCGATGGTCAACGCCCTGCTCACCGACGGGACGATCACGACCCCATCCGTCGAGCGCGCCTTCCTGACCGTGCCCCGCCACCTGTTCCTACCCGCCGAGACCTCGCTGGAGGGCGCCTACGCGCCGTACCGGCCGGTGGAACTCACCGACGCCAGGAAGCCGGTCGCCCTGGCCTCACCACCACCGTCGGCGTCCGTTGCCGCCCGCCGGATCGAACAGGCCCAACTCCACCCCGGAATGACCGTGGCCGAGATCGGCACCGACGGGCTGAACGCCGCACTCCTCGCCGAGATCGTCGGACCCGGCGGCCACGTCATCAGCACCGACACCGACACCCACGTCCTCGACCGGGCCCGCCGCCAGCTGGCCGCGACCGGCTACGACGACCAGGTCACCCTCCTACGCGCCGACCGGCACGACACCCTGCCCGCCCTCGGCCGCGCCGCGGACGTCATCCTCGTGACCGACCTGGCCAGGAGCATCCCTGCGGGCTGGCTCGTCCAGCTCGCCGCCGACGGCCGGCTCGTCCTGCCACTCCAGCTCGGTCCGGTGACGGCCACGGTCGCGTTTGTCCGCGACCGCGACCACCTGACCAGCACCAGCGTCACGCTCCCCGACCTGCTGCCCTTCCACACTGACGCCGGCCCCGGCGGGCGGGTCGTCGCGCTCGCCGAGTACGGCGGCGACCTCACCCTCGTCCCCGACGTGGAGGCCGAGCAGTGGGGCTCCGCCAGCCTGGCGGTCGACGACGAGGCCATCGTGTGGACCGACGTCGTGCGGGACCGGTACGCGTTCGCCGAGCTGTACCTGTGGCTCGCCTGCTGGCTGCCCTCTTTCCGCCTGCTGTCCCTCCTTTTCGGACCCGGCACCCGCGAGTGGCAGCCGTTCGGCGCCGCGGGCGTCTGGTCCCACGCCTACCTCGTCGCCGAATCCTGTGACGGCGGCTTCCGGTTCGGCGCCCACCCCGACGGCCCCAAGGCCGCCGCCGCCCTGACCGCCGAGATCCGACGCTGGGACGACACCACCCGCCACACCCTCCACCCCACCTACGCCTACTGGCTCACCGGCACCAGCCGCCCCCCAGCGGACGAGACATCCGCTGTGGTCGCGACTAGACACGGCGAGGCCGTGATCCACTGGCCGCCTATGCTTTCGCCGCGTCGCCGAGCCGAGGCAGGTTGAGCGGCTCGTGGGTTGACGGTCGGTTATCGGCTGGCTGTCTCTGGCCGATGTCGTGGGCGGCAGGTTGCTGCCAGGATCGGGCGACTCGTCGCGCATGAGGACAAATCTGCCGGCACTTCTGTGCCATGGGGATTTGGCTTGTAGGCAAACACAGTCGGCGGGGTCCGGCGGCCGGTCAAGACTGTCCTTGCTACGGAGCGGAACCGCCTGCTGGGGCGGCGCCGGGTCGGGGGAGCGCCGCCGCCCGTCCGACCGGCACTGGTCTCGTCCTGCGACCGACGGTGGATCGCCGTCTCTGCATCCCAGCTAGGCACCGTCGTCTGAGCCTCGACGCGCGAGGGGTGTGGCAGGCGAGGTGGGTGGTGGTGCTGTTTGCTCCTGCCGCGCCGGCGGCGGCTACGCTCAGTCAGCCATATGCCACTTTCCGGCGTATTTTAGGTGGGGTCGAACGGGCTGTCGTTGTGATCTTTGTCGCCTTGTCGTGATGCGCGCTGGGCGCCGATAACCGTCCCGTTCGTGGTGTGCGTTCGGCGATGGGGCAGTCATCATGGGTTACGCGTTGTCCGGTTGGAGTGGCGCTTACAGGCTGTGTGTCGCGGCTGCGTGCGCGCTGGCGCTGCTCGCGGGCTGTGGTGGCGGATCGCATGCCGGCTCGCCCGCCGCTTCTCCGAGTGCCGTGGGGTCCGCCGCGGCCGGTGGGCGATCGGGGGTGGCGGGGACGCCGTCGGCTGGCATAGCGGGCACGGCGGTGGACCAGCGGGCGGTGGATGGGGCGCTGGCCGCGTACCGGGCGATGTTCGAGGACTGGATCGCGGTCTCGGCGACGTCGGACTATCAGGATCCGCGTCTGACCGAGCATGTCAGCGGGCGGGCGCTGTCGTTGCTGTACGAGTCGGTGTATCTGGACAAGGAACACGGCGTGGTCGTGAAGGGCCGGCCTGTTCTCGCGCCGCGGGTCACGGCCCTGGGCCCCGAGCCCGATCCGAGTAGGGCGACGATCGTTGACTGCGCTGATGACACCGACTGGCTGGACTACCGGCTGGATGGCCAGTTGGAGGATGAAACGCCCGGCGGCCGGCACTTCGTGCAGGCGCTCGCGCTGCGGACCGCAGACGTCTGGAAGATTGATCAGCTGGTCATCAAGGACCGTGGCACATGCTGACCCGCCGCCGTGTCGCCGCCGTGGCCGTCGCGCTGGTGGTGACGGTCGGGATCGGGGCTGCTCCGGCCCAGGCGGGCGGTCATTTCGACGGCTCGGCGAACTGCGGCAACGAGATCCACGGCTGTGACGTGTGGGCGTCGGTCGCGGGGACGCCCGAGGAGCCGGTCGCGGTCCCGACGGCCGCGGCGAAGGCACCGTCGAGCCCGCAGGTGTGCCGCGCGCCGGGCGCGCAGACGCCCGTGCCGTGTGTGGACCCCGACTTCGGGTGGCTGGGTAGCGATGGCTGCTACTACCGGCCGGCCACAGGCTTCACGCCCGCCGCCGCGATGGTCGCCGCGGACGTCACGCCCGGCGTCGAGGGCGGCTGGTATGAGTGGACCTGTCTGGGGGTCAGTACCGGCGGTGGGGTTCGCTGGCTGCCGAACGCGGTGGCTGACCAGTTCATCCCCGTGACCCCCCAGATCCTCGGGCAGCGAGCGGAACGCCGCCTCGCGCTCCCGGTCCCGCAGATCGCGATGAACCCCGTCGCCGAGCAGATAGTGGGCGTGGCGACCTGGCTGTGGATCGAACCGGGCGCATGGGCGCCGGTCTCGGCGACAGCGACCGCCGGCGGGGTCGCGGTCAGCGCGATGGCCCGACCGACCTCGGTGACCTGGGCGATGGGAGACGGCGCGGTCATCACCTGCACGGGCCCGGGAACGCCCTACACACCCGACAGGGATCCGCACAGCGCGTCGCCGGACTGCGGCCACACCTACCACCACCGGTCGCTGGACGAGTTCGGCGGGACGTTCCCGGTGACCGTGACGATCCGCTGGGACGTCACCTGGGCCGGCGCAGGCCAGGGCGGAGTGTTCCCGGGTCTTGCGACAGTATCCACGAGGCAAGTCCGGGTCATCGATATTCCCGCGCTGGTTACCGGCGGCAGCTGAGAAGACGGTCGGATCGCGCCAGCCAGACGAGGTCCGGCGCGGATTTCCCGGAGCCGCTCCCGGATGCCCGCCAGACTTTTCTCACGTGAAGTAAGAAAGGGCGGCGAGGTGCGTCCGGGCACTACCGCCCCCGGAACGGGCCAGCGCACGGCTGACGCTGCTGTATCGAGAATCGCCTGCCGGCGACAGGCGGGTATATTCGCAGGCAGCACCGACTGGCCCGCTCACCGTCATTACCTGTGCTCGTAGGTCCTGCTGTGCGGGCGGACAGGTCGCCGCCCTGGACCACACCGACCGCACGACCGGGCTCACTGTCGGCATCGCGGATAGATCAGCAGCCGGTCCTGGGCCTCCATGTCTATCTGAGCGACGCCCCAGGGGCCGCCGCCGGGATATTTGAGCACAGGCCGCGGGCTGCAGCGGTGCCCAGCGAACTGCCAGCGAGGCATTCGCCCTGGTCAGAAGCGCTGCTCAAGTAGAGCCGACCAGCGCTGCTCATGCAGCGCTCAAGTGCATGGCCGGGTGCTCCTCTATCCGCGATCCCGACAGTCCCTGTAGGGATCGGCTCGACTCGGCCACTCGGGCCTGACAGGTCGGAGTTCTTGGCCAGTACCCACGCGGCGAATGCGGGTGTTGTTGGCCAGTGCGGCCGTGCCGGAGCACGGCGAGAGGCCGCTTCGACCTGCCAGCGCGTGCGGTAGGCCGCCGCTTGCGGGCGCGGACGTCAACGCAGTCGGCTGAGCGCTGACCGTAGGGCGCTTCCGGCGTCGGCCGTGACCGGCTCGCCGTGGCCGAAGCAGGCGACGTCTGGGTCGAGATCCGCCTGCCGGCGTAGGGATGCGAGTGCGGCGTCTCTGTCGACGTTGAACACTCCGAGGATGACCTGTCCGTCCTGCCTGCGTGCGACCGTGTCGCCGGTGAACAGGACGCCGTGGTCGGGCAGATGGACCGCGACACTGCCAGGGGTGTGGCCGGGCACGGCGACGGCCTGCGCGCGACTGCCGAAGTCGAGCGCGTCGCCGTCGTCGAGTTCGCGGTCGACCCGTACGGGCGCTGCCGCTGGCGGTGCGCCACGGGTGACCTGACGGTAGATCGGGCGCTCCCAGTCGAGCAGCACGGGCGGGGCGCCGACCGTCTCACCGCGGATCACAGAGGCGTCGTCCCGATGCGCGCAGATGAGGACGTCTCCCCAGGCGGCGACCTCGCCCGCCGCTCCCACGTGGTCGTGATGGAAGTGGGTCAGGATCAGCTGGCGCACGTCCGCCGGGCCGCGGCCGAGTCCGCGGATGCCCGCCGCGATCCGCTCGCCAGATCCCGCGACGCCGCAGTCGACCAGTGTGAGGCCGTCATCGTCCAGCCACAGGTAGGCGTGCCCGACCGGGAACCGGAGAAAATACAGCCTCGGCAGCAGCCTCACCAGCTCCATCGCGCTCATGCGTGGAAATGTTAGGAGAGCCATCACCGGCTCGCCAGGATGTTGCGCCCTGCGCGGATCTGCCGCCAGCAGACCGCCAAGACCCGCCTGGTACGAGCCACGCCACCCGAGGACGGGCCAACCATCGCGGCCATTGGCCATCTACTGGCCAACCATCACAGCGAGTGGCCATCCGTCCCCGATCCCTACAGGTCTTGTAGGGATCGCTTGAAGATGAGCAGCCAGTCCTGGGGGTTAGCGCCTATCTGAGCAGCGGCGTGAGTGTGCGGTCGGGATAGATGAGCAGACGTCGTGGCTTTCCGCTCGGATCGATCTTCACCGTCGGCTACTGCTCGTAGCCGCTTGCCGGGACTGATCGCTTCCCTTCGCGACACCCGAGCGCCATCGGGCAAGGCAACATCAAGATCACACTGTGGCCATCGTGGAGGGGATCGCGCGACGGCCGATCGGCGCGTCGGGCGGGTATGAGCACCGAGGCTATCCGCGGAGCGTTCTCCGCTGCTCCTGTTCGGGGGTTGGCGCGGACGCCGCTGGCTGGGTCGCCTCCCAGACGTCACGGGCGATGGTGGCCCACAGATGCTGGGGGAACTCGTGACCCATGTCCGGATAGGTGATCAGTCGGGCGTCGGGGATCGTCCTGGTGAGGGTGCGGGCGGCGTGGAGTCGAATCCAGGGATCATCCTGGCCGTGGATCACCAGGGTTGGTACCGCAATCGGCGCAGCTGGGCGCGGAGGTCGCCGCCGGTGCGGCTCGCGGCGAGCTGACGCTGGGTCGCGCCTGGGTCATGGTCGCGGTCCCAGGACTCCGTTGCGGTCTTGCGCACCCACTCCTCGTCGATTGGGTGCGCCGTGGAGCACATGATCAGATAGGTGTCGACCAGTCGCTGCACGCCGCCTTCGCGGGTGTCGTCGTAGCGTTTGCGGGCCAGCCGCAGCAGGGTGCCGATCTTTAGGTTGCGCAGGTTGCTGATCGCGCCGCCGGTCCCGCCGGCCATCGCGGACACGAGGCTGCGGACCCGGTCCGGATGCCGAATGGCCACGAGCTGCGCGAGCGTGGCGCCCAACGACTCGCCCAGCAGGTGGGCGGATTCCCAGCCGAGGGCGTCCATGACGGCGACCGCGTCGTCGACCATGTCGTCGGCCCGGTAGGCCGGCCCGCCTCCCCGTCCGAGCAGGGTCTTGATGGTCGTTCGGGGTGGGGAGGTGAAGTGGGTCGACAGGCCCGCGTCGCGGTTGTCGAAACGAGCGACGGCGAAGCCCCGTTCGGCGAGCTGCCGGCAGAACTCGTCCGGCCACCAGATCATCTGGAAGGTCAGCCCCATGACCAGCAGCAGCGGTTCTCCGTCGGGCGGCCCGAACGTCTCGTATGCGATCTTCACGTCGCCGTTGTGGGCGAAGGAGATGGACACAGGGTTCTCCGCTCCTCGTGAGGGCCTGGCGCTGGCGTGGTCGTCCTCGCCCTCTTGGCAATGCACCTGACATGCTAAGAGTGGTGGACTGCTGATGCAATGCAGCCGCATTGTCAAAGGAGGTGTCGGTGCCGAAGCGGGTGGACCCGCTCGAGCGGCGTCGCAGCATCGCGGAGGCGGTGTTCCGGGTGACCGCCACCCGCGGAGTCGAGGCCGTCAGCCTGCGCGACGTCGCCGCCGAGGCCGGGGTGTCGATGGGGATGGTCCAGCACTACTTCCGCAGCAAGGACGAGATGCTGCTGTTCGCGCTCGACCACATGCGCGATCGAGTCGCCGGTCGGCTACAGGCCCGGCTCGCCTGCCTGCCGGACCCCACGCCCCGCGATGTCGCCCGCGCGGTCCTGACTGAGCTGCTGCCCATCAACGAGGACAGCCGGGCCGAAGCCGGCGTCTCCGTCGCGTTCTACTCCCGCGCGACCGTAACCCCCGCCTACGCACTGGCCCTCCGCCAAGGCTTGCGGGGCCTGCTCGACGTCTTCACAGAGCGTCTGCGCGCCGCCCAGCACAGCGGTCACACACGCCCGGACCTCGACGCCGAGCAGGAGGCCGCATCCTTGTTCTGGCTCGCGCACGGCCTGGTAGGCCCGCTCCTCGTCGGCCTTTACACGCCTGAAACAGCCCAATCCCTGCTCGACCGCCACCTGGACCGGATCTTCACCTGACCGCACCGCCATCACCGCGGTCGCCACGGCCCACACCCCCACCGCCTCACTGACGGTGATTGCTCAAATAGCTTGCAGACCGCTGCTCATGTAGTGCTCAACTACGAGGCCGAATGCTCGTCTATCCGCGATCCCTACAGTCCCGTCCGTGACCCCATCGGCCCCCCTGTCCGTTAGCCAATACGGTCGCCCGTTTGATGGGCTACCCCACGGCCGGGGTTTCCGCAGGTCAGCGGCCCGATGGCACTACACGAGTACAGCCAGACTTGGTTAGCGACAGCGTTCCTTTATTAGTCGCGCCGGGGGCGGCGCGCGGCGGAGGCGCCGGTCCCGTGTGGTCGGGCGGCTGATTCACTGCCCCTCTATCCCCATTCAAATCTTCTTATTTATGATCGCGGTGCAGGTATTCGAACTCCATTTCCCTTCCCCCTCTTCATTCCTTTTTCTCCTCTCTCCGGAAATGGCTCCGACCTGCGGAAACCCGGCCGGAAGAATCATGGGAAATGCGCGAGAAAGGCGCCGATTGGTATTGAATTCCGCGCGTGCGGGAGGGACTATTAGATATCGGCGCGTCGCGCCCGGCGCGCGGCGCTAAATCCCTCTCTTGCATGGAGACTTCCATGTCGTATTCCTTCATTTCGCCTGTCTTCTCTCGGGACATTCCTTCGACTGTTGCCGGTGAGGCGGCCACGGCACAGGACATGGCGCGGGTCACTGAGGCGGACTGGGTTGAGATCGTCGGCCACGCCCGTCGGTACTGCCGGAAGGTCGATGCCACTCGGTCGCGTAAGCGTGCCGACGGTTCGGCCACGATCGCGCGAGACGGGTACGGGAGTTACGGCAGTGATGACGTGGCCGACGACGTCGCCCAGGACGCGGTCCTGATCTTCGCCCGCCGGCTCGGTGTGATCATGAGCCGGTGTGTCGTCGCGTCCGTCAACGTGGCCACCCGCGAACCAGACCGGTGGCAGTACCAGCCCAAGACGGGAGAGATGTTCCTCGCGGACCGTGCCCTGATCCGGGCGTGGGCCGTGCCGGAAGCGGCCAAGCGCAACGGCTACCGCCTGGTCAAGCCCTCGGACGCCACCGCGCCGGAAGTCGTCGAACAGCGTGCCCGGTATCTGGCCGCCGTCACGTTCCTCGCGGGCATGTCGCAGGAGATCTTCGCGGAGGCGTGGGGCGACGGACGCGACTTCCCGACGCTCGGAAAGATCTTGGATGTGGCGGGTCGCGCCGATGACCTCGGGCGTGCTGGGGTGTTCTCGATCGTGGCCCAGCAGATGTACGGCGGCAAGTACGGCTCTGGCCGCCAGACCCGCAGAGTCCGAGACACTGCCCGCGAGGAAGCACGCGAACTGTCCGCACGCTGCGACGCCATCCGCGACCGGCTCACCTACCAAGAGCAGCCCAAAGACCACCCCCCGACCGACTGACGCACCACCGCCCACCCGGGAGCCTCCGAGCACCACGCTCGGAGGCTCCACCCATTTCCGCCGTG
>NZ_JADWYX010000048.1:33340-67829 GCF_016786355.1 Frankia sp. AgB1.9
CTGGGCTGCGCCGGTCGTGCTGGGCTGCGCCGGTCGTGCTGGGCTGCGCCGGTCGTGCTGGGCTGCGCCGGTCGTGCTGGGCTGCGCCGGTCGTGCGCCGTTGCTGCTGGCGCGGTGGGAGAGCTCACGCCGGTCTCTTTGATCATGCTGGTGATGCCCCTGTAGCAGGTCGGCGGTGGTTGCCGTCGCCGACCTGCCTGCCCACCGGCCTTCTCGCTCGTCTTCCCACCCCTCTCTGTCGGAGCCGTTCGCGCACCGTTCGTCGTCAGCGTCTTCGAGGTGGTCAGGGCGTGGTCGGGGCTCGAAATGCTATGGCGCGTGGTACCGCGACGACGGTGAGCGCGGATAGCAGCAGGCAGGCGGCGGCCTGGCGGACCGGTTCTGCACCCCCAACCGACGCCAGCCCACTCGATCCGCCCACCCATAACAAACCCGGGCCTGGAGCGCGACCGTCCGCCCGAGCGCGACCAGCCCACCTCGGTCTCCCGCGCCTGCATCCGCCGGCTCAGCCGGGGCCGGAACTGGCAGCCCGGCGCCCCCGCCGGCCCTGTCAACGACAGGCCCAGGCTGGGGCCTGGGCCCGAACGACCTGGCGGGGTGGTGGAAGGCGTGGTTGCCCCAGGCGTACCGTGGCGCGGGTCGAGCGGGGTCCGGTCCGTGCGGTTCCTACCCGTGTCGTTTGGCTGAGATCCTTGGCGAACGGCGCCCGCCTCCGCCGGTCCCCGCCGCCATCCGCACGGCGGCGTACTGACTGAGTTTCCCGACGAAGGTCCAGCCGCCGGGACGCGCGCAGTCCGACGCTTTAGGACGGTCCGTTTGCCGGACCACACAGGTCCGACGGCATCGATCATGGCCCGATCGAGATGGACGGTCGTATCGCTGGCGGCCCGCCGCTGCACGCCGGGGAGATCAGCATCGACCTCGCTGCCTCGGAGATCCCGGGAGCCCAGTCCGGCAGCGGCGACGAACACCGTGCTGCCACCCAGACTTCGCCGCAGGCGCCGTCGACCATCTACGTACTGATCGTGCGTCCCGTTCCCGTGTGGGGTGGCCATCCGCACGCCTCGCGACGCCGCAGATTGTCGGTAGGGCATGTAAGGATGGCGCACCCCGCCAGACCCCCGCGTGGCCAAGGGAGACCGGGTCCTGATGTCCGCCGCCGCACCCAGCCGCCCCTACGACGTCCTGCTCGTCGAGGACGACCTCGGCGACGCCCTGCTCATCGAGGAAGCGTTCCTCGCCCGCGGATGGACGGCCGGGAGACCCTCGCCGCGATCAAACACGACCCGGATCTGCACCGCATCCCCGTCGTGATCCTGACCACCTCCGACGCCCCCACCGACGTCACCGCCGCATAGCGGCCTGCACTCTGCGCCAGACGTTGACGACATCAGCGTTATCGGCTGGGCCCGCCAAGCTCATAGCCGAGCTCGCCGGCGAGCCCGTCGGCGCCGCGGCCGAAGACCAGGTTCTGGGGTTCGATGCCGAGCGGCGCGAGCGGGAGGACGCCTACGTGCGCAGCGTGGAGCCGCAGGACGAGACGATCCCGGGGGCGCGCACGGCGGCGAGACCGAGGGGCAGGTGACACGGCTACAGCGCCCCCACCGACGCGAGCACGACGACCGTCAGGCCCAGCGGGCCGCCGAACGTGGCACCGCCGCGTAGCACTGCGGATGATGTTGCAAAAGTTGGCGGCCGTCAGCTTGCCGGCGGCCACGATGGCGGCCGTGCCAGCCCTGGCGGCAGTCGGGTCTCTGTGTCTCCGTTCGCCACGTCCTCCTGCCCCTGCGTCAGCCCTTGGGCGTCGGTCAGGTTCGCCGCGTCCAGCTGGGCGCGGGTCAGGTCTGCCCGGTTCAGCTGGGTGCCGGTCAGCTTCGTCCCTTTCAGCTGGGTGCCGGTCAGGTCCGCCCCGCTCAGATCGGCGCGGGGAACGTGGTCGCGGACGGGTAGGCGTCCCAGGATGGTCAGCGCGGTCTGTACGTCGGTCGTTGGCGTGGTGGGGGCTGGTGGCGGTGGTGTTCCGGCTGGGTCCGGGGTCGGGGGGGCAGGTGTGTTCGCGGACGAACGCGGAGAGGACTTCCATGACGGTGCGCTGGTCGGCGGGTGAGTCGGCCGCTAGGCGTTCGAGCGCGTAGAGGCCACCGAGCCGCCCGTCGACGGTGTCGGCGCTGAGCAGGCCGATCGCGGCGACGTAGAACTCCCGGACGTGGGTGTTCGCGTTCGCTGAGCGCTCCCGGCCGTCCGCGGCCTCGTTCGCCCGCTTGGTCTCCGCGTTGGCCTGGCGGGTCTCGTCTAGCGCGATCAGCGCGCCCGCGATCGCGGTGAGCGCCGGGGCCGCGGTGAGCAGGCCGCCCTGCAGGGCGGCGCGGGCCTGGACCGCGCCGCCGCCGGTGCCCGGGTACATCCGGGTGGGCAGGTGCCAGATCGCGACGACCGCGGCGACCGCGCCAGCGCCAGCGAGCCCGGCGATGATCCACAGCCAGCGTCGGCCGGTCCGCCGCGCCGCTTCCCCGTTGTCGGCCATGGGGTGGGTTGTACCGCGACCGGCCGGCGCCGGCCGAGCACCGAGATGACACCTCTCACGATGTTAAAAAGGTAGGCGGGCAACCTCGCCGGGGAGTGTCGGTCCCGGTGTCGACGCCGGTGTCGACGCCAGTGTTGGTGACCGTGCCGGTGGGAAATGCTGTCTGCGCAGGTCGGCGGGGGTGAGCAACCCCGCCCGCCGGCACTTCGAGATGTCTTATCGGTCCGACGCCCGCAGGGGGACGGGGTGTGCGCGGGTTCCTGCATCGACAGCCCCGGGGCACCGGGGGTGTCACCGTGGCGGTCACCGGCCCTGGTCAGGGGCCGGTGTCGGCGTGATGCTGCGGAGATGCGGATACGGGGGCGGCGGGACGCGGTGTCAGACGAGCTGGGCCGGCTGCGCGCACGGGGCTACGCCCCGGCCGGGCGGGGGCCTGCGGGGATGGTCGGCGCGCTGGCGCGGGTGGTGCTGGACCCGGGGCCGGGCGACCCGGGCGTGACGGTCGGCGACCTGGCCGACGGGCTGGCGCTGTGCGCCGCAGCCCGGGTCGCCGGCGCGACGGCGGACGGGCGGCTGGAGGGCTGGCAGACGCGGCTGGTCCGCGCGGCCCGCACCGGCGCGCCCGGCCGGTCGCCGATGTCGTGGACGCAGATCGCCTCCGCGCTGGGCGAGCCGCTGGGCACCGTGATGGCCCACTACCCGCACCTGATCATCGATCCCCGCACCGGCCCGACCAAACGCGAGGAGGCGGCCGCGGCCCGCGCCGCCGGCGAGCTCCCTTGAGCCTTGCTCGAACGGCGTGCAGGTAGGCGGCCAGCTACGACCTGCACGCCAACGCCTACGTCAGCAAACCCACCGACCTCGACGCCTTCCTCGACACCGTCCACACCATCGACGACTTCTACCTCGGCCTCGTCCGCCTCCCCCGCCCCTGAAAACGCCGAGCGAGTCCTTGGCCGTTCGCACCCCAACGGCATCGCCGGGCGGTACGGCGCAGGGGCGACCGACGATACGAGCGTCACCAACCTGGCCGGGTAGTGCGCCTCCTGGCTCGCACCCAGAGGCGTGGGCGACCATCCGTCGATCGACTGGTGGACGAGTCCGGCTGGTGAGGACGGGCAGCGGCGGTCCGCCGACTCCTGGCCGAGCTTGGCGGGCCACCGCTGCGCACGCAGCGTAGCGGTCATGCGAGCAAATTGTGGTGATCCGCCGAGCCTGGTGGTGGCGGGCGGGGCGCACGTCGAAGCGGGACGCTGTCCACGCGGCGGGTAGGTCGACAGGCGAGCAGAACCCCCGACGCCCGCGGCGGCGAGGTCCTGTGTCGCGCGCGTCACAGGTCGGGTTCCGGCCAGGGGTCGTCTCCTGGTTCCCATCTGATTTCCAGGCCGATCCTGACCCGGGTCGTGTCCGGGTCGAGGTGCCGCAGGTGGTCGAGTGAGATCGTGGTTGCGTCGGCTTCCGCGATCTGGGCTGGCCGGCTGTCCCCGGTGAGTCGGGTCAGTTCGCGCAGGCGATTCTTGGTGCGTTCCGGGAGGTGGAGGTGATGCTCGTAGCGGCCCTCGTTGTCGGCCAAGACATCCCGAAGCAGCAGACCCCCGCTACCGCCCCAGGGGTCGTCAGGGCTCACCACGTTCGCATACGTACTGCACCTCACACGCGCCTCCCGCGACCCGGCAGAGCCACCTCGGCAACCCGCCAAGTCGAGATCGTGTCCGAGCTGAACCACCACCCTCAGATTATGGAAGGAACGGCGTGGTCGTTCCGGCCGATGGCCGCGGCTGCCGCCGTCGCCTCGGGCGCGGGTCTGCCCCTCGCCGCTGGACAGGCCGGCCTGGTCGCCGCCCAACTCATCGCCTCCAGCGCGCCCGCCTACCAGCAGGCCCGCGACCAGCGCCGCGGCGCTGCCGGCTGACTGTTGGGATTGCAGGAGGAACTGACCCCCACCAGCGTCCTCGATCGAGTACGTCGCATTTCCGCCGCGCGTCCGGCCCGGCGCTGCCGGCGACCCGGAGCGCCTGAGGCCGATCATCGACGTCATGGAAGCACACGAACGGCCTAGGTCATGCGTCCGGCCGACCCTTCCGAGCCCAGCGCGGCGACCGAGAGAAGTTCTTACAGCACGCCCAGCTTCTCGGCGACGGTCAGAGTGACCGGCAGTACGAGGACGAACGCGGCGCCGCCCGTGAGGAACGCGGCAACGAGGTCGGCGCCACCGGCGTAGGCAAGGACGCCGGCGGTCTGGCCGGCGAGGGCAGCGAGCGCCGCGCACAACGCGACGGCGAGGACGCGTACCAGGACACGATGGGGGTTCACGTCTGGCTCCAGTCGTGCGCCCCGCCCCCTGGCCGGCGGAGCGCTGGAGGCAGCGCGAAGCGGACCCTGCGTGATCCCCGGGTTGCCGTGGGCGGATGAGTTCGTCGCGCCGTGCGGCTTCGGCCCGAGGCGGCCAGGGGAAGGACGCGCCGGACATGGGAAAACCCCGAGTTCGGCGCCCGGCCACTCGATAGCCAGGCACCGCATCGGTCACTTTACAGACCGCCGGCCGCCGGACTGTCGAGGCCGGCGGCCTATCTGTGGCGAGCACGACCCCATCGGCTCCTCGGGTGGAAGCACTCGCCATGACCGGCCGGTTCCGGCCGGGCCCGCGGGGCTCGGCGGACCTCATGCCCCGCGCCGAACGCCGGCTGGCCGGGTGGGCCTGGGCCGCGCTGTCTTCGCGTTCTTCCGATCGCGACCGGGTCAGTGTCCGGCGGGCCCGGCGTGGCGTCTGTCGGTGAAGGGATCACGGGTCGTGTTCGTGTCCGGTCGGGGTCCGGTTCGGCCTGGCTGCCGACCAGGCCGGGTCCGGACCCGGACCCGGACGATCGAGTCAGGGCCGCTTCACGCTCGGGCGGACGGTCGGGGCCCCGGGGCCGGCGTCTGTTAAGTGTGGGGACCGAGCGGCTGGGCGTCGGCGGCTAAGAAGGCGACGCGGGTCCGCGGGGACGTCGGGCCGCGCAGCATCCCCGGGCCCCGGGCCCCGGGGGCTGTGGGCGCAGGTCGTAGGGGTGATCGGCCTTCTGCCCTTGTCGGGCGAACCGCGTCTCGCGTTGGGAGACGCGCGGTACCGCGACAACGGTGCGCGCGGATAGCAGCAGGCAGGCGGCGAGCAGCGCCGCGCGGCCGACCGCATCGCCCACCGCGCGGTCATGGTTGCCCTCCGCGCGGGCCCGACACGACCAGCCTGCGGAACTACCGCGAACCGACTGGGCGCAGAATTCTCGAGGGGGAGCCGCGAGGCGCCGACACTTACGGAGCCGAGGTATTCGCACAATGATCTATCCGACGCCTGCTCTGGACCGAGTCACTGACGTCGTGCGTAACGAGTACCACCAGGCGCTGTCGCAGCCCGGCGTGCGCGGCCGTGGGGTCGTGGGCGGCCTGACGACCGGCCAGATGCTGACAGGCAAGGCCTCCGTGTCCCCGCTGGTGGCCGCCTATCTGCAGCTGGAATCCTGCGCCGCTCTTGTGATCCCGAAACTTCTCCGGGTGAATCGCCAACCGGTCGAACCCGGCGTAGACGGAGTCGAGTTCCTGATGGCGACGGTGACGGACCCGCTGTTCGATGGCCTTCGTCAAGGCATGTGGGAGAACCTGTCGACGGTTATCCGTGAGGTCTACGGCTATCTGGTCGACCTGGTCGCGGAATGTCTGCGGAGCCTTCCGGACGGCGACGTCGGTGCTGTGCTCGTCGAGCTCTGGCACATAGCTGATGAGGACTTCGATCCTGAGAGCCCCGAGAACACGGACGACCTCAACATCGATGACCTGCTCCCGATGCCGACGAGGGAGACCCCGCATCTGTACCTGATCGACCTGGTGATAGATACGATCATCATCCGGCTTATGAAGCGACACGGTCCCGAACTGCTCCTGGCCTGGTCCGACACGGTCACCAGCATCTCGCCCACCTGATCCCACCCCTGCGCAGAGGCCGCCGGCGGCCCGGGCCGGGACGGCGGGCGCGGTCCTGCGGTCTGTGCTGCGCTGTTCGCTTCGTGTTACGGGCTGGTTGCCGTTCGCCCAGGGCGGTTGCTGCCGGTGGTTTGGGTGGCCCGGGATGCCTATGGTGTGGCGATGGGCGCGCGCGGGGTCTTCGATGCGATGGCGCTGCTGGCAGCTGTCGAGCAGGCGGCCCCCGCGGAGGCCGTGGACGTCCTCGCCGCCCGCCTGCGGGAAGACCTGGGAGTGCTCGCGGCGTCGTTTCTAATCGCCGACTACGCCAGCAACGTCCTGGCCAGGTTCTCCGGCCCGCGGGTCGGCGGGCCGGTCATGCAGACGGTGCCGGTGGCGGGCACGGTGGCGGGACGGGTGTTGCGGACGCAGCGTCCGGTTGTGGACCGTGACCGGGACCGGGTTGTGATCGTCGTGCCGGTCACCGCTCGGGGTGAGGCGATCGGCGTGATCGAGGTCGCCGTCGCCGCGACCGACGCCGGTGCCGCCGCGGTCGCGGACGGAACTGTCACCGCGGATTCCTCCGACGGGCTGGTCGCGGAGATCTCGCGGGCCGCGCACCAGTTCGCCTACGCGGTCGTGCTCAACCGGCGCTACACCGACCTGTTCGAGTGGGGACGCCGCTCGGTGCCCTTCGACCTGGCCGCGGAGATCCAGCGGCGGCTGCTGCCGGACTCGTTCACCTGTGAATGCGCGCAGGCGACGGTCGCGGGCTGGTTGGAACCGGCGGCGAGCATCGCGGGCGACACGTTCGACTACGCGTTCGGCCAGACCGACCTGTACCTGTCGCTGACCGACGCGATGGGCCACGGCCTGTCCGCCGCTGTCCTGGCCACGTTGATGGTCAACAGCCTGCGCAACGTGCGCCGCGAACACGACCGCCAACACCTCGCGGCGATGGCCGACCACGCGAACGCGATGATGGCCGCGCACTCCGGCCCGGAGCAGTTCGTCACCGGCCTGCCGTTCCACATCGACCTGCCCACCGGCACGCTCACCGCCGTGAACGCCGGTCACGTCCCGTTCTACCTGCTCCGCGACGGAGCGGTCGAGCAGATCAGCTGGCCACCAGACCCAGCGTTCGGGATGTTCGCCGCACAGACCTACACCGTGCGCCACCTCCAGCTACACCCCGGCGACCGGCTCCTTCTCGTCACCGACGGCATGACCGAACGCGCCGCCGCACAGATCGACCTCCCCGCACAGCTCGCCGCGAACAGGCAGCTACATCCCCGGGAGTTCGTCCAAAATCTGACCAGACTCGTCCTGGCCGCCTGCGACGGGAACATCAAAGACGACGCCACCGTGATGTGCCTGGACTGGCACCAAGGCACCGGCCCCGTACGCCGATCCGGCAGCGGCGCCGACCTCGACCGCGCCTCCGCCCCCGACCAGTAACCAAGACGTCTGGCAGAGTCGGATCGGCGCGTGTTCGGGTGGATGGTCGGGGGCTGCAGGCTGGTGTTCATGGGTAAGCGGGCGATCGGCCGAGGGCGCGAGATGGCCCGCTGGGACGCCGGAGCCCGGACTGCGCATACATGGACAAGGTCACGAGCACCGTCCTCGACGAGCCCCGCCGCCAGATCCTGGCAGACCCCGCGCACGGCGAGAACGCCCACCTCGACGTCGAGACCAGCGCCCCCGGGCCACGCCGCCGGGTGCAAGGACACCGTCCGCCAGTAGGTGTCAGCGCCGCCGGAGCACCGACCCGGTCGGGGGATTGCAAGGGGCCCCCTGCCGTTTCCTCGCGACGGTGACGTTGTGGCAGCCGATGGGTATGGTTATGGCAGGCGAGCGGACCGGATGGGGTTGCAGCCCCGGTCGAGGTTCCGCTGTCACCTGCGCCGTGCTGCGAACGCGGCGCAGGTGACGAACGGTTGGCCCCCGCCGCTCCTTGGTGAAGGCGCTGCGGCGGGGGCTTAACCCCTCCTCATGACGCGCCTCCCTCAGGCGGGTCGTCCTCTTCCCGCTCTCCCGGGTGGGAGGGGGTGCTTGTGGGCCCGCTGGTTGCAGACGGGCCGGCTGGCGTGTCCGTCCCCGGGCGCAGACCGACGACGAGTTCGATTCGGTTGAACAGGTCGTCGGGGGCGTCGCTGGCGGCGGCCTTCGTCACCAGAAGATCGAAGTACTGCCGCCGTAGGTCGTCGACCGTGCGGGCGTCGCTGGCAGCGGCCTGCGCCGTCCCGTCGGTCGGCGGAGCTGTGGCAGGAGGCTTCCGCTTCGCCGTTGGCCGCTTGGCGCGGGGAGTGCCCGGGCCACCAGAGCCGGTCCGGGTCGGAGGGAAGTGGGGACTGAGCGGCAGTTGAGCGACCCGTGCCGCGTGGAGGAAGAAGGTCGTGGCCTTGCGGCGCGTCTCTGCGGCGCTGAGATCGAAGGAACTCCGGAACGAGTCGTCCAGCTGCTGCTTGGTGCCGTTGGACTCCGACACCGCGACCTGCGCCGGATAGAAGCGACGGATCAGTTCGGCGAGCAGCTCGGAACGTCGTTCCTCGTCCGCCTCGGCCAGTTCCCGGAGCGCGGGCTGCACCTCGTGGCCCTCTCCGACCAGGCCGAACCCGCGGAGGGCCCCCATGAGGCTCGCCTGGTCGGTGCCCGACTTACTTCCCATCATCGAACGGTCGATCTTGGGCGGGAGGGGATGGGCTCCGAGGCTGCCGATGAAGCTCCAGAACGTCTGGAACGCCATGTATGGCGGCAGGAACTCTGGAGCGGTCGTTGCCTCGTCCACCCTCGGCCTCCTAGTGGCAGGACCGTTGATCTCTGCCGTAATGGGGCCTAGCTTGCCACAAGGTCCTGCCGGAAGGCAAACCTGCCGAGATAATCCTTGGCATGCCCCTGTGGCAGACGCAGCATCGGGGCATGGACGTGAACTACGGAACCCTCGTTGAGGCAGTCACGGCGTCCGGGGACACGGTCCGGATGCGCGCGCTTGAGCCGCCGACCCGGGGTCGAGACTTCCCGATCGTCTGGGTATGTACGGAAGAGGAGTTCGACGTGACCGAGCGTACTGGCGAGGAGCCCCACCGGATTCCGTGGCCGACAGAGTCGATCAAGGTGTTGGAGGCAACGTAAGCGCGCAGTAACGGCGATGGCGTCTAGAAGGGCGAGGTCTGGGCACGTCAGCGTGCGGGGTGAGGCAGACCAGACGGATGGTGCCGGCGCGGTTGATGCCGCCTGGTTCCGGGGGTATGCGGGTGGCGCGCCTGGCGCTGGACGATCTGCGTGTCGACCAGGTCAACGATCTCCAGGCGGTCTTCTTCGGTCATGGACCCTCGTCCGTCCGCAGGCGGGCCCGGCCGGTCGCCGGGGTGGGCAGGTGGCGGTTGAGGGTGGCGCGGCTGGACACGGTAGGCCTCGGTGACCCGGTCGACCGACTGGCCGGCTGCGACGTGGGCCGCGGGTCTTGGTCGGACTCGAACGGGCCCGATGGCTGGCCGTAGCCCCGGACCCGCTGGCGCGCGCGTTCTGCCGATCGCGCGCGGGGTAGCCGTCTGTTGGGCTCGGTGCCGGTCTGTCGGCCGGTCGGGGTCGCGGGTCGCGTCCGGTCGGGGTGCCGGTTCGGTCAGAAGGGCGACTTCCGGGTCCGGGTCCGGACCCGGACCCGGGGGCGTCGAGGCCGGACGGGGCGGCTTCGTGCTCGGGCGGACGGTCGGGGGTCCGGACGGGCGTTTGTTATGTGCGGGGATCGAGCGGGCGGGCCGTCGATGGCCGGGTATGCCGAACCGGGACAAACGTGGGCGGCTTTGCCGCGTCCATGATCGGCCTGCGGGTCGTCGTTGGCCACGCGCCGATGCCAGGTCCCTACTGCCTGCGCGAGGACCGCCGACGGATGGAGACGCGGCGTGGGCGCGCGGGCTCCGCGTAGACCGGGGGTGGCAGGGGCACTCGGTCGCGTTGGGAGAGCCAGTAGACGCGCTCACGCGGCGGCTGCGCCTGGTACTCCACGCGACCGGTCTGCTCGGTGGTAAGGCGCCACAGCCCGTCCCGGTCCGGGACGGGCTGGATCGGCCAGGCGGCGAGTCGTGGTCGCCAGGTGTCGACCACGCCGGTGTCCCGGTCGTCGGTGCAGATCACGCGGGCCTCGGTGCCCTCGGGCAGTGGCTCGCCATTCTCACGCGCATGCCACGCGGCCGCCCAGGTGTCGACGGTGCCGGCTGCGTCCAGAACGAGCACTAGCTCGCTGTCAGGAAGGAGCAGCTGTGGCGTGGCGGGCTTGTTGCTGGGGAAGTGCAGCGGCCCTTCGAAGGTCAGGTGGGCGAGACGACTGCCGAGGTTCTTGACCCTCACCTCTGCGGACATGATCATCTTGTGGTCGGCGTCGCGGGGGACATGCCACTCCTGACCGATGGGCCACGGCTGCGGCTGCCCGCGGGGCGCGGTCGAGGGCGCGTACGGCGGCCACTGAGGATAGTCCATGAAGATCTGGATCTGTGGGGCCTGTGCGTCGATGCGGGCGCGGGCTCCGTCTACCGCTACTGCCTGCGCGGTCGAGAGTGATTGTCGACTCGTTGCCGTGGAGCGACGTGTCTCGAATGCCTGCCATCCCACGAAGACTGCCGAACCGATCGTGCCGATCGCGCCGGTGATCATCCATGCATCCGTCACGTCGAGCGATTGTTCCCTACTCGCCCCGTGGGTGACGCACGGCCGCGGCCTTTTGGACTGCCGTGAAGGACACCTGCACCAGCGGGAGTGTGAGTGTCCGGCGTCCTCCAACTGCCAGGCCACCCACTCCGCTCACGCCCGGTCCCTGCCTGTATAGAAGACGAAGAAGTCCCACCCCTCCGCCTCCGGAACACCCCCCGAAGCGACCACACCACCGATCTTCCCACCACACGACGACCACGCCATTTGCCGGACCGGTGACCCTGGCAGATGGCAGCGTGCTGGCGGGCGCGGTGACGGGCAACCCGCGCATGGGTGGTCCTGTCTGGTTCGGCGAGGACGACGCCCACGACGCCGTTACCGAGATGGTCGAGGCCGCGGAGCGGACCGGCCGCCTGCGTGGCGTCCTCGACGCGGTCCGCTCACACCGGATCGAGGACGACTTCTCCAGCCGCTGGTCGTACGCGCGGGAGGACTTCGAGCGCAAGCTCCACGGCAAACGGCGCAAGGTCAAAGTCGCGTTCGTCGAACTCCCTGACACCATCCCGATGCAAGGGCCAGACAGTGAGGTGTCGGGCCGGCTCGTCACCCACGACTTCCTCCGCGCTGTTGGACGTCCGTAACCGGCAGATCGTCGTGCTGCTCGCCAGCGGCGTGACAAGCAAGACCGAGATCGCGGACATCCTGGGCTACGCCAACCACAGCGCCGTCTCCTAGCGCCTGGCCCAGATCCCGCGGGCCGCGCAGGCGTACTTCGAGCAGACCTGAGCCGCCGTGGCTGGGTGGTCCCCGGGACGCCCCGCTCCGGCCCGCTCAGGTGGGCAGCAGGGCAGGCTGAGTCGTCACATCGATGGGGTCGCCTCAGCCGGGCTGTCTTCGAGCAGTTGATTCCAGGCTCGGTGCCAGGCCTCCTCACAACTGCCGGCCAGGCCGCCAGGCGGACTCTCGGACTTGCGTGGCAGGATCGGCGGCGGTGTCCCGCCGAGGTCGTCGAGTCCGTGCGGCGGGGCACCGTCACGGCCGCCCCCCGGCCCGGGTCGTAGCGGCTCGGGGCGAAGGAGCCGGCAGGTGATGTGGGATTGTCAGCCGGTGCCGTAGGGGCCGGGGCGGCCGGCCGGCGGGTAGCCGCCGGTGCCGTTCATGCCCGCGGGCATCGAGCCCGTCATCGAGTTGTTCATCCGCGGCTGCTCCGTCATTGCCTGGCTCACCTTGGACGCGATCGCCTCGGTCAGTCGGATTGCCTGGGTGAGCGAGAGGTTGAGCACGATCTCGCTGTCATCGGTCATCGCGAAACGCACCGATACATCCGCCATCTTGATTCCTCTCGATCGCCGTCCCCGATGTCGGGGCAGGCAACGCCCTGGATCCCCCCGATATGCCTCCGGGCGCGCACGACGGCCGCAGGCCCCGCCCGACGACGGGACCAGCCGCGGGACGTGGTGACCCGCTCCACCATCCCCGACGGACCCGGCCTGGAGCCAGTCGCCCCCGGTTCGCCGGCGAGGTAGGGTCCCGGCGATCGATCCGGCCTGGGACAGCCCGTGGGGTGCCGGGCGTCCGGGTTGGTACGCGGAATGCGCCGATCCGGTCCGTGGATGGCGACCGGCGGACGCTGACGGTGAACGGGCTGGTGACGCGTCCGTTCACCACCTTGGTGCCACGCCTGGTCTGATCGGTGGACCTGTCAGGAGCCGGCCGCGGCCGTCCGGGCTAGCAGCGAGCCGGCGGCGGGGTGGCAGGCGGTGGCGAGGTCGGGGGTGGGTCGGCCCAGTAGGTATCCCTGCCCGGCGCAGATGCCCGCGGTGCGGGCGGCGGTGAGGTCGGCGGTGGTCTCGATGCCTTCGGCGATGACCTTGCTACCGATCTCTTCCGCGATCATGGTGATGCCGGCGGCGACGGCACGATGTGCTGGGTCGCTGCTCATGGTGCGGGTGATGAAACCGTCGATCTTGATGATGTCGGGGTGCAGGAGGAGAAGGAGTTCCAGGCCGGAGTAGCAGGTGCCGAGGTCGTCGACGGCGACGAGTATGCCGTGGCTGCGCAGTCGGGCGGCGGCGGCGAGGACTTGTGGGTTGTCGTGGGCCTGTTCGTGTTCGGTGATCTCGACGGCGAGCTGTTCCGGTGCCCCGGTGTCGAGGAGGAGGTCGACGATCCCGTTGGTGACGGTGGAGGGCGCGGCGTTGACCGCCATGCGGATGCCGGTGGGGAGTCGCGGGAGGTCGGTGAGTGCCTGTTTGATGGCGGCGGTTTCCAGCTCGGGGCCGAGACCGGCGGCCGCGGCGTCCTCGAACAACGCCGCGGGGGACTGTGTGCGGTCGGGTAGCCGGGTCAGTGCCTCGACGGCGAGGATTCGCCCGGTCGTGAGCTCGATGATCGGCTGGTAGTACGTCGTGAGGCTGCCGGTGTCGATCAGGTTGTGCACCTGGTGCCAGACGGCGCTGCGGGCCTCCCACATCTTGCGTAGGTCGGAGACGTAGTCGGTGAGGAACGCGGCGAGCAGCTGCAGGAAGCGCAGGTCGTTCGAGCTCAGCGACTCCTGGGCCTGCCGGTGCAGGCAGCCGATGAGGCCGTAGACGCGGCCGTCGATGTCGAGGACGGGCGCTGCCGCGTAGGCGCCGATGCCGAGGTCGCGTACGGAGGGGACATGGGCGGTTCGGGGGTCGTGTGCGGTGTCAGGGATGAGTTGGGGCAGCGTCCCGCCGAGCACCTGCCCGAAGAGGCTGTCGCCGCGGCGGAGGGTGCATCCAGGGCCCAGGCCGAACAGCTGTGCCTTGCCGCAGAGGACCTGCAGCACCAGCAGATCGCCGTCGAGGCGCCCGAGCCAGGCGACTTCCATCCGGAGCCTGCGCCGGAGCAGGTCGACCAGCGCGACCAGCGCATCGCTTGGGGTGTGCACCTCGCCGTGGGGTCCTAGACATGTCAGGTCTTGGGACATGCGACTCCCTCCGGAGGAGGGTTACCCGTGATGCCCGCCGGCGACACGGATGATCTCCCGCGAGGTCGACGAATGCCCAGGCCACCGCGCTGAGTCGGTCGCTGGCACCAACGGCCTGACGCTGGCACCGAAGCGGCCGGCCTTGCGCCCGGCACGCAGGTTCAGTGTGGTGTGCGTGGCTGTGGCGAGGCCGCGGCCGGGCGTCGGAGGTGACCGATGGATACATCGGTGGTGGATGCTCTCCTACGGAGCCCGGATCTGAGCGATGGCGGCTTTCGGGGGCTGGTGGTGGCGGTGGCCGTGATGGCTCCGGATCGTCTGCGGGATCTGGTGGATCCCTGCGATCTGGACCCGGACCGTCGGGCGGACCTTGTCCGTGCCATCTCGCGGTATGACGTCGTTGCGATGTTGGAGCGTTGGCCCGCTGATGCCGGTCTCGTCGAGACGGCGGAGGCGGCCCATGGGGCTCAGCCGTCGTTGGTGGTGTACTGCGCGGTGCAGGGCTGGGATGGTGCGGGCGTGCGAGATGGCGGCCAGGCTGGCGCCCGATGACGTGGGTGTGGTTCCCCGTCTGTGGCGTGGGCGGCTCGGTGTGGTGATCCCCGAGGATGTTCGGTTGGCGCTGCTCGACGCGCTGCTGGTGCCCGGCGAGCGTCCAGCCGGCCCTCGCGTCCCGCCGATCGGTTGCTGACCGTTGCCTCGGACGCGCCGGCTCCGGCGCCGTCTTGCGTGTTCTGCCGATTGCGAGCGGAGCAGTGCCCGTCGGGCTGGGCTCCGGTCTGTCAGTCGGTCGCGGGTCGTGTCCGTGTCCGGTCGGGGTGCGGTTCGGTCTGAGGGCCGACCGGTCCGAGTCCGGGTCCGGACCCGGACCGGGGGGCCGCTTCGTGTTCGGGTGGACGGTCGGGGCCCGGGGGCCGGCGTTTGTTAAGGGCGGGGATCGGGCGGCTGGGCGCCAGCGACTGAGATGGCCGAAGTGGGTGCGCGGAACCTCGGGCCGCGCAGCATGCCTGGCCCGGGGCTGCGGGTGCCGGTCGTGGTCGTGGCGGTCATCGGCGTTCTGCCCTTGTTAGGTGAGCCGCCTCCTGTGTCGGGAGACGGGCTTCGTCTGCCGGTCGGCCTTTCTGGAGGGCGTGCATAGCCGATTGTCTTGTCGCTGGCACAGGGCTAGTAAGGTCGGGTCATTGATCGCTGGCATGCGCGGCGGGCGTCCTGGCGGAATGTCTCGAAGTCTTTTCAAGATTTTTCGCAGGGTGTCTGGAGGACGGGGCGTGCGACCCGCTGGCGGGAGGCCGGCGGTACCGTGCGTGGCTGCTGGCGTCACAGCGTCGCAGGTCAAGGGCCTGCTGGCAGGCCGGAGGTGTCGCTGGCGTCTGGCTCGCGGCCCGGTGGTTCGGCTGGGTGCACGGTTTCGCTGTGCGGCCCGCTGTCTGACAGCGATCTTCGTCTGGCAGTGCGTGCAAGATCGCGCTGTCTTCTCGCTGGCATCGATGTGGTGTCCTCAGACTCCTCCGATTCAAGGGGAGTCTGGAAAGGACACCCGCGTCGTGCCCGACGAAATGTTCTCCCTTTCTCCGCGAGCCGCCGGCCCGGCCGTCGCTCGTCCAGCTGCGTCGGCGCGCCCGTGGTCGCCGCGCGCTGATCGCCGGGGCGATGCCGATCCCGGTCGGGCTCGCGCCGTCGCAGCGCGGATCACCCAGCGGGCCTCTGAGCCGTTGCCGACCTGCCGGCCGGTCCGGTACCCGCCCGCCGGCCAGTCGGTGATCACCCCAGGTGGGTCGCCGGTCCCGCGCGGGTCGCGGGCATGGAAGTGCTGCGGGCGACACCAGCGACCCTCAGGGCCGCCGGGTCGCCGCGGCCGACGGTCATCGTTCAATCGGACTAGTCCGTGTGCACTATTTTCCGCTGGCAATGCACGTCAGAGCCTATTTCGATCTCCTGGCCCGGCGTTCCGATGGGTAGGGCCCATTCCTACTAGTCGTCCGGCGGAAAGCACGCGCCCAGCAGGCCGCTGGGCCCAGCCCCCCACAGCCTGTTGCACAACGTTCGGACAACACTTGTAGATCAACTGACAAAAATGGGGGTCAAAGTCGGGTTTCTTATGTGACCGCGGTTCCAAGCCGCGCGGAAGGAGGACCTCCTGTGACCGACCCTGCCCACGCTGATCCGGACCGTTCCCCCGCCCGTGACCAGCCCCGCCCCGAACGACCCCTATCGTCTGTGCCACAGCACACCGGCGACGTGCGGCCTGTCGTCGCGCCCGCGGGTCGCCCGTGTCCGTCCACCGACCCGCCGCCGGACAGCAGACGGTCCGGGGGTGGGTCCGGGTCCGGACCCGGCTCTTTTCCCGGTCGGTCCTCCGCCTCCGGCGTAGATGCGAATCCGGACTCGGATTCGGTGATTGTGTGTCCGCGGTCCATTCCTGGATCGGAGTATTTCCCGTGTTTGCGGGGTTCCCTTCCCGACCGTCCGGGGGTTATTCTTGTGGTCAATGAGCCGGATACTGCCCCGTGCCCTGCTGGGAGCGGCTGCCCCATCCTGCCCACCTCCACCTCTGCCCCGTCGTTTTCCGCGACGCCGGGAGGCGCCCTGACAGCGGCCGGCGCCCCCGAAGGCAGCGGCGGCCCTCGGAACACCCGGCGCGACGACGAGCGCGCTGGGCGGATAGCACCTGCCACCGAACACCCGGACGGGTCGGTGGGGGAGCGGCCCGATGAGCCGGATGCCCGTGTCCTCGCGTTGCGGCCTCGGTCGCGGGCCGGGTCGGGGCCGCGGTGGGTGTTCCACGGTGAGGTCGAGACGATCACCGGTCCGGAAGCCGATCGGATTCGGGCGGAGTTGGCGGACGTGATCCGTGATCTTCTGCTCTGGGCCGCCGGCCAAGACGGCGGCAACCCGGCGCAGGACGGTGGCGCAGTGGAGGAAGGGGAGGCGGCGTGATCGATCCTGGTCATCTGTCCCGGGCGGCCGACCCCGGCCGCCCGGGGCTCGGTCCGGCGGGGCGGGCGGCGGACCCGGCGCGTCCGGCGGGGCCGGCCCTGTCGGATCTGGCGGTGTCGCCGTTCGCGTTGCCGTTGGCGTTGTTGGAGCGGGAGGTCCGGGTCGCGTTCGCGGGTCGGACTTCGACCGAGGAGCAGCAGGACCCCCGCCAGTCGATGATCCGCCAGCTCGACCGGGCGAAGTCCGCGCTACCGGAGACCTGGGTCATCGTGGCCCACTACTACGACGTCGAGTCCGGCCGCAAAGACCTCGCGGACCGTGGCCACGGGGCGGACGTGTCCCGGTTCGACATCCCGATCCCCCGCGACGGCGGCATCGATGATCTGCTCGCCGAGGCTTCGCATCCGAACCGCCGGTTCGATGTGGTGATCTGTGAGTCGATGTCGCGGATCGCCCGGCGGATGTACGAGACCCTCGCGATCGAACGCCAACTCGAACAGGCCGGAGTCGCGCTCCTGGCCTGGAACGAGCCGATCAAGGTCGACGGGCCGCGGGCATCGCAGATTTTGCAGCGGCGGATCAACCAGTCGGTCGCCGAGTACGAGGTCTGGAACACCCTGGAAAGCTCCTGGGGTGGGCTATGCACCCACGTCCGGGACGGCTGGAACATCGGCAAGCCGCCGTATGGCTACCGGGCGAAGAGTGTGCGGCATCCCAACTCGGCGAAAGCCGACCGGGGGGCGACGAAGAGCCGCCTCGAACCCGACGGCGCCCGGGGAGAGACCGTCACGCAGATCGCCCACTGGCGCTACTACCGGAAACTGGGCTACGGGGCAATCGCAGAGGCGCTCAACGCCGACCCGGAACGCTGGCCACCACCCGAACCCGTCGGCGGCGCGCACCGGGCCCGTGGCGCCTGGGGCAAGTCCACCGTCGCGGACCTGTTGCGGAACCCGAAGTACACCGGTTACCAGGTGTTCAACCGCCGGGCGAGCCGGTCGCGGCACGGGGCGGTCAACGGGCCGGAGAAGTGGGTCTGGTCGGACAAGCCCGTCCACGAACCGCTGATCCCGAAGTGGATGTTCGACGAGTTCAACGCCCACCGCACCGAGCGGCGCGGCTCCCGCCAGACCAACACGCTGAACAGCCACCCCGCGAGCAAGCGAACGTATGTGTTCCGGGGGATGGTCCACTGCACCTGTGGGCGGCGGATGGCGGGTAACGTCCGCGAACCCGGCGCACCGGTCTGGTACATCTGCTGGCCGAGAGCGAACAACCGGGGCCGCGACGACAAACTCGACACGCATCCCAAGACCGTCCGCATCCGCGAGGACGTCCTCGAAACGGCGATCGCCGACTTCTACGCCGAACGGGTCTTCGGCCGCAGCCGGATCACCCTGCTCACCGCGGACATGGCCAGCTACGACGACCGCGCCACCCAGGAACGCGACATCGAACGCGCCCGCCTGCGCAAGAAGACCGACGACCTCACCCGCCGCCAGGCCAACCTCCTGCGCCAGGCCCAGGACGGTGACCCCGACGACCCGTTCACTCAAGGCCTACGCGCCACCTACAACCAGCTCGACGCCGAACGCAAGATCACCCTTGCGAAGATCGAAGAACTCGACGAAGCGGATGCCGCCGAACCCGACAGGCCCGGACCCGACACCCTCCAACTCCTCGACGCCCTACCAGAACTCAAACTCAAGCTCCACCAGGCACCGGAAGCGTTGCAGCGACGCCTCTACGAACTCACTGACCTCACCGTCCACCTCGATCACGAAAGACAGGAAGTCCAGATGACGATCAAAATTCCGGCCGTCGACCTCGAACAGGTCGCAACCCTCGCGGAAGGAGCCGCCAAGCCCCCCGCGCCCCGCACAGCAACTCTCTCTCGCGTGGATGCTGTACGTGCCCCCGGCAGGAATCGGACCTGCGGCCTACCGCTTAGGAGGCGGTCGCTCTATCCACTGAGCTACGAGGGCGGGCGTGTCGGCTGCGCGCCGGAGCCGGCTGAGACCGGATCATGCCGCGCGTCGACCAAGCAAGAGTACGCCGGATCGCCTGCCGGCTCGCGACCGAGGTCCGCCGGGCCGGCCCTGTCTCGCGAGCCCAGCCGGAAGTCTCGCCGCGAGGCCTCCCTGGAGCGCTCGGGCCGTTCGCGTACCACCTCACCGACCATGATCGGCGTTTCGGCCCTCGGGTGGTCGTGATCGGGGCGTTTCCGTGACCACTGGAGGGCCAAAACGGCGATCACGAGGGTGGCGGCAAGATCCAGGGCGCCCAGAGGGCCGTACACCGACACGGAGGCGCGACGCAGGCGCCGCTGGGCGAGGCTCAGCGGCGCCGATCGTTAGCGCGACTACTGGACGTAGACGAGGGATGCGGTTCGGCGGTCGATCTGGGCGGGTTTGTCGATGTTCTGGTGGATTCTCACGATGTCGCCGGCGGACTCGATGACTATCGGGGCGCCAGGGACGATGCCGGCCTCCTGGAGGCGGCGCATGACGTCCTCGTAGCTCTGTAGTCGCTCGGAGATCCAGCCGACCGTGACCGGCTTCGCCTGCCCGGCCGCGCCGTCCGCGGTGGAGAGCAGGCTCGTCGGGATGCCGCTGCCGTTCGCGGTCTGTTCGACAGCGGGCGGGATCTCGTTGCCGAACGGACAGAACTTCGGGTCGCCCAGTAGCACCGTCAGGCGGGCCTCGACCTCGTCGGAGATCACGTGCTCCCAACGGCAGGCCTCGTTGTGGACGAGAGCCCAGTCGAGGCCGATGACCTTGGTGAGCAGCAGCTCGGCGAGGCGGTGCTTACGCATCACCGCCGTGGCCCGAAGCAGGCCCTTGTCGGTGAACTGGACGGTCCGGTCCTCGGCGAGAGCGACCAGGCCTTCGTGCGCCAGCCGAGCCGTCGACTCGCTGGCGGCGGGAGCGCTGACGTGCAGCCGCTCCACCAAGCGCGCGCGTAGCGGCGGGATGCCCTCTTCCCGTAGCTCGTACAGGGTACGGAGGTACATCTCGGTACTGTCGATCAGTGCAGTCACCGGCCTCCTTCGTTCACTAGCCAGGGTACGCCGACACCCGCCGCGATAAGAGCCCCGTGGGGCGCGTCGACGCTCCGGGTCGACCGGGCACGCCGTCAGAACGGCCCTTGACAAGAGTCTCCTGCCCTGAAGCGGCTTGCCACCCGGCGCGTGAGGGGCAACAACTCGGCCGGACCGCCGATTCCATGAGCGCGTAACCGCCCCGGACCCGGGCGCGCGCCGGGTCCCATGCCGGGCGGTGACCACGGGCGAGAACTACACTCGTCGGGTGAGCACCACGCAGATCCGGCCAGAGACGTCCGACACGCGCACGGGCGAGGGCGATGACTACTCCCACTTCGCCCGCCGTGAGGACATCGTGCGGGCGTCGATCGAGGGCGGTCGAGTGACCGCGCTGTGCGGCTTCAAGTTCGAGCCGGTCAGGGACCCGAGCCGCTTCCCCGTCTGCCAGAAGTGCAAGGAACTCGTCGAGATGGCCGAGCAGTTCGGTTAGAGGCTCGCCCGGCTCGCCGCCGGGGCAGTTCGCCCCGGCTCACCGCCGAGGCCAGCTGGCCCGACCACGGTCGGGCCTTCGACGGTTTCCGCTGCCGCCCGTTCCCGGCGATGCCCAGCCCTGGCGCGCCCGGTAGCGAGCCGCCTGGCCATCCGGGCATCCGGGCGCCGGGTGGCGTCCGCGAGGACGTCAGCGTCCCGCTGAAGGCCGCCACGGCCTACGGGCCCCGGGCGGCCGGCAGGCGCTAGCCGGCAGGGCGGATGCCACCCTGGAAGACGTTCCACCAGACGTTCTCGACCCGGACGACGGCGCCGGTGTGCGGAGCGTGGATCATCTGGCCGTTGCCGATGTAGACGCCGACGTGGTCGAGGCTCGCGTCGAAGAAGACCAGGTCGCCCGGGATCAGCTGGTCACGGGTGACGTGGCGCCCCGCGTTCCACTGGTCGCCTGTGTAGTGCGGCAGCTGGACGCCGGCCTTCGCCCAGACCCACTGCGTCAGGCCTGAGCAGTCGAACGTGTCCGGGCCGGCCGCCCCCCAGACGTAGGGCTTGCCGAGCTGCTTGTAGGCCTCGGCAACGGCGGTCGCGGCTCCACCGCCCCCCGCGACCGGAGGTGGGGGTGCGGGTGCGGGGGCCGGCGGCGTGACGGGGGTCCCGGTGAACGCGGTGGCCGCCTGTCCGACGAGGGCCGACTGCTGGCGCAGCTGGACCTGCTGGTCGGCCGCCTGCTGGGCGATCCGGGCCGCCTCGGCCGCCGCGGCCTGCTGGCGGGCACGTTCGGCCGCGGCCGCCTCCTCGCGGGCCTTGCGCTCAAGGTCGGCCTGCTTGCCGATGAGGCCGTCGAGCAGGCCCTTCTGGCGCGCCGCGGAGGTCTCGATGATCTGTTTCTGCGTCGCGACGTCGTCGAACGCGGCTCGGGCCGAGGTGAGCGCGGCCTGCGCGTCCATCCGGGCCTGGGTGAGGTCGACCCGGGCCAGCCGCTCCTGGGTCTCGGCGGCGCCGGCCCGGCGGGCGAGGGCGTCCAGCGCGCCGACGCGGTCGAGCGCGGCCCCGGGGTCGCCACCCAGGATCGCCGAGAGCGTGTTCAGGCCCCCGGCGCGGTAGGCCGACGCCGCGAGGTCGCGCCGCTTCTGCACGACGTCCTGGACGGTCCGGTCGGCGCGGGTGACGCGTTGCGCGGCGTCGTCCGCGGCGGCCTGGGCTCGCCCCAGCCGCAGCCTGCCTGCGTCGAACGCCTCGGTGGCCGCCGTCATCTGGTCGTCGAGGCCGGACAGCTGGTCGCGGACGACGGCGATCTGGGCCGTCAGCCCGGCGATCGTGTCCGGTGCGCCGGACGTGGACGGGACTGGCTGCGCCCACGCGGGTGACACCCCAGGCGCGAGAGTCAGCCACCCGGAGATCAGAAATCCCAGCAGAGCGCGGGTGCCTGGAGGCCGGCCGCGCTGGGCAGGTGCCGGACTGAGCCTGACGGGCCAACACTGTGGCATCTGCGGGTCCTGGGACAGACCACGGCCACTATGGGGGCCCTCCGATCGTGTGTTGCACACGGCGCGTCACAGTAACTGTCCGAAGTTGTACAGTCACGCATCTGCGCTGATCGACACGGAGAGTCTCCGGACACCCACTGCGGGCACACCCTTCTCGACCACGTGCCGCCCAATTTAGCGAATTCACACACCAGAAACAGGGCGGTCACTGGTCTGGAACAGCGCCTAAAGAACCTTCGACACCGGAGGATCCGGGACGAGTGCCGCGAGCAGGCGAACCGGGGACCGTAGTCCGCGCGGCGGCTCGCGCGGGGGGAGTACGACGGGAGAGATATGTCCCCACAAGAACTACAGGACGCAGTCACCAACGCAGGCCTGTCCGCGAACGACGCCTGGATGCTCGCCAGCTCCGCGCTGGTGCTCTTCATGACGCCGGGACTCGCCTTCTTCTATGGCGGCATGGTCCGAAGCAAGCACGTTCTCGGCATGCTGATGCAGAACTTCTTTGCCATCGGCATTGTCACGCTGGTCTGGGCCCTGATTGGCTACAGCATCGCGTTCGGGCCGGACACCAACGGCTTCTTCGGTGGCTTCCACTACGCCGCGATGCAGCACCTGGGTGACCCGACCGCGATCGGGTCGATCAACCCGCAGGGCAGCGCCACCCACCAGACGGTGTTCGTCGCCTTCCAGATGATGTTCGCGATCATCACCCCGGCGCTGATCACCGGCGCGACGGCGGACCGCCTCAAGTTCGGCGCGTTCTGCCTGTTCGTCACCCTGTGGTCGGTTCTGATCTACTCGCCGATCGCCTACTGGGTCTGGAACGCGAACGGCTGGCTGTTCAAGCACGCCGTCATGGACTTCGCTGGTGGAACGGTCGTCCACGCGAACGCCGGTATCGCGGGTGTCGTCCTGGCGCTCGTGCTCGGCAAGCGCCGTGGCTGGCCGGGCGGCGACTTCCGCCCGCACAACGTTCCGTACGTCGTCCTCGGCGCCAGCATCCTGTGGTTCGGCTGGTTCGGGTTCAACGCCGGTTCGGGCGCTGGCTCCGGCTCGCTGGCGGGCTGGGCGTTCCTGAACACCCAGATCGCCACCGGTGTGGCCTCGCTCGCCTGGGTCGTCGTCGAGTGGCTGCGTGACGGCAAGCCGACCACCCTCGGTGCCGCTTCTGGCGCCGTCGCCGGCCTGGTCGCCATCACCCCGGCCTGTGGTTTCGTCTCGCCGATGGGCGCGATCGTCGTCGGTGTTCTCGCCGGCGCGCTCTGCGCTCTCGCTACCGCGATCAAGGGCAAGGTCGGCATCGACGACGCCCTCGACGTCGGCGCGGTCCACCTCGTCGGTGGTGTCCTCGGCGCTCTGCTGAACGGCTTCCTGGCCACCACGGACGTCAACCCGCTGGGCAAGGACGGTGTCCTCTACGGCGGGCCATGGAGCGTTCTCGGCTGGCAGGCCGTGGGCGTCGGCGCGACTCTCGGCTACTCGGCCGTGGGCACGCTGATCCTCGGTCTGTTCATCCGGTACGTGGTCAAGGGCCGTCTCAGCGAAGAGCACGAAGAGATCGGCATGGACGAGGCCCTGCACGGCGAGGCCGCTTACCAGTACAGCTCGATCAGCGGTGCGGGCACCGTTTCCTCGCCCGCCCCGTCGCTCGTGCCTGAAGACGCGACAGCCTGACCGGTCGCGTCACGGCGGTCTGACCCGGGGCGGCGGAGGTTCTTCCTGCGCCGCCCCGGCGGCCCCACAGTTTGATGGGCGAGGGTGTGTCGAAATCGACACACCCTCGCTTTTTTGCCCCCAGGATGCCTGAACAGGATTCTTTCGGCTTCTCGGCGGGATACGCGAGTACTTCCGCCTCTCCCACCCGCGCACGGCGTTTTCCACGGTCGAATGGTCCGTAGGCGGCACGTGCTTGCTCACGGGTCCTGGCCGTTGCCGGCCTGGACCTGGTCGCGTCACTGTGAGTGCTGGTCGGCCGCGACCTCGTGGCGGCGGCGGGGTCGACGTCGACTACACCGCGTCACACTTCCGGGTGGCGCGAGGGCCGGTCGAGGTTGCCGCGGCCAGAGCGACGGTCTGCCGTCCGGCCCGGAGGTGGGAGCAGAGGGGTCCCGGAGGGTGAAGGCCTTCGATAGTTGTGGTGAGAGACCACTTTTCGGTTCACTTTGGTCGGCGGCGGCGGTAGCGTCGCCGGGTCCGCTCGGTTCCAACGCGCCTGAGCGGACACAGGCCTGACCAAGGGGGCTCGGGTCTGCCAAGGGAGAGGAACAGCAATGACCAAGCTTGTCACCGCGGTGATCAAGCCGTTCAAGGTTGACGACGTCAAGACGGCGTTGGAGGCCCAGGGCGTGCACGGGCTCACGATCTCCGAGGTTCAGGGATACGGCCGCCAGAAGGGGCACACGGAGGTCTACCGCGGCGCCGAATACAAGGTCGACTTCGTACCGAAGATCAAGGTCGAGGTCGTCGTCGACGACGAGGCCGTCGACGAGCTCGTGGCCGTGATCACCAAGGCGGCGCAGACCGGCAAGATCGGCGACGGCAAGGTGTGGGTGGTCCCCGTCGAGACCGTCGTGCGGGTCCGCACCGGCGAGCGCGGCTCCGACGCCCTCTAGCGACGACGCTGGCCAGCGGCGACGCCTACGCGGACGTCGCGCCAGCCCGCCAGGCGCCCGGGCGACCGGCGCCGCCAGAAGCTCCGGACGCGGCCGTGCCCGGAGTGCGCACCGAGGCTCGGGATCCCCGAGCACTCCCGACCGCTCCCGCCGGGCCCCGCTGGGTGATGGCCTGACAAGCGGGGGGTTCGCCGCCGGTGAACCCCCCGCTTTTCGCTGCCGCTGACGTCCTTGCCCGCGACGTCGCTGCCGTGGACGTCCGTTCCTGCCGGTCCAGTGATCGTGGACCAGGCGGCAGGGGCGTCGTCCCGGCCGATCGATTCGGTAGATGAGTGTGCTTCGGGCAATGTTCTGACTGAAGCGACGGATCTGGAGGTGGTCACGGTGGATCGGCCGACTGGTCAGCCCGGCCCCGGTGCCGCCCCCGCACCGGGCGCGGGTGGCCCCGACGCGGTCGCCGGACTCGTGGCGCTGCGCGGTCGCGACGACGCCTTCCCGGATCTGGTCGGCGCCTCGCTGCGCGCCGCGCTGGCCGATCGGGCGGACGCGGCGCTGCGCGCGTTGTTCGGTGACCCGGGGCCCGGCCTCGCGCTCATCGCGGTCGGTGGCTATGGCCGCCGCGAGCCAGCCTTCGGCACCGACCTCGACCTGGTGCTGGTGCACGACGGCAAACGCGGCTCCGACGCGCTCGCCGCCATCGCCGACGGGATCTGGTACCCGGTCTGGGACGCTGGGGTCGGCCTTGACCACAGCGTCCGCACCGTCGAGCAGGCCGTCTCCGTGGCCGACGGCGACCTGAAGGCGGCGCTCGGGCTGCTGGAGGCCCGCCTGGTCGTCGGCGACGAAGCGCTCGCGGCCCGCCTCGTCGAGGCCCTGCGCACTCGCTGGCGGGCCAGGGCCCACCGGCGCCTGCCCGAGCTCGCCGAGTTCCAGGCCGAACGGGCCCGCCGGGTCGGCGAGGTCGCGTTCCTCCTGGAGCCGGACCTCAAGGAGGCCCGCGGCGGCCTGCGCGACGTGCAGGCGCTGCACGCCCTGGCGGCCGCCTGGGTCGCGGAGCCTCCGGGTGAGCGGGTGCGCGCGGCCCAGCAGCTGCTGCTCGACGTCCGTGGCGAGATCCGCCGCGTCGCCGCCGGCCGTGACCAGGACCGGCTGCTGCTCCAGGACGGCGACACGGTCGCCGCCGCCCTCGGCTACGTCGCCGCGGGTGGCACCCCGGGCGCCGACCAGCCCGACTCGTTCGCGCTCGCGCACGCCGTGGCCGACGCCGGCCGAGCCATCTCGTGGACCTGGGACACGACCTGGAACCAGGTCAGCGGCGCGCTGAAGGCCCGCTCCCGCTGGCGCTCGGCCCGCCCGATCCGCCGCCCGCTGGACGCCGGCGTCGTCGAACAGGACGGCGAGGTCCAGCTCGCCCGCGACGCCGACCCGGCCGGCGACCCGGCGCTCGTGCTGCGCGCCGCCGCCGCGGCGGCCCGCGCCGGTATCCCGCTGGGCCGTTACGCGATCGACCGGCTTGCCCGGGACGCGCACCCGATGCCCGACCCGTGGCCGCCGGCCGCGCTCGACGCGCTGGTCGCCCTGCTCGCCGCCGGTGACAACGCCGTCCCGGTGCTGGAGTCGCTCGACCAGGTCGGCCTGCTCGTCCGCGTCCTGCCGGAATGGGCCGCCGTCCGCAGCCGTCCGCAGCGCAACCCGTACCACCGCTACACCGTCGACCGGCACCTGATCGAGGCCGCTGCGAAGGCGGCCCAGCACACCCGCGAGGTCGACCGGCCCGACCTGCTGCTGCTCGGCGCGCTGCTGCATGACATCGGCAAGGGCTACCCCGGTGACCACACCGACGCCGGCATCCTGATCGTGGAGAAGCTCGGGCCCCGGCTCGGCCTGCCGCCGGAAGATGTCGACGTGCTGGTCGCGATGGTCCGCCACCACCTGCTGCTGCCCGACTCGGCGACCCACCGGGACATCGACGACCCGGCCACGATCGAGGCCGTCGCGCAGGCGGCTGGCAGCATCCGCGTGCTCGGCCTGCTGCACCGGCTCACCGAGGCGGACTCGAAGGCGACCGGCCCGACCGCGTGGAGCGCCTGGAAGGCGCGTCTCATCGGCGACCTGGTCGCGCGGGCGACGGCCGTCCTCGGCGGCGGCCCGGTGCCCTACGCCGGGGAGCTCAGCGACCGGCAGCTCGCCCTGCTCGCGCTGCCCGACGAGCACCTGGTGCAGGTCAACAAGCTGCCGGACGAGGGCATGTACGAGGTCGTGGTGCTCGCCCCCGACCATGTCGGCCTGCTCGCCGTCACCGCCGGCGTGCTCGCGCTCAACCGGCTCGACATCCGGCGGGCCTCGGCGCGCGGCGCGGACGGCCGGGCGCTGCTGCAGGCGGCCGTCGCGGCGACCCACGGGCAGGAGCCCGACCCGCGCCGGCTGCTCGCCGACGTCCGCCGCGGACTGGAGGGCCGGCTCGACGTCGCGGCCCAGCTCACGACCCGCGAGGAGGCCTACGCGACCCGCCGGCCCTGGCGCACCCCCGGGCCGCCGCGGGCGACGTTCGACGACTCCGGTTCCCGGACGGTGCTGGAGGTGCGCGCTCCCGACCGGGCCGGGGTGCTGTTCCGGATCGTGCGCGCGCTCGCCGGCGTCGGCATCGACGTGCACACCGCGATCGTCGCGACGATCGGCCTGGACGTCGTCGACGCGTTCTACATCCAGGAGGCCGACGGCTCCGAGGTGGTCGGCGAGGCCCGCCGCCGCGAGGTCAGCGACGCCGTCGCGGCCGCCCTCACGACCGCCGACACCCCGGCGCCGGAGGCGAGCTAGCCGCCGCTACTGGTCCGGGCCGGCGAGGGTGGCGTCGAGCGCGTCCAGCTCGGTGGTGAACTCGGCGCGCAGCGCGGCCTTGTCGGTGTCGTCGAGCCAGGTGGCGTCCACGCCGTTGAGGACCAGGGTGCGGACGGTCGGCTGGTCGTAGCCGAGGGCCGTGCACAGCTCGACGTACTCCCGGCCGATGTCGGTGTGGAACATCGTCGGGTCGTCCGAGTTCAGCATGACGTTCAGCCCGGCGGCGACCATGTCCTTGATCGGATGCGCGGTCAGGTCCGGCCAGCCGTAGACGACGGCGGTCGACGTCGGGCAGCAGGTGAAGTAGATGCCCTCGTCCTTGCAGCGGTTCAGCACGGCCGCGTCGGCCAGGATGTGGTAGCCGTGGTCGATCCGCTCGCAGCCGAGCACGTCCAGGCAGGTGGTGATGTTCACCGGCGGGGCGTCCTCGGAGGCGTGGCTCGTCAGTCGCAGGCCGCCGGCCTTGGCGGCCCGGTAGGCCTCGACGAACTTCTCCGGCGGGTCGGGCGCCTCGGCGCCGTCCATCCCCAGGCCGATCAGCTCGTCGACCCGGTTCGCCAGCACGTCCTCGACCATCTGGCGGGCCAGCTCTGGCGCGTCCTGGCGGTAGACGTCGGCGATCAGCTTGCAGCGCACGCCGAAGTCGGTCTCGGCCGCCCTGATGCCGTCCACCAGGCCGTCGATGACGGTCGCCATCGGGACGCCACGGCGGGTGTGCAGCGTGGGGTTGAAGAACATCTCCCGGTACCGCAGGTTGCCCAGCCGCACGCCGTCCTCGAGGGACTCGTAGGCGCACCTGGCGAAGTCGGCCCGGTCGATCAGCGTCGACGACACCATGCCGAAGATCTTCAGGAACTCGTAGATGGTGTCGTAGTCGTAGAGCCGAGCCACCTCGTCCGTCGGCAGCGCCACGTCGTGCCTGCGGGCCAGGTCGGCGAAGGTCGCCGCCCGGACCGTGCCCTCGAAGTGGCAGTGCAGCTCGACCTTCGGCACCTTGCGCAGGTACTCGGGATAGTCCATCGCTCGCCTCCACAGACACCGGGCCGCGGGCCGCACATCTGGGCGGCCGGGCGGCCCCACGCTAGGACGTCGGGAGCGTCGTTGGCGTTTCGGTGCGGGAAAGTCCAGGTCACGGCACGAGCAGGGCAGAGTGATCGCCGTCTTCGCCCTCGCGTGGTCGTCAATCGGGCCCGGTCATTGGCTTAGGGACATATATGACGTGAGTCATATTTTCAGACCGGCGCATGGGACGCGCCAGCGCCCCCTCGCAGGTGGGGCGTATTAGCGCGTCGATCTGATCAGTACGTCTGCCACAACCGCACCGTCTGGTCGTTGCTGGCGGTGGCGAGGGTGTGTCCGTCGGCCGTGAACGCCACCGACAACACGGAGCTGGTGTGGCCGGTGAGGGGTTCGCCGATCGGGCGGGGTCGGGTGGGGTCGGTGACGTCCCACAACCGCAGCGTCCGGTCGCTGCTGGCGCTGGCGAGGGTGCGTTGGTCGGCCGAGAACGCCACCGACCACACGGGGCCGGTGTGGCCGGTGAGGGGTTGGCCGATCGGGTGGGGTCGGGTGGGGTCGGTGACGTCCCACAACCGCACCGTCTGGTCGTTGTCTGCGGTGGCGAGGGTGTGTCCGTCGGCCGAGAACGCCACCGACTGCACGGCGTCGGCGTGGCCGGTGAGGGGTTCGCCGATCGGGTGGGGTCGGGTGGGGTCGGTGACGTCCCACAACCGCACCGTCCGGTCGTTGCTGGCGCTGGCGAGGGTGCGTTGGTCGGCCGAGAACGCCACCGACCACACGCCTCTGGTGTGGCCGGTGAGGGGTTCGCCGATCGGGCGGGGTCGGGTGGGGTCGGTGACGTCCCACAACCGCACCGTCCGGTCGTTGCTGGCGGTGGCGAGAGTGTGTCCGTCGGCCGAGAACGCCACCGACAACACGGGGCGAGTGTGGCCGGTGATGGGTTGGCCGACGGGTCGGGCGCCTGTGATCGGCGGGGTGGGTATTGGTCTGGCGGGTGGGGGGAAGGCGGGTTCGTCGATGGGTGGGGCGGGGCGCGGGCGTATCGGATATTCGGGAGCGCTGGTGGGTTTGGCTCGGCCGGTGAGGGTGTGGCTGATCTGCTCGAGCAGATGCCGTGGGGCGTCGTGCTGCGGCAGGGGAAACAGGTCGATAGACACAACTGCGGCCAGGAGACCCGGGCGTGGACAGTCTTCGACGCGGATGGGGAGGAGCTTGCGGCCGAAGCCGTCGGGGTCGGCTGCCTGGGCGGCCTGCCATTCCTGGCGGCCATAGACGGAGTCCAGGTAGGCGCTGGACAGGATCGCGATCGTCCGCGTCGCGCGCCTGACGCCCTCGTCCATCTTGATCTGCCAGTTCGTGCCAGGAACGAAGTCCCACGCCTGGATCAAGACGTGGTAGCCGGCGTCTTCCAACTGCCAGGCCACCCACTCGGCCCACGCGCGGTCAGCGCCGGTGTAGGAGACGAAGAAGTCCCAGCCGTCCGCGCGCGGCGCCGCCTCCGAAGCCAACACGGCCCCGATCTTCGCACGGCTCGTCAGGCTGCTCCCGCCCGGACTGCGTGAGTCTTACCGTGCGGGTCCCGGCTTCCGGGGCAAGGATTGCCGACCCCTACGCAAGTAGAACGTCGTAGCATCGCGCTGACCTGCGGTTGCATCTGCTAGCGGCTGGGCCAGTGGCGGGCGTCGGTTCGGTGTGGGGTCGGGTCCTCGGGTGAGTGGAGGTTGGTGGCGTGGGCCTGGTGGGCGTCGGGCTCGGGTGGGTGGCCCGTGGTTCGGGGGCCTTGGTGGCGCGCGGGTCGCGGTGGGGCGGTGGTCTGGTCCTATCGGATAGTCGCCGCGCTTTGTTTTGCGGGCGGGCCGTATTCCAATTCGATGATCGTTAAGATTGATATCGAGATATGGCCCTAAGATTGATGTTGTCCACGGCGATTCCAGGGGCCTTTACGGCGATTTCCGTGGATCTTCGCGGGCATTAACCCACATCGGGGTTCCGCGAATGGGCTGACTTTCTCGTCAACCTGGTTTAGAATGGTAGCAGATCGATAATTAAATAAGGCGGCCCGGGACGGTGGTGGAACACCAATCCCGGGCCTTGATCCCAACCTTGCACGAACAAGGAGTGGAACCCATGGCGATTATTGCAGATGGGGTGCGGGCTGTGGCCTTCACCCGTCACGGGGTTGGTGCGGCTCGGCTCGCGGTCCAGCGAGAGGCTTTCCGGGCGGCGTGCTCGCAGCGTGGCTGGGTCGCTGGCGGTGAGGTCTGCCAGATCGGCGCGGGCGGTGGCAAGGGTCGCGCCTGGGCGGCGGTCCGGCGGCTGGTACGGGCGCGTCGGTATGACGTGGTCGTGGTCGACGGGCTGGACACGATCGGCGCGTCGGAGAGTGAGATCGCCCGGGAGCTGGTGTTGCTGCGGCATGCCGGGGTGCGGCTGCTGGTCGCGTCGACTGGCTGGGACACCGTGAATCCGATGATGTCGGACTTGCTCGTGGGCGCGCTGCGCACGGTCGCCGCTGTGGCTGGGGCGGTGGCGGCGTGATTGACGTGCCGTTGGTGCGTGCGGTGGCGCTGCCCGGGAGCGGCTACGGCCTAGAGGTCCTGGTAGGCGCGACTCCGGGTGAGATCGCGTCTGTCGCGTCGGGGTTGCCGCCGGCGGCGTTCGTGAGTCACCTGTCCGTCGGCGGGGGCGTGAACCTGCTGTTCCGCCGGTTCCCGGCCGGCGTGCCCGACCCTGCAGCCCCGGCCGGCGGGGCCGATGATGGGCCGGATGCGGTGACGGTGGCTCCTGGCTGGGTGCCGCAGGTCGTCGGGTTCGCGGATCGTGGTCTGACTCCGTACCAGGTCGCGGTAGGGCTGCTCATGACGGCCACGGATGATCCGGCGATAGCCGCGCGGATCTATAGCCTGGTGCAGCGTGAGGAACCGGAAACGATGGTCGCGCTCGGCAGCGTGGTCCGCCCTCGCAACTGCCGCTGCACCTGGCCCGGATAGGCGGCTCCTGCGGCAGGTTGACGGCCGGTGATCCCTGGGTGGGGTTACCGGCCGTCACCATGTCCGGCCCGGGTGGCCCCGCCGTGCGGCGTGGGGTTTCCGGCGGCGGCGCTGGTTTCTGCCCGGCGCGGGAATCCCGCTTTTTCTTCCCATTCTTCGGGGCGAGTGTGATCCCTTCGGAGGGCCGGCGGGCTCTGCCTTACCGGAGGGTTCTCGGCCGTGCAAGACCCGCCATCGGAACCTGCGGCCGGCTGGACGGGTGCGCTCCGCCGTCGATGCTGGTGCCCGTCGGTTGCCGTGCGGAGCGTGCTCGGCCTGGCGGATGCCCACAACGGCCCGGGTGCGGGTCTTGCGCGGTCGGGGTTCCTCCGGTAACCCCTTGGGCGCCGGACCTCTGAGGGGATCACACGGAGGTGTCGTGCACTACCCCCCTTTGGAAGCTGGCCGGGGGTCTGGGGGCAGAGCCCCCAGGGTCTGTCTCGCCCGTCCGGGCGTCTCGCAAAGCGAGCAGCAGCCCCGTCACCCGCCTCGCCTCGACCGGCCCGGAACACCGATCGCGCGGCATACGGACGGAATCCGAGGGGCCTATCTCCCAGCGACGGGCCGACGCTCCGACATGCGCGGGTGGGGTGGCAGCCCGACACGTCCGGGGTGCCGAGCGAAGCGAGGCGGGGCCCCGGGGCGTGGCGGGCTGACGGGGCCCCGGCCGTGCGTGGCGCGTGCGGCGGCACGGCGCGGCGGCCGAAGGCCGCCCTTGAAACCCCTACAGATAATTGACGACGATCTTCGACTAGATGTTCGTTGACGCTTCGGATCGTGTCTGGTTCGGGTTGCCTGGTGGGATGCTGGTGGGCAGTGTGACGTGCCGGGTCGTTCGGGTCGTCTGGGGCCGTCGGGGGGTGGCTGGCAGTGGACGGTCTGTCGGCCCGGGAAGTACGCGCGTTTGCCGAGATGTTCGGGGACTCGACGTCGGCGGGGCCGTTGTTGGCGTCGGTCGGGTTGCCTCGGTGGAGCCAGCCGGCCTGGGAGGGCCTGACTGCCGAGGAGTTCTGGTGGGAGGTCTCCCGGCTGTTCGCGGCGGGCAAGGTGCGCGCTGGTAGGAGTCGTCTGTTGGCTGTGGCGCGGGAGTCGTTCCCGGCGCATGCGGTCTTTGCTGGTGGCGTCGGGGTCCGGTCGGGTCCATCGGTGTGGGATGTGCCGCCTCGGCTGTCGCGGTTCGTGGGCCGTGAGGCGGAGTTGGCGGAGTTGGCGGAGCGGCTTGCGGCTGGTCCGGTGGTGTCGGTGGTGGCGTTGGCTGGCATGGGCGGGGTGGGTAAGACGGCGTTGGCGGTGGAGTACGCCTACCGGCATGAGGACGAGTTCGATGTGGTTTGGTGGGTGGCGGCGGAGCAGGCGGAGTTGGTGGCGGGTTCGCTGGCCGAGTTGGGTGAGGTGTTGGAGTTGCCGGCGGGGGTGGAGCCGGCGGCGGTGTTCGCGGAGTTGCGGCGGCGCGGTAGGCCGTGGCTGGTGGTGTTCGACAATGCTGAGGACCCGGCGTTGGTGGCGCGGTTTCGTCCGTCGGATCGGTTCGGGCGGGTGTTGGTAACGTCGCGGCGGGCGGACTGGGGCGGGCTGGGCAGGACGGTCGCGGTGTCGACGTTGGCGCGCTCGGATTCTGTGGCGCTGCTGGTGGGGCGGCTGCCGGTGGCTGATCCGCGGGTCGCGGATCGGGTCGCGGGGTTGGTCGGGGATTTAGCGTTGGCGTTGGAGCAGGCGGCGGCGTTCTGTGCCCAGACTGGAACGCCGCTGTCGGAGTTGGCGGAGCTGCTAGCGGAGCGGTTGGACGACGTGATTGCCCTGGGGGAGGTTGCGGACCGGGCCGGGGAGACGGTGGCGACGCTGTGGGAGCTCTCGACGCAGCGGTTGGTGGGGACGACGCCGGCGGCGGTGGAGTTGTTGGAGGTGTTGGCGCTGTGCGCGTCGGACCCGGTGCCGCTGGATCTGTTCGACGGCCACGCCGCTCTGTGGGGCGCGGGACCGTTGGCCGAGGCTGCGGGCGACCGCGTTGCCTGGATTCAGGCCGTTGGCGCGTTGGTCGGTTACAGCCTGGCGAGCCGCGATGCGTCCGCGATCTGGGTGCATCGTTTGGTGCAGGCCGCGACTCGGCGATGGATGGGTACGCAGCGGCGGGCTCAGGTGCTGGCGATGCTGGCGGGCGTTCTGCGGGCCGACCTGCCTGGCGACATCCGGCGCAGTCCGCAGGATTGGCCGCGTTGGCGAGAGCTGCTTGCCCATGTCAGCGCTGTGCTGGCGCGCGCCGACGATCCGGTCATGGCGGAGTTGGCTGGGGAGTCGGATCTGCGCGCCGCAGCCGGCGACGTGTCCTGGCTGTGCGACCGAACAGCGACGTTCCTGCAGGAGCATGCCCAACCGGCCGAGGCGCTGCCGTTGTTCGAGCGGGCGTTGGCGGTCACGGAGGCTGTCTACGGCCCCGACCACCCCGACGTCTCGACCCGCCTGAACAACCTGGCGATGGCGCTGCGAGCCCTAGGTCGCGCGAGCGAGGCGCTGCCGTTGCTCCAGCGGGCGTTGGCGATCGACGAGGCTGTCTCCGGCCCCGACCACCCCGACGTCTCGACCGACCTGAACAACCTGGCGTTGGCGCTGCGCGCCCTGGGGCGCGCGAGCGAGGCGCTGCCACTGCTCGAGCGGGCGTTGGCGATCACGGAGGCTGTCTACGGCCCCGACCACCCCGACGTCTCGACCCGCCTGAACAACCTGGCGATGGCGCTGCGAGCCCTAGGTCGCGCGAGCGAGGCGCTGCCGTTGCTCCAGCGGGCGTTGGCGATCGACGAGGCTGTCTCCGGCCCCGACCACCCCGACGTCTCGACCGACCTGAACAACCTGGCGTTGGCGCTGCGCGCCCTGGGGCGCGCGAGCGAGGCGCTGCCACTGCTCGAGCGGGCGTTGGCGATCACGGAGGCTGTCTACGGCCCCGACCACCCCGACGTCTCGACCCGCCTGAACAACCTGG
>NZ_JADWYX010000049.1 GCF_016786355.1 Frankia sp. AgB1.9
GAAGCCGAGCCCACCCGGGCTCGGCTTCCGCTCGGCCGGCCGCTGGAGATCCGTCGTCAGGCGCCGTCGCCCGAGCCGCGGCGCAGCCGGCGGCCGATCGCGGCGATCGGGTCGTAGGACGCGTCCACGACCCGCTCCTTGAGCGGGATGATGCCGTTGTCGGTGATCTTGATGTGTTCCGGGCAGACCTCGGTGCAGCACTTGGTGATGTTGCAGTAGCCGATGCCGGCCTCAGCCCGCAGCAGGTCGCGGCGGTCGTTGGTGTCCAGCGGGTGCATCTCCAGCTCGGCGTACCGGATCATCAGCCGCGGGCCGGCGAAGACCTGCTTGTTGTCCTCGTGGTCGCGGATGACGTGGCAGACGTTCTGGCACATGAAGCACTCGATGCACTTGCGGAACTCCTGGACGCGGTCCACGTCCGTCTGCGCCATCCGGTGGTGCCCGTCGTCGCCGGTCGGCTTGCCAGGGGCGAAGGTGGGCACCTCCTCGGCCTTCTCGTAGTTGAACGTCACGTCGGTGACCAGGTCGCGCACCACCGGGAAGGCGCGCAGCGGGGTGATCGTCACCGTCTCGCCGGGCTCGAAGGTGTTCAGCCGGGTCATGCACATCAGCCGGGGCCTGCCGTTCACCTCGGCCGAGCAGGACCCGCACTTGCCGGCCTTGCAGTTCCACCGGACGGCCAGGTCGTTCGCCTGGGACGCCTGCAGCCGGTGCACCGCGTCGAGGACGACCATGCCCTCCTCGACGTCGACGGTGAAGTCCTGCAGCCCACCGCCGTCGGCGTCACCGCGCCACACCCGCATCGCGAGCTCGTAGCCCATCTCAGCCGTTCCCTTCGTTGCTCGCCCCGGCAGCCGTCGGCGTCTCGGGTGGGGTGGTACCGGCCGCGGCCGGTGCCGGAACGGCGGCCGGTGCCGCGGGTGGGTCGAACAGCTCCGCGAGGTCCGCCGGCATCTGCGGCAGCGGCTGGGCGGTGAGCTCCAACTGGCCCGCGCGCAGCCGCAGCACGTGGTTGACCTTCGCGAACTCCGGGTCGGTGCCCGGGTAGTCGTCGCGGGTGTGCCCGCCCCGGCTCTCCTTGCGGGCCAGGGCCGCGGTCGCGACGCACTCGGCGACCAGCAGCATCGAGTTCAGGTCCAGGGCCAGGTGCCAGCCCGGGTTGTACTGCCGGTGGCCCTCGACGGCGACCTTCTCGGCCCGGGTGCGCAGCTCGCCGATCTTCTTGAGCGCCTCGGTGAGCTCGTGCTCGGTCCGGATGATCCCGACCAGCGACTGCATCACCGCCTGCAGGTCGGACTGCAGGGTGTACGGGTTCTCGGCGCCGTCGGTGCCGAGCCGCTCGAACGGCGCGAGCGCCGCGGCCGAGGTCTCGGCGAGCTGCGCCTCGTCGGCGGCCGGGCGTGCGTCCGGCGCGAGCGCCGCCGCGTACCCGGCCGCGGCGGCGCCGGCGCGCCGGCCGAACACCACCAGGTCCGACAGTGAGTTCCCGCCGAGGCGGTTCGAGCCGTGCAGCCCCGCGGCGCACTCGCCGGCGGCGAACAGGCCGGGCAGCGTCGTCGCCTGACTCTCCGGGTCGACCTTGATTCCGCCCATCACGTAGTGGCAGGTCGGGCCGACCTCCATCGCCTCCTTCGTGATGTCGACGTCCGCCAGCTCCTTGAACTGGTGGTACATCGACGGAAGCCGCCGGCGGATCGTCTCCGGGTCGCGGCGCGACGCGATGTCGAGGAAGACGCCGCCGTGCGGGGTCCCCCGCCCGGCCTTCACCTCGGAGTTGATCGCTCGGGCGACCTCGTCACGGGGGAGCAGCTCCGGAGGCCTGCGGGCCGTCTTCTTGTCCGTGTACCAGCGGTCGGCCTCCTCCTCGGTGTCGGCTGTGTCCGCGGCGAACACCTCGGGGATGTAGTCGAACATGAAGCGCCGGCCCTCGGTGTTACGCAGCACTCCACCGTCGCCGCGCACGCCCTCGGTGACGAGAATGCCCTTCACCGACGGCGGCCAGACCATGCCGGTCGGGTGGAACTGCACGAACTCCATGTCCATCAGCGCGGCCCCGGCCCGCAGCGCGAGCGACTGGCCGTCGCCGGTGTACTCCCAGGAGTTCGAGGTCACCTGCCAGGATTTCCCGATGCCGCCGGTGGCGAGCACGACCGACGGCGCGTCGAACCGGACGAACGTGCCGGTCTCGCGCCAGTAGGCGAACACGCCGGCGATCCGCTCGCCGCCGCTCTCCGGGTCCGGCGCGGTCAGCAGCCGCTGCACGGTGCATTCCATGAAGACGTCGAGCTTCTTCGCGACGACCCGGTTCTGCAGGGTGCGGATCAGTTCCAGGCCGGTGCGGTCGCCGACGTGTGCGAGGCGCGCGTACCGGTGGCCGCCGAAGTCGCGCTGCAGAATCTTGCCGTCCGGGGTGCGGTCGAAGACGGCGCCCCATTCCTCCAGCTCCCAGACCCGGTCCGGGGCCTCCTGCGCGTGGATCTGCGCCATGCGCCACTGGTTGAGCATCTTGCCGCCGCGCATGGTGTCGCGGAAATGCACCCGCCAGTTGTCCTCGGGCCACACGTTGGCCATCGCGGCGGCCATGCCGCCCTCGGCCATCACCGTGTGCGCCTTGCCAAGCAGGCTCTTACAGACGATCGCGACGCGGGCGCCCTGCTCGTGCGCCTCGATCGCGGCCCGCAGCCCGGCTCCGCCGGCGCCGACCACCACGACGTCGTAGGTGTGTGTCTCGGCTGTCACAGCAGTTTCCTTCTTTCCTTTCCGACCGTGTGAGCAAAGGACCGCTCAGGGGACCTGGCCATGGCCACGCGAAAGGACGACCTCCCGCGCGGCGCCGGTCGCCTCAGGAGATCCAGTGCGGGTCGGTGATGGTCCCGGAGGCGACCAGCCAGACGTAGAAGTCGGCCACCATGATCCAGAGCAGGCTCGCCCAGGCGAACCACATGTGATTGCGGTTGAGCACCGACAGCCGGGCCCAGACCCGCCGGCGCAACGGCGCTTTGGACAGCAGCTTCAGCCCGCCGCCGCACAGGTGCCGGCAGGAATGGCACGACAGCGTGTAGCACCAGATCAGCGCCGAGTTCACCACCAGGACCCCGGTGCCGACGCCGACGCCGAACTTCCCGCCCGGAAAGATGAACGCGAGCACCGCGTCATACGTGAGCAGCCCGGCGAAGATGAGCGCGAAGTAGAAGAAGTAGCGGTGCGCGTTCTGCAGCAGCAACGGGAACTTCTTCTCACCCGAGTAGCCGCGGCGGGCGTCCGGGACGGCACACGCCGGCGGGGCCCACCAGAACGACCGGTAGTACGCCTTCCGGTAGTAGTAGCAGGTCAGCCGGAACCCGAGCGGGAACACCAGGATGAGCAGCGCCGGCGAAACCGGGTTGATGTTGCCGAAGATGTGCGGCGTCGCGTCGTCGGCGCAGTTCGCCGTGAGGCACGGCGAGTAGAACGGCGACAGGTACGGCTTGGCGAAGTAGTTGCCGTTGCGCAGCGCGGCCCAGATGCCGTACACGGTGAACCCGGTCAGCACGACGACGGTGAACACCGGGGCGATCCACCAGTTGTCCTGGCGCAGCGTCCGCGCCTCGACGGCGGCGCGTGGCCTGGGCACCGGTCTGGGACGCGTGGGCGTGGCCGCGCCGCCGGGTGCCGCCGCCCCGTTGGGCGAGGCCGCGCTGGTCGGTGGTGCGGTGGACGGGGCCGGGTCCGCGACCGGCGCGGGTCTGGTCCGAACGGGCATGTTTGTTGTCTCCTCGGCTGTGCCATCCAGGGCCAACCGCAGGCCTGCCGTCCAAGGCCAACGGCGGGCCTGCCAGCTCTGGTCAACTGCGGGGCCTGCCATCCCTGGCCGACGGCGGGCCTGTCATCCCTGACCAACCGCGGGCCTGATGTCCACGGCCAACTGCGGGCCTGGCGCCGCGGTGGGCTGCCCGCCGCCGGCCCGCTGCCGCGGAGCCGCTCGGGAGCCCCGCGGGAAACGCGGATGCCACGCGGGCTCACCCGGGGGCGGCATCGCGTGGCCCGTGGCGCGCGGCTGCGCGGACCCTCTGGCCCCGAAGTGGGGTGCGCCCCTCTATATGACTGCTCAGGCGCAGAGGGTCCGTGTGCTGCACATCACGGCCCACGGCGCAGTCTGGCCGATCTCCGATCGGTTGACCAGAGTCTTCGAGGAACGTGTTCTCGTTTCGCAGTCCCCGGCGCCAAGCCGGCGCCGCGGCAGCGCTGGGTCAGCGCTGGGTCGAAGCCGCAGCGGCGCCGGCTTGGCGCCGGCTTGGCGCGGAGGCGGCGGCGGCTTGATCGCTGTTTCGGCCCTGGTATGGCTGTAAACCGGTCCCGATCACGACCACCAGAGGGCCAAAACGACGATCACCTGAGGTCCGCCGGCCAGCGGGCAGCGGACGACGTCGGCCAGGCGGCCGGCAACGCCGCGGACGTCGGACCAGGTGAAACGCGGGCCCGCCGCTCCAGCCCTCAGGTCGCCTGCCGGCGCTCGGCCTTCCGCCGGCGCCGGGCCGGGTTGGTCAGCGCGGGCGAGATCCAGCCGGCGTCGGCCGAGTTGATGTTCGTGCCCGGCGGGACGAGCTCGTCGATCCGGTCGAGGGTCGCGTCGTCGAGGGTCACGTCGGCCGCGGTCAGCTGGCTTTCGAGGTGCTCCATCGTGCGCGGGCCGATGATCGCGGAGGTCACCGCCGGGTGGCGGATGACGAACGCGATCGCCAGCTCGATCAGGCTGATCCCGGCCTCAGCCGCCACCTCGGCCAGCTCGATGGCCAGTTCGGCCTTGCGGCGGTTGGTCGCAATCGTCATATCAAACCGCTGCGGAATCCGCTCGGCCCGGCTGCTCGTGACGTCCAGCCCGCTGTCACGGGTGTAGCGGCCGGAAAGGTAGCCGCCAGCCAGTGGGCTCCAGGGCAGCACCCCCATGCCGTACTTCTGCGCGACCGGCAGCAGATCGGCCTCGATGCCGCGGACCAGAATCGAGTAGGGCGGCTGCTCGGTGACGAAGCGCTCCCGGCCGCGCTTCTCGGCCACCCACTGCGCCTCGACCACCTCGTGCGCCGGGAACGTGGAGCTGCCGAAATAACGGATCTTGCCGGCCCGCACCAGGTCGGTGAGCGCTCCGAGCGTCTCGTCGATCTCGGTCGTCGGGTCGGGCCGGTGCACCTGATAGAGGTCGATGTAGTCGGTGTCGAGGCGGCGCAGGCTGTTCTCGCACTCCTGGATGAGCCAGCGCCGGGACAGGCCGCCCCGGTTCGGGCCCTCGCCCATCGGCATGTACGCCTTCGTCGCGAGCACGACGTCGTCGCGGCGGCCGGCGAGCGCCTTACCGACGATCGTCTCCGACTCGCCGGCCGAGTAGACGTCGGCGGTGTCGATGAAGTTGACCCCCGCGTCCAGGGCCCGGTGAATGATCTTTATTGACTCGTCGTGGTCGGGGTTGCCCCAGGCGCCGAACATCATCGCGCCCAGGCACAGTGGGGTAACCCGCACGCCAGTGCGGCCGAGTACTCGATAGTTCATCGTCACGTGGGTTAAGCATTGTCGCGTGGCGAACACATGGCAATCAGGGGGCCGCCGGCCGGAAGTCCTCCATGTCGTCGGCCGGGTCCTGGTCGGGCCGACGGAGGTCCGCGACGAGCTGTGGGTCGTCGGTGACCGGATCACGTTCGCCGCCCCAACCGGCCCGGCCGACGTCCGCACCATCCGGGGCTGGGTGCTGCCCGGCCTCGTCGACGCCCACTGCCACGTCGGCCTCGGCAAGCAGGGCGCCGTCGACCAGGAGACCACCCTCGCCCAGGCGGTGGCCGACCGGGACGTCGGCGCCCTGCTGCTGCGCGATGCCGGCTCGCCAGCGGACACCCGCTGGATCGACGACCGCGACGACCTGCCCCGACTCGTCCGCGCCGGCCGACACATCGCCCGCAGCCGCCGCTACATCCGTAACTACGCCGAAGAGGTCGAGCCGGACGGCCTGGCCGCCGAGGTGGTCCGGCAGGCCGGGCGGGGCGACGGTTGGGTGAAGCTCGTCGGCGACTGGATCGACCGCTCCCTCGGCGACCTCGCGCCCTGCTGGCCGTCCGAAGCCGTCGCCGAGGCGATCGCGGCCGCGCACGCCGCCGGCGCCCGGGTGACCGCGCACTGCTTCGCCGAGGACTCGCTGCCCGACCTCGCCGCCGCGGGCATCGACTGCGTCGAACACGCGACCGGCCTGTCCGACGACACCATCGCCGTCTTCGCGGCCCGCGGCATCGCGATCGTCCCGACGCTGGTCAACATCGCCACGTTCCCCGAGATCGCCGCCCCAGCAGAGGACCGGTTTCCCTTGTACTACAAGCACATGCTCGCGTTGCACGCCCGTCGGTACGCGACCATCGGCGCCGCCTATGACGCGGGCATCCCCATCTACGTCGGCACCGACGCGGGCGGTTCGCTGCCGCACGGCCTCGTCGGGGCCGAGGTCGCCGAGCTGGTCAAGGCCGGCCTGCCCCCGCTCGCCGCCCTCGCGGCCGCGACGTGGTCGGCCCGAGCCTGGCTCGGCTTCCCCGGTCTGGATGAGGGTGCCCCCGCCGACCTCGTCGTCTACCCCGAGGACCCGCGAGCCGCCCCCGCGGTCCTCGCCGCCCCCGACCTCATCGTCCTGCGCGGCCAGCCGCTCACGGGAAAGGGCCTGGACCATCCCGGCGTCTGACGCCTTCGGCGTCTGTCGATCAGGTGCGTCGGCGATTCGGCCTGGCAGCGGGCCGTAGTTCAACGATCCGGAGTGTGCTCTGCCCGGTGCTCGGCCCGGCGGTCTCGTCACGAAGGCGGACGGCGGGCTCCCGGCCTCCCTGCGCTCCCTCCGCTGACCGTCGCCACGGGCAGACTCGCGCTGCCCGTCTCGCAGCCCTCGCAGCCCTCCCAGATCGACGGCCCCTCCGGGTGATCGCGGTTTGTGCCCTCCCATGGTCGTAATCGAGGCCGCCCTACAACCACGGGAGGGCCTAAACCCCGATCAAGAGAGCTCGGAGCCGTCCACAGGGCGAGCGGAGACCGCTGCCACGGGGGCTGATCGGGTGCAGAGTGCGGGGCATGAGGGTGGAGGGGAGAGCGCTTCCGGATGGGGGGTACGCGGGGATGGCCGAAACGCTTCGGATCGCCGGGCGCCAGCACGGCATGGTCACCTATTCGCAGGCACTGGGATCGGGGCTGAGCCGGGGGCAGGTCCGCCAGCTCGTCCGGACCGGTGCCTAGGTTCGTCCGTTCCCGGACGCCTACCTCGTCGCGGGCGCTGACGCCTTCCTCGGGCGAGTCCACGCGGCGGTGAGTCGACGGCCGGGGGCGGTGGTGTGTGGCCTGACGGCCGCCCGGCTGCACGGTCTACGCGCGCTCCCTGCGCCGCAGCCGGCTGAGCCGGTAAGTCTTTCCGTCGACGGGTCGACCAGCCGGTCGGCCACCCCGGGAATCGTCCTGTGCTCCGGGGACCTGCCGGACGCGCAGGTCAGGCGGCGCGACGGCCTCGCGGTCACCTGCGTGACGCGGACGCTCGCCGATCTCGTCCTCCACTGGGACGGCCGGCGGCTGTCGCTCTGTTGGACGCGGCGGCGCATGACCGCCGGTTCCGTGATCTTGCCGAGGTGGGTGCACTGCTGCTCGGCCGGCACGGCGCCCCGGTCCGGGTCCGATGGCTGGCCGACGTCGATGCCCGAGCCGAGTCTCCGCTGGAGAGCCGGTTACGACTCGCTCTGGCCGACCGTGGGCTGAGGCCGGCCGAGGTGCAGTTCGCCGTCGTAGACGAGGTCGGGCGGCCCGTCGCTCGCGCCGACCTTGCCTACCCTGAGCAGCGTCTGCTGGTCGAGGCGGACGGCGCCGTTTTCCACCGTGACCACGCTGGCGACCCGCAGCCGCTGTACCGCGATCGCGAGCGACAGAACGCCTTGGCCCGCCTGGGCTGGACGGTCCTGCGCTTTACATGGTCCGACGTCCTCACCCGGCCTGACGACGTGGCCGACGTCGTCTGCCGTGCGCTCTCCCGGCCATGATCGCCTTCTTGGACCGCTCCCGGCGGGCTGCGCCTCCGGGTGATCGCCGTTTTGGCCCTCCGGTGGTTGCAATCGAGGCCGCCCTGCAACCACGGGAGGGCGCAAACCCCGATCAAGCTCGTTCGGGCGCCGGGCGCCGGGCGCGGGGCGCCGGGCGCCGGGCGAGGCGAGGTCGGTGGTCAGGCGAGGATGGGGGAGGGGATGAGCTGGCCGGTGGTGCCGTCGATGAGGCCGAGGTCGGTGACGTGGGGGCCGGGAAGGCAGGCCAGGGCCGCGACCATGACGTGGAACAGTGGCTGGGTGAGCAGGTGCAGGTCGAGGCCGATCTCGTGGGCCGCCTCGGTCAGCGTTCGTTGGGCGGTGGCGACGTCGGGGGCGGCCAGCGGGGAGAGGATGCCGGCGATCGGCAGCGCGATCGACGCGGTGACCTTGCCGCCGGACGCGACGGCGACACCCCCACCGGTCGAGATCACCATGTTGGCGGCGGCGGCCATGTCGACCGGGTCGCGGCCGAAGACGACCAGGTTGTGGGTGTCGTGCGAGACCGACGTGGCGATCGCTCCGGTCCACTCGCCCCAGCCCGAGATCAGCGCCGCCTGTGGTCGGGCGGAGATCCGGCCGTGGCGGTGGGCCGTCAGCTGGAGCATGTGCCCCGGCGGTGGGACGACGACGCCGTCGCGGACCTCCGCTTCGACCTCGCCCCACTGGGTGAAGATCGGGCCGGCGAGCACCCGCAGCCGGGCGGTGCCGTTCTCGGTGCCGCCCGGCAGGTCGCCGACGCGCAGGACCATGTCGGCCGGCGTGACGGGGCCGATCTTCATGGTGTCCAGCGGCGGCTCGCTGGGCCCCTCTACGACGTCGACGAGCATCAGCCCGCCGGAGGCGACATGGCGCCCGGCGGTGAAGACGTCGTCGACCGTCACCGTCGCCAGGTCGGAGAGCACGATCAGGTCGGCCTGGCGGCCGGCGGCGACCAGGCCGAGGTCGGTGCGCTGCAGGCGGTAGGCCGCGTGGTAGGTCGCGATCCGCAGCGCCCGCACCGGGTCGAGGCCGAAGCCGATCAGGCGGCGCAACAGGTGGTCGACGCCGCCGTCGGTGAGCAGGGTCAGCGCGAACAGGTCGTCGGTCGCCGCGCACAGGTGGGTCGGCAGCTCCGGCAGGGCGTTCAGCTCGGCGACCAGGCCGGGCAGCAGGTGCTCGAACGCGCCGCGCAGCTCGACGGTCATCCCGCTGCGCAGCTTCTCCATCGCGTCCGGCTCGGCCACGATCTCGTGGTCCGAGGTGATCCCGGCCGACAGGTACGCCTGCAGCTCGGGGCCGCTCAGGCCGGCGGCGTGGCCGCTGACGATCTTTCCGCTGGCCAGCCCGGCGGCGACGACGTCGACCATCCGGCCGTCGCTGGTCAGCACGCCGAGCATGTCCATCACCTCGGCGAGCCCGCCGACCTCGGGCCAGGCGAGCATCTCGGCGACGTCCGGGCCGAGCAGGTCCGCGCCGGACAGCTCCAGGCCCGGCATGGGCGGCACGCAGGACGGCGCCTGCACGATGAACCGGACCGGCAGGCCCCGGCTCGCCTCGACGGCGTAACGAACTCCGGCGAGGCCGGCGACGTTCGCCAGCTCGTGCGGGTCGCCGAAGATCGTCGTCGTGCCTCGCGGGCAGACGGCCGAGGCGTAGGCGCCGGGCGTCAGCATCGAGCTCTCGAAGTGGACGTGCATGTCAACCAGGCCAGGGGCGACGAACCGGCCGGTCGCGTCGAACACGTCCAGCGCGTCCGTCCGGCTGCCGGTGGGGTGTACCGACGCGATCAGCGGCCCGACCAGCCCGACGTCGGCCGGGCGCACCTCGCAGGTGCCGACGTCCACGACGCTGCCCCCGGTGATCAGCAGATCGAACGGGCCGGCGCCCCGGGCGGCGTCGACGGCGCGCTGGCGGATGGCCGGATCGACAGCATCGTTCATGCCGAGCAACGTAAGACCGCCCTGTTACGGCCACAAGACGACCGGTTGGCCGTTCGTTACGCTCATTGCCGGCCAGAACCCGTTGCGACCGCGAACGGGCGCCGACCGAAAGAGGTTGCGCGCCTGGCCGCGTTGCGGCTTAGAACACGTGGTCCGTCTGCGTCCGACCGGGGTGCCGAACCTGTGTCGACGAGCGCTCCTTAGCGGAGCGCAGGGTCGCCGGACCAACACCAAGCGCGAACCGAGCGAGAACGGGGCATGCGACGGCCACCGGAACACCATCGGACAGACATGCCCATGACCCGCGCATTCTCCGTGCTCAGCGCGGCCATACGCTCAATCTGTCAATATCTGCCAACAGCCGGTCGTGAGGGAGCGTGCGGGTGGACGGCTTCGGGACCATTCCGGCCTCGGTACGCGACAGCGCTCCGTTGGCGGTCCGTCGCCCCAAGGGCGCGCCGACCGAGCTTGGCAGTGACCGCGGGATGGGGCCGGGGCTGGAGCGCCGCAATCCGGGCGTCGGGCCGGGCCAGTCCGGGCGGCGTCGGCCACTGATTGTCGGCCTCGGCGGCTCGCCGCGGGCAGACGCGCCGACGATGCGCGCGCTGGGCGCGGCGATCAAGATGGTGGCGCAGGCTGGTGCCGAGACGGTCATCCTGAGCCTCGCCGAACTGGAGCTGCCGCCCTACCAGCCGGACAGCGGCGAGCGCTCCGCGGGAGCCCGCCGCCTCGTCGGCGAGATCGGCCGCGCCGACGGCCTGCTCATCGCCGCCCCGGACTACCTCGGCGGCACGTCGAGCCTGGTCACGAACGCGCTCGACTACCTGTGGGACCTGCGGGACGCCCCGAGGCCGTGCCTGGAGGCGCGGCCGGTCGGGCTGCTGGCCTGCGACGAGGGCCCGGGCGCCGGCGGTGCGCTGCCCGCGCTGCGTGCCCGCGTGCACGCCCTCGGCGGCTGGCCCACCCCGCTCGGGATCAGTCTGAGCAAGCACGAGAGCGCGGCGATCGACCCGTACGGCGCGATCGCGAACCCGTCCGTCGCCGACCGGTTCGAGACGCTGACCGACCAGGTCATGGGCTTCGCCTACGCGTGGTCGCACCTGATCTGACGCGAGGCCGGTTCGGACCGACCCAGCCTGCCGCCGACGGCGACCAGGCCACTACGGCGCGGCGCGCGGAGCATGAGCGCGCGGACGATGTCGACCACCCACACCCCGGTGGCGGATCCGGCCCGGCTACGGTGTCGTTGCTCGGCCCAGCGGGCCAAGGACTCCGGCGGCCCAACGGGTTCCGCGGGAACGACGAGGAGGTCCCAGGTGGGACGACGGCACACGCTGCGCCTGGCCGCGGCGGCGCTCGGCGCCGCGCTGGCTCTGGCCGCGTGCAGCGAGTCCGGGAGCGGCGACGGCACCGGGAGCGGCGCGACCGCTGTCGCCGCGGGCGCATCGGTCAAGCTCATGGTCATCGCGCCGACCGGCACGGCCGGCTCGAACTACCCGGACATCGTCGGCGCGACCAAGGCCGCGGTGCGTGGCCTGAACACCCGCGGCGGGATCAAGGGCCACCCGGTCGAGCTCGTCTACTGCAACGAGAAGAACGACGCGGAGACGGCCAAGTCCTGCGCGAACCAGGCGGTCAGCGACCACGTCCTCGCCGTCGTCAACGAGGTCAGCGCCAGCGGCGGCATCATGCCGATCCTGGAGGCCGCGCACATCCCGTCGATCGGCTCGGCCGGCATCTCGATCGACGGCTCGGAGCTGTCCTCCTCGGTCAGCTTCATGCTCAGCCCACTGACCTACTACCCGGCGGTCTGCCCCGCGCTGCTGAAGGCGGCCGGCGCGACGAAGCTCGGCGCGGTCGGCTACAGCCTGCCGCAGGTCGACCGGCTGATGAAGATGGCCGAGCTCGGCGCCAAGCAGGCCGGCTCCCCGCTCGTCATCGAGCCGCGGGTCCCGATCGACACCAGTGACTTCACCCCGACGGCGACCCAGGTCAAGCGGGCCGGCGTCGACGGGACCGTGCTGGTCGTCGTCGACCAGGGCGCCTACGCGGAGGTCAAGGCGGGCGGCTCGACCGGCCAGAAGTACTGCCACGCGATGGGCGTCCTGTCCCGCGACTGGCTGACCCAGGAGGGCACCGCGGCCAACTCGCTGGTCTTCGCCAGCGCCTTCCCCGAGCTGAGCCAGGCCACCCAGTACCCGGAGATCGCCCGGGCGGTCAAGGAGCTCGACGCCGAGGTCACGGCCGGCGACCCGGACGCGGCGCTGCGGACCAGCTCGACGAACACGATCGGCGCCTGGCTGTCGGTGCAGATCGTCGAGAAGGTCGCCGACGCCATCCCCGGCGACTCGCTGACATCGACCGCGCTGCTCGACCAGCTGAACAAGACCTCGAACCTGGACCTCGGGGGCATCACCCCGGCCCTGGACTTCACCAAGCCGTCCCCGATCCCTGGCGCGCAGCGGCTGTTCAACACGACGATGCGCGGTGTCCGCTGGGACGCGGCGACCAAGACCTACGTCCCGCTCGGCACCCAGAGCTATGACGCGCTGAAGATCCTGCAGCAGGCCGGAGCCTGATCGGCCGGCTCTCCGAACCGCGGCGGCGGTGCATCCGCCGCCGCGGCTCGCGGCCTCACACTGGCGGCCTCACACTGGCGGCCTCACCAGGTGCGCGGCGTGCCGAACACCTGAGTCCAGTAGCAGCCGTAGACGTCGGCGCTCGGGGAGTAGCCGACGCCGATCTGGGTGATCTCGGGCAGCAGGATGTTGCGCCGGTGGCCGGGGCTGTTCATCCAGCCGGTGACCACCTCGGCCGGGGTGCGCTGGCCGGCGGCGATGTTCTCGGCGACGGTTCCGAACCGGTAGCCGAGCGCGGTGACCCGGTCGGCGACCTGCAGCCCGTCCGGGTTGCGGTGATCGAAGAACTGGCGGGCGGCCATGTCCGCGCTGTGCGCGGCGGCGGCCCTGGCCAGCAGCGGGTCCGGGGCCAGCGGCGGCAGCCCGTTCAGCTGGCGCTGCTGGTTGGTCAGCATGACCACCTCGGCGAGCGGGTCACGGCCGAGCGGCTGCGCCCACTGACCCGGCTCGGGCGACGGGCCGTAGACCCCGAACACCCTGGCGCGCCCCTGCCCCGACCAGGGCGAATGGTCGGACGGCGACGAGGGAACCGGCGGTGGCGGCGTCAGGAGCGGTGGCGGCACCGGGACGGCGGTGGGAATCGAGCCGGGGACGGACGGGTCGGGCCCAGGGCCTGACCACGGTGCTCTCACGGGTGCCGACGCGGCGGCGTCGTTCGGACGCCGACCAGCCGGGACCGGGGGGACGGCCGGTGCGGCGGGCGCGGAGCTGGGGCTCTCCTCCACGTCGACGCCGAAGTCGCGGGCGAGCCCGGCCAGGCCGTCCGCGTAGCCCTGGCCGATCGTCCGGACGCGCCAGCCGCCCGCGCGCCGGTAGATCTCGCCGACCAGCAGCGCCGTCTCCGGGCCGAGCCGCGGCGCGACGAGCCGGACCGCGGCGGCGCCCGCGCCGTCGTACACCGTCGCCGTCGGCACCGGCAGCCGGCCGAACGGGGTGCTCCCGTCAGCGGGGCTCGCGACCAGCATCACCCGCTCGGCACCGGCTCGCAGCCGGCCGGGTTCGACCGTCACCTCGTCCGCGCCGATCTGGACAGCGCGGCCGGGACCGGCGGGCCGGGCCGAGGTGAGCCGGACGCCGCGGGTCGACGGCTGGTTGTAGAAGACGAAGTCGGCGTCTCCGCCGACCCGGCCATCGGCCCCGATGACCAGCGCTGACAGGTCGAACGGCCCGGGCAGCCGCACCTGGACCATGCCGTGCGGTAACGGCCCGTTCGCTCCCGCGACCAGCTCGAGCATCCGTAACTCCCCTCCCTCGTTCAACGAACGACGCCGGCCCCGGTTCCGGGTGAGCGCTGTGCGACCATGCCCCTTGGTCAGAATGCCGCGTTTCCCCGGAAGCCGGGGGTTTCGGCTCGACGGGTGCAAGGGGTAGGCCACGGTGAACGACGTGATCGGCTACGCCCTGCTAGGTCTGGGCACGGCTGGCCTGTACGCGCTGATGTCGGCCGGCATCGTGATCGTCCAGCGCGGAGCCGGCGTGTTGAACCTGGCGCACGGCGCGTTGCTGGCCTGGGCCGCCTACTCCTTCCACGGGGCGGCGCAGGTCTGGGGGCTGCCCACCTGGTTCGCCGCGGTGCTCGCCGTCGGCTCGACCGCGCTGATCGGCCTGCTGTTCCACCTCCTGGTGATGCGCCCGATGCGCGACGGCTCGGCCCTGACCAGGGTCATGGCCACGCTCGGGCTGCTGATCATCCTCCAGGCGCTGCTCATCCTGATCTACAGCACGGCCGTGCGCTCCTCGCCGACCGTGCTGCCGACCGGCAACGTGACGCTGTTCGGGATGCCGGTCGACTGGGGCGTCTTCGTCCGGCTCGGCGTCGTCGGCGCCGTGCTGGCCGGGCTGTGGGCGCTGTTCCGGCACACGACGATCGGCCTGGCGGCGACAGCGGTCACCGAGAACCCGCGGGCGGCGGCGACGTTCGGCTGGTCGCCCGACCTGGTGGCCGCCGGCGCGTGGACGCTCGGGGCCGCGCTGGCCGGCCTCGCCGGGGTGCTGCTCGCGCCGCTCCAGCAGCCGCTGAGCGCGCCCAACCTGATGCTGCTGATCGTGCCGGCGCTGGCGATCGGCCTGGTCGCCGGGTTCCGCTCCTTCCCCGCGGTGTTCGTCGCCTCGGTGGTGCTCGCCATTGTCGAGGTCGAGACCCAGGTCCAGCTGGTCAGCAACCACCCGGCCTGGCGCGGGGTCGACCGGGCCATCCCACTGCTGGTCATCGTCTTCTACCTGGCCATCCGCGGCCGGCACATCCCCGACCGCGGCCACGTCAACGAGAAGCTGCCCGCGCTCGGCAGCGGCCGGATCCACTGGCCGGCGCTCATCGTGGCCATGACCGTGGCCATCTGCCTGATCTGGTACGCGCTGCCGGTCGACTGGGTGAACGCGCTGGACGTCAACGCCCAGTGGGCGATGCTCATCCTGTCGGTGGTGGTGCTGGTCGGCCTGACCGGTCAGCTCTCGCTGGCGCAGCTCGCGTTCTCCGGGGTGGCCGCGCTGATCGCGGGGCGGCTGGTGGCCGTGCGGGGCTGGCCGCTGGAGGCGGCGCTCGCGCTCGGTGTGCTCGGAACGGCCGCGCTCGGCGTGCTGTTTGCGCTGCCTGCGCTGCGCACCCGCGGCCTGCAGCTCGCCGTCGTCACCCTCGGTCTGGGCGCAGCGGCCGACTCCATCCTTTTCCAACGCGGCTACCACACCCCGCCGCCACCGGGATCGGCCGCTGCCGCGTTCGGCGTGCTCGGCGATCCGGAGGGCACCATCGTCGGGCACCAGACGCTGTTCGGCGTCCAGCTCGACACGGTCGCCGCGCCGCGGGCCTTCGCGACGCTGTCGTTGCTGTCCTTCGGTGTCCTCGCGGTGGCGGTCGCGAACCTGCGCCGCGGCCGGGTCGGGCGGCGGCTGATCGCCGTCCGGACCAACGAGCGGGCGGCGGCCGCGCTCGGGATCAGCGTCGTCGGCGCGAAGCTGTACGCGTTCGCGCTCTCGGCCGCGATCGCGGGCTACGGCGGCGTCCTGTTCGCCTTCTACACCTACGGCGCCCGCGGCAACATCGACTACGGCGGCGGGCTGTTCTCGCCGTTCACCTCGATCCTGCTGATCGCCTTCGCGGTGCTCGGGGGCGTCGGCTGGGTCAGCGGCGCGTTCGCCGGCGCGACCTGGGCGACCGGCGCCCTCGGCACCCGGCTGGGCGCCTGGATCGGCGACCTGCTGACCGGCGTGGCCGCGTTCGCCCGGACCGTGATCGCCCTGCTCGGAACCGTCGTCGGATTCAGCCTCGGCGCCCGCCTGGGCTCGTCGGCGGGTCGGCCGGCGGCCGGGCCGGCCTCCGGTGGCACGGTCCCGGCGCCGGGTGTCGAGGCGATGTCAGCTGACGGCGGCGCGGCGCAGACGGGCGACGCGGCGGGGGCCCAGGACGACGTGCCGGTGGCGGCGGCGCGGCGGCCGGCGTGGCGTCGGCCAGGGCCGTGGGTGGGCGCGGCGGTGCTCACAGCGGTGGCCGTCGCGGCCAGCGGCCGGGTACTCGACTGGCTGACTCAGCTCGACCGCTACGTCCCGCTGCTCGGTGGGATCGTGCTCGTCACGATCCTGGCGACGTCCGGTGGCGGCATGGCCCCGGGCAACGCGGCCGCGGCCCGTGGCATCGCGACCCAGCTGACGCCCCCGTCGCGGCGCGGCCGGTACGCGTCCCGCGAGCGGCGCCGCGCCGACCAGCTGCTCGCCGCGGGCGTCCCGGATCTGGCGGCCGGCGACCTGGACACGCCCGGTGGGGCGATCCCGCCGGGCGAGCCGGGAGCGGCCAGGCGGCTGGCCGCGCTCGGCCGCGGGGCCGGCGTGATCCGGCCGGCGACGCTGTCCGTCTGGGGGCTGACCGTCCGGTTCGGTGCCGTGACCGTCGTCGACGACGTGAACCTCCGGGTGACACCCGGCCAGATCGTCGGCCTGATCGGCCCGAACGGCGCGGGCAAGACCACCGTGGTCGACGCGATCACCGGCTACACCCCGGCCAGGTCGCGCCAGCTGACCCTCGGGGAACACCGACTCGACCGGCTGCCCGCGCACCGCCGCGCCCGCCGCGGCGTCCAGCGCTCCTTCCAGAACCTCGAGCTGTTCGAGGACCTCACCGTCCTGGAGAACATCGAGGCGGCCAGCGACCCGCGCGACCTGCGGGCCTACCTGACCAACCTGTTCTGGCCACGGACCCGGGTGCTGCCGCCGGCGGCCCGCGCCGCGATCGAGGCCTTCGGCCTGCGCGACGACCTGACCCGGGCCGTCACCGAGCTGCCGTACGGCCGACGCCGGCTGCTCGCGATCGCCCGCGCGGTCGCCGCCCGGCCGTCCGTCCTGCTGCTCGACGAGCCGTGCGCTGGCCTGGACGAGAACGAGAGCCGCGAGGTCGCCCGGCTGCTGCGCCGGCTCGCCGACGAGTGGGGGCTGGGCATCCTGCTCAACGAGCACGACATGGACGTCGTCATGTCGGTCTGCGACCGGATCGTCGTGCTGGACGCCGGCCGGATGATCGCCGAGGGTACCCCGGCGCAGGTTCGCGACGACCCGAACGTCCAGCTCGCCTACCTCGGCGAGCAGGTCAGCGGCGACGGGCGCCGACGCGCCGGTCGCTCCCGGAGCCGGCCGATGATGGCCCGGCTGCCGAGCGTCCGGCGGGGCGAGCGCGACCGGCCGGCTGGCCGGCTCCGCCGCGCCAGGCCGGCGGTGGCCGCGCCGCCCGTACTCGCCGCCCGTGGGCTGTCCGCCGGCTACGGTGGCGCGCCGGTCGTGCGCGACCTGGACCTGTCGGTGCGGGCCGGCGAGGTCGTCGTGCTGCTGGGCCCGAACGGTGCCGGCAAGACGACGACCCTGCTGACGCTGGCCGGTGCGCTCGCGCCGCACTCCGGCGAGGTGCACTGGGCCGGCGCCGCGACCACCGCGCCGCTGCACCGGCGGGCCCGGGCCGGGCTGAGCCTGGTCCCCGAGGACCGTTCGGTGATCATGAGCCTGACCGTGCGGGAGAACCTTCGCGTCGGGCGCTGCGACCCGGCCCTCGCGCTGGCGGCCTTCCCCGAGCTGGCCGAGCACCTGGACCGCAAGGCCGGGCTGCTCTCCGGCGGGCAGCAGCAGATGGTGACTCTCGCCAGGGCGCTGGCGCGCCGGCCGACCGCGCTGCTCGCGGACGAGCTGTCGCTCGGCCTCGCGCCGCAGCTGGTCACCCGGCTTCTCACGGCGGTGCGGGCCGCGGCCGATGATGGCCTTGCCGTCCTGCTCGTCGAGCAGCACGTCCGCAGCGCGCTGACGATCGCCGACCGGGTCCATGTCCTGCGGCACGGCCGGGTCGCCTGGTCCGGCACCGCCGCCGAGGCCGAGGCGAACCGTGAGGCCGTCGCCAGCGCCTACCTCCCGCTCGCCTGAGGCTCTCGCGGGTCGGGGCTTCTGGAGGGTCGGGGCTTCTGGGGGTCGGGGCTTCTGACGGCCTCACGGCCCCGGGTCGCCCCGGGGCCGTGAGCGTTCCGCTCGTCAGATTCCGAGCAGGTTCTTCACGGACGTCCAGACGTAGCCATGGCCTGGCATGTCGATGAACGGAATGACCTCGGCGTAGGCCTGCCCGGTCACGGCCTGGCCGTTGATCGTGCCAGCCACGGTCGAGGTGCCCTCCCAGTAGTTGCCCTGGGGAATGAGGCTGCTCCAGACCTCCTGGTTCGCCAGCTGTGGCGTGACGGAGAGCGTCCCGCCCGGGATGTTCACCGTGGAGGCCACCGGATAGGTGATTCCGGTGTCCGGACTTGTCCACGTGCCCGTCGTCGCGCGGCTGAGCTGGGAGGCCGGCAGGTTGGTGGTCGTGCCGTCCGCGTTGACGCGGGTGCCGATCGTCTGGACGTAGTTGCCGTTCGCGTCGCGGATGAAGTAGAGCATGTACTGGGTGTTGTTCGACAGCTGCAGGCTGTACCACTCCCAGCCGCCCTGGCCCGGCGTCCAGTTACCCCACTGGTGGTCCAGCCAGGCGGTGCCGGTCACGTTCACCGGGCTGCCGTGGTCGAACAGGGTGCCGGTGACGTGCAGGTTCGTCTCGGAGTAGTAGCCCGACGTGCCGAACGGCCCGTAGCCGATGGTGCCGGCGTTGCCGTGCAGCGCGGCCGGCTGGGTCTGGCTCGCGGTCATGGTGCCGAAGACGTAGCTCAGGTCGGAGAAACCACCCGAGAAGTGGTTGACCAGGTTCTTGCCGTCGATGTGAATGGGACCCGCGCTCACGCTGAAGCCGCCGCCGGCCGGGACGTTGTCCGGGCTGATGCTGTAAAGGCTCTTCGTCGACGAGTAGGTACCCCGGGTCAGGTCCGCGATCGCGAAGTTGCCGTTGTAGATGGTGGCGACCGGCGCGGTCGAGAGGCCGTCGACACGGTTGATCAGGGTCTCGAAGCCGTACGAGTGCGTCTTTCCGAGGAGGTCCTTACCGCTGAGATGGCCGGTGATGTACCACCATTCCATCCCGGCGCTCACGTGCGGGGACTCGTCGCCCGGCAGCGAGACGCCCGTGGCCGCGTGCGCCGGGCCGCCGGTGCCCACGAGCAACAGGCTCGTCAGGGATCCGAGTAACAGCACGGCCAGTTTCCGGAATCGCGTTCTTCGCGGGTTCGTGCGGTCGGATCTGGACATGGTTGTGCCCTCTCTCGGTGCGCGCGGTGGTGGCGCGCGGCGAATACCGCGCGCCCGTCGGCGGACCTGACGGGCCGCCGAGGCTTGATGGGGAATGTCCGCGCCCGCGCGTCGACGCGAGCGGGCAGCGGCGGGCGCCCGGGGTCGGCCGCACCACCGGGACGACGGTCAGCGCGGCTGGGCCGCCCTGACCGGTTTCGAACACGGCGGCACACCGGATGCCACCGCACGGCCGATCTAAATATTTATAGGTATCGAGCTGACGATGGGACGATAGAAGTGACCCACCGTCATGTCAACGATGGGTTTCGGTGCGGTCGGGGTAGGCCTTTGACCTGCGGCTAAGGAGATCTGCTGTCGGGTTCGCGCCGACGCCACCTGCGACAGGCGTGCCGACGAGCCCTCGGTAGGACCATATACATTTATATCTTTCACGAAATGATCGTGCGCGACACAACCCGTGGCGCCCCTGGCGCCGTATGCGTTCACATCTTTCTGCGCACCGCGCGTGCCTGCCGTGGCGCGGTAGGGCGCGGTGGCTGGCTGGCCGGTTCACCCGGCCGCCGGTGTGGGAGGGTCGGGGCGTGGCGGACGGCGACGTGGACCTCGCGGCGGCGGCGCGGGAACTGGTCGCCGAGGCGGCCCGGTTCGCCGGGTTCGGCTGGATGCGGGCGACCTCGGGGAACCTCTCGGTCGTGCTCGGGCGCCACCCGCTGCGGCTGGCCGTGACCGCCTCCGGGGGCGACAAGGGCGAGCTGGCCGCCGGGGACATCGTCCTGGTCGACTCCGCCGGCCGGCTGCTCCCGTCACCAGGCGCCGGGCCGGCGACGGCCGGCGAGAGCCCGTCCCGCCCCGCCGCGCGGCCATCCGCGGAGGCGGCGCTGCACGCGCGGCTGGTGGCGGCGACCGGGGCCGGGGCGGTCGTCCACCTGCACACCCTCGCCAGCGTCCGGGCCGCGGGCCGTCACCCGGGCGGACTGGAGCTCGCGGGTCTGGAGATGCTCAAGGCGCTGGGCCGGCCGGCCGACGGACCGGCCACCCGGCTGCCCGTCATCCAGAACAGCCAGGACATGGCCGTGCTCGGTGACGCGGCCCTCGCCACGCTGGAGCCGGCCGTGCCGGCGCTGCTCGTGGCCGGCCACGGCCTGTACGCCTGGGGCGAGGACCTGCGCTCCGCCCGCAGGCACGCGGAGGCGGTCGACTGGCTGTGCGCCCTGGTGACCGACGGCTAGCCCAGCTCGCCCCAGTGCCCGCGGGCGCCGCCGTCAGCGGGTGAAGGGCGAGGCCGGCAGTCGCGCGCCCTGTTCGGTGATCAGGGCGTCGACCAGGCCCGCCGGGGTGACGTCGAACGCCGGGTTGTGCGCGCGGGCGCCCGGTGGGGCGACGCGGCGGCCGGCGACGAGCAGGACCTCGTCCTCCGGGCGCTGCTCGATGGGCATGGCCGCGCTTCCCGCCGACTCCTCGTCGACGGTCGAGGCGCTGGCGGCGACGACGAACGGGACGCCGGCGTGCGCGCAGGCGAGCGCCACCCCGAGCGTGCCGATCTTGTTCGCGACGTCGCCGTTGGCGGCGATCCGGTCGGCCCCGACGATCGCGACGTCGACCAGCCCGCCGACGATGGCGCTGGCGGCGGCACCGTCGACCTGGACCCGGTAGTCGATGCCGGCCTGGGCCAGCTCCCAGGCGATGAGGCGGCTGCCCTGCAGCAGCGGGCGGGTCTCGTCCACGTAGACCAGCTCCAGGCGGCCGCGGGCGTGCAGCTCGCGGATGATGCCGAGGGCGGTGCCCCAGGCGGCGGTGGCCAGCGCCCCGGTGTTGCAGTGGGTCAGCACCCGCAGCGGCCGGTCGCCGAGCCGGGCGAGGATCCAGTCGGCGCCGTGCCGGCCGATCGCCCGGTTCGCCCGCTCGTCGGCGTCGGCGAGCGCGCCGCCGACGGCGACGACGGCGTCGAGCCCGTCGTCGATCGTGGCGTAGGCCGCGTCGACGCCCTGGGCGAGCGCCACGGCGGTTGGCCTGGCAGCGCGCAGCCGGCCGACCGCCGCGGTGAACGTGGAGCCGTCCCAGCCCTCCCGGGCGGCCTGCACGATCGCGAGCGCGACGCCGTACGCGCCGGCGATCCCCAGCGCCGGTGCCCCGCGCACCGCGAGCCGGCGGATCGCGGCGATCAGGTCGTCGACCCGGTGGATCTCGAGGTCGGCGAGCTGGTCCGGAAGCAGCGTCTGATCGAGCAACCGGATCGAGCCGCCGGCCCACACGACCGGCCGGAGCGCCGGGGCCGCCCGGTCAGCGGAGCGGGACCGGCGCGCGGCCGACGGGCTGCCCGGCCGGGGCACCGCGACCGGGCTGTCGGGCATGGTGTTGCGGGGCGGCTGCGCGGGCGGGGGCGGCGGTGGCCACCGGTGCGGCGGCCGGGCGCTAGGACGGGCCGCCCGAGGCGGCAGCGGACCGTCCTCCGGTTCCGGGATCGACGGCTGCGACATGGCGGCACTATGCGGACCGGGCCGTGGGCTGGTCAAGGCGCGCCGTCCGCGCCCTCCCCGCGGGTAGCGTCGGTGAGCCGTTTGGGGGTGCCTTGACGGCGGTTTCGCGCTGGCCGGACGATCGGTGCGACGGGCCGGCCCGAACGACCGGCCGGTGCCGCGGCCCGAGGAGGCACGGATGACCGCCCTGACGACCTGGTCGGCGAGCGACCCGACGACGGCCACGGGCTCGACCGTCGACCGGCCCGAGATCGAGTCGGTGTTGGGCGCGCTCGGCTTCCGGCTGGAGCGCTGGCCGGTGACGCCCGGGCTCGCGCCCGGTGCGCCGGCCGAGGACGTGCTGGCCGCGTACCGCGACCTGATCGAGGCGCTGGTCGACGCGGAGGGTTTCGCCCAGGTCGACGTCGCCGCGCTGCACCCGACCGCGCAGGCGACCTTCGCGGCGACGGCGGCCGCCGCCCGGGCGAAGTTCCTGGCCGAGCACATCCACGCCGAGGACGAGGTCCGGTTCTTCGCCGCCGGCAGGGGCGTCTTCTACCTGCACACCAGGGACGAGGCCTGCGGCGAGGAGGTGCACGCCGTGCTGTGCGAGGCCGGCGACCTGCTCTTCGTCCCCGCCGGCACCACCCACTGGTTCGACATGGGCACGCTGCCCGCCTTCACGGCGGTCCGGTTCTTCCGTGACCCCGACGGCTGGGTCGGCGAGTTCACCGGCAGCGACATCGCCACTCGTTTCCCCGACTTCGACGCGCTCGCGGCCCAGGCGGATGCCGTCGTGGCGGGGGCGTGACGGCCTCGGCTGGCCTTGAGCGTGCCGACGGCGTCACTGCGGTGGTCGTCGACATCGAGGGAACCACCAGCCCGACGGCGGCGGTGGTCGGGACGCTCTACCCGTATGCCCGGGCCCGGCTGGCCGGCTGGCTGGCCGGCCACGCGGACGACCCGCAGACGTGCCGGGCCGTCGCGCAGGTGCGTGAGCTGCTCGGTGAGCCGGCCGCGGATCTCGCCCGGGTCATCGCCACGCTCGACGACTGGCTCGCGCGTGACGTGAAGGCCGCCCCGCTGAAGACCCTCCAGGGCCAGATCTGGGCGGCGGGGTTCGCCGCCGGCGAGCTGACCGGCGTGCTGTTCGGCGACGTCGCGCCCGCGCTGCGCCGCTGGCACGCGGCCGGCATCCGACTGGCCGTCTACTCGTCCGGCTCGGCCGTCGCCCAGCAGGCCTGGTTCGGCCGCGCCGCCGCCCTCGACCCTGCTGCCCTCGACCCTGCTGCCCTCGACCCTGCCAGCCTCGACTCCGCCGGCTGGACAGGTCGAGAGCGGCCCGACGACCTGGGCCCGCTGCTGTCCGCGCACTTCGACCTGGACACCGCGGGGCCGAAGACAGCGGAGCGCTCATACGCGCGGATCGCCGCCGCACTGAACGCCCAGCCCGACCGGCTGCTGTTCCTGACCGACCGGCCGGCCGAGCTCGACGCCGCGCGCGCCGCCGGCTGGCGGGTGGTCGGGGTCGCCCGGCCCGGCGAGCCCTACGCCGCGGCGCTCGCCGGCTACCCGTGTGTCGTGTCCTTCGCGGACCTGTCACTAACCGCGGCCTGAACGGACTCCGACCGGCGGAGCGCGTCCTGCTCGAAGGCACGGTGGCCCCACGGGAATGCGCACGAACGGCGTCTCCTTAAAGGGGCGTAATGGCAACTGATTTCCTGACCGCCGATAGGACGCCTTGCCGGCTGGCCCTATGACCGGCAGCTTCGGGCCACCGAGTCGGGTGACGTTGCCTACATCGCGGCCGCGTGTGATTTCGATGACAGCGCCACCGGGCGTATGCGAGCTGTGTACGGGTCGAAACTCACGTCGGTGCTCCCACCACAGCCGGCCGTCTCTGTGGGATGGTCGATGAGAACGACGCGGAAACGAGCGCACACTCTGGCAGACGGCGGAGCGCACCTGTCCCGGCGGCCCCGCTGGAAGCCTTGGTACATATGTGGAGAGGAATTGTGACCGCGAACACTTTCGCCACCACTGACAGCCCGGCGGAGGGCGGCGTCTACCGGCACCGCGTCCTGGTCATCGGCTCCGGGTTCGGTGGGCTGTTCGCCGCGCAGGCACTGCGAAGTGCCTGGGCCGACGTCACCCTGGTCGCCAAGACCTCCCACCATCTGTTCCAGCCACTGCTTTATCAGGTGGCGACCGGCATCCTGTCAGAGGGCGAGATCGCTCCGCCGACCCGCGAGGTGCTGCGTCGTCAGCGCAATGCCCGGGTCGTGCTCGGCGAGGTCACCAACATCGACCTCGCGGAGCGGACCGTCACGTCCGAGCTGATCGGCCGCACGACGGTGCACCACTACGACAGCCTGATCGTGGCCGCCGGCGCCGGGCAGTCCTATTTCGGCAACGATCAGTTTGCTGAGCATGCGCCCGGCATGAAGAGCATCGACGACGCTCTCGAGCTGCGTGGCCGGATTCTCGGCATGTTCGAGCTGGCCGAAGCGTCGACCGACCCGGCCGATATCGAGCGGCTGCTCACCTTCGTCGTCGTCGGCGCCGGCCCCACCGGAGTGGAGATGGCCGGCCAGATCGCCGAGCTCGCTCACCGGACGCTGCGCCGGGATTTCCGGAACATTGATCCCCATAAGGCGCGCATTGTCCTGTTGGACGCCGCGCCCGCGGTGCTCCCCGCGTTCGGCGACAAGCTCGGTGACTACGCCGTGAAGCGGCTGGAGAAACTGGGCGTCGACGTACAACTCGGCGCGATGGTCACCGACGTCGACGCGACCGGCATCGAGGTCAAGGACGCGGGCGGCGGCAAGCGGCGGATCGAGTCGGTCTGCAAGGTGTGGGCCGCCGGTGTGCAGGCCAATCCGCTCGGCAGGCAACTGGCCGACCAGTCGGGCGCCGGGCTTGACCGGGCCGGTCGGATCGAGGTCGAGCCGGACCTGACGCTGCCCGGCTACCCCGAGGTGTACGTCGTCGGCGACATGATCTCGTTGAACCGGCTGCCCGGGGTCGCCCAGGTCGCCATTCAGGGTGGTCGGCATGCCGCCCGCGACATCCGGGCCCGGATCAACGGCCGGCAGACCGGGAAGAAGTTCAAGTACCACGACAAGGGCAGCATGGCGACGATCTCGCGGTTCAGCGCGGTCGCCAGCATCGGCAGGCTGAAGCTGACCGGCTTCGTCGCCTGGCTGATGTGGCTCGCGGTGCACCTCGTCTACATCATCGGGTTCAAGCACCGGGTCACGACGCTGCTGCACTGGGCGGTCAGCTTCGTCGGGCGGGGCCGTTCGGAACGGACGGTCACCCATCAGCAGATCTTCGCCCGGACGGCGATCAGCCGCCTCGGTGAGGATTTCGCGCCGACGTTGCCGCCGAGCCCCGATGGTCGTCCGTCCTGGAGCGGGAACGTCAGCGCCCTCGTTCCCGGGCCGGCAGAGCCCGCGGACGCCAAGGAGCCTGAACCGGCGGCCTCCAGCGCGGTCTGATCTTCTCCTCGACGGGTGTCCCGTGGCCCTGGTCGGTTGGATGCCGGTGATCACCGGCCATGACCGCGGGTCTGGCTTCCTCAAGTCCTAGTGCCGACACCGCCGAGGTCCGCCCGTCGCCTTGATCGCTGTTTGCACCCTCTGGTGGCTCTGAAACAGGCCCGGATACGACCGGCAGAGGGCCGAAATGGCGATCATGGGGACGCCGGGACGGGCGAACTTGCCGGAGGCGGCACTACCCCGTGGTGGTTCGCGGGCATCGTCTGATGACCATGGGCGACCTCTTCTGGGAGACGGCGGCGGCCGTCCGGCACCTGGTGCTGACGTAGTCCCGCCGGGACTGGCCCAAGATATTGCCTTGACCCATTTCGGCCAGGGCGCGACGCTCGCCGGTACGGGAATACCCGGCAGAGGCCGTTCGCTGCGCCAGAGGGCATTCCGTGCCCAGGTCGCGGTCGGCGGCCGACCGCGGATCGGTTGGTGTATGAGACCGTCTGTAGGCGGAGAGACCCGACCTCGAACCGCCTCAGCCTCGAATCGGAGAGCCTCGTCGCCGTGACATCGTCGCCAGCCGTGCAGCCGGCCGGTCCGCCGGCCGTCGGCTCCGGCCAGTCGGTCGCGTCCGGTGACGCGGTTGAAGGTGACGCGGTTGAAGCGGTGGACTCCCCGAACCGGCCGGCCTCCGGTGGCCGCAAGCCGGCCGAGGGCGCCGGGCGGCCGAACCGGAAGCGTCGGCCAGGGCGTTCCGGCGGCGAGGCCGGAGCGGGCCGCGGGCCTGCGGCGCGGCGGGAACGGGACGGTGGGCGGCCCATCGAACTGGGCGCCGCCGAACGCGCGGAGCTCGCTGGCCTGTCGGCTCGGCTGCCGGCGCTGATGCTGCGCGACGGGCACCGGCTGGCGCGCCGGTTGGACGCGATCCGCCACGATGCGGATGCCGAGGCGCGGGCGCGGGCGATCCACGCGGTCACCGACGACGTCGAAACCGCCGAGATCAGGATCGTGCTACGCCGGGACGCGGTGCCGGCGCTGAAGTACCCGGCCGAGCTGCCCGTCAGCCAGCGCAAGGACGAGATCCTCGCGGCTATCCGGGACAACCAGGTCGTCATCGTCGCCGGCGAGACCGGATCGGGAAAGACGACGCAGATCCCGAAGATCTGCCTGGAGCTCGGCCGTGGCATCACCGGCCTGATCGGGCACACTCAACCCCGGCGGCTGGCCGCCCGGACGGTTGCCGACCGCATCGCCGAGGAGACCGGCGCCGGGAGCCTGGGCGGGATCATCGGCTACCAGGTGCGGTTCACCGACCAGGTCGGCGACGACACCCTGGTCAAGCTGATGACGGACGGCATCCTGCTCGCCGAGCTCGGTACCGACCGGCTGCTGCGGCAGTACGACACTCTGATCATCGACGAGGCGCACGAGCGCAGCCTCAACATCGACTTCATTCTCGGCTACCTGCGCCGGATCCTGCCGCGCCGGCCGGACCTGAAGGTCGTCATCACGTCGGCGACGATCGAGACCGAGCGATTCTCCAAGCATTTCGGCGACGCACCGATCATCGAGGTGTCCGGGCGTACGTACCCGGTCGAGGTCCGTTACCGGCCGGTGGTTGACCCCGACGACCCGCAGGCGGACCCGGACCGGGATGTCGTCACCGCGATCTGTGACGCCGTGGACGAGCTGTCGGCCGAGGGGCTGGGCGACGTCCTGGTGTTCCTGTCCGGTGAGCGGGAGATCCGGGACACCGCGGACGCCCTCGCGCGCCGGCCCAGCAAAGAGCTCCTGCCGCGCGAGATCCTCCCGTTGTACGCGCGGCTGTCCGCGGCCGAGCAGCATCGGGTCTTCCAGCCGCATCCGGGCCGCCGCATCGTGCTCGCGACGAACGTCGCCGAGACCTCGCTGACTGTTCCCGGCATCAAGTACGTGGTCGACGCGGGCACCGCTCGGGTCTCCCGGTACAGCCACCGCCTCAAGGTTCAGCGATTGCCGATCGAGCCGGTGTCGCAGGCCTCGGCGAACCAGCGGGCCGGCCGATGCGGACGGACGTCCGACGGCATCTGCGTCCGGCTCTATGCCGAGGACGACTTCGACGCCAGGCCCGAGTACACCGACCCGGAGATCCTGCGCACGAACCTCGCGTCGGTGATCCTCTCGATGGCGTCGCTCGGGCTCGGCGAGGTGGCCGACTACCCGTTCCTCGACCCGCCCGACTCCCGCCAGGTCACCGACGGCCTGGCGCTGTTGCACGAGCTCGGCGCCTTCGAGGAGGTCCGCGCCCGTCGGACCCCGGCCGAGACCGCACCCGCCAGCCTGGCTGTACCCGCCGGCTCGGAGGCATCCTCCGGCGCGGCCGCACCTGCCAGCCCGGCTGCACCCGCAGGCTCGGCTGGGTCGGCGGACGCTGGGGCGAGGGCCGGCGAGGACCGGACACCGCGCCTGACGCCGCTCGGGCGGCGGCTCGCCCGGCTGCCGATCGACCCGCGGCTCGCCCGGATGATCCTGGCCGCCGACGAGCAGGGCGCGCTGGCCGAGATTCTGATCATTACGGCGGCGCTTGCGGTCGGCGACGTCCGGGAACGCCCCGCGGACGCCCAGCAGGCCGCGACCGAGAAACACGCGCGGTTCACCGAGCCGACCTCGGACTTCCACGGCTACCTGAACCTGTGGAACTACCTGCGGGAAAAGGCCGCCGAGCTGAGCTCGAACCAGTTCCGCCGGCTGTGCCGCGCCGAGTACCTGCATTACCTGCGCGTCCGGGAGTGGCAGGACGTCCACAGCCAGCTGCGCCAGGCGGCCCGGTCTCTCGGCCTGTCCACCAACGCGGTCCCCGCGAGTCCGCAGCAGGTGCACGCCGCGCTGCTCACCGGGCTGCTCTCGCACATCGGCCTGTTCGACCCGGAGAAGCGTGACTACGCGGGGGCCCGCGGCGCCCGGTTCGCGGTGTTCCCCGGCTCCGCGTTGTTCAAGAAGCCGCCGCGCTGGGTCGTCGCCGCCGAGCTGGTCGAGACCTCCCGGCTGTGGGGTCGCGTCGCGGCGAAGATCGAGCCTGAGTGGGTCGAGCCGCTGGCCGGGCACCTGATCCGCCGGTCGTACAGCGAGCCGCACTGGTCGCGCCGGTCCGCGGCCGTGCTCGCCACCGAGAAGGTGACGCTGTACGGCGTACCGATCGTCGCGGCCCGGTCGGTGAACTACAGCGGGATCGACCCGCCGCTGTGCCGGGAGCTGTTCATCCGTCATGCCCTCGTAGAGGGCGACTGGGAGACGAAGCACGCGTTCTTCGGCGAGAACAACCGGCTGCTTTCCGACGCGGCGGATCTGGAGCACCGCGCCCGCCGCCGCGACATCGTCGTCGACGATCAGACGATCTTCGATTTCTATGACGCGCGGATTCCGGCGGACGTCGTCTCCGGGCGGCATTTCGACGCCTGGTGGAAGAAGACTCGTCCGCACACGCCCGGCCTGCTCACGTTTGACCCGGCGATGTTGGTCTCGGAGACCGCCAAGGGAGTGCGGGCCGACGATTTTCCGGACTCCTGGCCGGCCGGCCGCGACAGCGAGCACCGTGTCTCGCTGACCTACCAGTTCGAGCCCGGCTCGGCGGCCGACGGCGTGACGGCGCACATTCCGCTCGCCATCCTCAACCAGGTCGAGCCGGACGGCTTCTCCTGGCAGGTACCCGGACTGCGCGAGGACCTCGTCACCGAGCTGATCCGGTCGCTGCCGAAGGCCCTGCGGCGCAGCTACGTGCCCGCGCCGAACTACGCCCGCGCGGTGCTGGGGCGGGTCGGCCCCGCGGACGGCCCGCTGCTGGCCGTCCTCGAGCGCGAGCTCAACCGGATCGGCGGTGGCACCACCGTGTCCCGCGCAGACCTGGACCTCGACCGGCTGCCGCCGCACCTGCGCATCACCTTCCGGGTCTACGACGGAACCGGCGGCGGACGGACCAGCGGCGGACAGACGGGCGATGAGGCCGGACAGACTGGCCGGGACGGCCGCGGCGAAGACCGTCGCCAGAAGTCGACCGAGTCGGCGCGGCGCACACTTGCCGAGGGCAAGGACCTCGACGAGCTGAAGCGCACGCTGGCGCCCAAGCTGACCGCGGCGGTGTCGGCGGCCGGCGGCAACCTGGAACGCACCGGCCTGACCGGCTGGGGCGACCTCGGCACCATCCCGCACACCGTCGAGCGCAGATCGGGCCGTCACCAGGTCCGAGGCTTCCCGGCGCTGGTGGCCGAGCCCGGCGGCGCCGCGCTGCGCGTGCTGGCGACCGAGGCGGACGCGGCCCGCGCCCACCCGCTCGGCACCCGCGCGCTGCTGCTCGCCTCCGTCGCGTCGCCGATCCGGTACATCAACACCCAGCTGTCCAACGCGACCAAGCTGGCGCTGCGTCATCACCCGCACGAGAGCGTCGGCGCGCTGCTGGACGACGCCATCGCGGCGGCGGCCGATGCGCTGATCACCGAGTCAGGCGGCCCGGTCTGGGACGAGTCCAGCTTCGAGCGCCTTCGCGACGAGGTGCGCGCCGAGCTGCCCGAGCGCTCCCTCGCCGTCGTCCGCGCCGCCGAACGGGTGTTGACGCTTGCGCACGACGTCGAGACCCGGATCGACGCCTTGACGGGTCGTCCGACTGCCGCCCGGGCGGCGGGGCGTCCGATGCAGGTGACCGACCTGCGCTCGCTGGGCTCCGCGTTCGCCGCCACTCAGGGCGGCAAGACCCAGAGCGCGAAGAGCCAGAATGGCAAGGCCCAGGGTGCCGCCAACCTGAGCCCCGCGCTCACGGCGAGCATCGAGGACCTGCGCCGCCAGCTCGCCGAGCTGGTCTACCCCGGCTTTCTCGCCGGCGCCGGTGCCGACCGCCTCGACGATCTGGCCCGCTACCTGACGGGCGCGCTGCGCCGGCTCGACCGGCTCCCGGCCGATGCCACCGCCGAACAGCCGAAGCTCGCCAAGGTCACCCGTGTTCGGACCGCGTACGACGAGCTGTCGGCCGATCTTCTCCCGCCCGGGACCGCGCCCGGTCCTGACCTGATGCGGATCCGCTGGATGATCGAGGAACTGCGGATCAGCCTCTTCGCGCAGACCCTCCGCACCCCGTACCCGGTCTCGGAGGAGCGCCTCTACCGGTCCATGGACGAGCTCGCCCCCTGATCAACCAGATCATGGCGCCGACCAGATCATGGCGCGGAACTCGTGCCGCCGGCTCTGGTGGTCGGTAGCGTGCCCGATCGGGGTCTACCCGGGAGGTACTGGTGCCGACGGCAACCGTGAACGGGATCGAGATCTACTTCGAGCGACACGGCGAGGGGCCGCGCCTGCTGTTCGTCAACGGGTCAGGGGCGACCCTGGCGCGGTTGGGGCCGTTGCTGGACATCCTGGCGGCCCAGTTCGACCTGCTGGCCCATGACCAGCGGGGCCTCGGGAAGACGGAGATTCCGTCGGGTCAGTACTCGATGGCCGACTACGCGGCCGACATCGCCGGACTGCTCGACCATGTCGGCTGGGACAGCTGTCGGGTCATGGGTGTCAGCTTCGGCGGGATGGTCGCGCAGGAGTACGCGGTGACCTGGCCGAAGCGGGTCGAGCGGCTCGCGCTGCTGTGCACGTCGCCCGGCGGGGTGGGCCGTTCGTCGTATCCGCTGCACGAGCTGGAGCGCCTCGACCCGGCGGACCGCGCCGCCCGGGCTACCCAGCTGCTCGACAGCCGGTTCACGCCCGAATGGCTAGCCGAGCATCCTGGCGACCGGATGATGGTCGAGGGCTTCGCCGGCGGCGGGATGACGGCCGGACTGACCGAGGAACAGCGTCGGGGCGCGGCCGCGCAGCTCGACGCCCGCCGCTTTCACGACGTCTTCGACCGGCTCGACCGGATCACGTGCCCCACCCTGGTCGCGGCCGGCCGTTACGACGGCATCGCGCCCGTCTCCAACAGCGAGGCGATCGTCGCCGCCATCCCGGGCGCCGAGCTGCGCGTCTACGACGGCGGCCACGCCTTCTTCGCGCAGGACCCGGCGGCCCTCCCGGAGGTGCTCGCGTTCCTGAGCGGCACCCAAGCCGCCAGCGCAGCAGGATGATCGCCGCTTCAGCGAGCCGCTCCACCCGTCATGATCGCGGTTTTGGCCCTGGTGTGGTTGTAAAAACGTCCTGATCGCAACCATTCGAGGGCTGAAACAGCGATCATGACGGGCTGGCCCGGCCCGGCCGGGCCGGGCCAGCCGGCCGACCCGGGGAGGTCTCGGCGATCAGCGCACGTGCAGCCGCTTCAGGACGCCCAGGGTGTGCGTGAGCACCGTGGCATAGCGTTCCTGGCTCAGGAAGCTCGGCGGGTCGAAACCGAGCAGACGCTGGGTGGCGACGGTCTGCGGCTCGGTGAGCTTGAGCAGGCCGTCCGCGCCGTGCCGGCGGCCGAGCCCGGACGACTTCATCCCGCCCATCGGCGCGCCCTGCGAGCCGTAGGTCGCCGCGTAGCCCTCGTTGACGTTGACGGAGCCCGCCTCGATCCGGGCCGCGGCCGCGCGGGCCCGGCCGAGGTCGCGGCTCCAGACGCTGGCGTTCAGGCCGTACTCGGTGTCGTTGGCCGCGGCGACGGCCGCGTCGTCACCATCGACCGGGTAGACCGCGACGACGGGCCCGAACGTCTCGTCGCGGTAGAGGGCCATGTCCGGGGTCACGTCGGTGAGCACGGTGGGCTCGTGGAACAGCGGGCCGAGGTCCGGCCGGGCCTTCCCGCCGACGAGGACGGTCGCGCCCTTGCCGACGGCGTCGTCCAGGTGCGCGCGGACGGCGTCGAGCTGGCGCTGGTAGGTCAGCGAGCCGACGTCCGCGGTGTAGTCGAGCGCGGCGCCGAGCCGCAGGCCCTCGATCTCGGTGACGAAGACCCTGACGAACGCGTCGTGGACCGACCGGTCGACGTAGATCCGTTCGATCGAGATGCACAGCTGACCGGCGTTGCTGAAGCAGGCCCGAATCGCGCCCTTCGCAGCCTTCGTCACGTCCGCGTCGGCGAGCACGACCATCGGGTTCTTCCCGCCGAGCTCCAACGAGCAGCCGATCAGCCGGGCCCCGGCCCGCGCGGCGATCGCCCGGCCGGCGGCGGTGGAGCCCGTGAAGGCGACGAAGTCCGCGCAGTCGATGAGCGGGTCGCCGACGACGTCGCGGCTGCCCACCACGATCTGCCAGACGCTCGGCGGCAGGCCGGCCTCGATCGCGAGCGAGCGCAGCCACAGCGCCGAGAGCGCCGTCTGCGTGTCCGGCTTCTGGACGACCGCGTTGCCGGCCACCAGGGCGGGCAGCACGTCGTCGGACAGCGCGAGCGGGTAGTTCCACGGCGTGATCACGCAGACGACGCCCTTGGGACGCCTTGCCTCGATGGCGCGGGTAAGTACCGGGAACGCGCCGGCTCGACGCTTCGGCGCGAGCAGCCGCGGCGCGCGCCGGCCGAAGTACAGGGCACAGACCGCGGTCTCGAGCACCTCCTCGAACGCGTGCGCACGGGCCTTGCCGGTCTCCCACTGCAGGATGTCGAGCGCCTCGTCCTGCCGGCTCAGCACCAGGTCGTGCAGCCGGATCAGCACGGCGGCCCGCTCCCGGACCGGAGTCGCGGCCCAGGCCGGCTGCGCGGTCCGCGCCGCGGCATAGGCCGCCGCCACGTCGCCGGTGCTCGCCTGGGGCAGCGAGACCAGGGGCTCGCCGGTGAACGGGGCCGGCACGTCGACCGCCTCGCCGGTCGCGGTGACGCCGTCGACCAGCTGCTTGAGCAGTACCGGGTCCAGCCGGCGTGCCGGGCCGGTGACCCGTCCCGCGGCGGCGAACGTCCCCGTGTCGCCCTGCGCCGAGGTGGTGCTCGCTGGCGTCGTGGCGGTCATTGCTCCTCCAGACAAGCCGGCCCGGGTGGGGCGACGGGTGCGCCTCCAGGCAGAAGCGACGGGCGCGCCGGCCGCGTCGAGCGGCTCTACCGGACGGTAACCACATCTCGCGACCAACGCCACGCCCGCCGGCGCGCCCTGCCGTTCATACCGCTTCCGCGACCCCCGGCCCGACCGTCAGCTCGTCCTTCCCCTACCCGTCCGGGGTGCCGCGGCGCCCCGGATCCTCAGTCCCGGCGTCCAGACTCGGATGGCTCGCGAGCCGGCGCACGATCGCGGCCGAGGCGATCGCGTGACCAGCGGCGTTCGCGTGTATCCGGTCACTGGCGAAGATCTCCGGATCCGACGCCCGAGGATGGTGGTGGGTGTCGACATGCAGCCCGCCGACCTGGGCCGCGACGGCCGCGGTGATCCGGTCGAGCTCGTCGAACCGGTCGGTCATCGTCGCTGCGAAACGCGGCGACGCGGCCCCGGAACGGGCCAGGTCGAACATGCCGATGGTCACCACCAGGACCCCGTGGTCCGCGAGCGGCCCGGCGATCTCCAGCAGTCCCTGCCAGGCCCGGTCGGGTGTGTAGTCGGGTTGCAGCGCGTCGTTGCCGCCGGCGACCACCAGCGCGAGGTCGGGCCGGAAGCTCAGCGCCGCCGGCAGCTGGCCGTCGCGCACGTCCCGCAGGCTGGCCCAGGCGGCGCCCAGGTTGCGGTACCGGAAGCCGGGCCGCTCCAGCGCGGCGGCCACGCGGTCGGCGAAGCACTGGTCCCGGTAACCGGGCCGCGGCTCGCGCACACCCGCGGCGACGCTGTCGCCCAGCACCGCCAGCCGCCGCCACGGCGCGCCGCGCAGCAGCCACGCCTCGGCCGCTGGGGCGAGGCAATCGGGGTCCGCGCGTTCCAGAGTGTCGTCGAGGACGGTCATACAGCGGCCCCAGGGGTGGCCGGGGCGGCGGCGGTCTCATCGACGGCCGCGCGCGGCGCGGGTGGGACCTGGCCGGGGCTGGCCGGACCGGGCCGGGGGCGGCGCAGCCGCAGGCCCACGACGGCGACGGCGGCACACAGCGCGGCCATCAACCAGTAGACGTCACGGAACGGGGCGAGCCCGCCCGCCGGCCGGTCCAGCAGCAGCGCCGTCGCCGCGACGCCGAGCGAGCCGCCGACCTGGCGGGCGGCGACGTTCAGGCCGACCGCCGCGGCGAACCGGCGAGGCTCGACGGCCAGCGCGGCCGCGCTGGACACCCCGACGCTGGCCGCGCCGCTCCCGGCGCCGCGGCCGCCCCCGGCCGGCGGCCGGGGGGGCGCGGGGGGGGCCCCCCCCCGCCGCCCCCCCGCCCCCCCCCCCCCCGGGCCCGGGCACCGACGTCTGCGTGGTCGGCGCCGGCCCGGCGGGGCTGCTGCTCGGGCTCCTGCTCGCCCGCTCGGGGGTACGGGTGACGGTGCTGGAGAAGCACCCCGACTTCCTGCGCGACTTCCGCGGCGACACGGTCCACCCGTCGACGCTCGACGTGCTCGACGAGCTCGGCCTCGCCGACCGGGTCGCCGAGCTGCCGGGCCGGCGGGTCCGCGAGCTGACCGCGTCCTACGCCGACGGCACCTTCCGGGTCGCCGACTTCACCCGGCTGCGGGTGGCCCACCCGTACGTGCTCTTCCTGCCGCAGTGGGACCTGTTGGAGATGCTCGCGGCCGCCGCCGCCGAGTACCCCGGCTTCACGCTGCTGCGCTCCCACGAGGTCACCGACCTGCTGTTCGACGCCGCGGACGGGCCGGCCCGCGGCGTCGTCGCGCGGTCCGCGGCCGGCCGGCGGGTCGAGGTGCGGGCCCGGTTGGTGGTCGCCGCCGACGGCCGTCGCTCGGCGGTCCGCGCGGCGCTCGTCCGGGCCGGCCGCGGCCTGCCGCTGCGCGAGTTCGGGGCGCCGATGGACGTGCTGTGGTTCCGGGTGCCGCGCTGGCCGGAGGACCCGGAGGGCCTCGCGGCCCGGATCGGCGCCGGCCGGCTGCTCATCATGATCGACCGGGGCCACTACTGGCAGACGGCGTACGTGATCCCGAAGGACGGCCGGGAGGCGGTCCTCGCCGCCGGGCTCGACGCTCTGCGGGCCACGGTCATAGAGCTGGCACCGTGGCTGCGCGGCCGGGTCGGCGCCGTCGCCGACTGGGACGACGTCAGCTTCCTGGAGGTGCGGGTGGACCGGCTGCGACGCTGGCACTCCCCCGGCGTGCTGCTGATCGGCGACGCGGCGCACGCGATGTCACCAGTCGGCGGCGTCGGCATCAACCTCGCGGTCCAGGACGCCGTCGCCGCGGCCCGGATGCTCGCCGAACCGCTGCGTGCCGGCGCGGGCGCGGCTGAGCTGACACCCGTGCTCGCCCGGCTCCAGCGCCGGCGGATGGTCCCGACCATGGGCACGCAGTTGCTGCAGCGGTGGGCCGCCCGCGGCGTGATCGGCCCGACGCTGCGCGCGGACGTCCCCGTCCGGGCGCCGTCCGCCGTCCGTCTGATGGACCGCCTGCCGTTCCTGCGCGGCCTGCCGGCCCGGCTCGTCGGCGTCGGCCTGCTGCCGGAACGGGTGCCGCCGGCCGCCCGGCCCAGGACGGCGCCCCAGCAGGTGCCCACGGCTCCGTAGCGGCCGAGGCGGAGCGAACCCCCGTCGGCGGCGGGGATCGCGTCAGGTTGGTTCGCTGTCGCCGTCGACGACCGTCTCCGCGGGGGTGAGGTCGTCGCGCAGCCCCTTGAAGGACGGGTGGCGCAGCCGGTTGTCCGCGGTCCAGTGGGCGTAGGCGACCTCGGCGACCAGCTCGGGGCTGACCCAGACGGCGGCGCGGACGTGCGCGTCCGGCACGTCGACGAAGGGCGGCTCGTCGCGCCGCAGCGGCGCCAGCAGCCGGCCGAGCAGGTCGAGGGTGGCGTCCGAGAAGCCGGTGCCCACGTGCCCGGCGTACCGGAACGTGGGCGGCCCGGGGTTCGTCTCGTCCGGGTCGGGTCGCTCCGCGACGCCGACGAGCAGGGAGCCGACCCGGTCCGCGCGTTTCCCGGCGCCGGGCTCCCAGCCGCCGATGACGACGGACTGCGTGCGGGTGTTCTTCACCTTCACCCAGTCGGAGCCGCGCCGGCCCGGCAGGTAGGCCGCCGAACGCCGCTTCGCGATGACGCCCTCGAGACCGGCCTCGGCGCTCGCCCGCAGCACGTCGGGGCCGTCACCCGCCAGGGCCTCGGACAGCGTCAGCCCCGGCAGCCCGGCCAGCAGGGCCCGCCGCTCGTCGTAGGACCGGGCGGTCGTCGGGTGCCCGTCGAGGAACAGCAGGTCGAAGACGAGGTAGCTGACCGGGATCCGGCCGGCGAGCCGGCGGGCCGCTGCCGCGTCGGCGACGTGCATCCGATGGGCCAGCCGGCCGAAGTCGGGCGTGCCGTCCGGGCCGAAGGCGACGATCTCGCCGTCGAGCACGGCCTGGGTCGACGCGAGCGCCAGGCCGACGGCGCGCAGCTCGGGGAACGCCGCCGTGACGTCGCGGCCGGTGCGGCTACGGGCCCGGACCCGCCCGCCGTCGACGAACGCCAGGACCCGCATGCCGTCCCACTTGACCTCGTAGGCCCAGTCGGGCCCGGCCGGCAGCTCGCGGCTCGCGACGGCCCGCATCGGCGCGAGCGTAGTCGGCATCGGCTCCCGGGTCGGGTCGTCGGGCGGGTCGAGCCGGCGCACCATCCAGTCGTCCGGTCCGTAGGCACGGGCGCCGGCCCGCCGGGCGGTGGTCTGGTGGGCGGTCGTCCGGTGGGCGGTCGTCCGGCCGGCGCCGGCCCGGAACAGCACGTAGCGGCCCTGGACCCGGCTGCCGCGCAGCGTGACCTTGATCTTGTCGGAGGTCCAGCTCTCCAGCTCGTAGCCGCCCCGGTCCCAGATCGTCACCGTGCCGCCGCCGTACTCGCCCTTCGGGATCTCGCCGGCGAACTCGGCGTACTCGAGCGGGTGGTCCTCCGTCTGCCTGGCCAGGTGGTTCGCGGTCCGGTCGACCGGCAGGCCCTTGGGGACGGCCCACGAGACGAGCACGCCGTCCCGCTCCAGCCGGAAGTCCCAGTGCAGCGCGCGGGCGTGGTGCTCCTGGATGACGAACGTGTCGCCGCGCCCGGACTGGTCATCGCCCGTGTGGTCGACCGGCCCGGCGGCCTGGGGGTCGGCGGCCTCCGGATCGGAGGCAGCACTGGGATCGGAGGCGGCGGCGGGATCAGGGGCGGCGCCGGGATCGGGCCGCGGGTGCCGGGCCTGGTCGGTCTCGGGGACCGGCTCCGGGGTTCGGGCCGCGTCCCGCTTGCCGCGGTAGGCGTCAAGCCCGCGCGGGGCGTCCCCGCTCACAGGGTTCTCCGGATCATGGTCTCCCGACTCATGCCACATCCCTACCCGATGCGCCGGGCGCGGCCACGCAGGCGACCCAGATCGGCTCGCCCCGTGCTGATCCGGTAGAAAGGCGCAGATCGTCACCGTTGGTGGCCGAGGTGAACGAGGTGGTCATGCCGGACTCCGCCGTCCTGCAGGTGCTTATCGGGCTCGCCCTGGTGTTCGCGGTCTTCAGTGTCGCGGTCTCCAGGGTGAACGAGACGGTTCTGGGGTTCCTCAACTACCGCGGCCGCCAGCTGGAGGCCGAGCTGCGCCGGCTCACCTCCGAGACCGTCGGGCGGGGCCCGGGGACGGTCAGGGATCTCACCGCCGAGATGCTCGACGGGCCGCTGCGTGGCCTGCGGACCGGTGGGCGCCCGTCCGTCCCGACCGTCGGGGCGTCGGCGCTCGCTACCGGCTGGTGGCAGCGCGTCCGGCGGGCGCAGCGGCTGCGGCTGCCGGCCTACCTGCCGTCGACGGAGTTCGCCCGCGCGGTGCTGGACCTGGTGGAACCGGCGCCCCGGGCGCTGCTGGCCCGGGTCAGCCCGCAGGAGATGGCCAACGTCTTCGACGCGACGGTGACCGATGAGCAACGCGCCGCCTACGCGGACGCCTACCGCGCCGCCTACGCGGGCCTCACCCGGGACACGGCCCGCGCGCTGCAGGCCACCATGCCCGCCGGATACGAGAGCGGCCTCGCCGTCACCACGGCGATGATCGCGTTGCTGCCGATGGCCGGCCCGGCGGACGAGCCGGCCGACGCGACGGCGCCGGCCGGCGGCTCGGCGCCGGCTCCGATGCTCCCGCTGAGCGCGGAGATCGCGCTGCTGCCCGAGTCGTCGCTGAAGACCGCGCTGATCGGGATCGCCGCCCGCGCCGGCGCCGACCGCGACAAGCTGCTCGCCGAGCTGGCGCAGTGGTACGACTCCTCGATGGACCGGCTGTCCGGCTGGTACAAGCGACGGGTCAGCCGGTTCCTGCTGGTCTACTCGCTGGTCCTGACGGTCGTGTTCAACCTGGACACGATCAGCCTGACCCGCGCGCTCTGGCAGGACAGCGCCGTGCGCACCGCAGCCGTCGCCACGGCCGAGTCCCGGGCGCTGTCACCGACCGACCCGGTACCGAACGACCCGTCCTCCGCGAGCGGCGAGGGGGCCGTCGAGGCCGTCCGTGACATCGGGGCGCTGCAGATCCCGTTCGGCTGGACCCGGTCGCACGCGGCGTCCGACCCGCGGACGCTGCCGAACGACGCCGGCGGCTGGGCGCTGAAGGTCCTCGGCTGGCTGATCGCCGTCGCCGCGCTCGCCGCCGGCGCCCCGTTCTGGTTCGACCTGCTCGGCCGGTTGGTCAACATGCGCTCCACCGGGCCGAAGCCGAAACCGGCCGACGGCTGAAGTCCGGCGGCTGACGGTCGCCGGTTCGCCGGACCGTCAGTACCAGATACCGATCGGCTCGCCCCGGTCGTCGAGCTGGGTCCCGGTGCCGTCCGGCAGGCAGCGCCCCTGGCCGGTGGCGACGCGGTGCGCGGTCCAGGCGACCGCCGCGGCGTCGAGGACGTCGACCGGCGGGACGACGCCGGCCGGGCCGAGGTCGTCGGGCAGCAGGATCCCTGCGGCCCGCAGCAGCGCGCGGCGGCGGGCGGCGCCGGCCCAGGTCGTCTTGGCGTGGGTGAGCGGCAGATGCGCCGGTGCGGGCGCGACTACCTGTCCACCGCCACCGCGCGCGCCGGCCGCCAGCACGTCGCCGGGCCCGACCTCGGCGGTCTCGCCGGCCGCGACGACCATCGCCAGCCACTCGTCGGCCGGGTCGGTGCGCGGGCGGGCCGCCATCGCGGCGAACGCGACCTCCGGGTGGACCTCGTAGAGGCGTCCCGGCATCCGCTCGCGCAGCACGTCGGCCTCCAGCAGCTTGGGCCGCAGGCCCCAGGTCTGCTGGGTGAGGCCATTGCCGGTCAGCGCCCGGCAGCGCGCGTTCGCCGCCGCGAAGTCGGGCAGCGCCCAGACCGCGCGCGGCGGGACGAGAAAGACGCTGGCCCGCCGCGGGCCGAGCACCGCGCGGGCCGCGTGGTCGGCGGCCCGCCAGCCCTCGGAGCGCAGGCCGAGCGGCATGTCGACGCCGATCACCCCGACCGTCGAGGTGTCCACCAGCGTCCGCAGCTCGGCGGCGAAGCTCGCCCGGGAGAACTCCCCGTCCGCCAGCTCGATCGCCACCCACCCACCGGGGCACGCGTCGACGCCGAGCACTCTGACCACGCCGTCCGCCATTCCCAGCCCCAGACCGTCGACACCGGCACGCCGCACATCCTGCCGGCCGGAGTCGGGCGCCGCGGGCCGCGAGCGGCGGCGCGGGAACCTCGACCGTTCATGCGTCGTGGTCGCCGATTCTGCTCGGTCGGCGACCACGACGCAGGAGAAATCCCGTCGCCGAAGGGATCAGGGGACGAGGGCCTCCGCGAGGTGCTGGGTCGGGAAGGTCCCGGGGACCGGCTTGATCCCGAGGAACTTCAGGCCGGCCTTCTCGAAGAGGATCTCGAACTCCTTGGTGTTGTGGCGGGCGCCGCCGACGTTCAGCAGCAGGAACAGGTCGACCAGTGTGGTCACCCGCAGCTCCTCGACGCTGGCGTCCATCAGCGCGTCGATGATGACGACCTTGGCGCCCGGCTTGGCGCTCTCCTTGATGTTGAGCAGCGCGCGGTCGGACTGCTGGTTCGGCGCGTCGAGGATGTTCTTGAGGATGTAGAGATCCACATCGACGGGCACCTTGTCGTACAGGTCGCCGTGCACGATGGTCGTCCGGTCGGCCAGCGCACCGCCGGGCAGCAGCTTCGGGTCGGCGTTCGCGACGACGGTCTCCAGGTCGAACAGCGTGCCGGAGACGTGCGGGAAGCGCTCCATCAGCTCGACCAGCAGCCGGCCCTGGCCGCCGGCGATGTCCGCGACCGAGCCGACGCCGGTCAGGTCGAAGCCGTCCACGATCGGTGCCGCGGACAGCGCGGTGATCGCCGTCATCGCCTTCATGAAGTCGCCCATGCCGGCGGCGCCCTCGGCGCCGAGGTAGCTGTAGAAGTCCTTGCCGTAGATGTCCGGGATGACGGCCTTCCCGGACTTGATCGCGTCGGTCAGCCGGGGCCAGGCCTCCCAGGTCCAGGCCGCGCCCATCCACAGCACCAGGTACTTGATCGGGATCGGCGCGTCCTCGCGCAGGTAGCGGGACATGTCGTTGTGGGTGTAGCGGCCGGGCTCGACCTCGTCGAAGACGCCGTGGACGGTGAGCGCGCGCATCAGCCGGCCGAGCGTGCCCGGCTCCGCCTGGGCGCTCTTGGCCAGCTCGTCGACGGTGACGCTGCCGTCGTCGAACGCGTCCGGTATCCCTAGTTTGATGGCGGTCTGCACGATGGCCGCGAGGCCGGCGCCGACGGCCAGCTGCTCGATGCGGCGGATGACGTCGATCTTCTCTGCGGGCACGATGGAGGCCACGAGGTAGCCCTCTCTGTGGGTCGGAACGGTTGTCGTGTCAGCGAGCGACTGAGGGGCCGTCAGCCCGCCGCGAGCTCGACGAGGGTGGTGACGAGCTGGGCGGGCGCCGGCATCGCGGCGACCTCGGCGGCGACGGCCCTGGCCTTCTCGCCGTAGCCCGGGGAGGCGAGCAGCTCGCCGACCTCCTTGAGCACCACGTCCACGTCGAGCTGCTCGGGCATGAGCAGCTTCCCGGCGCCGACGCCCATGACGGTGAAGGCATTGGGGAACTGGTCGCCGATCTGCGGGCACACCAGCTGCGGGGTGCCGAAGGCCAGCGAGGTGAGGGTGCAGCCCGCGCCGCCGTGATGGATGATCACGTCGGTGGCGGCGAGCGAGAGGTTCAGCGGCTGCCAGCCGACGGAGAGCACCCCGTCGCCCAGGTCGCCGAGCTTCGTGGCGATCTCCGGGTCGCAGCCGATGACGACCTCGGCGCCGAGCTTCGGCACCCCGGTCGCGATGTCGCGCAGCACCCCGACGAAGTCCCGGAACCCGATGTGCGGCACCAGGCTGCCGAAGGTGAGCAGCACCCGCGGCCTGGTCCGGGGCGCGAGCGCCCAGGACGGCAGCACGCCCGGCCCGTTGTAGGGGACGTACCGCGAGGGCAGCGCGGTGGCGTCCTCGGCGCTGGCGACGCTCGGCGGGCAGACGTTGATGACCGCGTCGGGCTCGGGCAGCCCGTCGAGGCCGAGCTGGGCCAGCTCGGCGGCGACCTCCTCGGCGGTGAACGGCAGGGTCTGCGGCAGCCAGGTGATCCCGTAGTTGTGCCGCACCCACGGGATGCCGAGCGCGGCCGCGTGCATCGGGGCGCTGAACTCGCTCGGCTCGGAGATGACGAGGTCCGGGCGCCAGGCGTCCAGCAGGGCCCGGGTGCCGGCGAAGGAGTTACCGGCCAGCGTGCCCCAGGCGCGGCCGGCGGCGGCGAGCCGCTCCTCCAGCGTCGTCGGCACGACCGCAGCCTCGCCGGAGCTGCGGCTGATGATGACGTCCTTGAGCTCCATCGGCGGGCCGGTGACGGCGGCCGGCAGGCCGGCTCCGGTGACCGCGTCGACGAGGTTCTCCGGCACGCCGACGAGCACCTCGTGCCCGGCCGCGCGGAACGCGTGCGCGAGCGTGACCAGCGGGAAGAAATGGCCGTGCATCGGCACGGCGGAGAAGAGCACCTTCATCGGAGGTTTTCCCATCGGCGATTGGGCGGAGGGACTGGCGGGCGGGAGGGAGGGGCTGGTGGGCGGGACGGGCTAGTGGGCGGCGTCGGCCAGCACGCCGGACTCGTCGTAGGCCGCGACCTCCTCGTAGATCACCGGCCGGCGGTCCGGGTCCTGCAGCGGCCGCAGCGGTGACGTGGTCGGCTTGTGGCTGGAGCCCTGCTCCCAGGCAGCGAACTCGGCCATCGAGGTCCACTCGGAGACGACGACGAACCGCCCCGGGTCGTGGGCCGCGCGCATCAGCTGGTTGCCGAGCAGACCGGGCGTGCCGACGAGCTGGGCGCTGATCTCGTGGTAGGCGGCCTCGACGGCCGCCGGGCCACCGGCCGGCGCGACGGCCCAGATCATCACGCGGACCCGGCTCATGCCGTGACACTCGCGGCAGAACCGGCCGCGACCGCCGCCGGCTCGGCCGTGGCTCCCGGCGCGGTCACGCTGGCCGCGCCCGGCAGGAACGCCAGCCGGGCGCCGGTGACCATCGAGCCGCTGGCCCGCAGCGGGTGCAGGATCTTGCGGTGCTCCAGGTGACCGGGGGTCTGCTCGAACGCGCGGAACAGCCGCTCGTTCACCCAGTCGCTCATGATGTAGTAGGTGCTCGGCTCGTCCGCGGACCGGACCAGCCACTGGCCGAGGTTCGCCGGGTGGCTGGTGATCTGGTCGCCGATCTCCAGCCAGGTCCGCTCGAAGTCGGCCTCCAGGCCCGGGTGGACGTGCATCGTGAGCATCACCCGGAACGGCAGGTCGGCGGCGGGCCGCCCGGCGCCGGTGCCCTCGGTCATCTCGACGTCGTACTCGGTGCGGGCCACGCTCAGATCCCTCCGTCGGCCGCGAAGTTGGCGCCGTTGACGTAGCTGGAGACGTCGCTGGCGAGGAAGAGCACCACGTTCGCGATCTCCTCGGCGTTGCCGAGCCGGCCGAGCGGGATGCGGTTGGTGTACATGGCGCGGACGTTGGCCGGCATGCCGGCCGCGTGGTCGGTCTCGGTGACGCCCGGGCTCACCAGGTTGACCCGGATGCCCTTGGCGCCGAGCTCCTTGCACAGCGACCGGGTCAGGCCGATCAGGCCGGTCTTGGCCGCCGTGTAGTGCGCGCGGTTCGGCACGCCGACGACGCCCGCGCCGGAGCCGACGTTGATGACCGAGCCGGAGTCGCCCAGCAGCGGCAGCGCGCCCTGGGTGACGAGGTGGGTGGCGGTCAGGTTCGTCATGAGGACCGAGCTCCAGTCCTCGAACGAGAGCTGGTCGTAGGGGACGTGGTTGATCGTGCCGACGTTGTTCACGACGATGTCGAGGCCGCCGAGGTGGGTCCCGGTGGCCTCGAGCAGCGCCGCGAGGGCCGCCCGGTCGTTGGCGTCGGCGATCATCACCAGGTGGTTGCCGCCGGTCTCCTTCAGCTCGCGGCGCAGGCTGTCCGCCGCCTCGCTCTCCTGGGAGTGGCTGACGACGACATGGGCGCCGGCGCGGGCCAGACCGAGGGCGACCGCGCGGCCGATCCCGCGGGTGCCACCGGTCACGAGCGCACGCTTGCCGGCCAGGTCAGCGAACATCGGGCTCCTCATTTCGGGCGAACGGATCGGAAGGCCGGTTACCGCGCCGCTCACGCGGGCCGGCGCAGGACGAGCACGCTGTTGAAGCCGCCGAAGCCACGCGCGACGACCATCGCCACCCGGGCGGCGCACGGCCGAGGCTCACGGACCAGGTCCAGGCCGTAGGCCGGGTCCGGCTCGTCGAGGTTGCCGACCGCGGGCAGCACCCCGTCGCGCAGCGCGAGCAGCGCCGTGGCGGTCGAGAGCGCGGACCCGCCGGCGCACAGCCGGCCGATCAGGCCCTGGGGGGCCGTCACCGGGACCGCGGCGGCGCCGAACACGTCGCGCAGTGCCGCGGCCTCCAGCGCGTCGAGGTCCCGCGAGCCGGCGCCGTCGGCGAAGACGACGTCCACCTCACCCGCCTCGACGCCGGCGTCGGCGAGGGCCCGGCGCATCGCGACGGCCAGCCACAGCGGGCTCGGCGCGGCCTGGCTGTGGTGGTAGGCGTCGTGGGTGGCGGCGTAGCCGGCGATCTCGCCGTAGATCTTGGCCGCGCCGCGCTCGGCCGCCGCCGCCGGATGCTCGACGAGCAGCGTCGCGCCGCCCTCGCCGGGCAGGTAGCCGTTCGCCCGGACGTCGAACGGCTTGTAGGCGGCCTGGGCCCGGGTGGCCGTGCTGACCCGCCCGCTGGACAGGTGGCAGGTCAGCGCGTACGGGGTGAGGCCGGACTCGGCGGCGCCGGCGAGCACGCTGGCGGTGCCGCGCCGGATCGTGCGCCGCGCCGCCGCGAGGCTGTCGACCCCGCCCGTGCCGTCCGCGACGACGACTCCCGACGGGCCTTTGAGCCCGTGGCGGATCGAGGTCTGGCCGGTGGTCGCCGCGTAGAACCAGGCGATCGACTGGTAGACGCTGACCGCGCCGCGGCCTCGGGTGTGCAGCCGGGACAGCTCCCGCTGGCCGAAGTCGTTCCCGCCCGACCCGGCGCCGAAGACGACCGACGTGTCGTAGGCGTCCCGGCTGGACGGGTCGTAGCCGGCGTCGTCGAGGGCCAGCCTGCTCGCCGCCATGCCGAACCAGGTCCAGCGGTCCGTCTGCACGATGAAGCGGTTGTCGAGGTAGCGGTTCGGGTCGAAGTCGGGGACCTGCCCGGCGATCCGGGCGGCGTACCCGGACGCGTCGAACCGGCTGATCGGCGTGATCGCGAGGTCGCCGCGCAGCGTCGCCGCCCAGTGCTCCTCGACGCCGATCCCGCTCGGCGCGACCACCCCGAGGCCGGTGACGACCGGCCTGGTCAGCGGCGAGTGCCGCTCCGTCAGGTCGGGCGCCGGTCTGGTCGCTGTGGTCACTGTGGTCGCCGCGGTCACGGTGGTCGCCGGGGTCACTGAGGCTCCGTGGGTGTCATGGGGTCTGGCGTGGGTGTCATGCCGCTTTCCGCGGGGCCGTCAGCACGATGGCCGACTGGAAACCGCCGAAGCCGCTGCCGACCGACAACGCGACGTCGACCTTGTGGTCCCGGGCGACGTTCGGCACGTAGTCGAGGTCGCACTCGGGGTCGGGCTTCGAGTAGTTCGCCGTCGGCGGGACGACGTCGTGCTCGATGGTCAGCGCGCAGGCGGCGACCTCGATGGAGCCGATCGCGCCGAGCGAGTGCCCGACCATGGACTTCAGCGAGCTGACCGGCACCTGGTAGGCGTGCGCGCCGAGCGAGCGCTTGAAGGCGGCCGTCTCGTGTCGGTCGTTCTGCTTGGTGCCGGAGCCGTGCGCGTTGACGTAGTCGACGGCCGACGGGTCGACCCTGGCCTCGTCGAGGGCGAGCCGGATCGCCTCGGCCATCTCCAGCCCGTCGGGGCGCAGGCCCGTCATGTGGAAGGCGTTGGAGCGCGACGCGTAGCCGCCGACCTCGGCGTAGATGTGCGCGCCACGGGCGACGGCCCGCTCGTACTCCTCCAGGACGAGGACCGCGGAGCCCTCGCCCATGACGAAGCCGTCGCGGGTCGCGTCGAACGGCCTCGACGCGTGTTCCGGGTCGTCGTTGCGGGCGGAGGTCGCCCGGATCGCGTCGAAGCAGGCGATCGAGATCGGGGACAGCGGCGCGTCGGAGGCGCCGGCGATCATGATGTCGGCCTCGCCGTCGACGATGAGCTGGTGGGCGTACCCGAGCGCGTCGATGCCCGAGGTGCAGCCGGTCGAGACGACGAACGCCGGGCCGTGGGCGCCGAACCGGGTCGCCACCTCCGTGGCCAGGCAGCTCGGGACCAGCGCGTGGTACAGGAACTGGCTGGCGTAGCGGGGGTCGACCTCCCAGTGTCTGCCACCGTCGGAGACCGCGACGTACTCGTTCTCCAGCCGGGTGGTGGCACCGACGGCGCTGCCGAGGCTGACCCCGACCACCGGGCCGCCCGGGTCCTGGACCGCCCCGCTGGCCGAGCCGGTGCCGGCCGGCCCGCCCAGCTCCAGGCCCGCGTCGGCGACCGCCTCCGCGGCCGCGACGAGGGCGAACTGGACGAACCGGTCGTTGCGGGCGATCTCCCGGGGGGTCAGGCCGGCGGCCAGCGGGTCGAAGTCGCATTCGGCCGCGACCTGGGAGCGAAACGGGGTCGGGTCGAAGAAGGACAGCCGGCGGGTCGCGGTCCGCCCCTCGGTGATCAACGACCAGAACTCCTTGCGGCTGGTGCCGCCGGGAGCGACCACGCCGACGCCGGTGACGGCCGTACGCCTGCGGCTCATGTCGTACCGACCGGTGTATGAGGTGCCGCCGCCTGGGCCGGGGAGAGTTCCTCGGTGTCCACGTGGCCCAGGTCGGGCCGGGGCGCGAGCGGGCCGGAGCAGAAGACGAAGAAGGCGGTCTCGCTGCCGGTGTTGACGAGCCGGTGGCGGGTTCCGACGGGGATCAGCACACCGCTCTCAGCGGGCAGCGTGTACTCCTCGCCGTTGAACCGGGCGGTGACCTCGCCGCGCACGCAGAAGAGGAACTCCTCCGAGTACGGGTGCCAGTGCTCGGTGACGATCTCGCCGGGGGCGAGCGTCAGCGTGCCCATGAAGCCGGCCTTCGAACCGACGGTCAGCGGCGAGAGGATCGTGCGGATGTCGCCGCCACGGCGCCGGTTGGCCGTGACGTCGTGGATGGAGACGACCTTCGGCGCCGCGGGCGCGGTCCCGGCGGTCATCGGGCGGTCCCGGCGGCGAGCGCGGCCGCGGCGGCCAGCTTCTCGACCTTTTCCTTGATGGATGCCTGTTCGCGCGGGGTGTTCGTGTTGATGCGCACCACCATGCCCGCGGTGTCGACCGGCGCGGTTGGCTTCATACGGAAGTCCTGGACCCAGCGCATACGGGTGCCGGCTCCCTCCGCCAGGTAGGTCCACTCGATGTGCATGAACTCGAAGGGACCGGTCTCGACGCGGTAGGCGCGGACCCGGTGGTTCACCGGGTCGACGGTGCGCTCGGAGACCCAGCTCCACACCTGGCCGTTCTCGTCGGGATGCATCGTCAGGCGGAACTTGAAGGTGTTGTCGCGGGCCTCGAGAATCTCCACCGAGGCGTACTCGGTGAACAGCTGTGGCCAGGTCGTGAGGTCGTTGGTGAGCCTGAAGACGGATTCGAGGTCGGCGTCGACGTAGATCGAGTTGTCGGTGTGGCCGTTCACGGGGGGTCTCCTCGGGGGGTTTCGGCGTCTCGGGCGGCGGTGTGGCAGGTGGGTGCGGGCCCGCCCATTCACCCGGTGGGCTCGGCGTTCTCGAGGTGCGTGTTGGCGCGACGTCACGAGGCTCTCGCCCGTCGGCTGGCCGGCTCGCGGGCGGCCAGCTGGAACGGAGAAAACCCAGGTCAGGCGGCCAGTTCTGGATTCACGGCGGCGAGGATGTCGGCAAGGGTGTAACCGGGCGGCGGGTCGGCCGGCAGTTCCACACCGACCGACTCGGCGACCTCCGACTGCAGTTGAAGGTAGGCCAGCGAGTCCAGTCCGATGTCCTCGAACGTGACGTCGAGCGTGGCCGGCAGGTCGTCCTCGGGAAGTCCGGCCCGCGTGACGAGGAATTCAAAGAGGGCGGCGGAGTCCCACTGCTGGGGCATGTTTTTACCTCCGGAGGGTGCGCTTGTCATAGAACTACCACTAACGCGCGGCTTGATGGGCCGGAACTCGCCCCGGATGTCACCGCCGTCACCTTCCTGCCAACCACTCTGACTGCGATCGGGAAATCCGTCGCGGCGGATCGGCGGAAACTCTCGTCGAAACCTCGATGAAAATGGGGTGGCGACGCGGGGTGGCGGCAATTACAGGATGCCGGACGCCGACCCGACAAATGCCCGTCAACGTCCGGTAAACCGTTACCTCAATGCCACGCGATAGCCCGGGAGGCGGGCACGCGAGGAGAGGCCTTTCTCGGGCGATGGGTGCCCGAGCCCAGGCCAACGGTCAGCCGCGGGCCGAAAGGCCGCGTGCCGCGTGAGTGGTGCGCTGGACCGGGCCCGGATGCCGGCCCCGGTCACACGGAGGCCCCGCCCGGCCCGCCTCAGCCGGCCGGCGGCGCCGTCCAGGTGTAGAAGCTACGGGCCATCGCGTCTCGCGGGCCCTGCCAGGTCGCGGGGTCGTAGGCGGTGATGTAGCTCTCGAGCTTGGTGTTGACGTCGACGAACAGCGGGTGTTCGCGAACATTCGCCAGCGGCGCATTGATGCTGTTCTCCGCCTCGATGAGGTGGAAGTACAGACCGTGGAAGGCGAACAGCTCCCGGCGCGACACCCCGACGAGGTGCGGCAGTTCACCGGCGTCGGACTCGCCGAAAATCTGGGCGACTGTTTCCTCGTCCGACGGGTTCATCCGGGCCACGATCAGCGTCCGGTGGCTCACCGCGTACCTCCCGTCGGCGCCTCGCGCCGCACGGACGTGCGCGGTTGGGTTCTCGGCACTGTGTCTCTCCTCACAGCTTTCATCGGTCGATCCGGCCGAGCCGTGAGAACCGTCCGGCCCCACTCCGGCGTCGGTGCCGGCGGCCGCGTTGACGCGACGGCGCGTCGGCGGCAATGGATGCGACGGTGGCGGGCGGCGGGTTCCCGGCCGCACCCGTCGGGCGACCGGCACGCCCGGACCACTGTTTCGCACCCACTGGCGGTGCGGTGTCTCGGGAGGAAGTGTGCGGCAAAACGCCAACGCTCGTGCGCCATTCCAGTCCAACCACCATGGCAACTAGTTGCGGTGGCATCGTCCTGCCACAATCAACAATTCGAAACACAACGGTGCTACAACCAACCCTTCCGCTGGGCCAGCAGAGCCGCCTGGAACCGGCTGCGCGCGTCGAGCCGGTGCATCAGCTCCGCGACCATCCGGCGGACCGTACGCACGGAGACCCCCAGCGCCCTGGCCACCGCCTCGTCCTTGAGCCCGTCGGCGAGTAAGGCCAGCAGCAGCAGCTCCGCGGCCGAGAGCGCCTGCTCCGTCGTCTCCTCGGCGGCCGGCTGGTCTGCGCCGGCGGCCCCGACGCAGGGCTCGACGGCTCCGGGATCCTCCGCGGCCGCCTGGGCCGACCCGTTGGCCGCGGCGGTCCGCCCGTTGGCGGACCGCTCGGTGAGCCCCGCGGCCGGCAGGCTCGCGGCCAGCCAGTTGTCGGCCCGGTCGTCGTCCGCCACCGGCTCGACCTGCCGCGCCTCGGCCCGTCCGAGGGGGTCGGCGTTCCCCCACATCTGGTCGAACATCGCGCCGGCGAGGAGGGCGACGTCCGGGGTGCGGATCACCAGCGCGCCGCCGCCCGGCAGCGACGCGAACCGGACGACGCCGACCCGGCGGTCGACCACCGTGATGTCGAGCGACGGGTCGTCCGCGAGCCGGATCTCGGCGCCGGCCGCGACGATGTCGGCCAGGTGCTCGAGCCGGGGCAGCACCCAGGCGAGCCCGGCCCGCGGCCGGGCCACGACGGTCCGCACCGCGACCCCCCGGCGCAGCGCCTCCAGCTCCAGCGGGAGCAGCTCCGCGGCGATCGCGGACAGCGTCGTGCGGGTGCGGACCGAGAGCACCTCGTGCCGGGCGCCGGCGATCATCGCGGAGAGCTCGACGCGCAGGCCCTCCGTCGTGGTTGGCCGCAACAGGTCAGTCTCACCGCTCGCGAGCATCGAGCGGCTGGCCATGAACTCGGTGACCAGGGTGCCCACCTGGGCATGCGCCCGGACCAGGTGCTCGTGCTGGCGGATCAGCTGCTCGTGCCGGTCCTGGATGAGCTGCGCCAGCGGCGCCTCGGGGTGGACCGCGAGCAGGTGACCGGGCCGGTTGACGTCCGGCACGAGCAGCGACAGCGTGATCAGCCGGTCGCGAGCGGCCGCGACCAGCGCCGTCGGCTGGCCGAGGCTGTCGCTGACTGCCTGGATGTCGAGGTCCTCGTCGCGCAGCCACAGCCGATAGGCGGCTTGGGTCACGTCGTCCAGGCCCAGCAGATCTAGCACGTGCTCCTCCGACCGGTCACCGACCGCTGGCAAGGCCGACCGGCTCGCCCGGCGGCCCCCACCGGCCCTGACGCCGCCCCCTCCGGCGTCCAAGCCCTGCGCTCGTGGAACAGCTGCGCCTGGCGCGCACCGGTCTGCTCACCGGGCCGCGCACGGCCGAGGGCGAGCAGGTCGGCGTTCCAGGCGGCTGGCCGGTGCCCCGCGGTGCCGCGGCCGAGGCTCCCACCTCGACCACGCCACCGCGACGGCGCCGGACCGTGCCTCGCTCAGGTGCCGGCGAGGTCGTGCTCCCGGTTCTCCTGTCGCGACCACGTCCAGCGCGTGCCGCACGAGGGCGACCAGCGTCTGACGGACGGACTCGCGCCGCCGGGCGTCGCACATGACGACCGGACGGTTCGGCTCAAGGTCGAGCGCCTTGCGCACGTCGGCGACCTCGTACCGCTTGGCGCCGTCGAACTGGTTCAGCGCGATCAGGAACGGGATGTCCCGCTCCTCGAAGTAGTCGATCGCGGGGAAGGAGTCCGCCAGCCTGCGGGTGTCGACCAGCACCACGGCGCCGATCGCGCCGAGCACCAGCTCGTCCCACATGAACCAGAAGCGGTCCTGCCCCGGCGTGCCGAACAGGTAGAGGATGACGCTGTCGAGCAGGCTGATCCGGCCGAAGTCCATGGCCACGGTGGTGGTCGTCTTGCCACCCACGGCCGACGTGTCGTCGATGCCGATGCTGGCGGACGTCATCGCCGCCTCCGTCGTCAGCGGGGTGATCTCGCTGACGGAGCCCACGAAGGTTGTCTTGCCCACCCCGAACCCACCGGCAATGATGATCTTTACCGGACTCGGGGATGGGGCGCCGTCATTCCTCGGCGCCCGCGCGTCAGAGGGCCTGTAGTCCATCGAGCACCTTCTCGATCAGTGCCTGGTCGGGCCGGTTCGTAGGTCGTGCTGGCCGGTGCACCGTGACGAGTCCCGCGTCGAGCATGTCGCCGACGAGGACCCTGACCACACCGACCGGAATGTTCAGCCGGGCGGAAATCTCCACAATGGACTGCAGCCGCAGGCAGAGCGCCGCGATGGCGCGCTGCTCGGGGTCGAGCGAACTGGCCGTGGCCCGCCCCTGCGACGTCGTCGTAACCAGGGCGACCAGCTCGAGCGAGCCCTTGTTGGGCCTGGTGCGTCCCCCGGTGACCGCATAGGGACGCACGACGGGCCCGGCCTCGTCGTCGAACCACTCCTCGTCTCGCGACACTCCGACTCTCCTGCCTGACAATTCCCGGTTCCTGCCTCGGATGCCTCAGCACTCAGATGGGCAGAGCGGCCTGCATCTCGGCACGCAGCTCCGGCGTGAGGAACTCGCCCACCCTGGTGACCAGGAGCGCCATCTCGTAGGCGATCAGACCGATATCCGCGCCAGGGCTCGACAGGATCGCCATGCAGGCCCCGTCGCCGACGGCCGTGACGAACAGGAAACCCTGCTCCATCTCGACGATGGTCTGCCTGACGCTCCCCCCACCGAAGAAACGCCCCGCGCCGCGGGCCAGGCTGTTGAAGCCCGACGCGACGGCGGCCAGCTGGTCCGCCGTTGCCCGGTCCATTCCCGCCGACGTGGCGAGAAGCAGACCGTCCGAGGAAAGCGCGATCGCGTAGGTGACCTCAGGCACCTTCTTCACGAGGTTGTTGAGCAGCCAGCTCATGTTCTCGGACGGCCCAACCGGGCTCATCAGGTCACCTTCCTCTGATCGTCACCGTCACTGGAACCCTGTCCGTCCGCCAGACCCCGACCGAAGTTGGACTGGAAGGACGACATCATCGACCGGATCTCCTCCGGAGAACGCGGCCCGGCCACGACCGACGGCGGCCGGACCGGCTGCGGGCCGTCCCGGCGCAGCTCGGGCGCGAGGTTGGCCCGCCGCATCCGGCGCGGCAGCCCGACATCGGTCGTCGGCGCGGCCTGGGCCGGCCGCGGCCGGGCCGGGCCGCCGGGCGCGTAGCCGGCCGCCGGGGTGACCGGCCCGAACGGTTCCGGCCGCGCCGGCGGGGCGCCGGCGCCCGGCTGCTGGTGACGCGGCGAGGTCCGGCTGGGCAGGTCCACGCCGAACCGCGACTCGGGCGAACCGTTCAGGGGGTTCTGCGGCGGGGTCACGGGCGCGCTGTAGGCGGTGCTCGGAGAGGAGTAAGACGGCGAGGTAGCCGGGCCAGGGGCCGAGGGGCCGAGCAACTGGTCGTTACCGGCGGCCGGCCCGGCGATCTGCCGGCGCGGCCGATCGGCGATGAACCAGCTCGACCGGACGGTGGCGAACACCGGCAGGTCGTCGAGCAGCGGCTCGTCGTCACCCGGGCGGGACGGCGTCACCCCGAACATGGCCCGGGGCCCGGTGTCCTCCAGGCCCATCGGCGGGATCGGCGGGGCCGGGTCGGTCATCCGCGGCGGCGCCGGCAGGTCGTCCGGCGACAGGGTGCCCGCCGCGGCCGGCAGCGCGAGCGTTCCCGACGGCGGGCCGGAGCGGGTCCCGAAGCCGGTGGTCGGCGGGTCGATCTCGTCGGCCAGACCGCCCAGCGGGGAGCCCGGCGGCAGGGCCAGCATCGGCGCGCCGAAGTCCAGCGGCTCGGTGTCGGAGGCGACCGGTCGGCCGACCGCGGCGAACTCGCGGGCGTCGTCGTGACCGGCCGGCGTGCCCGGCACCGCGTCGATCGGAGTGTCGTCGTCGGCCACCCGCAGCAGCGGGCCGGGGATCAGGACGATCGCCATCGTGCCGCCGTACGGCGAGGTCCGCAGCCGGACCTTGATGCTGTGCCGCTCGGCCAGCCGGCCGACGACGAACAGGCCGAGCCGCTCGGAGGTGGTCAGGTCGAACGGCGGCGGGTTCTCCAGCCGGTCGTTGATGGCCTTGAACTCGGACGAGTTCATGCCCAGGCCGCGGTCCTCGATCTCGATCGCGAAGCCGTTCGAGACCTCGTGGCCGGTCACGTGCACCGGGGTGTGCGGCGGGGAGAAGGAGGTGGCGTTCTCGATCAGCTCGGCGAGCATGTGGATCACGTCACCGACAGCGTGGCCGCTGATCGCGCCGCCGCCGACCGGCAGCACCTTGACCCGGGTGTAGTCCTCGACCTCCGCGACGGCACCGCGGATGACGTCCTTGATCGGGACGGGCCGGCGCCAGCCACGGGCTGGCTTGGAGCCCGACAGCACGATGAGGTCCTCGGCGTGCCGGCGCATACGGGTCGCCAGGTGGTCGAGGCGGAAGAGCTCCTCCAGCTCGTCCGGGTCGGTCTCCTTGCGCTCCAGCGCGTCGATGACCTTCAGCTGGCGGTGGATCAGCGCCTGGCTGCGGCGGGCGAGGTTCAGGAACGTGTCCCCGATGCTCTTGCGCATCGCGGCCTGCTCGACCGCGGTGCGCACGGCGACCTCGTGCACCGTGCCGAACGCCTCGGCGAGCTGGCCGATCTCGTCGCGGGTGGTCGCGGGGACCGGGAAGTGCTCGGCGTCGAGGTCGACGGGCTCGCCCTTGTGCAGCCGCTCGACGACCTCGGGCAGCCGGTGGTTGGCGACCTCCAGCGCGCCTTCGCGCAGCCGGCGCAGCTGGCGGATCATGGGGCTGGCCACCAGCAGCGAGATCAGGACCGACAGCAGCAGGATGAGCGCGACCGCGAGGCTGGAGACCAACGAGTCCTTGACGGCCTTGGTGGAGATCTGGCTCGCCGTGTCGATCAGGTCCTCGGAGACCTTGGTCTCGACGTCGTGCATCTTGGAGATCATCAGCTGGGACGCGGTCGTCCAGTCGCCGAGATTGACGTTCGGCGCCTGACCGGTCGCCTTCGCCGAAAGCATGTCGTCCCGCATCGAGCTGACCCGCTCGATCAGGGAGTTCGGGTTCGAGTCGGCGCCGACTGACTGGGTCAGGTACTGCTTCTGGCTCGGCGTCGCCGTGGCCTGGTACTGGTCCAGCCAGGCCCGCTCCTGGCCGATCTCCTGGCGGGTCTGGTCGAGCGCGCTGCTGTCATTGAGGAACAGGACCCGGTTGATGCCACCGGTCTGCTGGGACAGCGCCTCCTTGGCCTGGCTGATCGCGACCAGCGCGCTCGCGCCGTAGACGACGGAGGTGTCCTTGCTACCGGAGGCGACCGCGCCGTCCAGGCCGAGCAGGCTGGTGACCAGCGGGTCCCAGTAGGCGATGTCGCCGCTGAGGTCCATCTGCTGGCGGTCGATGGCGTCGCGGTGCGCCTTGAGCTTGCCGATCATGGTGTCGACTGTCGTCAGCAGGCCACCGAGAGCGTCCCGCGCGCCGCCCGGCAGCTTCGCCTCGCTGGCGCGGAAGCTCCTCAGCGCCGCGTCGACCTGGGGCCGCGCCGCCTTCAACGCGACGGGCGGCTGGTGGTACTGAGAAGCCGTGACGGTGTGCGAGCCGAGACGCTCCAACTGCACGTCGTTGATCAACGAGTTGGCCTCGACGGAGAACTCGGCCAGCGCCTTCGTCCGCTGCGCTTCCTGCACTCGGTTGACGTTCCCCCGCACCTGTATCGCACTGAGCACGGCAAGGGCGACCAAGGGGACGATGAGAATTACCACCAGCTTCGTTCGGATGGGCCAGTTCTGGAGCATCCGGTCCTCTCGTCCGACGCCCGCGGTCAGGGCGCCTTGGCTACGGGGGTGGCCTGTAGGGCGAGTAGGCGGGTAAAACGGCGGGCCGCACCGTCCGTATATCCGCGCTCTGGCCCCACCGAGCAGCGTGAGCCGCCGAGGGGACCACGGTTTCCCCTCGGTCCCCCGTCCGCCCCTTTGCCCGGAAGGTAGAGCAACTGTACTGACCCCCCGCATCCATGGGATGACGGGGGATCGGCAAGTGGCCACGGGGCGCACGGCAGTTGTCTCAATCGCATCGGCGAGACAACACCGTAGACCGGCCGTTTTGCCACCGATGACCTGTCGTCACACCGCGTAGCGCCGCCACACCGACCGACCATCCGCCAGCGAGACGGCGCCGAGACACGGCTTCGGCCACCACCAGAACGAAACAGACCCGCAGGTCGAACAACGCGCCGGAATGGCGAGTGCGCAGCTCTTCACCCCGGCATCCCGTTGGGCGATCGCCAAACCCGTCGGGCACAACAGATTCGTATACGGAGTAATCTGCGTCACGTCGCAACGCCGATTGAGAGGCCCGAGGCGCGTCGCGGTAGTGCTTTTTGGCATACGGCGGTAACCATCGGGAAACAGCGCCGCGGCACCCCGGCGAGATGGCCGCACGCGGTCGCCGACCCATCCCGAACTCTCCTCGGGGCGTTTACCGCCGGCCCGGATCCCGGTGCCTTTCCGCCGGCCACGCACCCATCCGCCCCGGTCCTGACGCCGCCGGGCGGTCGCCACCGGCCGTGGCCCAGCGGCCACCGGGCGCAGGCAGCCCGCGCCGCCCGGAAGCCGCTCCGCCGAAGACATTGGCCCCGGATTGCATAACGTATATTCTTTTGCCGCCCACGATCGAGCCATCGCGACGAAGCGGAGCGCAGCATGACGACCACCGATCGCACTGGCCTCGACGGTTCGACCACGAACGAGGCGCCACCGCCGACCATCCCAGCCGTCCTGGACCGAGCAGCCCGCCGCTGGCCGGCCGACGAGGCCCTGGTCGACGGCGCCATCCGGCTTACCTTCGCCCAGCTCGCCGAGGCCGCCGACGAGACGGCCCGCGCCCTCGTCGCCAGCGGCGTCGAGCCCGGCGACCGGGTCTCGATCTGGGCGCCGAACGGCCACCGCTGGATGGTGGCCGCGCTCGGCATCTACCGCGCCGGCGCGACCCTCGTGCCGGTGAACAGCCGGTTCAAGGCCGGCGAGGCCGCGGGCCTGCTGCGCGCCACCGGCGCGAAGATCCTGTTCACCGTGACCGACTTCCTCGCGACGGACTACGCCGCGGCGATCCGCGCCGAGCCGGACCTGCCGGCCCTCGGCGAGGTCGTCGTGCTCGACGGCCCGGTCAGCCCCGCCACCACCGCGTGGTCGGACTTCGTCGCCCGCGCCGCCACCGTGCCGGCCGAGGTGACCGCGGCCCGCGCGGCGGCGCTGACCGGCGACGACGTCAGCGACATCATCTTCACCTCCGGCACCACCGGGAAGCCGAAGGGGGCGATGCTCGCCCACGGCCCCTCGACCCGGCTCTACACGTCCTGGGCCGACGTCATCGGCCTCGGCCACGGGGATCGTTACCTGCTCGTCTACCCGTTCTTCCACACCGCCGGGCTGAAGGCGGGCCTGCTCGCGAGCCTGCTGGTCGGCGCGACGCTGGTCCCCTACCCGGTCTTCGACGTGCCGGCCGTGATGCGCCTGGTCGAGGACGAGAAGATCACCATGCTGCCCGGACCGCCGGCGGTCTACCAGACGATCCTCAACAGCGACCTGACCGGCTACGACCTGTCGAGCTGGCGGCTCGCCGTCACCGGCTCAGCGGCGGTACCGGTCGAGCTCGTCCGGCGGCTGCGGGCGGACCTGGGCCTGCGGACCGTCGTCACCGGCTACGGGCTGACGGAGACCACCGGGACCGTCGCCATGTGCCGGCACACCGACGACCCCGAGCTGGTCTCCCGCACCTCCGGCCGGGCGCTGGACGGGATCGAGGTCCGGGTCGTCGACGACGCCGGCACCGAGGTACCCCGCGGCGAGCCCGGCGAGATCATCGTGCGCGGCTTCAACATCATGACCGGCTACCTGGACAACCCGGCCGCGACCGCCGAGACCATCGACGCCGACGGCTGGCTGAAGACCGGCGACATCGGCGTCATGGACGACGGCGGGAACATCGCGATCACCGACCGCAAGAAGGACATGTTCATCGTCGGCGGCTTCAACGCCTACCCGGCAGAGATCGAGAGCATGCTGGCCGAGCACCCGGCCATCGCCCAGGTCGCCGTCGTCGGCGTCCCCGACGACCGGCTCGGCGAGGTCGGCATGGCCTACGTCATCCCACGTACCGGCCAGCCGCGGCCGACTCCCGCCGAGATCATCGCGTGGTCGCGCGACCGGATGGCCAACTACAAGGCGCCCCGCTACGTCGAGGTCGTCGACGCGCTGCCTCTGAACGCCACCGGCAAGGTCGTCCGCTACGAGCTGCGCGACCGCGCCGCCGCCACCCGCCGACCGGCCTGACCCGCCGGCCAGCGTGACCCGCCCGGCGGCCTGACCCACCGGGCGGGCGTCGCCGCGTCCCAGGTGGCGGGACCGCCGCGCCCAGGCAGACGATGGGGTCTGCCGTGCACGGGGGGGACGAAATGGCGGACCAGACCGGCAGGGATGCGACACACGCCCGCGCGACCAGGCCCCGCACGTGGCCGGCCACCGGCCCGGGGCCCTACGGCGTCGACCGGACGGACCTCAGCGACCGCGACCCGTACCAGCGGTCCGACGGCCACCTCACGGGCGCCGGGCCCGAGGCCGACGCCACGTGGCCGGATCCGTACCCGGGAGAGCACCCCTACCCGGACGAGCACTCCTACCCGGACGAGCACTCCGGCCGTCGGGACCACCCGCACCGCGCCGAGCACCCGCATCTGGCCGACCACCCGCATCTCGCGGAGCTGGCCGGGCGCGCGGACCGGGCCGCCGGCCGGGCCTGGTCCTGGTTCGCGAAGCTCGCCGACCAGGCCACCACCCACCAGACAACCACCCACGAGACCAGGACCCACCAGACCAGGACCCGCGGGCAGGCGCGGCCGCCGGAGCCGGCCGCGCCGCGCCTGCCCGGCGGCGCCGGCACGTCGGTCGGGACCGGCTCCCGCGTCACCGAACCGCCCGACCGCGGCCCCGGGCGCTACGTCGACCTCGCCCCCTCGAACGGCATCACCGTCGACCGGGTCGCGACGCCGGCAGCCGCCCCGCCGCCACCCGCGGCAATCGCGCTGCCGCCGTCATCGGCCCCGCCGGCCCCACCGGAAGGCCTGCTCACCGGTGCGCCGGCACGCGAGGACACGGACGCCGAGCCGGCGGCCCCGCGATCCGTGCGGCCGAAGGTCGGGTACGCGCTGCACGGCGGCGAGGCCGACGCGAACCGGCTGGCGGCCCAGTCGCGGGCGCTGGAGCCGGGGACGGTGGAGTTCCTGACCAGCCTCGGCCTGCGTCCCGGCTGGCGCTGCCTGGACGTCGGTTGTGGCCACGGCCAGGTCAGCGTGCTGTTGGCCGGCCGGGTGCGGCCGGGCGGGCAGGTCGTCGGCATCGACGCGAGCCCGGCGTCGCTCGCCGTGGCCCGGCACAACGCGGCCCGGGTCGGCGCGCGCATCGCCTGGATGAACGCGGACGCCAGCTGGCTGCCGGTCGCGCGCGGCGCCTTCGACCTGGCCTACAGCCGGCTGCTGCTCGGGCACCTGGCCGAACCCGTGGCGACGCTGCGCGCGATGGCCGCCTCGGTCCGCCCCGGCGGGGTGGTCGCCGTCGAGGACATCTACTTCGGCTACGCCGCCGGCGCCGGCTCGGCCCTGGCGAACCCTGCCATCGCCGAGTTCTTCGACCTGATGTCGATGACCATCCGCGTCCGCGGTGGCGACCCCATGATCGGGCCCCGGCTGCCGGCGCTGCTCACGGCCGCCGGGCTGGTGGACGTGACGGTGAACGTCAGGCCCTCGCCGCTGACCGGCGACCCGTCCGGACGGCTGGTCGAGGAGGCCCTGGAGGCCACCCACGGCACGGCGCTGAGCGCCGGTCTGGTCACCGCCGAAGGTCTTGACCAGCTCCGCGAGGCACTGGGCTCCCTTTCCCGGGCTGAGCTCACCGAGGCGACCGGAGCGGCCCGCCTCTACCAGGTAGCCGGCCATCGCCCGGTGCACCGCCACCGCCACCCCGACTGAGCGGGCCGCGACGCCCCGGGCCTGGGCCTGGCGCCGGGCTCGGGCCCGGCGAGGTCCACCCGCTGGCTTGATCTCTGTTTTGGCCCCCGCATGGTCACAGAACCGCTGCGGTTACAGCCACGGCAGGGCGAAAACAGCGATCTTGCTGGCTCGGCACGAGGCCAACCTTCGCGGATGCGGCACTAGTCTGCGGGGACGGGGATCACCCGATCCTGGGAGGCCTGCCCGCATGTCCAGCAGCACCAGCACAGGCACCGAGGCCCCACCCGCGTTCAGCGGAGTGACCGGGCTGCACCACATCCAGCTGGCGGTTCCGGGGGGCGTCGAGGACGCCTGCCGGGCGTTCTGGGTCGGCCTCGTCGGGCTGACCGAGGTACCGAAGCCGGCGCCGCTGGCGGCGCGGGGCGGGGCCTGGTTCCGTGGGCCGGGGTTCGAGCTGCACGTCGGCGTCACGTCCGACTTCACCCCGGCGACCAAGGCCCACCCGGCCATCCTGGTCAACGACATCGACGCGATGGCCGAACGCCTCACCGCCGCCGGTGTCGACCTGGACTGGGCCGATGACTTCCCCGGGCACCGGCACTGCTACGTAGCCGACCCGGTCGGCAACCGGATCGAGTTCCTCATGCCCGACGCGGCAGCCCAGGCCGCCCCGCTTCTCGGCTAGGACGGCCGCGCGGCCGGCGGCGCGGGTGGGCCCCAGGGCTCGTCGGCCGGGATGTCGCGCAGGACGACGTCGGCGACGACCCTGGCCGCGAGCAGGGACTCGATCTCGGCTGGTGGGAAGCCAGCCTCGGCCAGGACCAGTCGGGTGTCGTGGCCGACGAGCACGGTGCGCGCCGGTGGCCGGCCGGCGTCGTGCACCCAGGTCCCGTAGCCGCGGGCGATGTGGAAACGGCCGTAGCGCGGGTCCGGCACCACATGGGTGAAGCGGTTGGCCACCAGGTGTGGGGCCTCGATGTGCTCGTCCCCCAGGGTGACGGGAACCGCCGGGATCCCACGGGCGGTGAGCGCCCCGGCCGTGTCGCGCACCGGCCGGTTGGCGAGCGTCGCCGCGAGGGCCGCGGCCCGCTCGTCGTCGCCGCGCAGCCCGCCGAGCTGCTGGACGTCGCCCGGGAGGCCGGCCACATCCAGCAGCTCGGCGACCTGGGAGGTGGTGACGGCGGCGACGGCGAGCCAGCCGTCGGCGCACTGGTAGTAGCGGTGGCCGGCCGTCGGGCCGGGGAAGTCGGCGCGGCCGCGCGGCGCCGGTGGGCGGCCCGCGTAGTCGGTGAACTCGGGTGACTGCAGGAAGGTCGCGGTGTTGGCCAGCGACAGGTAAAGCCGGTCGCCGGTGCCGTCCCGGCCTCGGGCGTGCAGCGCGGCCAGCGCCGACAGCGCGCCGAGCACACCGGTCCCCGTGTCGTTCAGCGGGATCGGGGTCAGCACCGGGTCGTCGTCGCCGCCCTGCGCGTCGGCCAGGCCCGACAGCGCCTGGAACACCGGGTCGAAGCCGGGGGCGTCGGCGTACTCGCCCGCGTGGCCGTAGGCGGAGACCGAGCAGCGCACCAGGCCCGGGTTGCCGGCCAGCACCCGCTCGGGGGTGAGCCCGGCCCGTTCCATCCGGCCGGGCCGCATGTTCTCGACGAACAGGTCCGCGCCGCGCAGCAGCCGCAGCAGCACGTCCGCTCCGCCGGGGGCGCCGATGTCGAGGGCGACCGACCGCTTGTGCTGGCTCGCGACCAGGACCGACATCGGGAACACCCGGAACGGGTCACCGTCCGGGGGCTCGACCTTCACGACGTCCGCGCCCCAGTCCGCGAGGATCTCCCCGATCAGCGGCCCGGCCAGGTAGGAGGACAGGTCGACGACCCGGATCCCGGCCAGTGGCAGCCGTCCCGCCGACGGCGCCTCGCCGAGGGCCGGCTGGTCCGGTCCGGGCGGGGCATCGGGCCACAGCTCGCCGCCGGCCGGCAGGTCCTCGGTGGCCGGGAAGGCTCCGGGGACGGCCGGGGTCCGGGTGAGATCGACGGGGAACCCGGGCAGGGTGACCGGCCCGACCGTCGGGTGGTCGCGACGGACGAACGCGTGGTTCGCGGCGACGATGTCGCGGCCGGCCCACTCGGCCCGCCTGGCGATCGGCGCGCACGGGACGTCATGGGCGGCGAACAGCTCCAGCCACTCGGCCAGCGGCCGGCGGCGGAATTCGGCGACCAGCTCGTCGACGACCAGCTTGCCGCCCTGCTCCCAGACCTGGAGGCGGTTCCAATCGCCCTCGACCCCGGGCTGGACGAGGACGTCCATCCGGTCCATCGCGTCCAGCGCGCGGATGAAGATCTCCGGGACGAGCGCGGCCAGGTAGAGCCAGCGGCCGTCGGACGTCTGGTAGTTCCGCCAGTAGGGGACGCCCTTCCCGGTGGTCTTGGAGCCGCGCACCACCGGGACGTCGAGGCCGACCTGGGTCATCATCCCGAGCTGCGCCGCGGCCGCGTCGAGGCCGCTCACGGTGACGCCGTGGCCGCGTCCGCCGTCCCGGCGGCGCCCGAGCAGCGCGGCGATGGCGGCCGCGGCGCCGAGCGCGCCGTGCAGATGGGTCGTCGTGGCCGTCACCGGCGCGACGGGACAGTCCCAGGTCGCCGGGTTGCGGGCGGCGACACCGCCGAGCGCGGCGAGCAGCAGCGGGTCCTCAGCGACCTCGGCCCACTCGCCACACTCACCGTAGGGCGGCAGCCAGATGGGGCAGAGGCGCGGGTACGCGGCGGCCAGCTCGGCGGCGGTCAGGCCCAGCGCCGCCAGCCGGGCGGGGGTCTGGTCGACCAGCAGCACGTCGGCTCCGCCGGCCAGCCGCACCACGTCGGCCGGCCCCAGGCGGACGATCCGCTTCCCCCGGTCCCACCAGAGCTCCTCAGGCAAGACCGGCTCGGACCCGCCTGCCTCCGCCGCCGCGGCTAGGGTCGAGCCGTCAGTCGAGGGCTCGCCGGCCGCGGCCAGGTCGGCGCGGACGACCTGCGCGCCGAGGTCGGCGAGCAGCATCCCGGCGATCCGGCCCGCCCGCGTCACGGACGCCTCGAGCACCCGCACGCCGGCGAGCGCGGCAGCCCGCTCCCCCGCCGGTGACCCGTCGCCCGGGCCAGCCGCCACCGTCGCCATGCGCCACCGTCCTCCGGCTTCGTGCCTGGTACCGGCTCTGTTCGTATCAACGATCGCGGCGCCCGGCATCCGAATCCGCCGGGCGGACGGCACCGCCCGGCCGGTGGGGAAGGCCGGCCGCAGGCCCGCGGGTCGGGTTATCCCCAGTAGGGATTGGTGGGTCTGCGCGATCGTCCCGGCCGGCGAACCGATCTACGGTCGACACAACGTCCCGGGCAGCGGGACGCGGCGGCGCACGACGCGCCGCTCGGCGGCGAGAACAGCGGGACGCGAACGAGATGACGACGCGATCAGGTCCACGGCGGGCGAGAGCCCGCGTGGGCGCGACACGCGCCCGGGCAGCCCGGGCGGGGAGGTGGGCCCGATGAACGCGCTCGGCACGGCACTGCGGGCGACGTTCGGACGCCGCGCCTGGCTGGCGACGATGTTCAGCGCCCAGACGGCGCTGCTGGGGACGTTCAGCTTCGCCCTCGTGCTCACCTTCGTCGTCGCCGGCGCGTCCACCGTCTGGCTCATCCCGATCGGGCTGCCGCTGCTCTGGCTGGCGTTGGCGCTGGCACACCAGTTCGCCCGGTTCGAGTCCTGGCGGTACGCGGCCTACCTCGGCGAGCGGCTGCCGCTGCGCCCGGTGCCGCCGGCCGCGTCACCCGATTCCGGCCGGCTGGGCCGGGCCTGGTCGCGGATGTGGGCCCGGCTGCGTACCGGCGGCAGCTGGCTGGAGACCGTCTACGCGCTGTTCGTGCTGCCGCTGGTGGGCTGGGTGGGCGGCTGGGTGGTCGCGACGTTCTGGGGCGGCGCGGTCGCGTTCCTGCTGTTCCCCGCCTACGGGCACCGGCTCGGCGGGCCCGACGAGGTGGTCGGCTTCGACCTCGGCTACGGCGGCGCGGTCGCCGCGCACCTCGTCGCCGGGGTGCTCGCGCTGGTCGCGGCGCCGTGGCTGGCCCAGGGCCTGACCGCGCTGCAGCTCGCCATCGCCCGCCGGATGCTCTGCCCGCGCGACAGCGAGGCGCTGACCCGGCGGGTGGCGGACCTGGAGGCGAGCAGGGCCGGGATGGTCACGGCCGCCGCGGCCGAGCGCCGCCGGATCGAGCGTGACCTGCACGACGGGGCCCAGCAGCGGCTCGTGTCCGTCGCGATGACGCTGGGGCGGGCGCAGGAACGGTTCTCGGCCGACCCCGACGGCGCCCGCGGCCTGCTCGCCGAGGCACACGCCGAGACCAAGCGTGCCCTCATCGAGCTGCGGGACCTCGCGAGGGGCCTGCACCCGGCGGTGCTCACCGACCGGGGCCTCGACGGGGCGCTCGCGGGGCTGGCCGCGCGCTGCCCGGTACCGGTCACCCTGGACGTCGCGGTGGCGCCGCGGCCGTCCGCCGAGGTGGAGGCGGTCGCCTACTTCTTCGTCGCCGAGGCGCTGACGAACATCGCCCGTCACGCCGAGGCCGAGACCGCCCGGATCGTCGCCCGCCGCGTCGATGACCGGCTGGAGGTCGAGGTCAGCGACGACGGCACCGGCCGGGCCCGGGAGGCGGGCGGCTCGGGCCTGTCCGGCCTGCGGGACCGGGCGCTGGCCGTCGACGGCTCGTTCTCCGTCACCAGCGCCCCCGGAACCGGCACGACCCTACGGCTGGACCTGCCATGCCAGAACTGACCCCGCCCACCACCGGTCCCGCCTCCGAGGGAGACAGCGCGATGGCCGACCTCTCGACCGCGCCGGCCACCACCGGGCCGGCCACCACCGCGACGGCCCTCACCGGGCCAGACGGCGGCGGGCCCGGCGGCGACCAGCCGCCGACGGCCCGTTCGGACGCCGGTCACCCCGGGGCCCGCGTCGTCCTGCTCGTCCTGGGAACCGTGCTCGCGCTGGGGTTCGCCGCGTTCGCCGGAAGCCAGGCCATGAACTGGACGACCGGCCGGGACAAGGTCGACCAGCACGCCGTCCTGCCCACGTCGGTCACCCGGCTGGAGATCAGCACATCCGACGGGAACGTGATCCTGACGGGCGTGGGCAGCGGCCCGGCCGTCGTCGAGGCGCACCTGACCAGCACCATCCGCGCGCCCCGGCTGAACGTCGACGTCTCCGGCGGCACGGCGAAGGTGAGCGCCCACTGTGGCTGGAACTTCACGCTCAGCTGTGGCGCGACCCTGCGGATCACCGTTCCGGCCGGGGTCACCGTGGTGGCCCGCTCGTCGTCCGGCGACATCCGGGCGACCGACCTGCGCGGCCCGGTCGACCTCGCCACGTCCTCCGGCAACGTCATCACCTCCGGTGGCACCGGTACGGCCCGGCTGAGCACCTCGTCCGGCGACGTGCGCGCGACCGGGCTCGCCGCCACGTCGGTGTACGCCCACTCGTCCTCGGGAGACGTCTCGCTGCGGCTGACGGCGATCCCCGACGACGTGACGGCGACGACGTCGAGCGGCGACGTACGGGTCGCGGTGCCGGACGGCCCGTCGCCCTACCTGGTCTCGGTGCACACGTCGTCCGGCGACCGGACGGTCGGGGTCCGTACCGACCCGACCGCCCGCCGAACGATCACGGCGAGAACCAGCTCGGGCAACGCCTCCGTCGTCTACGCTCCCTGACGACCGGCGGCCGTGACGGTCACCGCGTGCTGTTCCGACGCCGCCGGACCACCGCGAACGGCGGGCGCCTCCGGGTGCGCCCGGCCGCCGTTCGCGGTGAATGCCGGCACAGAGCGTGCTCGCCGTTTACGCCCGAATCGCGTTTTAGGGCCACTGCTGTCGGATACAGGACACCAATGGGGTTCGCCGCTCGGCCAGTACGGCGCACTACGATTCCCGTACCGGCGCCGGGTCGGGGGCGACACCGGAACCGGCCGCCGACACTGTGCCCACGGACATCGTGCCCAAGGACATCGTGCCCACGGAGATCGTGCCCACGGAGATCGTGCCCACGCACGGGACGCCTGCTGGCCAGCCCGAAGGATGCGGGACAGCCGTCCGCCTCCGGTGGCCCTGGAACGTATAGGTGGTCGGATGCCTGACGACCGCGGTTCGCAACACCGGGTAGACCCAGAACAAGGAATCCACGCGTCGTCACGAGAGGCGCCGCGCTCGTCCGACCGCTCGGCCCTGGGCCGCCGGTTCTTCCTCGCGGACCCGCGCGCCCAGACCGGGCCCGGCCGGGTCCGGCTCGCCGAGATCGCGGCCGAGCTCGTCGATCCGGACGCCGCTCGGCGGTGGTACCAGCGGCTTGACCTCGAGGTGCTGGGCGCCATCGCCACGCCGCACGGCCAGCTGACCACGCTGCTGGCCGGGGAGCCGCCCGCGGGCGGCGCCGGCCGGGCGGCCCGCCAGCGGGTCCGGGCCGTGCTGGAGGGGCGCGGACTCGGCTGGCTGTGCGACGACGACCAGCGCGGCGAGCACGCCGAACGCGCCTGGGACGCGCTCTACGCGGCCCACTACGGGGTCGACGACGCGGTCGGTCAGGTCGAGTGCCTCACCCAGGTGCTCGCGGTGTGCCGGCTCGCGGAGCTCGCCTACTCCAGCGCCGAGACCGGCTGGCGGGAGCTGGCCGACGCGGCCTCGGCCCGGCCGATGGTGCCGGCCGAGATCTACCGGCCGCAGCGCGACCGCCGGCAGCGGCCGCCCGACCAGGTCGTCCAGGCGGTCGCGATGCCGGTAGCGCGGACCGAGCTCGACCGGGTCGCCCTGGACGCCGCGCTCGACTCGGCGGCCTTGCGGACCGGGGCCGAGGAGGCCTGACGGCGGGATCCGCCCTCGGTCGTCCCGTCAGGCGGGCAGGACCGCCGCCATCCCCGCGAGCAGCGCGCGCCCGGCCGCCGGGCTGGCGCTGAGGACGCCGGTCACGGCGGTCTCCACCGGGCCGCGCCGGCCGGTCGCCAGCAGGCAGAAGTCGACGACGTCGAGGCAGACCTCGCCGCCGGTCGGCTGGTCGGCCTCGGCCGGGCCGTAGGCGGGCGTCTCGGGCAGGGCCAGCGGTTCCCGGCCGGGGCCGACCAGCCACCGGCCGACGACCGTGGCGCCACCGGGCCGGCCGGCGACGGGCTGGCCCGTCGGGTCGACCCGGGTCAGGGTCAGCGCGAGCGGTGCCGGATCGCTCCCGACGCCGTCCGTGCCGCCGGGCCAACGCACCCGGCCGAGCGCGAGGCGGGTCGCGGCCCGCAGCTCGGCGGCGCGCAGCGGAGGCAGCCGGACCCCGGCCGCCGCCGCGATCGCGGAGCCGTCGAGCCAGGTGCCGAGCATCCGGCTGATGAGATGATCCTCGACGGGCGCGGTCCAGCCGAACGCGTCGACCGGGGTCCGCGCAGCCTCCGGCTCGCGCCCGGCCAGCCAGGCGCAGAGCCCGCGGGCGCCCTCGTGCCAGGTGCGCCACAGCAGCACCGGCGGCCAGAACACCGGGGGCCAGAACACGGCCGGCCAGTACGCGGCCGGCCGGACCGGTGCCGAGCCGCCCACCACCCCGTCGAGCCGGGCGCCGCCGCCCGGCCCCCCGCGGGCCGGGGCGGCCGGGGCCGCGGGCGCGGGGGCCGCCGGGCGGGGGCCCCCCGGGGGCGGGGCCGCG